>JAQUWH010000024.1 GCA_028692955.1 Clostridia bacterium
TTGCTCCAAGTAGAACATTTAAAGGGGTTCTAAGTTCATGAGATATATTGGCAAGAAAAGTATCTTTAGCCTCATTAGCTGCTTCTGCCACATCTTTTGCTCTTTTTAATTCTTCAGCTTGCTCCTTAAGACGTATATTCATTTTTCTTTCTTTTTCAATAAGTTTCAAATATACATTTATTCTGTTTATCATTAAAAAGTCATCTATAGGTTTAGTAAGATAATCTACTGCTCCTATTTCAAAACCTTTTTTCTTAAAATCCTCAGTTATACAAGCTGCAGTTAAAAACACAATTGGAATATGTTCTGTCTTTTTTCTACTTTTTATTATTTTTGCGAGTTCAAATCCATCCATTCCATTCTCCATATGTACATCTAATATAATTAAATCTACTGAATGTTTCATGAGTTCATGTAATGCCTTTGTGGAAGTATCTGCAAGAACAACACTTGCATTTATGTATTCTTCGATAAGGGCTCTTGCAGTAAATAAATTGCTGGGATTATCATCGACGACTAAAATTGTATATAAATTACTTGATACCATATTGGAATACCTCCCTTATACGTTTAATAATATCTAGCTATATTTTTATCAAACTAATTAATAATCACTTCCTATTTTCTATTTTTTTACTTTTACCGATTGATTATATCATAAACTTATCTTATTATTCAATATTATGGTATCTATTACAATTTTAAAGATGAAATTGTGATTTATATAATTCTAATTGAATTATTGTAATTTTTTCATTTAGTTACTTGCAGAGCTATTAATTGAACACTATACTATATTATGTAGCATATTCTTTACTATGACTAATAAAAACTCATGAAATGAGAGGGCGATATATGAAAAAAAAAGATATCTTGGAATTAAAAAGACGTTTAAAAAAGGACGAATGTACATTTACCAAAATGTGTGGTTGCTATGTAGATGGTCAAAAAAATATTGTTTTAAATATTAAAGAAACCTTTTTAAATCTACAAGAGCACGAATTTTTTAAATATTTAGAAATTGCAAGAAAAACATTATCTGGGACAATCGGAAATAATCTTCTAGAACTTAACTTTCCTCTTGATGAAGAAAATATAGGCGGTAGACAACATTCTCTAATGGGACTAAAAAAAAGTAAGTTAAAAGATGATGCTCTGCTTGATAGCTTCTATAAATTAATTATAGATAGTTATGACTGCACAGGTAATTTTCTAATACTTATTTTTCACGATGCTTACGATGTTATTACGAAAACTACGGATAATGCAAAATTAGATGAATCAGAAGAAGTATATGAATACCTATTATGTGCAATATGTCCAGTATCACTTACCAAACCAGGTCTTAGATACTTCCAAGATGATAATAAAATTGGAGCACGTATTAGAGATTGGGTAGTTGAGCCTCCAAATCTTGGATTTGTCTTTCCAGCTTTTACAGACCGTAGTACTGATATTCATTCTATTATGTACTATACCAAAAATGCAAAAGACCCACATCCGGAATTAATGGAAGAAGGACTCGGCTGTATTTCAAAACAAACTGCTACTGAACAAAAAGAAGCATTTAATACTATTATTCGTAATGCCATTGGTAATGATGAGGAAAAATCTGATCACTTCTTCATGGAAATTCAAGAAACTCTTAATAACATTGTAGATGAACATGAGACTATCAATAATAAGAATGCTGAGCCTATAATCTTGACTAATGATACGATTTCTAACATTCTAATTGAAAGTGGGATTCCTGAAGAAATTACTGCAAAAATCGAAAAATCCTATACAGAGGAATTTGGTGACACGCCTCCTGTAGTAGAACATTTAATCGATACAAAAGCACTTGCAGCAAATGAACAAAGAAAAAAAGAACAAAGACTTGAAAAACAAGTACAAGTACTACAAAATAAGCTAGAAAAAACAAAACAAGATGTTACATTAGGCACAGAAAACAAATCCACTTTGAATTCAGAGACTGATATCATGTTAGAAACAAATTCTATCACTAATTTAGAATCAGCTTCTGACTTAGAGTTAGAAACAACTTCTGATTCTGAAATAGAATCTGAGAACAATACTACTCCAAACTATGGCATTGTACTTCAAGTAAAGCCTCAAAAAGTAACTCAAATAAAATCGCAAATAATTGACGGGAAAAAATGTATTGTTATTCCTATGGATGATGATGAACAAGCCAATGTAAATGGTGTTAATACCTTGCTTTAAGCATATTTTCTCATTATTTATCCTAAAAATTTCATTAAAAAGGTATTTTAAAAATAACTATACCCAATTTTATATAAATGAAATATAATATAAAATTGGGGATAATTATATAATTTTGTATTATATTAAGCAATAGTGTTTTAGCAAGGAGAAAATCAAATGATAAGAGATTCTTTAATAATATTACTTTTAATAACAGTAATACTTGGAGTTATATTTTTACTTTATGCAACAGGTATTTTAAGACGTAGAATAGTAATAACAACAATTGAGAACTTGCCACTAGGCATATTCAAAGGAAATAATGTACAAGTCCAAC
>JAQUWH010000025.1 GCA_028692955.1 Clostridia bacterium
TTTGATAATATTTACCTATGATGCATATCATAATGGATATAGTGGATCTATTTCGGGTGAATTTCCAACAAATCAAATGCTAATGTATGCTATTTTAGATAATATAGCATATATATTATTAGAAAACGAAAATTAGTATTTAGAAGAATATTATTTCTCTCCTCCAATTTTTTTATTGAACTAGTTAGTTATTATAAATAATTTCGAAACAGTTAAATAAAAAAATTGGAGGAGAGAAAAAAATGAAAAAATCCTATATTGTTTTACCATATGTAATTAGCGTTGTTTTAGCTGTAATAATAATTCCTTTTCTATGCAATGAGCTATTTGGAACAGATTACCATATTAATCCTATTAGAATTGCGATTATATTATTCCATTAATATTTTTAGCTATTTCTGTTTTTTATGACGCGAAATTTTACTTGAAAGCAACAATTACTGAAAGAAAAATATTTACGGCTTACTTACCTTTGACAATCTCTATATATCTTCCAATGGCATCCTTTATTTGCTTTTATAATTTTCTTTAGAAAATGGATTATATTTGGCCGTTTTTCCCACTAATTTTCGCGATTATCCTACTAAATTTTCTTGGGAAGATTAATTATAAAAATATTAAAACGATACTTATATTAAAATATTCATTTTCTGTCCTGCTCTATTTTGTGGGATTAGTAATGTATTTTATTTACAATTTCCTTCAATATTGATATTTTTTTAATAAGATAAAAACAAATTAGTATCGATTGTAATAACTAAATGTGAAATGATTTTATAAAAAAGTTGTGTTAAGAATGGATAAGATAATTCTCATAGACTTTAATATTTTAAATTATTAATTGATCTCTTTAAATATAATAAAGGGTAAGTAATGTATAATCAAAACTTATATATACAAAAGGAATATTGTTATATCTTCATTTTTAATGTATAATACATATAGTACATAAGTGATAAAGAAGAAGTTTTTTATTACAGAAGAGGGTTCAAATGGAAGAAGTTAAATCCAATAATCGTTTATCTTTTCATTCTTCTTTTATAGGAGAATATGAAGGCTATCTATACACTATTGTTAAAGTTGGGGGAAAGTTTTTACCTTATTACTTTCTTGCTTTTACTTTTGAACATCCGCTTGAAAAATCGATTCTAAAAGATGTTAATCATGAGTTGCATACCATTTCTCAACTTTCAACTTTTCAATATCTAAATGATGTACTCTTAATCACATTAAGATCAACAGTGATTAAAAATGATGTCATAAATGGAAATGAATTATCACTCACCTTACAAGAGTGTATTTCTTTTTTTAAACAACACCAAATGATTCAATCGAAGCGATGTGCGATTTGCAAAACAGATAAGAGAGAGCCACTTGTGTCCAAAGCTTGGAATAACGCTGCCGTTTTTATTCATCCTACTTGTGCAGACACTCATGCAAATGAAGTCTTAAAAGAGTATAATCTTGAGAGTGTTATGATAGGAAGATTACCATTCAGTGTTATGTTAACTTTTATATTTTCACTTATTGGCGCACTTCCTTTAATCATCACCTTACTTTCTTCTGGAAAACTATTCCTTGTTTTCTATACAATAATTCCTTTGTTTTCATTTCTAGGGTATAAACTTGGGAAAGCACCCAAAAGAAAGTACATGATTTTTATTGTAATTATCACTTCTGTATTAGTGACACTAGGAGTTGAAATTTATATTTGGTATTTATATGCAGTTGCCAATAATACTACACTTTCAATACTGTTATCTTACTCTAGTGGGTTTATGCTCGTTTTTTCTGAGATTTTTATTGCACTTCTTTTTGTTAGTATTGGGATTTTTCTATCTTGGCGGTTTATCTTTAAAACATCTGATAAAAATCTACAAACAGTAACTAGACTTACTGATAGAGAATAGGAGAATATTATGAATAATAAAACATCTTTCTACAAAGAAAAAGCAATAGCTTTGCTTACATCAAAGTATCAAAAACCGATTATTACACTGCTTATTTTTGTAATAATCAATGCAATTATCACTGCTATCTCAACTGCTACAGGACCGGTCATTGACTATGCGGATTTTACAACATCTCCTGCAAGATATCCATTTATTTATTTCTTGATTGGCATTGTATCATTTGTGGTAGGAGCATTAATCACTTATGCATTACAAAAAATGTATATTCGAATTGCTAGAGATGAGAATTATGAAGTAGAAGAAATTCTGAAAACCACTTATGGTGAAGAACCTGTAAGAAGTTTTGTGATTTCACTTTTAATGAGTATATATATTTTCTTATGGTCATTGTTACTAATCATACCTGGCATTATCAAAACTTATGCATATTCAATGAGTATGTATATTGCAAATAAGGATTTAGGATTATCTGCTAGTCTATGCATTACAAAATCAAACGAATTAACATCAGGACATAAGTTTCGCATTTTTTTAATTGACTTAAGTTTTTTAGGTTGGTATTTATTATCTATTCTTACTTTTGGTATTT
>JAQUWH010000019.1 GCA_028692955.1 Clostridia bacterium
GAAGAAAGAATAAATTATGAAATATCGTTTTATGTAAAAGATAATAATTTAATTGGAGAAATTACATATTATATTCCACCAAAAGAAACACCATCAACAGAAAATACAGATAAAAAGCAAGAAGGAACTGACAAAAAAGATGCAGTTGGCTAGCTACTAGAAGAAATTGGAGTGAAAGTTAAAATATCACGGTTCTTTGTCAATAGTTCGAGTATAAATTCTAAAAATGATAAGAGAGAGTAGTAAAGGAGATGATATTGGAGTCATCTCCTTTACCATCTCTAAAATATTCTTTACGTATTTTTGTGCTAAAGTAAGTTGTATGTCATAATCCTCATTACTTTTTCGTATATTGTACTATGAAAAAAAATAAATATAACTGTCGTTTATGTATCTGTTTAGTGATTCTCTTAATTGTTTTGTTATCTTTTGGAGCCTTATTACATCAATCTATTTACGTATCTAACTCATCTAATATCAATGAACAGCATTTATATCATTACTTATTAGAAATTGATGATATTTTATTAGAAGTGTACGATGAAAATCAAGGCTTTACGAAGGAAAGTATGATTAACTTTTCTGTACAATATATACTCAAAAATTATGATAACTACGCTACACAAATTTTAGATGTTGAAGACAATTTTTTGTATAGGTGCAATGGCACAGAATATATTCCTCAAGGATATGTAGAAACGGTATTATTATCAAAAATCATCAATCATTTTTTTGGAAAAGAAAATTTGGATGTAACTTCACATCCCTATTACAATCCTGATGTACAAAAATTCGCTTTAATATCAACGAGAGGAGATTCACCTATTTTTGATAAAGCTATTCTTGATAATTTTGATATTATCAATGATAATGTAGTGATTATGACACTCAAATACACAATTCAACATAAGCAAATCGCGGTAAACTATACAATTTATATAAATAACGGACAATATCACATGCAAAATCTTGAGATTTGTGATATAATAGGGTAAGTTTTAAGAGGTTTTATAATGAAGAAAAAGAAGAAGAAACTAAAGAAACCATATAAAAAAATAACTAGTGTACAATTAATAAAGCAAGAAAAACTTTTAACACAAAAAAAGGTTAAGAGATTTTTTGCTTTATTTGTTATAATCGTTCTTTCCATGATTATTTATCATATGGTGGAGGATAATTCTAAAAATAAAAAAATATATAACGAACTTATTAATAGTAAAGAGTCGATGATAGAAATTGAATATTATAATGATACTATAGAATTATGGGACAAGACAGTAGAGTATATCAAAAATTGTGATAAAACTATCTATTTTACTAATAAAAAATTTTCTTATCAAGTGGATAATAAAAAAATAAAAAAGAAAATTACTTTTAAAATGAATTTAAAAGTAGAGGACAAGAGTGTAAAAGAATTTAAAAACTATCATAACATATCGATACGTATAGATAAAAGAGATGATGCGATAAAATCAATTAAGTTAAAACTAGATAGAACTATTTTTACCAATGATTATATTGATATTTATTCTTATTCAAATGGCAAATATTATTTATACGATCCTGCCAATAAGATAAACTCAGATAGTGTTGAAATTGATATTTCAAAGAATGATTATAAAGAATTTTTACTTGTCTATGTACCCGTTTCTACGGTTAATGTTTCAAATAGAGAATTCAATATTAAAAATGGCGGTAGTGAAGAAATAGGCATTAAAATAGAACCAGAAAATGCTACTAATCACGAAATTTATTTTGAATATTCTGACACTAACATAGCAAATATCGTAGAAAACAATAAAATTCAAGGTTTATCTGTTGGACAAACTGATATTATGCTCAAAGTACATAATGAAAATGTAGAAGAGAGAATTGGGGTAACTGTTCTAGAAGTTTTGAAAGATATTAAGCTAAATAAAGTCTCTGTCAATGTAGAAGTGGGTGATAGTTACAATGTTATTGCCAATTCCATACCAGAAAATTCTATTAATAAAGAATTAGTATGGAGTTCTTCGAATGAGTCTATTGCAATCGTAGAAAATGGGAAAATCACTGGTAAAAAAACTGGTAAGTGTACGATTGTAGTCGAAAATGTCATGGAGCCAATTATTGAAAAAACAATTAGTGTGACAGTAGTAGATAAAAAAGATAATACGAGGATATCGTCTGGCTCAGAAACAATTGATTTAACATGTATCAATGGTATATTAATTGTCAATAAAAAATATTCTTTACCAAATACTTACGCACCAGGACTTAATTCAGAAGCTTACCAGGCGTACAAAGAATTAAAAAAAGCTGCGGCATCATTAGGCTTTAATATGCCACTGCTTTCTGGTTATCGATCTTATCAAACACAAGTGAATTTGTATGCTTCTTATGTCAAAAAATATGGGGAGGAGATAGCAACCACTTTTTCAGCTAAAGCTGGTCAGTCTGAACATCAAACCGGACTTGCCTTTGATGTAGGTTCTATTAATGATAATTATGGAACAACAGCTGCTGGTAAATGGTTAGCAGAAAATGCACACCAATATGGATTTATTATTAGATATCCTAAAGGAAAAGAAGCAATAACTGGATACCAATATGAGCCATGGCATATACGATACCTTGGCGTGACTATTGCTACCGATGTATTTAATAAAGGTGTATGTCTGGAAGAATATCTTGGAGTTAATTAATAATCAATGGAAAAATAATAACACATCTCTAAATTGCCTTGATTTGAGATGTGTTATTATTACTAATTCATTAAATAAACTTGGTAATTTAAGACGGCAGCAAATACGAGCCATAAAAGATATGGTATTTGCAAATAAGCTGCCAACTTATTAATCTTTAAAAATTTAAATATCATTGACAGGACAAGAGCAATCAAAATTAATAACCACAAAAAGCTAAATAAAAAGAATTTAAACTTAAAGAAAAACAGTGGCCACAATAAATTCACTAGTAATTGTATCGTATAAATTGTAACAGCTTTTTTCTTGGTTTCACTATTTGATTGATTGATTAGATAGATTGAAATTCCCATTAAAATGTATAATATACTCCAAACAATAGGGAATACAATAGATGGCGGAGTAAAACCTGGTTTTGCTATTTGGTTGAAATTATTTGTTATATCACCCAGCAAATTGCCAAGGAATCCAATAACTAGTGGAATTACGATACATATGATGAAAGACTTCCAGTTTATTTTCTTTAACAATAATATCACTTCCTATCATTATATGATATGCAATAATCATAAAAGTATCATTATTATTGCATTAATTGATTTGTTACAATCTCTTTTATTTCATAAAATTCTGATACGGTAACGAAAGTATAACATTCTGATAATAATTTGTCTACTATTTTAATTGCCGCTTCTACACTTGTTTTAAAAGTATCGTGCATTAAAATGATATCATTACCCTTTACTTTTTTTAATACATAATTGTATGTTTTTGATGTATTTTTAAATTTCCAATCTTTGGAGTCTACATTCCAAAGTACATCCACAAGATTTCCTTTTTCAAGTGCATTATCTACTTTTTTATTCCTTGAACCATAAGGTACTCTTATATATTGGATTTCCTTATCAGATACTTTATTAATTACTTTTCTTGTATGCTCAATTTGTTCTAATATTTCAGTTTCACTTAATTTGGTAAATAATTTATGAGTATAGCTATGAATGCCAATTTCATTTCCTGCATCTAATTCGAATTTTAAGGTATCTAATCTGTCTTCTGCACTTTGACCTAGAATAAAAAAGGTAGCAGGAACATTTCTTTTTTGTAATTCATCTACTAAATTCTCTGTATATTTACTTGGACCGTCATCAAAAGTAAGTGCTATGAGTTTTTTGTTTTGATATTGTTTTATTAATAATTCTTTTCTTGGCGATACATCTTCGCATATTTCTTCCTCATCGCAGATAGATTCTTCCTCATTTTCTTCTACGATTTTGTGATAGGATATTGTTTTTGTAATGATATAGGTAGAGTAAATAGCAATCCCTAATATAACGATAAAAGATAGATAGGTAATCATAGTATTTTTCTTAAAATAGATAAACTTCATTTTGCACCTCTATTTAAATATATTAGAGTACATTAAAATATATTTCAAAAATGATATAAATTAGTATAAGGATTGGATAATAGAATATCTTTATCTTTCTTTTTTAAATATGTTGCTTTGCAATTGACTTAAAAACCTATGTTTGATATAATGAATATATTAGAATAATTGGGGGCGTAAAATGATTGAAGATAGAGTTGTTTCACCAGAATATGTAGAGGAAGAAAATGAAATTGAAGAAATATCATTAAGACCAAATACTATCTCTGAATATATTGGACAAGAAAAAGTAAAAGAAAATTTAAAAATATATATATCTTCTGCTCTAAAAAGAGGAGAGCCACTTGACCATGTATTGTTATATGGACCACCGGGATTAGGTAAAACGACTCTTGCCACGATTATTGCAAACGAGATGGGGAGTAATATAAAAATAACATCAGGGCCAGCAATCGAAAAAGCTGGTGATTTGGCAGCGATACTGACTAATTTGCAACCAAATGATGTTTTGTTTATTGATGAAATCCATAGACTTAATAAAGTAGTAGAAGAGGTATTGTATCCAGCGTTGGAGGATTTTAGACTTGATATTGTGATCGGAAAAGGTCCTGCAGCAAGATCAATTGGGCTTGATTTACCTAAATTTACTTTAGTGGGTGCTACCACAAAGGCAGGTTCTTTGTCTTCTCCACTTAGAGATAGATTTGGCATTATTCAAAGATTAGACATGTATAATGAAAAAGAATTAGCAAAAATTATTAGAAGAAGTTCTGGTATTTTAAATATTGATATTGATGAAGAGGCATCTTTAGAACTTGGCTCAAGATGTAGAGGAACACCTAGAATTGCAAATAGGCTTCTAAAAAGAATAAGAGATTATGCACAGTTTGAAGGAAAAGAATATATTGATTATGATATTGCAAAGAGAGCACTTTCAAAACTTGAAATAGATGAAATAGGGCTGGATAAAACGGATAGACAAATGCTAAAGGCAATCATCACCAAGTTTAATGGTGGGCCAGTAGGATTAAGTACACTTGCTGCCTCTATAGGTGAGGATAGAGATACCATTGAAGACTATTATGAACCTTTTTTAATGCAAATGGGTTTTCTTTCAAGAAGTCCAAGAGGACGTCTTGCGACAAAACTTGCTTATGAACATTTAGGAATTGAGTATGAAGGGTAAAAATGAGATTAAGTGTGGTATTATGAAAAAACGCACAAAAGGTATTTTAAGAAATGCTTTGCTTTTTTTAGTAATATTCATAGTTGTTTCTTCTGTTATAGTAACAAGAAATTTAAACAGTTTAGATGAAATTTGGAATTTCAATTTTGCAAGACAAATGGCAAAGGGACTTATACCATATTCTGATTTTAATATGATTCAAATGCCACTATTGCCTATGATTGCTTCATGTTTTTTGAAAATATTTGGAGAACAATTAATAGTTAGTAGGATTTTAGCTGCTTTCCTTGGAACAAGCATTTTGTTTGTAACTTACCATATTTTGAAAGTATTAAAGCTTAATATTTATATTAGACTGCTATCTATTATGGTATTTTTCCTGGTATTCCAGTCATTCTTTTATTTGGATTATAACTTTGCTACTTTACTGATTGTACTTATCATGTTATATCTTGAATTGAAAAAAAGACGAAAGGTAGATAAACTTACTTCCTACCCAGTATTTGATATCATAATAGGTTTTTTAGCAGGACTTTGTGTTGTATTAAAACAAAGTACAGGAATAATAATTCTTGTTATGACAATTGGGTATTTCATTTTAGAAATAAGAGAAAGAAAAGACATAAAAATTTGTTTTAAAATTGTTTTTTACCGCTTGATAGGAGCTTTAATACCAATTATTAGTATTTTAATATATATAGCAGCAAACGGAGCATGGAAAGATTTTGTAGACTATTGTATTTTAGGAATTCAAACATTCTCAAATCATATTTCCTATCTATCGTTATTAGAGAGCGGTATATGGTATATTAAAGTTTTAACTATCCTTTTTCCTGCTTGCATTATAATGCTTTGTTTGAGTAGTTTTGCAACAAAGAATAGAGTGATGATGCTAATAACCGTTTATGGATTGGCTCAAATGACTATGATGTTTCCTATTGCAGATGCAAGTCACTTCCTTGTTGGTAGCATGCCAATTTTTATTGGAGCTATCTATGGGATAAATTTATTTATCGCTAGGGAGATATGTCAAAATACAAAAAACACCTTTTACCTTTTTAATCATTTAAAATATACTTTTATAGGGATATTGTTTGTTTTGGTTATTTTTGCTTTAAAAGAAAATTTATCTTATCTAAAAACTGCAAAACAGTATACTAAATTTAATGGTTACCGATACGTTAGAATAGATGATGAACTCAGTGACAATATTTATAAGGTAGACCAATATATTCAATCAACAGAAAAAACAGTCTATATTTTAGATGCATCTGCTGTGCTTTATCAAATACCAATTGACAAGTATTATAAAAACTATGATATGTTTTTAATTGGTAATTTAGGTTCAAAAGGTGAGCAAGGACAAATTGAACAATTAAAGAAAGAAGAAAATAGAGTGATATTGATTAAAAATGATGATTCTCCTAGAAATTGGCAAAATCCGGAAAAGGTAAGAGAATACATAAAAAACAATTACCAAAAAACAGGAGAAATAGAACAATTTGATATATATGAATAAGATGATGAGCGAATCATTGTGTTATTAAATCATATGAAAGGGGAGGTAACCATGCGCAAATTATTGATGCATACTTGTTGTGCACCGTGCTTTGTATATATAGAAAATGAACTCAAAGAAAAAGGTTTAATGAATTATAATGGTACTTATGAAACAGTTGACTACACTGCTTATTTTTACAACCCTAATATTCATCCAAAAGTTGAATATGAAAGAAGAAAAAATGCTTTTATAGAATTTTGTAAATTAAAAGAAGTAAAAAATGTAGTAAAAGATGAATATGATTTAAATTATTTTGTAAAGAATGTTGTGGAACAAGTAGGAGAAAACAAAAAATTTCAATTGCGCTGTGAATATTGCTATTATATCAGATTAAAAAAAGTTTTTGAATATGCAAAAGAAAATGATTTTGATATTGTATCAACAACATTAACGATTAGTCCTTATCAAAATCATGATGTCATTAAAAAAATAGGAGAAAAACTGCAGTCTGAATATGGAATCGAGTTTAGATATGTAGATTATACCAGTCATTTTAGAGAAGGACAGAAGATGGCAAGAGAGCTAAGTATATATATGCAAAAATATTGTGGTTGCATTTTTTCAATGGATGCAGGAAAGTGGGTTTATTAATGAGTAAAACATATTCAAAAACAGAGTTAAAAAAGAAAAGATGGATTAAAGTGCTGATAACTTTCTTATTACTTATATTAGTATTAGGTATTGCCTTGTTAGTGTTTGTTGGCTTAAAAAAACAAGTAAACATTGAAAAAATAAGTAATGTGGCAAAAGAAAGATCGGATGAAGTAGTAGAAAAGTCTACTCCAATTATCATTAACAATCTTGTCGTTGGAGCAGTTTACAACAAAGAATGGGTGGCAAGTGAAAGCTATTATTTTAGAAATAACACAAAAAGTTCTACCATTGATTTAGATATTTATAATCTTACGGGTAAAAAAGGAAAATTTAAATTAACAACTATGACAAAGGATGCAGTGACCGGAGCACTCTATGCAAAAACTGATAACACCAATACTTACGATGAATTTATTGCCATTGCCTCAACAAACAATAATATTATGAATAATGCTCCTACAAAACAGATTAATATTACTGAGAATGATATTAATGTTGTAAAAAAATCACTTGGCTTTTTAACATTATTTAATAACAGTGTTAAAATTACTGAAATATATAATATTGTATTAAATATGGAACATAGAGGAAGAATAATTTTTGTAACAAGTGAAGTAGGTAAGTCAAATGGTGGTTATAGCGCCGTTATTTATGAAGATATGAATAAAAAAACTACAGTTATTAAATATAGTTTTGCAAAAGATTTAAAAAATGCTCCAGAATGGCCTATCTATAGCTTTAGATTTACTGCTGATTTAAATGAAGATGGCATGAATGAAATCATTATTCAGGAAACAAAAGAGTTTAAAATGAAATATGATGTGATTGAATACAAAGATAACAAATTTTCTGAAGTATTATCAACTGAAATAAAAATATAAATGAATTAAAGATTTAAAAATACTTATTGTTAATATTAATAATAAGTATTTTTTTGTTATTTGAATAATTATATATAAAAATTGCAAAATAAATAATAAACAATTATAGTTATTATTGAATAAATTATAATCAAAAAAAGTGTCAAAATGGTTGCAAAAAGAAGTGGTATACGATAAAATATAAATAATATATGTTATATAATACAACTATTAAAAATGTAAACAATAGTGAATATAATAATGTAAAAATGGAGGAATTGATAGTGAAAAAGAAAGGGATTAGCTTAATAACGTTAGTAATTACAATTATAGTTGTCATCATATTAGCTGCTGCAGTAATACTGACATTAAATAACAATAACCCAGTAGAAAATGCAAAAGAGGCAACTTTTAGAAGTGATGTGACAAGTATTCACGAACAATTAAACTTATATGCCTTAAATGAACTTGCAAAAAATAATGGAACATTCGATATGACAACAATGAATGGAAAAGTATCGGATTATATACCAGGAGTGACTCAATATGATAGTGAGTTAAAAGTAGAACAAGGAAAACTAGTATATACAGGATCAGATACAAAAAGAGCACAAATGGTAGAGGAGATTGTAGGAAAAACAAGTACAGTAGAAGTAGGTGGGTTAAAGTATAACAAACCAAATCTATCGTATTTACCAAGCGCTACAACAAAAGCAGTAAAATGGGATGCAAGTAACGTAGAAAGTGAAATGGAAATAACAGCAGCAGATAAAGATTCAAGCTGGTATGACTATGCAAATAAGAAATGGGCAAATATATACACAAATAATAATGGAAACAAAGCATACTGGGTATGGATACCAAGATATGCGTACAAGATAGATAACCCTCATACAACAACAGCAGAGAAAATCAACATCAAATTCTTAAGTGGAACAAGTAATGTAGCAAGTGATGGAAGCAGTATAGAAGGATATACTGTACATCCAGCTTTTACATTTGGAGAAACACAGTTAAGTGGAATATGGGTAGCAAAGTATGAAGCAAGTAGTTCTGAACCAAATAAAGTAGACTCATCAGGATATACAGGAGGAGGAAATACTACGGATTTACAAGTAAGAGTATTACCGGATGTATATAGCTGGAGAAATATAGCAATAGGAAATATGCAAACAGTTAGTATGAATATGACAAGTAATAATGGAAGTGTAGGAACAGATAGTAATACAGATACACATCAAATGAAAAATATTGAGTGGGGAGCAGTAGCATATTTATGCCAAAGTATATATGGTGAAGAACCATGGAATAATCCATATGGAGATTGGACAGCAGGGTCATATAAATTGAAGACTGGATATGCAGGAGAAAGTAAAGATAGTGGAGCACTAAAGGAAGGACATGCAAATTTATCAAAATATAATACGGTAAATGGAGTGAAAGCAAGTACAACAGGAAACATAACTGGTGTATACGATATGTCAGGTGGAGCATGGGAATATACAGCATCATTAATAGATAATGGAAGTTCAAATATAGGATTTGGAAAATCAGGACATATACAAAACTACAAAGTAAAAGATGAATACAAAAAGTATTATGACATTTATACACCAGGAGAAGAAGAAAAAGAAGGTGGAGCATATTATGGTCCAGGAGGAGTGACTCTTTGGAACTCAGGAAATGCAGAATCACAAAATATCATTAGAAAAAGAATCACTGCAGCAATATATCAAAACTTCAAAAGTAGAAAAGGAGAGGCCTTATGGGAGACAACTAATGGACATAGTTATTATGGGAGATATACAGCAGGAACTGGAGACTGGCAATGGCTTCAAGATACAGAAAGGGATTCGGCAAGTGGAAGTCAACTGGCAAGAGGATGGAATAGTGATTATATGCTAGTAGGTCATGCGTATCTTCCTTGGTTCGTCCGTGGTGGCGATGTCTACAACGGTTCGGGTGCCGGTGTGTTTGCATCTAATTCGGACAACGGAAACGCTAATGCGAGCGGCGGTTTTCGCCCGGTGCTTATTGTAGGAGATACACTTTAAGAGTTATACTATACTCTGGTACTTTTATTATAGTTATAGTATCTTTTTAAAAGTATAAACAAATAATTACTTAATTTATAAATCGGAGGAATTGATGAATGAAAGCAAAGGAAAATGCAAAGAGAGGTATCAGTCTCATCACGTTAGTTATAACGATAATCGTAATAATCGTATTAGCAGCTGCAGTAATACTGACATTAAATAACAATAACCCAGTAGAGAATGCAAAAGAGGCAATCTTTAGAAATGATGTAGCAAGTATTCACGAGCAAATAAATCTCTACGCTTTAAATGAACTTGCAAAAAATGACGGAACATTCGATATAACAAGTATGAATGGAAAAGTATCGGATTATGTACCAGGAGTGAC
>JAQUWH010000010.1 GCA_028692955.1 Clostridia bacterium
TTTTAGTAATCATTTTTGAGAATGTCTTTCCTTTTGATATTTTCTCTACTAATAAGTATAATAAAGTGAACAATAAACTTGTTGTAATCCCTGCTAGTATCGTATTAAAATCTAATATAGTTGTTTTTTGTTCATATACTTTTACTTCTGCGTTAGGATAGGTATCCTTAACTGCTAAATTTTGATTATATGTCATGAAAAATATATTTCCATTTACTTTATTTCCATCGACTAATTCAACATTACTTACTTTTACTCTCAAATCTTTTTCTATTGTTCCTGCTAATGTTAAATTTTGTACTGCGCCTATCATATTTCCTTGAATAGTGCCTTTAATTTCAGCATTATTTCCATAGAATATGACATCCCCCGCTATTTTTGCATTTTCACCAATTGTTAATTTACCACCTGAAAATACAATTAAATCTTTGGTAATGTTCCCTTCCACTATTACATTTGTACTAGAAAAAACGACAGCATATTCCATATCAGAGTTGATTCTAACAGTATCGGTTCCAAATAAAACCTGTATCCCAGTCGTTGGTGCTATTACATCAATTGTTTTATTTGATATAATAGTCCCCATACCTGATAATTCTCTATCTACAATAACTCTTTCAGCCATATAACGAATAAATGGTCCTCTTGGTGGCTTCTTTTCACTAAATTTGTAGGCATTTGCGCTTGCATCTATATCAAATATATTACTAATTTTTGTGTCTTCCACCTTATTGGTATTGGCATCTACATTTTCCTCTGCAAATACATTGTTTTTAAATATGATAAATGAAAAAAATATTAGGCATATAAAACAAATTGATTTTATAGCATAACGATTCTTACTTTTTTTCATACTGATTCCCCCATCTCTTTGATGCTATCTATTTTATATCAAATGGCACAAAAAATCAAGGAAAAAATCATGATATTCATACTTCAACATCTTTTTGCTATTTTAATACAATATTATTGAAAATATATTATTTTTATTTTGTATTTTAGGAGGGGCGTTATATAAAAAATGTTTAGAAATTAATTTTTCTAAACACTTTTTCTTACATCGCTAAATTAATACCACCAGATATAATATCTGCCACACTATCTATTACGTCATCTATTTCTTTTGGTGTAACAATATAATTTTGTGTATTTAATACGTTAGCAATCATATCATATCTAGTATCCTGTTCTAATGCCTCAAATACTTTCAGCATCTCTTTATTTCCTTCATTGTCTAATTCATTTTTTGCGTTATCTATCATTTTATCTATTGCTTCATTTGTAATAGTAGCCATATCTACTACTGTTGGTACTCCAACTGCAATAACTGGTATTCCCAGGGTTTCCTCGTTTAATTCTTCTCTTTTATTTCTCACTCCTTCACCAGGTGTAATACCAGTATTACTAAACTGTATTGTATTTCCAATTCTATGGATACTGCCAGATGCTAAACTATCTATTACAATTAGCATTTCAGGTTTTGTTTTTTCTGTGACAGAATGAATAATTTCAGATGTTTCTATCCCTGTTGTTCCTAAAACACCAGGTGATATCGCACTAACTTCTCTTGTATCTTGGTCTACTAGTTCTTTAGCAAATTTAATTAAATGCCTTGTGATATCAATATTTTTCACAACTTTTGGTCCAAGTGCATCGGGAGTCACAGCAATATTTCCAAGTCCTACTACCATGATAGTCTTTTTTTTATTTTCTCCAATTAATTCCTTGATAACAGACGATACTTGTTTCTTTACATCTTCTTTTTCATTCTCGTCTAGATAATTCATATCCGATATTTCCATTGTAACATATTTACCTATTTTCTTTAATACTGCCTTTTCTCCATTTTCATTTAATACTTCAACTACAGTAGTGATTACGCCATTTTTATTATCTGATGTCACCTTAATACCATCTACTTCACTTAAATTGTGTACCCTTTTATAGGTATCTACACGTTCATCGGCCATATCGGTTCTAAAGCTTAAATATTTTTTATTCATCAATCATACACCTCTTCCTCAATAGTATGAAATATTTTCCAATATTTTATACTTGTTGATTAAAATTTGTTTTTTTCATTATTTTATGATATACTATCATACATAAGATTAAATTATTCACACTTAATTAAGGAGGTTAATCATGCCATGCAAATGCTACTTCTGGTAAAAAATATTAATTTTGTAAAGGAGATTAATAAATATGGAATTGCAAATTTTAAAAGATGGTAAGATAACACGGAGCGAGTTAATCAGGTCTCTCATCACCTTGATATTGATTGATAACGCACTGATTTGCAAATCATGCAAGAATTCTTTTAGTGAAAGTCGTTTAATTGGAGATTTTCTTGGTTGTAGGTTAAATCTCCTCTCCCCTTATTCATATAATAAGTACTCTAGTAAATTAAGTACCTATATAACCAGTAACTATCCAAAAGATCACCTTATTTCTTTAAACCTAGAAGGATTAAACATATTAAGTGAAATGATAAATATAGGTTATATTCCTCATGAAAATGAAGAGACTATTCTTTCTGAAATAGCTGAATTTATCAAAAATACTCCTTTTACTTACATAAACGTAAGTGATAATTTTGATTTTTTTCATATCACAACAACAGATTGAAACCAAGTCACCGATATTACATTGTAAAATCGGTGACTTTTATTTTCTTTTTATTCGGGTTACATCGCACAAATAATTTTTTTAAGTCCTATCTCAAAATCCATTTCTCCTAATTTTGTTTTCTCATCATATTCATCAAAACAATGAAGTATTTCCTTTAACTTTTCTAGCGTATATTTATCAGAACTACTAGCCAAATTTTTATATACAAAAGGATGAATTCCAAATAATTTAGCAGCATCCAATACATTATGTTGTTTTGCTTGTTTAATGATATACATTTGATAGACTTGTTTATACAACATGATATATATTTTAATAATTGGTTCTCTTTGTTCCAACAAATCATTGAGTAAACTAATTGCTTTTTCTTTATTTTTATTTACAATTAAGTTTAACACATCAAATATTTTTGCATTTAATGTTCTGGCACAAATCTTATCAATGATTTCTTTTGTGACACTATCTCCTTTTTTTAAATAGGTGACTATCTTTTGTAATTCATTAATATTGTTGGATTTATCTTCACCACAAACACTACACATATAGGCAGCATCTTCATAAGATATTACAAGACCATATCGTTTTATCATATTGTATAGATAGTCAGCCATCTGATTTTGATCCAAATGTTTATATTCAATGCATTCTGCTATTTTGGATAGCTTTTTGTATTCAGTAAGTCTTTTATCTACTGAATTTTCAATTATAACATAGGTAGTATCCTCATCATTTTCTTCCAATAAATTAATGTTAAATTTTAGCCCTGTTTCTTTTAGAATAATTAGTTTTTTAGTACCAAAAAAAGTAACACCTTGTGATACGGTATCTAATTCGTCTATATTTTCTTTTGTGATATAAAATAAGTTAAGCCCTACCTGTAAATTTTCAAATTCCTTTTCAATGCTTTTCACTTTTTTATTTAGATCATACTTTTCTTCACCGTATAATAGATAAATTTTACTCACAGTTCCACCTCCCTTTTAGGTTATAATTGTTTTTTTAATTCTTCCATGTCTGCTATTGATTTAGTTGCAAGTCTTGTATATTTTTCTTTTTTATCTTTTATTTTTTCTTCTAATGGTTCAATAATGCCAAAGTTGGCATTCATAGGTTGATAATTTTTGTTTTCAGTAGAAATATATTTTGAAAGGGATCCAAGCATAGTTGTGCTAGGAAATTCGATTTTTTTATCTTTTAATTGATTTAAAATATGATAGGCGACCATTAATCCAGACGCAGCTGATTCAACATATCCTTCTACTCCAGATATTTGCCCAGCAAAATATATATTACCATTATTCTTCATAGAAAAGTCTCTATTTAAAAGCTTACCACCATTGATATATGAATTTCTATGCATTACTCCATATCTAACAAAACTTGCCTCTTTTAGACCTGGTATCATACTAAAGACTCTCTTTTGTTCTCCAAATGATAAACTTGTCTGAAATCCCACCATATTATATAATGTTTTTGCTTCGTTTTCTGCTCTTAATTGAACAACTGCATAATTTCTTTCCCCTGTTTTTGGGTTATCTAACCCAATTGGTTTCAATGGCCCGAATGTTAATGTTTTTTCTCCTCTTTTGGCCATATACTCTATTGGCATACAACCTTCAAATAATTGTACATCATCAAATTCATGACGATTGGCAGTCTTCGCATTGATTAATTCATGATAGAAATCCAAGTATTCCTCTTTATTCATCGGTAAATTAATATAGTCACCAGTTTCACTTTTTCCATATCGATCCATGATATATCCTACGTTCATATCAATAGAATCCGCTTCAATAATAGGGGCGGCAGCATCATAAAAGTATAGACTATCACTACCTACTAACTTTTGGATATGACAAAGTAATGCTTCACTAGTAAGTGGTCCCGTTGCTACTACAATAATTCCATTTAACTTACTTAAATCTTCCACTTGTTCATAGATAATTTCAATATTTTTATTTGTTTTTATTTCTTTTGTTATTTCTTCAGAAAACTTTTCTCTATCTACAGCCAACGCTTGTCCAGCTGGTATTCTTGTTTGATGCGCTACTTTTACAAATAGACTATCCAATAATTCCATTTCTTTTTTTAATAATCCGCATGCATTGGTTATATCATCCGATTTTAGTGAATTGCTGCAGACTAGTTCAGCAAAAGTATCTAGCATATGTGCTTTAGATTTTACTTTTGGTTTCATCTCATATAATTTCACTTTTATTCCATTTTTTGCTAAAATATAGGCACACTCGCAACCAGCAAGCCCCGCCCCAATGATATTAATATTTGTTTTTTGTTCTAAATTTTGCATTATTACTCCTCATTAACTATTTTTTGACATCATAACATCCTATTATATAGCAGCTAATTATTACAAAACAAGTTGATTTTTTCGCCATTTGACACTAGAAAATAACAGGATTCTTAACACTATTATATTATAATTTAAGCGTATTTACAATACATTGCTTAAAATTCCTATTCGTTTACAAACGAGAAAAGAGATAATAGCCAATTATCTCTTTTATTTTATTATTTTTTTTCAAATTCTTTATATTTGTTATAATCTGCTAATTTACACTCTACAAAAAGCATAGTACCTTCTTCAACATATTCCACTTTATTTATTGTTGCATTACCATTAAAATGTGCCACAACATCAGATTTATCATAAGGTATTAAGAATTTAGTTTTAATAATAGCTTTAAATATATTTTTTTTAATTATTTCTACAAGTTCTTCAATGCCAATTTTATTTGACGCTGACATATAAATAGCACGATCTTCTAGTTTAGGCAATTCTTTTAGTACCAAATCTGCTTTATTATATACATAAATTAAAGGTATTTCATCCGCCCCTAGTTCTTTTAACGTTTGATTGGTTACTTCAATATGTTGTTTATAATTCTCATCTGCAAAATCAACCACTTCTAATATTAAGTCTGCTTGTTTTATTTCTTCTAGTGTTGATCGAAAAGCTTTTACAAGATTATGTGGTAGTTCGGAAATGAATCCTACCGTATCAGATAACAAAAATTCTTTTTTATCTGGTAAAGTGATATTTCTAACAGCTGTATCCAGTGTTGCAAACAACATATTTTTTTCTTCTACTTTTTTACTTTCATCTTTTTTATAGGTGTCTACTAATGCATTCATCAAAGTAGATTTGCCAGCATTTGTATACCCTGCTAAAGATACAAGTGGTATCCCTGTTTTCTTTCTTTGTTTTCTTTGAACATCTCTTTCATTTTCTATATTTTTTAACTCTTTATTTAATTCTGTTATTTTATCTTCAATTCTTCTACGATCTAGTTCTAACTTCTTTTCTCCAGATCCTTTATTGCTAAGGCCTGCACCACTTCCTTGTCTACCCAAGGAAGAATGTAATCCTACTAACCTTGGTAACATATATTGTAATTTAGCAACTTCTACTTGTAATTGTGCCTCTTTTGTTTGAGCTCTTTTAGAAAAAATTTGTAAGATTAATCCTGTTCTATCCAATATTGGCAAATCTAGCACCTTTTGCAAATTTCGAAGTTGTGATGAGGAAAGTTCATTGTTAAAAATAACTAAATCTGCATTCATATCTTTTGCTTGTTTTTTTACTTCATCTGCTTTTCCTTTTCTAATATATGTCGAGTTGTTAGCAGTTTCTAAATTTTGAACTACAACATCTAAAACATCCATGTTACAAGCATAGGTTAAATTTCTTAATTCTTCAACAGAATTTAAGAAAAATTTTTGATTATCTATATTCACAGCAACTAAAAGTGCTTTTTCAATTTCATCCATTTTTTCTTCCTCCATTTATTATTATATTACTAATTATATCATGTAATGCTGGAAAATAAAAGCAGAATTTTTCAATAATAATACACTTCCATTTTTCAATGAAAGTGTATTATTGTTATTTTTTAACTTCAACTAATAACTTTTTTAATTTTAAAAACCAGTTTTTGGCAGTTCTTTTTTCATACTTTTGTTATACAGTGTAATTTTATTAGTAGAATTATGCTCTAAAATATTAATCTCATATATCGTATTATCTAAAATATAATAATCATTTGTTTTTGTTTCTTTGATATAATAATTACCTATTTCTAATCTACCTGTATTGGCACATCCATTTTTATCTGTTAATACTTTCTCTATTAAATTCATCTCTTGATTATATATTTCAAACTCACAATCTTTAAGCGGTGTATTTTCTTTAACGTTGTTATAGGGATTATAATCAAGGGATTTTTTTACTATTTGAATTGTTCCAGTTGATTTCTCATTTTCTATGATTACCTCATTTTTTTCGTTATATTTTAATATCCATTCTATTTTATTATGATCTGGATTAATAAAATATTGATTTGGAGCACTAATTTCTTCTATTATAATTTTATCGCCACCAGTTAATCCAAGTTCCTTTTGATAATCCAGTGATATAATCCCATATTCATCAGTAACATATTCTCCTAATTCATTTCCAAGTTCATCATATAATTTAAATGTTACATTTGCAATAGGGACATTTTCATTTCCTTTTTCTACTTTTTTTATAATGAATTGATTTTCAATATAGCTAATATTAAAATCTTTACTAACGACTCTGTCTTCTCTCACATTTTTAATTAAAACTAAATCCTGCATACCAGTAATTTGAGCAACTCCAAACATAAGACTTGCATTTCTTGCTTCGTAATCTAATGATATTGTTACAGAGGTATCTTTTGTAATATCCTCTCTTGGTACTAATATCGTAAAATCTTTAATACCATACATGGCATCTGGAAATATTTGCATATTGGTATTAGTATCTAATAGCACATATTTGTCTAGTCCATGAACTGTTAAAGTATCTTTATATACATTTTCCATGTTATAATCTAATTTTACTCTCACGGTATAAAAATTCGGATTATCATCGTATATTTTTGATTCATCCACTTGTATTTTTATCAATCCATTTGTATTACTTTTGTTTTCTAGTCCATTATGATATATATTTTTAATTGCTTTGACCACATTTTCATATTCTGGTTTTGTAGCAGTAATTTCATTTAAATCTAAATGTGATAAATAAGCCCAAATAGCAAATTGTGTACAATAAGAAGCTTGCGCATCACTCGGCAATCCCAATTCATATGGCGTAATATATGGATATCCATTTAATAATATACTGCTTGCAATTTCATCTTCTAACGCTTGTTGTACATTTACGTAATATTCATCATTGGTCTCTGGCCCATTTGCCCCTAAATTAACGCAATAAGCGGGCATTCTTTCATTATTACTGTTTAAGTAATAATATTCATAGTTAATCTGTATTTTATCTTTATATTTGATATAATGCTCTGTATCTTCTGCACAATATATTCTATACTTTCCTAAATCAGTTTCATCTATTTCAGATGCAAATATCGAAAAGCTATTCATAGCAATAAGCATAATAGCTATCAATGCTGTTATTTTTTTAAATTGATTTCTTGTTTTTTGTTTTTTCAATTGTTTCCTCCTTTATTTTTAATTGCTCTTACACATAATCTTTTATCTGGTCTATTATTAATGCAAGTTATACACGTAATCCACTCTTCTTCTG
Organism: Clostridia bacterium; assembly: GCA_028692955.1. GTDB lineage: Bacteria > Bacillota > Clostridia > TANB77 > CAG-465 > CAG-465. Next base: position 8,219 of record JAQUWH010000010.1, read on the forward strand.
TATTTTTCAAATAGCTCCAATCACTATTTAAAATTTCATCAGAGAATACCACGATATACGCACTTATTTTTTCTTTAGTTCTAATGATCATTTCGTCTCCTGCTGTCAACATCCATAATTGATTAAAGTAATCAACCGTATCGCTCCTATTATGTGCTGCTAAACAAATATTCCCATACGATATATTACTATGTGAAAATAATCCAATCGCTCTTGATAACACAAGACTAGTAGTGCCACATTCAATTGGTGCGTTATATAATCCTATTTTTGGTATACTCAAATAACCAATTATAGAATCATTAAATTGACGAATTGAAATATGATTTGGAATTGCCCCAGAATTTAGTGGATTTAAATATTCTTTTGAATCAATAACTTTTTTTGAAAGAATGAAATTATTTTGATGAGATAAATTTGCTTCTTTACTTAATAAAAAGAAATAACAGATTAAGAAAAAAATAGAAATTATAATAAAAAGAGCTAATATATATTTTAAATAAATATTCTTTTTTGACATTGCTCACCTCGCATATGATACTTACTGTAAATAATCCTATTTTATACTATTGATAGAATTTTAATGAATTTATTCTATAGAACTATAGAGATATGGTTATAAAAAAATTTTAAAATAAATGATTAAAATTAACAGAAATAAAATGATAATAACTACGACCTTATTATATATTCGTCTTATCCATTTGTCAAGAAAAATCGTTCTACAAATACTGACATATACACCTTTTTTATATCTTCATTTTGTGTCAAAAAATAACTAGTTAAATAATATATCTAACTAGTTATTTCCTATTTTTTACTATGTTATATAATTGCCTATCGTATCTCTTTTTTATTTTGAAAATCGTAAACGATACCAACGTCCTTCATTGTAATGTACGTACCATCTTTAAATAAAACTTTTATAGTGGAAATTCTTGAATCATAAGATATATCGGAAACTTTCTTTCCTTCAGCTTCATAATATACGCCTGCAACCATTAATGTAGTGTCAGAAAAATGCAATAAATTATCGTTTTCATCTATAACATAAAAATGATCATGTGACGTTCCTTCATATCGAGTAGTATTTTCATTAAATATCTTTTTTATTTTAACTTGCTTTCCTTGAGAATCTAGAACTTTTATATAGTTACCATCTGTTCTTTCCGAATCTACTGTTCCATCATCACATACATACACACGTAATCCCAAACCACCTATTACTGCTATATGATTTTTATTTATTTCTTCGTATGTTTTATTTTCTTTTGTTACTAAATCTCCATTTTCTAATAAGAAATATATTTGCCAATGTATTGGATCATAAGTGATAACATCAACCACTTTTGCAGAAAAATTAACTTTATCAAATGTAAGCTTCTTTCCTTCTTCTATTTCCCAAGCCAAGTTTTCACTAGCATCATATCTAGATACTTGAGCACTATAGGCCTCACCCGATTCAGTGACTACTATAATTTCAGATAAAGCGCCTCCTCCAATAACCCCAAACACATATTTTGGATTACCATAGGTAAATGGTATCTCTACAGATCTTGTTGCATTATTATCCGAAACGTTGCTATATATTTTTGCATCTTTAATAAATATACCGGATTTACTCATATCTCTTTTACTTAACCAATTTGCATCTGGTAATTTTGCATAAACAGCATCTATTTTCTGTTTATTGACATCTGGTTTTGTTTCTTGATTGACGTCATTTTGATTATTTTCATTAATCGTATTATTTTGATTATTCCCCGAATTTTCTATGGCTCCATTATCCGTTTTCTTTTTAATAACAATAACAAATAAACAAGCCGCAATTGCTAAAATAAGCAATATGACAAGGACACCAATTATAATATTCTTTTTATCTTTCATATATTTTCCCTCACTTTTTAAGTTATATCAAATGCATAAACCTAATTTTCAAAAAGAATAATAAAACACTCTCCCTTCTCCTCTATTCAATAAAATTTTGGATATTTTGCATTTAATTAATGGATTTATCTTTTAGTACATTATTTGGATTATCAATTAAAATTTCATGTAATTTTTTATCTGATGTTTTCTTCGTAATTAATTTTAAAGCCTTTTCGTGTATATCATAAATGGAATGACTATCGTGTGCATCAGTACCGATAAAATGAACTAAATTATTTTTCAGCAATTTCTCAACACATTTCTTTGGTTTATTCCCATAATATCCCGTAATACTTGCTAAATTAATTTGTAATAAAGCTCCTTCTTGAATGAAAGGAAGCACTCTTTTATAATCCTTTGAAATAAATTCGTATCTTTCAGGATGTGCCAAAATAGGTATATACCCAACATGAGAAAGTTCAGAAATGATTTCCTTTAAATTTAATACTTCACCCGAAAAAGGTAACTCAAATAATATATACTTTGACTTACCTAATGTACATACTTTATGGTCTCTTACTATTTCTAATAATTCATTACAAATATAAATTTCATTTCCTTCATATATGGTGATACTTATATTTTTCTCTTTTAACATTTTATTTAATACTGCCACACTATTTTTAATATCTATCTTATCCGTCTCATGTCTATTTTCTATATAATGTGGTGTAGCATAGATACCTGTATAACCAAGACAAGATGCTTTTTTTGCCATTTCTAACGTTTCTGTAATATTTTGTGAACCATCATCTATATTGGGTATAATGTGACAATGCATATCAATCATTGTTTATTCCTCTTTCATTTTTACATACTATTTTATTTTTCTTCTGCATAATGTGAATAATATTTGGTATAATCTTTTCTCTTTTCTATTGGCATTTTATTAAGTACTACGCCCGCTATTTTCCCACCAACTTGTTGAATATTCTTTTGTGCCTCCAAAAGCATATCCTTTTTAGTTGATTCAGAAGCAGTAACAAGTATCGTATAATCCACTTTTTTACAAATAATTAAACTATCTGCAACAATACTCACTGGTGGTGTATCAAATATAATAATATCAAAATTCTGTTTTACTATTTGTAAAAAGTTATCCATACCTTCACACCCTAATAATTCTGAAGGATTAGGTGGAACTTTTCCACATGGTACTAAAAATAAATTTTTGATTTCAGTAGTAGTAATTGATTTCATTAAAGCATCTGCTTGATACTCTAAATTCTCTTCTTCGCCAATAGTGCTTTGTAAAAAGTCAGAAAATCCTCTAGTGTTAAATCTACTAAATATTCTATGAAGTCTACCTTTTCTTAAATCAGAGTCTACTAATAGCACTTTTTTACCAGTTTGAGCATATGCTACTGCTAAATTAGCAGAAACCCAACTTTTACCATCTCCTGGTGCAACACTAGTCACTAGCAATACTTGATTTTTCTTTTTACCACACATAAAAGTAAGATTCGTTCTTAATAATCTGATAGATTCAGAAACTGGATCTTTTGGGGATTCATGTACGATTAATTCTTTACTCATTGACACTTTCTCTCCTTACGCTTTATATTTAGGTATTACTGCAAGAACAGGTAATCCCAATAATTTTTCAACTTCTTCTGGACTTTTAATAGTATTATTAAAATACACTCCGACAAATACAACAAAACAAGCTACAAATAAAGCTCCAATTGCAAATATTGCAACTGTTTTTGTTAAATTAATATTATATGGTTTGATACTAATCTCTGCTTTATCAATAATTGATACATTTTCAATTTTATATACTTCTTTTACTTTATCTGTAAACACTTCTGCTAAAGTATTCGCAATATCAGAAGCTATTTTTGGATCTTCATTTGAAATAGAAATTTCAAGTAATTCAGTATCTTTTTTTGATTGTACATTAATCTTTCCAATTAGTTCTTCTTCGGTTAAATTTAATTTTAATTTTTCTATAACCTGTTTTGCAACCGTTCTACTTTTCATAATCTCGCTATAAGTTGAGACCAATTTTTGATTTAAAGTAACATCTGTTTGAGTAATTGATCCAGAAGAGATAGAACCATTATCCTGCGTTGCTTTTGACAGTACCAGTGTTGTTACCGATTTATATAACGGTTTAACAACAAAAGACGAATATAGCATACCAACAGCAATTCCTACTACCACAATAATGATAATAAAAAATTTCTTTTTCCATAATTGATAAAATAATTCTTTTATATTTAACTCTTCCATTTTTCCTCCAAATTCAATCAAAATTTATATAATTATACCATACTTAATAAAATTATACAAGTATTCAAATAGAAAAGATACAAATATACTATTGTACACTTGTATCTTTGCAATCGCTTCAGATTAACATAATATTATTTTTCATATATATAACTATACATCTCTTGTTTTGATTTTTCTAAATCACTTACAAAGTAATATATGCCATCAATCATTTTTCCACTTGCATAATCTGTACTAGGTATTTGTACTGATATGACATTATTAAAGTATTTACTATTATTAGTTAATACATTAGTAAGAAGTCCCATATATTTTGTAACATCTATATTCGTTTTCACTTGACCTAAAAATTCATCTACAAGTCCTAGTATCTTTGTTTTATCTAATGTTGCAATTTTAGCAAATAATGCTTCTAATACCTGTCTTTGACGACCCGCTCTTATAAAGTCATTTCCCACCGTTCTATTTCTAGAATGGGTAAGCGCCTGTTCTCCTGTTAAAGTAACCTCTCCATAATCAGTGAGCAACGCTTTCTTATTTCCAGTCATATTATATGATTCATAAGAGTATTTGTTTACATAATTCATTTCTTCTTCTGTGATCTTTAATTTAATTCCTCCAACGTCATTAATAATATTAATAAGCCCAGTAAAGTCAATAGTAGTATACTCCGTTATGTTAAGACCAAAATTGTTATTTATTGTTTTAATACTAAGTTGCTCACCACCATAAGCATATGCATGATTGATCTTTGTTTTACCATATCCTGGAACAGTAACATAGGTATCTCTTGGTATACTAATTAATTTAATACTATTATTTTTGGGATTAATTGATGCTACGATTATAGTATCAGATCTTCCAGCATTTATATTATTCATATCTTTAGAATCAATTCCAAATAATACAAAGCTCGTAATTTCTTTAAACTCCTCTTCTGTCACAACATCTTTTACATCTTTATATATATCATTATTTACGTCTAAATCAGATTTATCAATATCAACATAATTAACTTTTGAAAGTTTTGACCAAACAAAATATATCACAATTCCCACGATAATCAATATAATTGCTACTATAATTGCCATCACAAACGGCCATTTCTTCTTTTTTTTAATATCTATTCCTTGCATTTTTTCCTCCTTACCATAATTTGGTTACCATATTTTGATTTTATTATTTTTATATTTATAATTGTATAACTTTTAATAAATAAAATCAACATAATTAAACAATTTAGTACGTATTACCCCGACATTTTTGTTCTTTTATTTCCTAACATAGCCGGAAAGAAAATATTTATTATCTTTATTATAATATTACACAATATTATTGTAATAACTAATATTAAGAACGATAGAAGTATTTGCATTATTAATGGTCCAGTATTCAATAGTGCCGATATAACGCCAAACTTAGTTTGAAACACTAACACAAATAGCTTATGAAATATTAATATTCCCAGAGTATTTTTTCCAATATATTCAAATGATTTTTGTGATCCAAATTTAGAAAACAATAAAAATATTCCTATTATAGTTGCACTAGCTGATAAAGCAAAATACAAATAATTTCCCAAACTACAATTCATGCATAATACAGTAGTATTAAAGAGTGATATGATATATCCACTTACTATTAATAATGGGATTAATATATTACTTAATGCCTTTTTCTTTTTCAATTTCTTAATTAATATTTTTAAAATTATTCCTAATTCAAAAAACATACCCAACGTTATTGCTGGCATGATTCCCCATGGTAGAGCGATATCCTTAAAGTTAATATATAAAGTACATCCCGTAACACATAATATTAAAAACACAATAAGTTCAGTTCTTATATTTTCTTTTGTGAATTTATTCTTTATCTTATTTATAAAATAAAATAATTGATACATTATAAATAAGCAAGGTAAAAACCATAGTGGCGCATTTTGTTTTAAAAGATCATCATATCCACTTCCCCAGATAATTCCTATTATACTTTTAAAAAAACCAGTGGAACTATTTTGATTAATTTCATTAGTGACTGTATTCCCTAGCATGAAATATGGTATCAAGAAAAGAAGTCCAAATATAAAATAGGGTAGTATTATACGTTTTAATTTCTTTATAGTAAATTCTTTATATCTTTCTACTGGCTTTAATGAAAATAAAAATCCACTTATTGTAAAAAATATTGGCACATGAAAGGAATATATATATTTATATATGCCTTGCATTTTATCGGAGTACCCTATTATATGCCCAAAAACAATAAGTAATATAGAAAACGCTCTTAAAGTATCAATCCATTTGATTCTTTCTTTCATATTTTAACTCCTCATATTTAATATATTAACAATTATATATTATTATTTTTTCATAGACAATTTTATTTTGTTTTTCACTTTGAAAAGTTCGATATTTATTTTTCTTACTAGCTTAACAAAAAACTTTGGATCAGCAAAATATTTTTTTTCCAATTCATTGAAATTTAATGAATCTATATCTTTAAAAAACTTTTCTCTTGATTCATTAGGTTTTACCGAACTGTATATACATGGATTAGCTTTTAAGCCCAATTCTACACTTGTTAAATGAAATTCTGTATATTTATAAATTTCTGTGATTATCTCTTTACCTTTACTTGAATTTACTAATATTTCTGAAGTTCCTTTATCATTGTCTAGTTGTGGATTTGTATTTCCAATACCCCAGTAATCACCTAAAGTAATATCGGCAACTCTAGGTATTGTTGCAAATTTACAACTATGACAAGATGATCTTAAATATATATTGCTTAAAAATCCTTTCATAAAAGCATCATTTTTTGCATTTTTAAAATACGTGCTATTATCTTTAAATTTAATTTCTATAGAGTGCTTTTTCCATCCATCTTTTTTATTCCTGAATCTTATATCTTGAACTTGTGAGTTAAATTTCTCTTTTATCGTATTTAAATACATTCTATATACTTTTGGCGAAGGTACTCCATGACAAATTAAGTCTGCTGTTATTAATTTCTCATAATTTTTATTATCTAAATATGCATATAACCCAGCTACTTGACATGGTGTTCCAACGAATAACAAATATCTATTATCATCTAATATACTTTTTACTTTCTTAAATATATCCTTTATATTACTCTGAACATATTTTGAACCTTTTAGCATTGGTAACTCATCTATATTATATATTATTTTATGAACAACATTAAACTCGTTATCATAGCCTGCCCCTACAACTGCGCCTTCTTTTTGTATAATTACCTTAGCAATTTCGGAGAATATCCCACCCGAAGAACTGTCTTCTCTATTTTTTTCATCTAGACTCCAAGCAGCATATATTGTTGGTTCAAATCTTTCATTATTTTCAAAATCATTTATTTGTGGGCAACATTTTACACATAATCCACATTTGATACATTTATCCTTATTGACTATTGGATATTTAAACCCCTCATTATCTTCTAACATAGATATTGCATTTACTGGGCATTTATTATAGCAAGCAAAACATCCCGAGCATTGACCTTTTTGAGTAATTTTAATCAAATTTCTACCTACCTTTCATAATCTTTTCTTTTATTTTTAACATAGGTTTCATTACTATATTTTTTTCATATCCATTCATCGAGAATAAATATACAGTCACAAAATATATGAATGCATAGATTACTACTTTTAAAATTAAATATGACCACGAATATATTGTATTGTTAACATTTAAAATATATCCTATAAAAAATATAACACAAATAGGTATTAACATTCTTATAATATTTTTCCAAAATCTAGGAATATCAATTTTTGCTTTTTTATAGTAGTATATATTCATTATAATTCCATTACCTATAATTAAAGATATTGCCGTACCTATAGCAGAGCCAACACCACCATATAATTTAGCAAGTGGTATGCTCGCTAAAATATTAAGAATTGCAATCCCTGCATAAACTAAACTTCTAAACTTAATCATATTTTTAGCTTGTAATATTGCTATACCTAAATTTTGTATTAATGGTATTGTAACTGGTAACATTAATATACATGCTATCAAATAAGATGTACCATAATCCTTACCTGCCCACAAGTAAATAAACTCTTTACCAAATATGATAAATCCAGTCATTACTAGTCCCATTACTAACATTTGTAATCTTCCTGTTTTTATAAAGATATCCGATACTTCTTTATCAGAAGATTTATTCTCTATCATTTTAGTCACTTTAGGTATTAAAACTCCACTAATTGAGTTAGAAAATGATAAATATATATTATTTATTTGAGATGCTACGGTATATATAGCTACTGCTATTGTGCCAACAACAGAGCCTAATATAAATTGATCTACACTCCAATTTGCTTTATCAACTATAATACATAAAAATACAAAAGCCGAATAGCCAAAAATTTCTTTCAACAATGATTTATTTGGCTTTTTATATATCATCTTAGTTTTTAACTTTTTATTACAATATATAACATTAGCTACTAAGCATACTATATTCAGTATTGTTACTACTAAAGTCATTGCTATAGATTTATATCCCATAAGCAATAGAGGAATCATAATAACAGGGTTTAGTAATTGTCTTATAATATTAATTATTTTAGAGTATATAAATTCTTCGTGAGCAGTAAGGATGGAACCATATATACTAAGTGGAAATGTAATTGCTAAATTAAATGTTAAAATTAACATCATTATTTTTGCTTTAGATATTTCAGATGAAGTCATAGTAGCTCCAAATAAATTTTCAATATTAAAAAATAATATTATGCCAATAACAGCTGCTATTATTCCAATTATTGTATATATAATTAAAAACATTCCATGCAATTTACTTTCTTCTTCTTTTTTGCCACTAGCAATATATTTAGAAGTGTAAACTATAATTGCATTGCCAAATCCCAAATCTAATACGGTTAAATAACCAATAATAGAAGCTACTAAAGAATATAACCCATATTCTGATTGTCCCATATATTTTAGCATAATTGGTGTATACACTAATCCTACAATATTAGTTACAAATAAGGAGATATATGACAATATCACACCTAATTTGATTTGATTTTTTTTCATTTTGTTTCTTCCCTTTTATTTTATATTTAACGCTTCATTTAAAAATAATGTAGCTTTTATATTTTCTTTACTTAATGTTTCATCATAACTTGAAGTATCAATTTCAAATATATTACTTCTTTTCAAGATTTCCGAAATATCTTTTATTTTTTGATTTTCAAGACTAAATAACTTTAATAACGTATCAATTCTTGATTGCATATACATGTTTCCATTAACTATTCTATCATATACAAAAAATGGTTTTTTATAAATTATAGAAAAAATACATGCATGATAAGAATCTGTTATTATCATTTTAGCATTATTAACCAAATATAAATATTCACTAGGTCCACAATTATAATAACAAGATTGATTTTTGTTATTAATTTGAATGATATCCAAGCCTAGTTCTTTTTTTAATAATTCAATATCAATACTGCTATCACCTAATATATGTACTAATATATAATCTTTTAATAAATGTTTAGTAGGTTTTTTCTCTAATTTTCTCCATTCATTTTTAGTTAACAATAATGTAGGGTCTATAACAACTATGCTATCTCTATTTGCCATATCTTTTACAATTCCAACCCCACTAGTCTCTCTAACTGAAATGTATTTTATATTTGTTAGACCTTTTTGATATTTAGTGATTTTATCTGAAGGAACTTTATCAAAGCCAAAACTTGCGGCATAAGATATATTTTTACTATACTCTGAAAATAACAGAAAATCTCTATCAGAAAATGTATCAAAGTTATAATTCCAAACTTGATCACTGCCAGTTATAAAATAATCAACATTTCTTGTATCTATAGTATCGTCTATATATATTGATTTAGTGAAATGTATATTTTTATTAAATTGTTTGAAGTTTTTTTCTCTTTTAAATCTACCTATATTTAGGTTTATTAATATATTTCTAGCCATATTCTTTAAGATAACTTTAACATTCTTTTTTGTATATTTATAATTTAAAGTTTTAACTTCAAACCCCATATCAGATATTTTTTTACTTAAAGCATAATTTTGCAATCTATTTCCATAATTATAATCTCCTATTAGAGTCGATATTCTTATTTTTTTCAAATTAGTCCTCCTTATTATTTAACATATCATCTATTTTAAAAAAATTATTATAATTTTTTCTTAATTTTTCTTCAGGCCAATCCCACCACTTGATTTCCTTTATTTTATCTATTATTTCTTCTTCAAATCTATATCCTATTACTTTGGCAGGAATTCCCGCTACAATACTATAGGGAGGTATATCTTTTGTTACCACTGCACCAGCAGCTACTATACTTCCATCTGATACATTTACTCCTGCTAAAATAATAGCTCTTGTCCCAATCCAAACATCATTACCTATCATTGTATCTTTGGAAATTTCCTCATGTTTTTGGACATTACATTTTAATTTTTCAGACCAGTTAGTATCATATAAAAAAGGATGTGTAGATACATAAGATAAAGGATGATTACCAGGCCCTATATATACTTGTGGAGCAATAGAACAAAACTTCCCAATTTTACTGTTTGAATCAATTATTGTTTCATAATTAATATAAGAATTTTCTCCTATAACAACATTATTTCCTATCTTCACTTTTTTTCCAATTATAACATTCTTACCTAAAACAACATCTTTGGAAACTTCATTAGAATAGCATTTAACTTTTTTATTTTTTAACTTAATAAAATATTTTTTACCTATCATAATACTCCTTTAATCAACAAACACTAATGGTTCATCCCAACAATGTCCACAATCATAAGCAACTATCCCTTTTTTAGCTAATCTATAAACAAGACATTTAGCTGATGGGCCAGAAGAAATCAATATAGAATAAGTATTGTCTCCAATTTTTTCAATTTGTTCCAATATATTTCTTTCTATTTCGTCTATTTCGCTATATGAATTTTTGCTAGGGACTTCAATAAATACCGTTTTTTTATTATATTTGCTTTCAAAGTTATTTGCCCATTTTTCACTATTATGTACAAATATAATATTATCTGTATCTTTCCATATTTCCTTATAGTATACTTCATTTCCAGATGCAAACATCATTGCATCACCATACTCAACTTTAGTATCCATAAAGTATCTAAAATAAAATCTGAAATCTATAAAATGTGTAAAATACTTAATAGGATGTTTTAAAAACCAAATAGCATTTTCAACAACAACTGCTCTTGGAATACAAATCAAATAATTGCTACTTTTATCATATTCATGTATGATTTTTAGCATTTCTTCCCTTAATTCTGGCTCATATTTTTGATAATGTATATCCTTTTTCCTCGCAATCATTCTATATTCACCATCTCCAAAACGAATTATCGATAACCTATCCGTTTTTGCTTTTGTAACAGATTGAACTTTATCATACACTATTGTTTTACTTTTAGTAAATGTAAAAATAAGTTTTATAATTCCTAATATAAATGCTATTATCCTTTTAATTTTTATCATATTTTACCTTCTTGTTTTAATTTCAATATTTTTTTCTTTTTGATTAGATTCCTTACTAATTGTATAATTACAAAAGGTGTAGAACCAATTTTTATACTAATTCCTACAGTTATTTCATCAAATAATCTCTCTTCAACTTTAAATATCTTTTTTATAGCCAAATACCTTGCATAGGCATTGATTTTATAACTATATTTAGCACTACAAGAAGATGCTTTAATTAAATTCGAATAGCATGTCCCTTTTATACTGTTATAAAATGTTCTAAACTCATTTTGGGTATATCCATCTATTTGATAGTCTGAAATATATATTTTTTTATCCATTGTCATAACAAAATATTTGTCATCCATTTTATCATATATTACATTTTCTGGAACTAGTTTTTCATCATCAAATTTTGGAAACAAAAAGTTTTTCACTATTTTCATATTTAACAATAAATAAGTTTCACCTATATATTTACATTTCTGATATATATCTTGCAATTTAATTTTTTGATTACTTTTGATATTCCAATTTGATTCTAATACGCCATTTTCATGTACTCTAGGTCCAACTAAAGCCCATATATCTGCACTAATGTTTTTAACATTTTCATTTAGAGTTTTTATAGCATCAGATGATAAGATGTCATCTGAATCTAAACAAATCATATATTCTGTATGACATTTTGTTACTGCATTGTTATATGCCATATGTTTTCCTTGATTTTTTTGATAATAATATTCTATTTTAATTTCTTTTTTTTGCTGCATTTTTTCTATCATATTTTTAGTATTATCTGTAGAGCCATCATCTATAATAAGCCAAATGAAGCCCTTATCTTCTTGACATATCAAACTTTTATATATATTTTCCACATATTTTTCTCTATTATATGTTGGTGTAAATATTGTTATCATCTTTTTTCTCCTTATTAACTATATATAAATGAAACATTATATAAAAAAATAAATATTGATATGAGCCATATACAAAAAATACTGACTCTGATAATGCCATAATTAACATTAAAATAAATAATATATAACATAAAGCTTTATTTTTTTCCAAATATACAACTTTAAACCTAGTAACCAAAGTAACTATAATGAATGACAGAAACCCTATAGAAATTATGATTCCATAATTAACAAAAAACGAAAGATATGAATTGTGCATGGACGCGTCTATTCCAGTCTTTTCACTTATCAATTGATTATCTGACCCTAATCCCCCACCTATTAAGTTTACATTTTGTATTTCTTCTATTGCTACTGTCCATGTTATATCTCTGCCATTTAAATCTATTTTGTTAGTAAAATAATCTATATTGAGTAAAGCAAAACATCCTATTGCAAACATACCTAGTAATATGATTGGTATTATTCTATTTTCCTTTTTTTGTACTTTTTTATATATATAAAACAAAATTAAAGTAATTGGAAATAAAATGATAGCTAATCTTGAACCAGATATAAATAATCCAATAATCAAGGCGATATACTCAATAACTCCATGAATCTTTTTATTGCTTTTATAAAATAACTTTATTGCTAATGCTATAATGCAAAAATATGAAAGAGTATTAGGATTGTTCGTAAGCGAACCTACCATAAATCCAAATGTAGGGTCTCCACAAGCAGATTGTGTAAAACTTATCCCTCCAAGAGATAATTTTTGAATATACTCATTAGCTGACACTTCAGTAATATATTGGTTCCCAAAAACTCTTAAGATAATGCCATACAAGCATAAGAATACAACTATATATAGAAAATAAGCAAACACTTTTTTTATGGTATATTCTCTTTCTTTGTCACTAATTATTAATAACATTACTATTCCAATATTTCCTACTATTAATAATGTTGTTTGCAATATATGGATACTATTTAAGCTAAATAATGCAAGTAAGATAGATAACATAGAAAATATTATAAATAATAAAATAATATTACTACTAATACCAGTTTTATTCTCGTTTTTTTTGTAATACTTTATGTTGAGTAAAATCACTAAAATATCAAATAAATTAACAATTAATACTACAAAATATGTTAAATCAAAAATAACCAACGATATAATTGGAACTAATATAGCCCATATATTTAATTTTTTAATTAGATTCATTTTCATAAATTTCCTCTATTCTAATTTTTTATACTATATATATCATACATTATTTGTACTAGACTATTAATATTATATTTATTATATTTAAAGCATTCTAGATCTTCTCTATTTTCTTGTATAACATATTTTTTTAATTCATCTATCCATTTTTGCTCATTTAATTCTATTTTATTTAAATTATCACTTATTATTGCTTCATCTTGTATTGCCGTACTTACTAAACAAGGTAAATTAGATATTTGTGCCTCAATTAATACTATACCAAGACCTTCGTGAATTGATGGTAATACAAATACATCAAATGCGCTATAATATTCTTCACTGTTTACATTACCAGTTAGAATAACATCTTCCTTTAAACCAAGACTTTCTATCTTTTTTTCTATCTCTTTTTTTAATTCTCCATCACCACAAAGCATCAATTTTGCATTTGCATTTTCCATTTTATATTTACTAAACATTTCTATCAACCAGCAATGGTTTTTTTGGTATCTAAAAGCTCCAACATATCCAATAAGAAGAGTTTTGCCATCTATATTATAATGTTGTCTTATTCTTTTTCTATTACTGATATCGAATTTAAACTTATCTACTTCTATAGAATTAGGTACTATAACAAATTCTTTTTTACTTCCGTATAACCATTTACCAGCAATGTCACTGCAAGCCAATTTTGTATTAGAAAATTGGTTTAATAGAAATCTAAAAATGTAATGCAAGAATTTGTAATTACCAATAGAACTATGTGAATGTATTATTCTTTTTTGAGCATGAGCTATTTTAGCAATTATCATGTCCATAAAAACAATAGAGCTATTTGTATGACGATGAATTATCTCATACTTATTTTCTTTTATAATTTTATATAGTTGTATGCAATGTTTAATAGGGTTTTTAGATATTGGAGAAATCCTATATATTTTCCCACCCAGTTTTTTTATTTCTTCTTCAAAAAAATTTTTTTCATTTGAGTGTATGACAAAGTCAAATTGAATTTTTTTTCTATCAATATTTCTATATAAATTCATTATAAATGTTTCTTGCCCACCCATATTCATGGTGCCTGTAATATGCAGAATTCTAATCATTACTCTTCTCCTCTATTAACTTTTGATATTTTTCTACAGTTTTATTTATGTTGTATTCATCCAAATCAATAGAAATATCCATACATTCTCTCAAACAGCTTTCTGATAATTGTTTTATCCATTCGTCCTTTTTTTCTAATTCTATATAGCTTATTAAATTATTACGATTAATATCTTTCGTTATATTATTAGAGGCTAACACCTTCAAACCATTACTCATAGCCTCAATTAATGTTAAAGGTACACCTTCGTAAATGGATGGAAATGCAAAAACGTCAAATATGTTATAATAATCATAATTATTATTTTTAATCCCTAATATTTTTACATTATTATTTATATTTAATTGTTCCATTTTTTGTTCTATTTTTTCTCTTAATATTCCATCACCTAATAAAACTAAATAAGATTTTGGATTCATTTTTAAATATTCACTAAATATTTCTAATAAGAACTCATGATTTTTTTCTTTTCTAAATCCACCAACATGTCCTATCACAATATAATCTTCAGGTATGTTTAATTCATTTCTTAATTCACATCTTTTTTCATTAGAATATTTAAATTTAGAAATATCAATACCATTATTAATTATAATTGCTCTATTAGCTTCTTTTTTATAAAGCCACTTTGCTGACTCTTCGGAACACGCTAACAGTTCTGTTGCATTTTTGTTTATTTTATTCTGTAAATATTTTTTATACATTTTTGCTATAAATCCATTGTTATTAGAAGTAGAGTGGCTATGTGCTAAACGAACTGGAACATTGCATTTTTTAGCAGTCTGCAAAATAATTCCAGATACTTGATCTATATGAGAATGTACAATTTTATATTCTTGATGAGTTTTAAAAATTTTTTTTAAATTTTTAATATATTCTAATTGTCCTTTATCTGTTAAATATGGTATTTCATAAATCCTACCGCCTAATAATTTTATTTCTTTATCATAACATCCTTCTCTGCTAGTTAAAAAGTCAAATTGAATTTTTTCTCTGTCAATATTTCTATATAAATTCATTATAAATGTTTCTGCCCCACCCATATTCATAGCTCTTATTACATGTAATACTCTTATTGGTTCATTATCATTATTAAAATTATATATTTTTTCAATTTTCATCAAGATATCATTTAAATTATACTTATTTTCGTTAGATTTATATTCTTCAATATTATTTGTAATACTAATAATGCTTTTACACATATTTTGTATATCTCCATTATTAATAATATAACCATTTTTTGAGTTGTTTACAATATCTCTATTTCCCCTACAATTTGTTGCAACAATTGGTAATCCACACATACTTGCTTCTATTAAGTTAACAGGTAAGCCTTCTCTTTTACTTGTTGATACTGCTACATCCGAAATTTTCATTAATTGTGGAACATCTTTTCTATAGCCTAAAAATTTAATATTTTTTTCTAAATTATATTCTTTGACTTGTTTTTGATATATTCCACCGTATGAGTCTTTTCCAACAAATATAAGTTTGTATTTTTTTTCTTCTTTAATTAATGCTTTCATTGCATTAATTGCCATACCTTGATTTTTATTTTTATTTAATTCTGCTACATATATCAAGACTATATCATCATCTTTTATACTTAATTCTGCTCTTAAATTATGTTTTTCTTTATCAGACATTTCAAAATTAAATTTTTGAGGATTCACACCTACACCTGGTACATAATGAGTATTTTTAGCATGAAATTTCTTTTTTGCCAATTCATAGTCTTCTTGATTAATAGTAATTAAGTCATCTGTAACATAGGAAAGTATTTTCTCAATTGGATAGAACATAATCCAATTTATTAGTGGTGCACCCTTGTAAAAATGGAACCCATGAGCAGTATAAATCACTCTAGTCCCATTTTTTCTAGCCTTTATAGCGGCTAATCTAGTTACTACACTTCCCATTGGAGTATGACAATGTATAATTTCAAACTTTTCCTCGTTGATTATTTTTTTTAGTTGTTTTATAGCTCTTAAATTATTTACTTTTAAAGGGCTTCTTTCAAAGCTCACCTTATGTTTTACATCACAATAAGGTATTTCTTCTTCACCATTTGTTGCTACATATACTTCATAACCATTCTCCTTAAATAATTTTAAATAAGGAATATGGAAATGTAAAATATGAGGATCTACTGTTGCAGTAAATAATACTTTTTTATTCATGCTATCTCCTTGTTAACTATACAACCTTTTCTGAAGCAGCTTCGCTCTCATCTATTTGAGTTACTAAAGATTGTGTGTAATTTTTCTTTAATTCTTGCAGTTCATCTTGTATCCCTTTTTCAGAGATAGACGCTCCTGTTTTTTTAAATACTAATCCAATAGTCTTCGTTAAAATAGTGAAATCTGTTTTAAATGAGATATGATCAACATACCAAGTATCAGCTTTCAATTTTTCTTTTACTGTAATATCGTTCCTTCCTTGTACTTGTGCCCAACCAGATAAACCCGGTAGAACTTCTGATCTTCTTCTATCTTGTTTCGTAAAATATTTACTATATTCTGCTATCCAAGGTCTTGGCCCTATAAAACTCATTTCGCCTTTTATAATATTCACTAATTGCGGAAGTTCATCAATACTAGTAGCTCGTAATATTTTACCTAATTTAGTTACAATATTTACTCCATTCTTATCTCTTGCCATTGTTCTAATCTTATATATTTTAAAGATTTTCTCATCTTTTCCTATTCTATTTTGGGTAAAAATAGGACTAGAAAAGCCATCGAATACTATCGTTAAAAAACATGTGATGATAACAATTGGTAGAGTAATCACAAATAGCAATAAACTTGCTAGCAAATCAAATCCTCTCTTTAAATATTTTTTATACATTTTTATTCACCCATACTTTTATATATACAACATAATAAATCAGTTAGTATATACATTTCATTATACAATATCACCTCCCTTTTTGCAAGCAAAAAGTAACAAAATATCACTTTTATTGCTATTTTTTTGCTTTCGACTTTTACATAACAATAGCACTTTTTATGTATTTTTATTAACATAAAAAGTTCTATTTGTTACCATATTTTAACTTACTCAAAAATCTATTCACCAGGTGCATTGCCATTACTCCTAATATTATTCCTAATGTGTCAATACACACATCTCTAAACTCGCCGCTTCTCCCCGGAATAAATAATTGATGTATTTCATCTGTGATAGAATACAAGCACCCGATTAGTATACTGGCAACCCTAGGATATGATGTTTTATTTACTCTCGTTTTAAAATAGTGGCAAATGAAAGAATAGATGATTATGCCACCAAATGTGTAAAGTGTAAAATGTGCTATTTTTCTTGCTATTGGTTGTAATATTTCCACTAAGCTTTCTAATTCTGAATTTGATATATCTTTATTAAATATTGTAATAACTGCTTTTATTGTATTCCCACTCGTTTTACCCGATTGTTCACTTGGTTCATTGGATAGTAAAAAGACAACTAACATCCAAGATAAAACTAGAATAAGTAAAACAATGTTCATTACCTTTTCTTTTTTCATTTTTAAATCCTTTATTTATTACTAAATAGTATAACATATTTAGTAATGAAAAAAAAGATGAATACGCATATTTTGCATATTCATCTTAATATTTCTAAACTTTGACTAGTTAAGATTAGCCAATGATATTAGCTACTGAACCAGCACCAACAGTTCTACCACCTTCACGAATAGCGAATTTTAATCCCTTTTCGATAGCGATAGGTGTGATAAGTTTAATTTTCATTGTTACGTTATCACCAGGCATAACCATTTCTAAAGCTGAACCATCAGATGATTTTAACTCTTCCATGACACCTGTAACGTCAGTTGTTCTGAAATAGAATTGTGGTCTGTAACCTTTGAAGAATGGAGTATGTCTACCGCCCTCTTCTTTAGTTAGTATATACACTTCTGCTTCAAAAGCTGTATGAGGTTTGATTGAACCAGGTTTAGCAATAACTTGACCTCTTTCAATTTCTTCTCTTTGAACACCTCTAAGAAGAACACCAGCGTTATCACCAGCTTCTGCTTGAGCAAGTTCTTTTCTAAACATTTCAATACCAGTTACAACTGTTTTTCTTGTCTCTTCAGAAAGACCAACAAGTTCAACTTCTTCAGAAATCTTTAAGATACCTCTTTCAATTCTACCTGTAGCAACTGTACCTCTACCTGTGATAGTGAATACATCTTCAACTGGCATTAAGAAAGGTTTATCTGTATCTCTTTCTGGATTTGGAATATAACTATCAACTGCTTCTAATAAGTCTTTGATACATTTATATTCTGGAGCTTCAGGATCTTTAGAAGTACATTCTAGTACTTTTAAAGCTGATCCTTGAATAATTGGAGTAGTGTCTCCTGGGAAATCGTATTTTGATAATAGATCTCTTATATCCATTTCAACTAATTCTAATAATTCTGGATCATCAACCATATCACATTTGTTCATGAAAACAACGATATATGGTACGCCAACTTGTCTTGCAAGAAGAATGTGTTCTCTTGTTTGAGGCATTGGACCGTCAGCAGCAGATACAACAAGAATTGCACCATCCATTTGTGCAGCACCAGTAATCATATTTTTTACATAGTCTGCGTGTCCTGGACAGTCAACGTGTGCATAGTGTCTGTTAGCTGTTTCGTATTCAACGTGAGATGTAGAGATAGTGATACCTCTTGCTCTTTCTTCTGGAGCACCATCGATTTGAGCATAATCTCTAAATTCTGCTCCACCTGTTAAGCTACAATATTTTGTTATAGCAGCTGTAAGGGTAGTTTTACCATGGTCAACGTGACCAATAGTACCAATATTAGCATGTGGTTTGTTTCTTTCAAACTTTGCTTTTGCCATTTTTAAATTCCTCCTTAAATCATATTTTAATGTCTTGCGACATTACTTTGCAAATACTATTCTACTACATTTTAAGGCATTTTGCAATACCTTAAAATGTTTTTTATGTTTTTTGTTTATTTTATAATATATTACTTGTCGTAACATATTATTCTTCAGATTTTTTTCTGCTAGCCACGATAGTCTCTAAAACAGATTTTGGAACTTCTTCATAATGAGAAGGTTCCATAGAGTAAACTCCTCTACCTTGTGTTTTAGATCTTAAATCTGTAGCATAACCAAACATCTCTGAAAGTGGAACGAATGAATGTATTGTAGTGGTACCTTGTATTGTATCCATACCTTCCATTCTACCACGTCTTGAGTTTACATCGCCGATAACATCTCCCATATATTCTTCTGGTACAATGATATCTACTCTCATGATTGGCTCAAGTAGTGCGGCTCCGCCTTGACGACAAGCTTCTTTAAATGCCATAGATCCAGCAACGTGGAAAGCCATTTCAGAAGAGTCAACATCATGGTAAGAACCATCAACTAATGCTACTTTAACATCAACAACTGGATAACCTGCTAATATACCTGATTTAAGTGCATCTTGTACACCTTCGTCTGTTGGTTTAACGTATTCTTTAGGAACAACACCACCAACAATTTTTGATTCGAATGAATAACCTTTACCAGCTTCATTTGGTTCAACTTCTAGCCATACATGACCATATTGTCCTCTACCACCTGATTGTCTAATAAATTTACCTTCGACTCTAACAGCCCTTTTAATTGTTTCTTTATAAGCAACTTGTGGTTTACCAACGTTTGCTTCCACCTTGAATTCTCTTTTCATTCTATCTACTAGTACGTCTAGGTGAAGTTCACCCATACCTGCTATGATAGTTTGACCAGTTTCTTGATCAGTCCAAGTTTTAAAAGATGGATCTTCTTCTGCAAGCTTTTGTAAAGCAATACCCATTTTTTCAGAGTCAGCTTTAGATTTTGGTTCAATTGCAATATCAATAACTGGATCTGGAAATTCAATAGATTCAAGAACAATTGGGTGATCTTCATCACAAATTGTATCTCCAGTTACAACATCTTTTAAACCAACAGCACACGCGATATCACCAGCGTAAACTTTATCAATATCTAGTCTGTTGTTAGCATGCATTTGAATAAGTCTTCCTATTCTTTCTTTTTTTCCTTTATTAGCGTTTAATACATAAGAACCACTTTCTAGTGTTCCAGAATAAACTCTAAAGAAAGTTAATTTACCAACATATGGATCTGTCATGATTTTAAATGCAAGTGCAGCAAATGGTTGATCGTCTGAAGAAATTCTTTCTTCTTCTGTTCCATCTTCTAATACACCTTTAATATGTGGTACATCAGGTGGAGCTGGCATATAATCAACAATATTGTCAAGCAATTCTTGAACACACTTGTTTTTATATGAACTTCCGCAAGTTACTGGAATCATTGTGTTTGCTATAGTAGATTTTCTAATACCAGCTTTCATTTCTTCCACTGTAAATTCTTCTCCACCAAGATATTTTTCCATCAACTCGTCATCAGTTTCAGCAATATGTTCGATTAACTCTACTCTATACTTTTCAGCCAATTCTTTCATATCATCTGGAATTGCTTCATGTCTTACATCTTTTCCAAGATCATCATAATGTACTAACGCTTCCATTGTAAGTAAATCAACAATACCTTTAAAAGTATCTTCTTTACCAATAGGTAAAGCGATTGGAACTGCATTTGCTTGCAATCTTGTTTTTAATTGTTCTACACAATTATAGAAATCAGCACCTGTAATATCCATTTTATTGACGTATACCATTCTTGGTACACTATATTTATTTGCTTGTCTCCAAACAGTTTCAGATTGTGGTTGAACTCCACCTTTTGCACAAAGTACAGTCACTGAACCGTCTAAAACTCTAAGTGATCTTTCTACTTCAATTGTAAAGTCAACGTGTCCTGGAGTATCAATGATGTTAATTCTATTGTTATTCCAAAAACATGTTGTTGCAGCTGAAGTGATTGTGATACCTCTTTCTTGCTCTTGTGCCATCCAATCCATGGTAGCTTCGCCTTCATGAGTCTCACCTATTTTATGAGTTTTACCTGTATAAAATAGTATTCTTTCAGTAGTAGTAGTTTTACCAGCATCAATATGTGCCATGATACCGATATTTCTTGTCCTCTCAAGAGGATATTCTCTACCTGCCATTTATTTTCCTCCTTCGCATAAATTTTACCATCTGTAATGAGCAAATGCACGGTTCGCTTCTGCCATTCTATGCGTGTCTTCTTTTTTCTTGAATGCTCCACCTTGACCGTTGATAGCATCCATAATTTCACCAGCTAGTTTTTCTTCCATGCTATGTTCATTTCTTTTTCTAGCACATTCAACTAACCATCTGATTGCAAGAGATTGTTTTCTTTCGGCTCTTACTTCCATTGGAACTTGGTATGTTGCTCCACCTACTCTTCTTGCTTTAACTTCAAGAGCTGGTGTGACATTTTCTAATGCTTGTTGGAACGCATCTAGAGCTTCTCTTCCAGTTTTTTCAGCAACTGTATTGAATGCTCCATAAACGATTTTTTGAGCTGTAACTTTTTTACCATCCCACATAATTTTGTTGATTAACTTTGTAATCACTTTAGAATTATACATTGGATCTGGCATAATATCTCTTTTTGCTATATGTCCTTTTCTTGCCACTTTTCTTCCCTCCTTATATCGATTTTAAACTTATATTAAGTTTATAGGTACTCAAAAACTTAAAATTTTTGTAAGGGCTTTTTGTTTATCATCTATTTCTAAACTTAAGCACCTAACTTAAAACTCTATTTTTTCTTTGCTCTTTTTGCACCATATTTTGATTTTGCTTGTGTACGATTAGCAACACCTGCTGTATCAAGCACTCCTCTAACAATGTGGTAACGAACACCTGGAAGATCTTTTACTCTTCCTCCTCTAATTAAAACAACACTATGTTCTTGTAGATTGTGTCCAATTCCTGGAATATAAGCTGTTACTTCCATTGTGTTAGATAGTTTTACTCTGGCTACTTTACGAAGAGCTGAGTTCGGTTTTTTAGGAGTTTGTGTTTTAACAACTGTACAAACACCTCTTTTTTGTGGAGAAGATTGGTTTGTTGCAGCTTTTTTTCTTGAGTTATATCCTCTTTGTAAAGCTGGTGATTTAGATTTTGTACTTTTATCTTCTCTACCTTTTCTAACTAATTGGCTAAATGTAGGCACTTTAAGTTCACCTTCCCTTCTTATACTATACCATAAGATATATGATACCATAACATTATATATGAATTACATTGATTTGTCAACTTTTTTTGCTAATTTTTACAGAAATATTACAATGTTTCATGACATAAATAATAAATTAAATTACTTCTTACTTTTATACCCATTACAACACAAAATGTGCCGGAAAAATTAATTTCCAGCACATTTTTAGACAGAGTAAAGGATATGACTTTAAAATCTTCTCCTTTACTACTTACTCTTATCATTTTTTAAAATTTACACACCAACTATTGACAAATAGCCTAGTTACTTTATCATAAGAAGCATTTTTTGTTCTTATTTCATATAATTTTTAATGGTTTTGTTCTTCTTAAAGTGCCAACCCCACGGCAAGAACGGGACGGAACCCGAAACTGACGTCACTGCCACCGTAGGTCGAAGTAGCCGCAAACACACCCGCATAAGAACCGACGCCGAAATGGCTACCACGTAACAGGCAAGGTAGAGAGGCATAACCGACTAGCATGTAATCTGCATTCCATCCTCTGGTATACTGACTGCCACTTGCTGAATCTCTTGATGTATCTTGTAACCATGCCCAGTCTTCTGTTCCTGAGGTATATTTTCCATAATAACTATTTCCATTTGATGTTTCCCATAGTGCATCACCTTTTTTGCTTGCAAAATTTGCATACGTTGCTGCTGCTAATCTTTTTCTAATGATATTTTGTGACTCCGCATTTCCTGAATTCCAAAGATTTACTCCTCCTTGTCCGTAATACGCTCCGCCTTCTTTTTCTTCGTCTCCTGGTTCATATACATCATAATATTTCACATATTCTGTTTTTACTTTGTTACTTTGTACATGCTCTGCTTTCATATATGTTCCTATATATGTATTTCCATTATTTAATACAGATGCTACATATTCATATGCTCCTCCTGACATATCATATACCCCAGTTATATTTCCTGTTGTACTTGCTTTTACTCCCTTAGTTGTGTTATATTTTGCTAAATTTGCATTTCCTTCTACTAATCCGCCACTATCTTTGCTTGCTCCTGCATATCCTGTTTTTAGCTTATATGATCCAGCTGTCCAATCTCCGTATGGGTTATTCCATGGTTCTTGTCCATATTGACTTTGGCATAGGTATGCTACTGCTCCCCATTCTATATTCTTCATTTGATGTGTATCTATGTTAGTGCTAGTTCCCACACTTCCATTACTACTTGTCATATTCATACTTACTGTTTGCATGTTTCCTGTATGAATATTTCTCCAACTATATACATCTGGTAATACTCTTACTTGTAAGGCTGTAGTATTTCCTCCTCCAAAATTTGCTCCAGATGAGTCTACTTTATTTGAATCAGAACTACTTGCTTCATACTTTGCTACCCATATTCCTGAAAGTTGTGTATCTCCAAACGTAAATGCTGGATGTATTGTATATCCTTCTATACTACTTCCATCACTTGCTACATTACTTGTTCCACTTAAAAACTTGATGTTAATTTTCTCTGCTGTTGTTGTGTGAGGATTATCTATTTTGTATGCATATCTTGGTATCCATACCCAATACGCTTTATTTCCATTATTATTTGTATAGATATTTGCCCATTTCTTTTGTGCATAGTCATACCAGCTTGAATCTTTATCTGCTGCTGTTATTTCCATCTCTGTTTCTACGTTACTAGCATCCCATTTTACCACTTTTGTTGTAGCGCTTGGTAAATACGATAGATTTGGTTTGTTATACTTTAATCCACCTACTTCTACTGTACTTGTTTTTCCTATAATCTCCTCTACTATTTGTGATCTTTTTGTATCTGATCCTGTATATACAAGTTTTCCTTGTTCTACTTTTAATTCACTATCATATTGAGTCACTCCTGGTACATAATCCGATACTTTCCCATTCATACCTGTTATATCGAATGTTCCGTCGTTTTTAGCAAGTTCATTTAGAGCGTATAGATTTAATTGCTCATTAATACTTGCTACATCACTTCTAAAAGTTGCTTCTTTTGCATTCTCTACTGGATTATTGTTATTTAATGTTAGTATTACTGCAGCTGCCAATATAATCACTACGATTATCGTTATAACTAGCGTGATAAGACTAATACCTCTCTTTACATTTCCCTTTGCTTTCACTATCAATTCCTCCATTTTTACATTATTATATTAACTATTGTTTACATTTTTAATAGTTGTATTATATAACATATATTATTTATATTTTATCGTATACTACTTCTTTTTGCAACTATTTTCGACATCTTTCTACTCAATTTCGGATTCATTCATTTATTTTGTGTATATTCATTATATTTTATGCGAAGTATCTTTCCCTATAAAAATAATATAATTAATTTGTTAGGAATTTAAGAGAATTTAGTAAAAGAGATTAAAACTAAGCACAATTGCATCAATATTTAGTTAAAATTTAGAACTTTAAACTAGAATACATTTATTTTCTCATTTTACTCTCTTGTCATGTCTAAAAATCATGATTTTAAAGTATTTTAGCAATAGTAAAGGAGATGACTTCAATATCATCTCCTTTACTACTGCTTTTATTATTTTTAGAAATTTACACCCCAACTATTGACAAAGAGTCCTTATTTCATATAATTATCTCAAACACTATCTATACGTATCCTTTATTTTTTAAATACAATATATGTATCTAAAATATTGTAATAAACAAATTTAGTAGAGTTTTTTTCTAAATAATTTGTATAATTTCCATTCTTTAGTACACGAATAGTCTTATCTGGTATATCTGATATATTAGACGTTTTAAACTCCAGTAGTTTTGTATTTTTGTTGTTATCTAATACTTTTTTTAGTATCGTATCAAAAGAGTTGGCATTATCTATAAAGCTTCCTGTTTTTACATAGTAATTATTTGTTGTTGCAGTTGCTTTTGGCAGCTTTTCCGGTTCATCGATTATATGTGTCTTCTTAATTTCTCCATCCGTTATATTGAAATAAGAATGAACAACTACATTACCCTTATCTGATTCGATCGACTTGTTAGAAGTTAAATCTGTATGATACCACTCATTATCAAGTTTAACTAAATTCCAGGCATGAGCTTCCGCTTTTAAATTACCAGAAACCACAATGGAAGAAACATTTACTTTATCAAGAATGACTTGTAAAGACTTTGCTATTCCATCACATACGGCAGAATTTTCGATTAATGCACCATAAATATTATGACATTTATTTGGTATATCACTTATCTTTTCATATTTGTAATAATTGATTTTTTCACCTAAATAATCATGTAGTTTTACTTCGTTATTAAAATCTTCCCCATCAACAAGGTTACACGCTTTTACTATTTCTTCTATTTTAGTCGATATCTCTTTTACTTTTTCATCTAATTTTTCCACAGTTTCCACAGAATAATTTAAATTGATTTTCACTCTTGTTTTAGTAAGAGTTTCAACCGATTCAACAGAGTATTTTTCCTCTAAATAAAATACATCTGGATGATCCAATAAAAATTTATGAAGAGTGATTTCTATATCTTTCATTGCAGTATCAGAATCAACAAAATTGTATTCTTTGATATCTATTTTGTTTTCTAATGTTTTTACCCCATTAGCTATTGCAGTATATATTTTTTTTTGTTCATCTGACAATGTATCAAAGTAGAATGTATTGTTAGTGATTCCAAGGTCATTTACTTTAAAATTGGCATCATAGGCAACATTCTTTTTTGTGGTAAAGCTATCCGCAATATCACTTATCATCAATCTTAAATGATTCGTTATCTTTGGATTTTTATAGACTAAAAACACTCCTCCAACTAGTATAACGCATATGAAAAAAACAATTAAAAACTTCTTCATGAATTTCTCCCCTTATTTTAATATATAATCTATTTTATTATATATTCCATTATTTTTCAACGTAAAAAAAGAAAATTGGCATATTTTTACCAATTTTCCCTTTTCGCTCTATTATTCCTTGATTTCATCTAATATATATTCTTCTGTTGTAATATCTTCTGAAAAAGAACTTTCAGTCTCATCACTTTCAATATCAATATCTTCGTAATCAATAATTCCAGTACCTGCTGGTATTAGACGACCAATGATAACATTTTCTTTTAATCCAAGTAATTTATCTACTTTTCCTTTGACAGCAGCGTCAGTTAACACCCTAGCGGTTTCTTGGAAGGATGCAGCAGATAAGAATGAATCTGTTTGTAACGCAATCTTAGTAATACCCTGTAGAGTTTTATCTCCTTTTGCCAATTTTTTGCCATTTTCAAGTGCATCTTTATTTGCTTGGTTAAACTCTTTCATATCGACAGTAGATCCAGCAATAAGAGAAGTTTCACCAGCATCAGTTACTAGTATCTTCCTTAACATTTGTCTACCAACAATTTCAACATGTTTATCATTGATATGAACACCTTGTGTTCTATATACCTTTTGAACTTCATCAATTAGATAGTTTTCAACAGCGATATCTCCATTAATACGTATAATATCATGTGGATCTAAAGAACCTTCTGTAATTCTATCTCCTGCTTTTATTGTCATACCATCAGATACAACAAGTCTCATACCATATGGAATAATATATCTTTCAACATATTTATCGTCACGTGTTACAATTACTTCCTTATTAGAACCATGTTCTCCAATTGTTACAGTACCATCAATTTCAGATACCATAGCAACACCTTTTGGCTTTCTAGCTTCAAACAGTTCTTCAACCCTAGGAAGACCTTGCGTGATATCAGATCCTGCAACACCACCACTATGAATTGTTCTCATCGTAAGTTGTGTTCCCGGTTCTCCGATAGATTGTGCGGCGATAATACCAATTGCTTCACCTGGTGTAATAGGTTCACCCGTTGCAAGGTTTTTACCATAACATTTTGCGCAAACACCTCTTACAGATTCACAAGTAAATGCAGATCGAATTTCTACCTTTTCTATTCCTGTTTTTACAATTTGTTCTGCTATATCTTCTGTCACATAAGTATTACGTGCAAACAATACAGTTCCTTTTTTATCAAGAATATCTTGTGATAAGAATCTACCTTCAATTCTTTCTACTAGTCTTTCAATTGGTTCTCCACTTTCCATGATTGCTTCTACAGTAAATCCTTTATGTGTACCACAATCATCTTCCATAACGATAACGTCTTGGTTAACATCTACAAGTCTTCTTGTTAAGTAACCAGAGTCAGCTGTTCTTAAGGCTGTATCAGCAAGTCCTTTTCTTGCACCATGTGATGCAATAAAGAATTCGATAACATCTAGTCCTTCTTTAAAGTTAGATTTAATTGGTAATTCAATCGTTCTACCCATTGTATCCGCCATCAATCCACGCATACCACCAAGTTGTCTTATTTGAGTAGGGTTACCCCTTGCTCCTGTATTTGCCATCATTTGTAATGGATTCATAATATTAGGATTATTCATGATTTCAGATTGTATTTTATCTGTTGCGTCTGACCATATTTTAATAATCTCGTTATACCTTTCATCATTGGAAATAAGACCACGTTTAAAGTTCTTCAATACTTTTTCAGCATCTTCTTCCGCTTTTGCAAGGATTTGAGGTTTACTTTCTGGTATTTCAATATCAGAAACTGATATGGTAACAGCAGCCTGAGTTGAGTATTTGTATCCTTTTTCTTTAATATCATCCAAAACAACTGCAGTTCTTGCAATACCATGTTTTGCAATACATTTATCCACAATTTGACCAAGTTGCTTTTTCTTAACTTCAAAATCTATTTCTAATTTTAAGAAATTTTCTTCTTTACTTCTATCGATATAACCCATATCTTGTGGAATATAACTATTAAAAATTAATCGTCCAGCAGTTGCATCGATGATCCCTGTATACACTTTACCATTTACTTCTTTTGATACTCTTACTTTAATAGGTGCATGCATACCAATGATTTTCTCATCATAGGCCATCATAACTTCATCGACAGTTGAAAATACTTTTCCACTACCAGGTTCAGTATCAATGACTACTGTTAAGTAAAAACTACCAAGTATCATATCCATTGATGGAACCGCAACCGGCTTACCATCTTGTAGTTTTAATAAGTTATTAGAAGCAAGCATCAACATTTTTGCTTCTGCTACCGCCTCCGGTGATAATGGAACGTGAACGGCCATTTGATCACCATCAAAGTCAGCATTAAACGCTGTACAAACAAGTGGGTGAAGTTTAATTGCTCTACCTTCGACTAAAACAGGCTCAAAAGCTTGAATGCCAAGTCTATGTAGCGTTGGAGCACGGTTTAATAGTACTGGTCTGTCTTTGATAACATCCTCTAGTACATCCCATACTTCAACAGCAGTTCTTTCAACCATTCTTTTTGCATTTTTTATATTAAAAGCAATGCCTCTTTTTACTAATTCTTTCATTACAAATGGTTTGAATAATTCAAGTGCCATTTCTCTTGGTAATCCACATTGGTGAATTTTTAGTGCAGGCCCAACAACGATAACAGAACGTCCAGAATAGTCCACACGCTTACCAAGTAAGTTTTGTCTAAATCTACCTTGTTTACCTTTTAGCATATCTGATAGAGATTTTAAAGCTCTACCGCCAGCACCAGTAATTGGTCTGCCACGCCTACCATTATCAATCAAAGCATCTACTGATTCTTGAAGCATTCTTTTTTCATTTCTTACAATGATATCAGGTGCTTCTAACTCTAGTAGTCTTTTTAATCTGTTATTTCTGTTTATAACTCTTCTATATAAATCGTTAAGATCAGAAGTAGCAAATCTTCCACCATCTAATTGCACCATCGGACGCAAGTCTGGTGGTATAACAGGTAACGCTTCTAGTATCATCCATTCTGGTTGATTACCAGATTCGATGAATGCTTCAACTGTTTCCATTCTCTTAATTAATTTAGCGCGTTTAGCACCGGTTGCTTTTTCTAAGTCTTTTTTAATTCCTTTTTGTAATTTTAGTAAATCTATCTTTTGTAATAGTTCTCTAATTGCTTCAGCACCCATGCCAACTCTAATGCCATTTGTGCCACATTTTTCTAGAACTTCTCTATACTCTTTTTCATTGATGACGTCACATTCTTTAAACCCACTTTCCTTTGCTTCTAATACAACGTATGAGGCAAAGTACAACACTTTTTCTAATGCTTTTGGTGACATATCTAAAATAAGAGCCATTCTACCAGGAATACCCTTGAAAAACCAGATGTGAGATACAGGGCATGCAAGTTCAATATGCCCTAATCTTTCACGTCTTACTTTCTTTTTTGTAACTTCAACACCACATCTGTCACAAATAATACCCTTATATCTTACTTTTTTATATTTACCACAATAACATTCCCAATCTTTTGTTGGTCCAAATATCTTTTCACAAAATAGACCATCTCTTTCAGGTTTTAAAGTTCTGTAGTTGATAGTTTCTGGTTTCTTCACTTCGCCTTTAGACCATTCTCTAATCTTTTCTGGAGAAGCAAGACCAATACTTAATCTATCAAAATTATCCATATCTTGCATACTTTAAATTCCTCCTTAAACCTATTCTTCGTCTTCTACAACATCAATGAATTTTTCATCTAATGTATCGTCATCCTCAATTAATTCGCCTTCCTCATCCTCTAAAGACATTCCAGCAAAGTCATTATCTGTCACAGCTAATTCTTCATCTTCATCAAAATTTGGTTCAATACCATCAGTGTCATCTTCCATTGATTCTCTTAATTCAAGTCTTTCATCTTCTCGATACATTTGAAGATCTAAGCCTAAACTTTGCAATTCCTTTGTAAGTACTCTAAATGATTCAGGAATTCCAGGTTTTGGTATACTTTCACCTTTTACAATGGCTTCATATGTTTTTAAACGACCTACGATATCGTCTGATTTTACAGTAAGCATTTCTTGTAGTGTATAAGAAGCTCCATAGGCTTCCAATGCCCATACTTCCATCTCACCAAATCTTTGGCCACCAAATTGCGCCTTACCTCCAAGAGGTTGTTGTGTTACTAGCAAATATGGTCCTATCGAACGAGCATGTATTTTATCTTCAACCATGTGATATAGTTTTAGCATATACATATACCCAACTGTTACTTCTGCATCTAATAACTCGCCTGTTCTTCCGTCACGAATTGGGAATTTACCAGTAGGATTTAATCCTTGTTTTTTAAATAGTTCTATGATATCAGATTCTTTTGCACCATCAAATACTGGTGTTGCTACTTTCCACCCAAGTTGTTTTGCAGCATAGCCAAGATGTACTTCAAGCAGCTGACCAACATTCATACGAGAAGGTAGTCCAAGTGGATTTAACACAATCTGTAATGGAGTACCATCTGGTAAATACGGCATATCTTCTCTTGGTAATATTCTAGAGATAACACCTTTGTTACCATGTCTACCAGAAAGTTTATCACCAACAGAAATTTTTCTTTTTTGTGCAATATAAATTCTAACGACTTTATGAACACCAGCAGATAATTCATCGCAATTATCTCTTGTAAATATTTTTACATTAACAATGGTACCTGATTCACCATGTGGAACTCTAAGAGAGGTATCTCTTACTTCTCTAGCTTTTTCACCAAAGATAGCACGTAGTAATTTTTCTTCAGCAGTAAGTTCTGTTTCACCTTTTGGAGTTACTTTACCAACAAGAATATCTCCTGGTCTTACTTCTGCGCCGATACGAATAATTCCGTTTTCATCAAGATCTTTTAAGACATCGTCACCAACATTTGGAACTTCTCTTGTAATTTCTTCAGGTCCAAGTTTAGTATCTCTTGCTTCACAATCATAATCTTCAATATGTATTGTGGTAAGCACATCATCTCTTACTAAGTCTTCAGAAATTAATATAGCATCTTCATAGTTATAACCTTCCCATGTCATAAATCCAACTAGTATATTCTTACCTAATGCTAATTCTCCATTTTCAGTTGATGGTCCGTCTACTATAACGTCACCTTTTTTAACTTTTTCACCTTTTATAACAATAGGTTTTTGGTTAATACAAGTTCCTTGGTTTGATCTTTGATACTTTATCAAATGATACTCATCTTTTCCAGTTTTAGTATCAATTATAATTTTATTTGCATCAACATAAGATACGACACCATCATTTTTTGCAGTTAATACAATTCTTGAGTCTACTGCCGCCTTATATTCTATTCCTGTTCCAACAATTGGGCTTTCAGCTTTTATTAATGGAACAGCTTGACGTTGCATGTTTGCACCCATAAGTGCACGTTTTGCATCATCGTTTTCAAGGAATGGTATCATAGCAGTTGCAACTGAAACAAGTTGTTTTGGAGATACATCCATTAAATCAACTTTTTCTTTTTCTGTTTCAAATATTTCATCTTGAAATCTAACTTTAACTCTTTTATTCAAAAATCTATTTTCTTCATCGAGTGGTTCATTTGCTTGTGCAACTATATATCTATCTTCATCTTCTGCAGTCATGT
>JAQUWH010000011.1 GCA_028692955.1 Clostridia bacterium
TAGTATATACAGGATCAGATACAAAAAGAGCACAAATGGTAGAGGAGATTGTAGGAAAAACAAGTACAGTAGAAGTAGGTGGATTAAAGTATAACAAACCAAATCTATCGTATTTACCAAGCGCTACAACAAAAGCAGTAAAATGGGATGCAAGTAACGTAGAAACAGAAATGGAAATAACAGCAGCAGATAAAGATTCAAGCTGGTATGACTATGCAAATAAGAAATGGGCAAATATATACACAAATAATAATGGAAACAAAGCATACTGGGTATGGATACCAAGATATGCGTACAAGATAGATCATCCACATACAACGACCGCAGAGAAAATTAACATCAAATTTTTAAGTGGAACAAGTAATGTAGCAAGTGATGGAAGCAGTCTAGAAGGATATACAATACATCCAGCCTTTACGTTTGGAGAAACACAATTAAGTGGAATATGGGTAGCAAAGTATGAAGCAAGTAGTTCAGATCCCAATAAAGTAACTTCAGATGGTTATACTGGAGGAGGAAACACTACAGCATTACAAGTAAGAGTTATACCAGATGTATACAGTTGGAGATCTATTTATATAGGAAATATGCAAACAGTAAGTATGAATATGACAAGTAGTAATGGAAGTGTAGGAACTAGCACTAATATAGATACTCATCAAATGAAGAATATTGAGTGGGGAGCAGTAGCATATTTGTGTCAAAGTATATATGGAGAAGAACCATGGAACAATCCATATGGAGATTGGACAGCAGGATCATATAAGTTAAAGACAGGATATGCAGGAGCAAGTAAAGATAGTGGGACACTTTCCGAAGGCAATGCAAATTTAGCAAAATATAACACAGTAAATGGAGTAAAAGCAAGTACAACAGGAAATATCTATGGCATCTATGATATGGCTGGAGGAGCATATGAATATGTAGCAGCTGTATTAAATAATGGAAATTCAAATATAGGATCACTTATGAAAGCAGAGCATGTACAAAGTAACAAAGTAAAAACAGAATATGCCAAATATTATGATGTATATGAACCAGGAGACGAAGAAAAAGAAGGCGGAGCGTATTACGGACAAGGAGGCGTAAATCTTTGGAACTCAGGAAACGCGGAGTCACAAAATATCATCAGAAAAAGAATAACTGCAGCAACGTATGCAAATTTTAAAAATAAAAAAGGAGATGCACTGTGGGAGACATCAAATGGGAATAGTTATTACGGAAGATATACATCAGGAACAGGAGACGTGGCATGGTTACAGGATACTGCAAGAGACTTTGCAAGTGGCAGTCAGTATGCCAGAGGATGGAATGCAGGTTACATGCTAGTCGGTCATGCCTATCTACCTTACCTGTTACGTGGTGACAATTTCAGCCTCGGTTCTAGTGTGGGTGTGTTTGCAGCTTATTCGCACGGCGGTTACGGCTACGTCGATATCGGATTCCGTCCCGTGCTTGCCGTGGGGTTGGCACTTTAATAAGAACAAAATTATCAAAAAATTATATGAATAAGAACAAAAAATACTTCTTATGATAAAGTAACTATCATAGGAAGTATTTTTGATGAAAAGGTCAAATTTTTTTACTTAACAACTATTATAATTCCTATTCATTTCCATATATTTTAAATATTTTTTCTCCTTGTTTTTGTTGACATGCAAACTTTTGTTTAGTATAATATACATGAGGTAATAAGATGAAAATAGCAAAAGTTTTAATCAATACATCTGTTAAAAACTTAAATAAAGTATACGATTATATTGTTCCAACCACATTAGAAAATGAGGTAGAACTCGGAAAACGTGTGGTAGTGTCTTTTGGTAAAGGTCGCGCTAGTGAGGAAGCTATTGTTGTTAAAATGGAAGAAAAAACAGACAGTGAACTTGCTTCTTTAGGCTACCGACTAAAAGAAATCATAGAAGTACTAGATGATATTTCATACATTGATGAAGAACGATTAAAACTTGCAAAATATATTTCCTTTTTGTATTTTTGTAATGTATACGATGCTTTAAAATTAATGTTGCCACCTGGTACTAAATCTAAAAGTAGTAGTAAAAGTTTGCAAACAAAACAAAATACTTTAGTGAAATTAACGAAAACATCAGAAGAAATCATGGAAGATATAGAAAATGAAAGTATTACCAGTGCAAAACATATTAAATTATTAACTTTTTTGATGTACAATGATTATGTTCTTATCAATGATATTATTGATGGTTTAGAAATCTCTAGACAAATCATTACTACTGTAGAAAAAAAAGGATATATCACTTTAGAAAAAGTAGACCAAGAACCAGACTTCCTATCTGAATTACATGTAGAAAGAACGGAAAAAAAAGAACCAACACCTGAACAAGAATATGCCATAGACAAAATAACAGAATACGTTGAAGCAGAAGAGTATAAACAATGTTTGCTATTTGGTGTTACAGGGAGTGGTAAAACGGAAGTATATTTACAAGTCATAGAGAAAGTATTAGCAAAAGGGAAAAACGCCATTGTTCTTGTACCTGAAATTTCGCTTACCTATCAAACTGTCAATCGATTTGTTTCAAGATTTGGCAATAATATAGCAATTCTACATAGTAGGATGACAGTGGCAAAAAGAAAAGAAGAGTATAAACGAATTAAGAGTGGAAAGGTTAATATTGTAGTGGGAGCAAGATCTGCCATCTTTGCACCTCTTGATAATATTGGACTTGTGATTATAGACGAAGAACACGATGGGAGTTATTATTCGCAAACAACACCAAAATATTCTACAAAAGAGGTAGCAGCCTATCTTTGTAAGCAAAATAATGCTACTTTATTACTTGGTTCTGCAACACCAGAGATAACGTCGTATTATAAAGCACAAAATGGAATAGCCGAAATTATCACAATGGAAAATAGACCGGGAATTGCCATTATGCCAAGTATTGAACTTGTAAATATGAAACATGATAGAGTGATGGGCAATGTTAGTAATATTAGTTTGAGATTAAAGGAAGAAATAGAAAAGAATATACAAAACAAAGAACAGACTATGATTTTTTTAAATCGAAGAGGTTACCTTTCCTATTTGCGATGTAATGATTGTTCATATATCTTTAAATGCCCTAATTGTGATGTAGCAATGACCTATCATAAAACTAACAATTTATTGCATTGTCATTATTGTTCACATGTGGAAAGAAATATTAAGAAATGCCCTATATGTAATGGTGAAAATATTTCAAGTACTACAATCGGCACACAAAGATTAGAAGAAGAATTAAAAGAAATATTTCCTAGTGTAAGTATTTTGAGAATGGATGCAGATACGACAATTACAAAAGATGCACATCAGAAAATATTGGACAAGTTTCGAAATGAAAATATCAATATTTTGATCGGAACACAGATGATTAGTAAGGGACACGAT
The DNA here is from genome assembly GCA_028692955.1 of Clostridia bacterium. Taxonomy (GTDB): domain Bacteria; phylum Bacillota; class Clostridia; order TANB77; family CAG-465; genus CAG-465. The sequence continues at coordinate 3,407 of JAQUWH010000011.1, forward strand.
ATAGAAAATGTAACATTAGTTGGAATATTAGGTGTGGATACCATGCTTGGAATGGAAGACTATCTATCTAGTGAAAGAGCTTTTTCTAACATCTCGCAAGTTTCTGGTAGAGCTGGTAGAGCAAGTTTACCAGGTCGAGTGCTTATTCAAACCAATGATCCAGATAATTATATTTTAAATGCAGTTGTTCATAATTCCTATCTTGAATTTTATGAGAAGGAAATTGAATATAGAAAAATATTTGGCTATCCGCCATTTATTGATATTGTGTTATTTGAGGTAGTAGGAAGAAACTTTTATAACGTAAAATCAGAGATAGAAAGATTGTATACTATTTTAAGTAGTGAAAATTCTAACACTTACAAAGTTTTTAATCCAAAGGCACCCTTTATTCAAAAAATCAATAATAAATATAGAGTGAATATTATTGTAAAAACCAATTTGAATACGAATAGTTATAACAAGCTATATGAAAAGATTAAAATATTCAACAAAACCAAGAAAAATGATATCAACATGATTGTAACTAGAAATCCAATTTTTATAGGATAGAAAAATATAGAAAGATGTGTAAAAAATTTGACTTTCATGATAAATATAATCTCTTCAATCATTAAACAAAACACCCTCTTTTTTTAAAAAGTTGGTGTTTTTATTTTATCATATAGTATGATGGAAAGCTACAATAGTAAGAGTTTCAACATTGTCGAGTTTTGTAACGTATTGTTTCTTCATATATGATACAATTTTTAATCATTAGTTTCAGTTTGCACCTGTAAAAAAATAGTTGAATATCTTTTTAAATTACAAATTTAAGATGTAATTTTTGTAACTATACTTGAAAAAAGTTTTAGTTTAGTATAAAATAAATAAAGTATAGCAATATATATTAAAAGGAGTTTGATAATATGAATATTACTTTTTACGGAGCTGCTAGAACGGTAACTGGTTCGTGCCATCTTGTAGAAGCTTGTGGGAAAAGATTTTTAGTAGACTGTGGCATGTTTCAAGGTAGACTTACTGATCAAATTTTAAATTATGAAGATTTTCCATTTGAAATCAATTCGATTGATTTTGTGATATTAACACATGCTCATATTGATCATAGTGGTAGAATCCCAAAATTATATAAGCAGGGCTTTACTGGTACCATCTATGCTACTACCGCAACGATGGATTTGTGTAGCATTATGCTTGCGGATAGTGGGCATATACAAGAAAAAGAAATAGAATGGGTTAATAGAAAACGTAGAAGAGCTGGTAAGAAAGAAAATGAGCCGATGTATACCGCTCAAGATGGTATTGATTCCTTAAAACTGTTTAAAGGTGTAGATTATAATCAAACCGTGGCTATAAGTGATGATATCTCATTTAGATTAGTGGATGCTGGTCACATGCTTGGCTCGTCAATTGTTGAAGTGTTTGTCAATGAAGAAGGTAAGGAACAAAAAATAGTATTTTCTGGTGATCTAGGTAATACTGATATGCCCATAATTAATGACCCTACCTTTATAAATGGTGCTGATTATTTAGTTATGGAGTCAACCTATGGAGATAGGTTACATGGGGAGCTAAAAGATCAATCAAGTGAACTCGTGCAAATTATGATTGATACTTTTGAAAGAGGTGGAAACCTAATTATACCATCTTTTGCAGTTGGTAGAACACAGGAAATATTATATGAGATTAACAAATATGTAGGTGCTACAGAAATTGGAGCTAAATTAAAACAAATTCCTGTTTATGTAGATAGTCCTCTTGCTGTCAGTGCCACTAAAATATTCGAGGAAAATCCAGAATATTATGATGAAGATGCATTACGATATCTTTTGAAAGGAGATAATCCACTAGATTTTCCAAATTTACATTTTGTAGAATCTTCTGAAGAATCAAAAGCACTGAATGAAGATAATCATCCAAAAGTAATTATATCTGCTAGTGGTATGTGTGAAGTTGGTAGAATTAAACACCATTTGAAACATAATTTATACCGCCCAGAAAGTACTATACTATTTGTTGGCTTCCAAGCAGAGGGAACATTAGGAAAAAGAATACTTAGTGGTGAAAGAATTGTTAAAATATTTGGTGAAGAAATAGCAGTGAATGCGGAAGTAAGATATTTAGACGCCTTTTCAGGTCATGCTGACAAAGTTGGTTTATTAAATTGGATTAAAAATATGAAACATAAACCAAGTAATATTTTTTTAGTTCATGGTGAATATACAGGTCAACAAGCATTAAAAGCTTCTATTGAAGAAGAATATAGTATAAAGACAATTATACCTGATTTTGAAGAGACATATACCTTTGATGGTAAAATATTGGATGGCAAAATGCCAAAATATCAATCTACTAGATTTGATATTCTTGAGATGTTATCATTCTTAAAGCAAGATGTAGATGACGTATCTAATACGGTTAAATCAGAGATTAAGAATAATCCAGATCAAAATGATTTGCAGGATATCTTAAATAAATTAGAAGAAGTAAAGAGTGCTTTAATCAAAGTAAAAAACAAAAAATAAATGTGTAGCTACTAGTGTATTTTAATATATACTAGTAGCTAAATTATGATTAAAAAGTATTTATCATTTTACAAGAGAAACACTAGAAAAACATTATCCAAATTTTGATAAAATAATAAGTAAAGAAAAAGTAATTAGTAAGGATGGATTTAACCGTTATCTAGAAAATATGATGCAAGATAACGAATTTGTGAAGGAACAATTTGTTATTTTGTTTAATAAATAAGGTCCCTAGATAATATAGTTAAGTAGGTGATGATATGATAATCGTAGATGGGCATTGTGACAGCTTAAGTGTTGCTTTTAAGGAAAAGATTAGTTTAGATGATACCGAGTTAATGTTTAACATAAAAGAGGCTAAAAAGCCATATGTGCAATTTTTAGCCACATTTGTAAATGACGATGTAGAAAAAAGTTATCAACTAGCAAGTGATATATTAGACAACTTTGATCAGCAATATAATTATTTAAAAGAAAAATATCACTTACAGCTCATAACAAAAAAAGATGAGTTAGAAACTATTGAAAAAAATAATCAACTTGGTATTGTTTTAACAACAGAAAATGGTGTTGTGATAGAAAAAGATGTAAACAATATTGCAAAGTTATATAACCGAGGCGTGCGAGTAATGGGGATTACTTGGAATGGAGATAATTTACTTGGCTGCGGTAGTGCTACCAAACATGATACAGGACTTACCAATTATGGTAGAGACTGCATCAAATTGATGAATGAACTTGGTATCATTATAGATGTCTCACATACTTCTTACAAAACATTTTACGATATTTTAAAGATAGGTGAGAAAGTAATAGCGACTCATTCAAATGCTTATTGCTTACGAAATCATGTTAGAAATTTACAGGACGATCAAATCATTGAACTTGCCAAACGAAAGGGACTTATTGGTATTTGTTTTTACAAAGATTTTCTAACTGATAAGAAGACTGCTACTATAGAGGATATTGTAGCGCATATAGAATATATCTCTCATCTTGTAGGGGATGAATATATTTCACTTGGAAGTGATTTTGATGGTATCAAAAAAGATGAATTACCATGTGGGATAGAAGGTGTAAAGGATATGGGAAAAATAGCTCTTGCTTTAAAAGAACATGATTTTAGCACCAATAGAATTCAAAAAATAATGGGTGGAAACTATTTAAATTATTTAAAAGAGAATCTATAAAATACATGCAATGGAAAAAATTAATGAATAAAATAAAGAAAGTTAAACTGCTGGAAAGTTTAACTCTCTTTTATTTTTATACAAAAAACTTATTGTACAATTCTTCTGCCTTTTCAAAATTGATAACATCAAAGAAATTATCGATATATTCATTTCTTCTATTGTTATATTTTAAATAGTAAGCATGTTCCCAGACATCAATTACTAAAACGGGGTAGAGATTTAGTTCTAATGGTGTATTTTGATTTGCAGTAGATATGATTTTTAAGTTTTGATTTCTATCAATGACAAGCCATGCATAACCTGAACCAAATTGTTTCAGTGCTGCCTCTTTAAACAAGTCTTTAAAGTTTTCATAAGAACCGAAATCTTTGTCAATTTTTCCTGCAAGATTGCCAATTGGTACTGGCTTTTTTGCAGAACTATCTAGTAAACTAAAGAAAAGATTGTGGTTGTAGACCCCTCCTGCATTATTTCTAACTGGTGTTTGTATTTCTTCTGGTAAACTAAATAAATTGCATAAAAAAGTTTCTAAATACCAATTATGAAATTTAGGATAGGGACTTATTGTTTCATTTAGCTTATCTACATAAGCCTTTAAATGCTTATCATGATGTAGTTTCATGGTTGCCTCATCAATATGTGGCTCTAATGCGTTATAATCATAAGGTAAAGGTTTTAGTTCAAACGGATATCTATTATTCATATTCATCACTCCATAGTTAAAATATATGAAGGACAAGGAAGTCTTATGAAAAAAATTGTGCAATAAAAAATAATGTGGTAGAATATAAATAGTAATAAGGTGAGAGTATGGATATGAATCAATATAAGTTGATAGCTCATAGAGGGCTATATCATAATGAAAAAGGAATTTATGAAAATAGTATGAAGGCTTTTTATGAAGCAATTGCAAAGCAATATGCCATTGAACTTGATGTTCAAATTTTAAAAGATGGGACTATTGTTGTATTTCATGATGAAAATTTGGAAAGGATGACTGGTGTAAACAAGCGAGTAAGAGATTGTACATTAGCAGAGATTAAAACATGTCATTTATTAAATAGTAATGAAAAAATACCAACATTAAGAGAGGTTTTAGAGCTAGTAGCTGGTAAGGTTGCTATTGTAATAGAAATAAAGAGGCGCTACAAATCTTATGGAATAGAGAAGGCAGTCTATGAAATTTTAAAAGAGTATAATGGTGAATATTGTATTGAGTCTTTTAATCCTTTTACTGTACTTTGGTTTAAAAATCATCATAAAGAGATTGCTAGAGGACTTTTATCCACTAAGGAACTTACTACTTTAAAAAAAATAATTGTTGCTACTACAAACAATTTACCTTTTTTGTATCCATTGTTGCAACTTGATTTTATTTCTTATCGCTATACAGATATCAATGAGAGTATTAAAAATAGATGTCAAAAGAATCATGTTTATTTGATTGCATGGACGATTAAAAACAAAAAGGAATATATCAAAATAAAAGAAAAATGTGATGGTATTATATTTGAAAATTTTCTTCCTTAGCAGATAAAAAGGATATATGTAAAATAACATGGTGAAGAGGGGTCACAACTGTTTTTTTGTCATATTTTGTCGTATTTTTTGTAATAATTTTGTAAAGAAAATAACATATAATTTGCTTGAAAAGAGAAATGTATTGTAATATAATCATAGTATCTTGTATGGGGTGAAGGTATGGAAATTGGTTTTGATAATGATAAATATTTAAAAGTACAAAGTAAAAAGATTAAAGAAAGAATAGAGATGTTTGACAGCAAATTGTATTTAGAATTTGGTGGCAAACTTTTTGATGATTATCATGCTAGTAGAGTATTACCTGGTTTCAAACCAAATTCTAAAATAGAAATTTTAAAGCAGTTTAAAAATGATGTGGAAGTGATATTTTGCATTAATGCAAGGGATATAGAAAAGAAAAAAATAAGGGCCGATTATGGGATTACCTATGATAGAGACTTACTAAGGTTAATTGGTGAACTTAGGAATCTTGATATCTATGTTAGTAGCGTTGTTGTTACGTTATATAGTGGACAAGCTAGTGTAGAAAAATTTAGAGAAGAGCTAGAAAAAATGAAGATAAAGACATATCTTCATACACCAACCAAGGGATATCCAACAGAAATTGATACGATTGTTAGTGAAGAAGGCTATGGAATGAACGAGTATATTAAGACTACTAGGAAGCTTGTAGTAGTAACTGCTCCAGGCCCTAATAGCGGAAAACTTGCTACTTGCTTATCCCAACTATACCATGAGTATAAAAGAGGTATAAAAGCAGGATATGCCAAATTTGAAACATTTCCAGTATGGAATTTGCCACTTCATCATCCAGTTAATGTTGCTTATGAAGCTTCAACGGCTGACTTAAAAGATGTTAATATGATTGATTCTTTTCATTTAGATAAATATGGTGTTAGTGCAGTTAATTATAACAGAGACATTGCAACTTATCCAATTCTTAAAAACATTTTATTTAAAATAACAGGTGAAGATATTTATCATTCACCAACTGATATGGGGGTAAATACAGTGAAAGATTGTATTGTAAATGATGAAATCGTACAACAAGCTGCTTGTGATGAGATTATTAGAAGATATTATGCTGCTTTATGTGATCACAAACAAGAAAAAGTAGATGATGAAACACCTAAAATTATTAAAGTGTTAATGAATGAATTAAACATTACAAGTGAAGATAGGGACGTGATTTTACCAGCACTTAGAAAAGCTGAATTGGAAGATAAGGAAGTAATCTCCTTAAAACTGCCAAATGGAAAAATTATTACCGGTAAACAGACGGATATATTGAGTCCTTCTAGTTCATTAATTATTAATGCTATCAAGGAATTGACAAAAATACCAGATGAGATGTATTTACTATCACCATCTGTGCTAGATCCGATTCTAAAGTTAAAAGAAAAAACAATTTATAAAAAATCGACTCATTTGAATTTACAAGAAGTGTTAATCGCACTTAGTATTTGTTCTGTCACTAATTCGATTATTGTAAAAGCATTAAATAATATTGACAAACTAGAAGGTTGTGAAGCGCACTCAACTTATATGGTAAAAGAGGATGAATTAAAAATTCTTAAGAATCTAAAAATCAATTTAACATGCGAACCAATTTTTCCAAGTGATTTATCTTAATTTGTAAAACAGAGACTTTACATTATTTTGTTTTCGTGCTATCATATATAGTAATAATAGGGAGTTTGATATAAATGGTAAAATATGAGGAAATTATAAAAAATATAAATATACTACTTGCTGATGATGACGAAGACTATATGATGATGACATATGCCTTCTTAAAGCAATTAGGATACAATGTAGACAAAGCTTATGACGGAAAAAAAGCACTTGAAATGTTACAAACAAATAAGTACCAAATTACACTATTGGATTATTTTATGCCTGAATTAAATGGTGAAGAAGTAGTCAATAAGATAAGAGAAACCAATAAAGAAATCATTATCATATTACAGACTGGCTTTTCTGGTCAAAAACCACCAATAGATACTATGCAAAAATTAAATATACAAAATTATCATGATAAAACAGAGGGAATTGATAGATTAAACCTTGAGCTAATATCAGCCGTAAAAATATTTAATCAACAAAGTGAAATTGAGCTAACTAAATATAAAACAAAAGCAATCGGTGAACTGATTTATGGTGTAGCGCAAGAAATTAAATCAAATTTACTTTCTGTTGGAGCTAGCATGGAATATACGAATATGTTAATACAAAATAATGGAAAAGAAATCGACAATGATAAAATTGAAAAGCTAAATAAATTCTATACCAATAATAAGGAATCGTTATTAAGAGTAGATAAGGTACTTTCTTCTATTATTAATCAATCAACCGAAAATACAGATTACGTGATGACGGATAAAGATGTAATGGAAATTATTTCCTTAATATTAAAGAATGAGGCACAAGTAAGAGGAATTGAACTTGTAAGTAGAATTTCTTTGAAATCTGATAGTTATATTAAAGGTGGAATTAATGACACTATATTTATTGTTTGCGAAATTATAAAAGAACTAATGGAGTTAGAAGCAAAAGGAAATAAAATTGAACTTGTTTTAACGGAAGATGAAGAATATTGGTACTTTAATATCACAAATGGTAAAGTTTCTGCTATATCGCCATCACAATATTATATATTAAATAAAGTGGTTATTTCCATTGAAGGAACTAATATTTATAGAGATGATAATAAAATTGTGATATCTATTAAGAAATAAATGGTTATTAAGAGTTAAAGGAAAGGCTTTAACTCTTTTTCTATGGATAATATGCAATTTATATTGAAAAAGCCAAACTTATATTATATAATTATCTTACGATAATGTTAATGAAGTGTGGTGAATGAATGGAAAAGATAGCGATTTTATCCGATGTGCATGGGAATATAACAGCTTTGAATGCCGTATTAGAGGATATAGAAAAAAGAGAAATTAAAAAAATATTTTGTTTGGGAGATAGTACAGCAAAGTTACCAAATTCTGATTTAGTGATTGACTTATTAAAAGAAAAATGTGAGGTTGTATTAAAAGGAAATTGTGAGGTTGTATTAAAAGGAAATTGTGATGAAAATATAGCTCATCCTAATATTGCAAAAGGAAGATTTTGGACTAGAGATAAAATAGGAGAAGAACGAGCTAACTATCTATATCATTTGCCTGTTATGCATGAATTTTACTTGAGTGGTTATTTGATAAGATTATTCCATGCTTCACCATTTAGTTTATATCATATATTTAATCCCATTTTTAAGAATAGGTGTAATAGATATGAAAATAGGCAAATTGACGACTACAATTGCTTATTTGAAAATACAAAATTTATTGGTAGAAACCAAAATGATGAAATTCCTGATGTAGTTGGTTATGGTCATCTCCATACTCCTAATCTTTTTAGATATGGAGATAAAACTATTTTTAATCCTGGCAGTGTGGGAGCATCATCTGAAATGAAAAATAATAGTAATCAAACGAATACATCAAAGTTTTCTACAGTAGCATCATATATGGTATTAGAAGGTGAATACGGTGCAAAAGAATTATCAGCTTTATCGTTTCAACTGGTTCGACTTTCTTATGATATACAAAAAGAAATTGAAAATATAGAAAAATCCGATATGCCTGGTAAGGAAGATTCCATTAGAATGTTAAAAACAGCTTCGCCTTATTAAGTAACAAAAGAGGGAGAAAAATGAATAAATATAGAAAAGTCGTAAAATTACTGAAAAAATATGACCAAGAGCATTTATTGTTATTTTATGATAGTTTAACAAGTGATGAGAAAAATATATTATTGGACCAAATTATTCGTATTGATTTTGAAAAGCTACTTTTGTTATACCATGACTATCAAAAAGAGGTTCCATTTTCGAATTCCGTCATTGAACCTTTAGAATATATACAAGAAAATATGATTGAATCCGATATACAATTAAAATATATCAAAAAAGGAGAACAGATGATATCATCTGGTGAACTTGCTGTTGTGACTTTAGCTGGTGGACAGGGAACAAGACTTGGGTTGAAATTACCAAAAGGTTGTTTTGAAATTGAAACAGAACCAAGAAAATCGTTATTTCAAATACAATGTGAAAATTTACAAAGAGCAAATGCAAAATATAACACAAAAATACATTGGTATATCATGACAAGCCCTGATAATGATGAAGTAACACAAAAATATTTTAATGATAAAAACTACTTTGGGTATCCAAAAGAAAAGATCACTTTTTTTAAGCAGAATACATTACCAGTAGTTGACTATCATGGAAAACTGATTTTAGATAAACTATACAAAGTAAAAGAAGTATCTAATGGAAATGGTGATGTATTTATCTCTTTGAAGGAAAACGGATTCATAAAAAAAATGGAATTAGAGGGAATAAAATATGTTCATATTTCTGGTATAGATAATGTGATACTAAAAACAGTTGATCCGCTACTGATCGGTTTGTGTAGTAGTGGTAATTACAAGATTTCCTCTAAAACAGTGACAAAAAATGAAAATGAGTCAAATGAATGGGTATTTGCTAGAAAAGACGGGAAACCTTCTATTGTTTCAAGTAAAAGAATAACAGAAGAAATGAATGAATTAAAAGATGAAGAGGGAAGATACATATATAGAGAAACAAACATTTTATCACATTTGTTTTCATTAGAAGCCTTAAAATATTGTAGTAATTTAGAGCTACCATATCATTTGGCAGAAAAGAGAAATGATTACATTAATGAAGAAGGCGTAAAAGTAATGCCAAGAATTCCCAATACATATAAATTTGAGCAATTTATATTTGATTCTTTTAGTTATTTTGATACCATGCTTTTATTAAATGTTAAAAGAGAAGAAGAATTTGCTCCTATTAAGTCCTTTACCGGAGAACAAACTCCAGAAAAAGCATTAGAATTATATTTACAAAAAGAAAGAAATAGAAATTAAATTTTCTATTTCTCTTATTTTAAATAAGCGATCGTAACACCATAACTTCCTTCGAAGTAGTCAGCAAGCTCATACTTTTGAACATATGGACTTTCTTTTAAATATGTATGAACTGCTCTTCTAAGTATGCCGCCATGTCTTCCATGTATAATCCTAATTCTTTTTTCTTTGTGAGAAATTGCATCACTAACGAATTTATCTAGATTATCTAAGGCAATTTCAACTGTTTGATGCCTTAACATAATTTCATTATTAAAAGTATCATTGCTTAATGTATATTGTATGGCTATCGGCTCTCGAGTGGGAAGTACTCTTGAAGATAGTCTAATTTTATCTTTACTTATTACTAAAATATTATGGTTTGGCAATATTTCCACTGTATATAATATATCTTTTTTATTTTTTCTTATAATTTTACCAATTAAATTAGTATCAATTATTTCAATTAAATCTCCATTTTTAAACATTTTTTTAACCATCCAAAATTATTATACCACAAAATATATAATTTATCAATTTTAAAAAAATGATATACATTAAGAAAAAAATAAATGATGCAATCGTTTATTGCACCATTTATTCGTCTAAAAACCAATCATAACTGACTAAATTGCCATTGGTATCGATAAAATTCCAAAATCCGTATCTGTCTGAAACAATTGCTAAACCATTTTCAAAATTTTCAGCTTTGAAAAAATTCCGTTTTGAAATAAGCATACCCTCTTGATTAATAAAATTCCAAAGACCGTTTTTTCTTTTTACTTTATAGGGAGCTTTGGATAAATCAGGAGTAGTACGATTTTTAACTACAATAAAATTTTCCTTACTAATCAATTCACCTTGTTCATTAATTAAATTCCAAAATCCTGATTTCGGTTCAACATAGGCAAATCCATTTTTAAAAGAGTCAGCATAGTAAAACCAATCTGTTCCAATAAGAGAATTTTGATTGGAAAAATTAAATTTTCCGTCTGCCCTCTTTATCCGAGTATACATACTTGATGACCTCCTTATATATTATTGATATCAACATTATATCATGTTTTGAAATTATGTCAATATTTGTGCTTGTATAGCCATATATTAAAACTTTGCCTTCAACTCATCGTATCTTATCATACTAATAAAGTGTATCGTATTTTCACAAAAATTTCACATAAAAGTATTTACTTTTAAATATTTCTGTGTTAGAATATTTCTTATTGCGAAATAATTTGTCAGGAGGTAAAATGATGCAAAATAATAATCTAGCCAATGAATTAATGAATTTATTTACTAGTATAAAAACACAAGAATTTCATAAAATGATAAAAGTTGATAGTTATACGCATAATGAAAAATTGGTGTTATTTATTCTATACGATTTATATAAAGAATCAGGTGAAAACAAAATTATGTTATCTGCTTTAAGGGATAAAATAAGGCTGGCACCCTCTACAGTGACGCCATTAATTGCCACACTAGAAAAAGATGGTTTAATTGAAAGAGTGATTGTAGAAGAAGATAGAAGAAATATATACTTAAAACTATCGAAAAAAGGTATCAAATATACCAATGAAGCCCATACCAATTTATATAATACGATTAATGAATATATTATTTATATGGGTGAAAATGATACCAAGGAGTTTATAAGATTGTTATTAAAAACGCAAACCTATTTCAAAGAAAGGATTGAAAAGAATATATGAAAAAAACATTTAAATATTTAAAACCATTTATACCTATGATTATAATTGGCGTTGTATTAACTTTTGCACAATCAATGCTTAGCCTAAATTTACCTACTTTAATGTCAGATATAGTCAATAATGGTATTGTTGGTCAAAGTATAGACGAAGTATTAAAATATGGTAGTTATATGCTGTATGTAACGATTGGATTTATGGTATGCGCTATTGGAGCAACATTCATCGCTTCAAAAGTTTCTGCTGGATTTGCTAATAAATTAAGAAATGCAGTATACAGTAAAGTTCAAAAATTTTCTTTATCAGAATATAAAAAAATATCTACTTCATCATTAATTACAAGAACTACAAATGATGTAACGCAAGTTCAACAATTAACTTTGATGTCAATGCGTATGATGATACAAGCTCCACTGATGTGTATTGGTGGTATTATTATGGCATTATCTATGAATAAACAATTATCGTTGTTATTTATCGTAGTTATTCCATTATTGTTAGTTGCAATCGTAATGCTTGCTAAAAAAATACTTCCTTTATTTACAAGTTTACAAAAGTTTACAGATAGAATTAACCAAGTAATAAGAGAAAAATTAACTGGTGTTAGAGTAATACGTGCTTTTGGTTCACAAGCATATGAAGGAAAAAGATATGATAAAGCAAATAAAGACATATATGATGTTTCTTTAAAAGCATCTTATAGAATGGCAATCCTTATGCCAGTAGTGTTATTTGTAATTAACGTATCAAGTGTTGCTGTTGTTTGGTTTGGTGCTCATTTAATTGGTGACGGAGCTATGCAAATTGGTGACATGATGGCATTTATGCAATATGCAATACAAGTATTATTTTCAATACTTGCTGTAACAATGTTATTTGTAATGATACCTAGAGCTATGGTTTCAGTAAAGAGAATTAATGAAGTATTAGGAACAGAATCTAGTATTGAGGATAAAATAGAACTTGTTCCAAATGAAAAATTTACAAATCCTGGTGAAATTGAATTTATTAATGCCACTTTCCAGTACTTAGATGGTGATGAACCGGTTTTAAGTGACATGAACTTTAAGATAAAAAAAGGAGAAACAGTTGCTATATTAGGGGGAACTGGTTCAGGTAAAACAAGTCTTTTAAGTTTGATTATGAGATTCTATGATATTACGAGTGGAACAATCAAAATTGGTGGTGTTGATATCAAAGAAATACCACTTGAGCAATTAAGAGATATGATGGGATATGTTCCACAAAAAGCAATGTTATTTTCTGGAACAATTGAAAGTAATATTAAATATGGTAAGCAAAATGCAACTGAAGAAGAGATGATAAGAGCTGCAAAAATATCACAAAGCTATGATTTTATCAGCTCATTAGAAGAGCAATTTAATGCTCCTGTTTCACAAGGTGGAACTAACTTCTCTGGTGGTCAAAAACAAAGGTTATCTATTGCAAGAGCAATTGTAAAAGACCCAGCAATTTACTTATTTGATGATAGTTTTTCTGCACTTGATTTCCAAACAGACAAAAAATTAAGAGATGCACTTTCTGAAAATGTAAAAGGTGCCACTATTGTTATCGTAGCACAACGTGTTAGTACTGTTTTGAATGCTGATAAAATATTATTTATTGATGAAGGAAAAATAATCGCACAAGGTACCCATAAAGAACTATATAATTCTTGTGAAGAATACAAAGAAGTCGTTCTGTCACAGATTACAGAAGAGGAGGCGATAAACGGTGGAAAATAAAGGAAATACAAAAAAACAACATTCAGGTCCAATGGGTGGAGGTCCAAGATTTGGTGGTGTGGCAGATAAGCCAAAAGAATTCTCTAAAACATTGAAAAGATTAATCAGATATATTGGAAAATATAATAAAGTGATTATTTTAGTAATTGTTGTATTAATCTTTTCTACTGTACTATCTACGCTATCCCCTAAAGTATTAGGTAAAGCAACTACTGAACTTGGAAATAATGTAATACAAAAAGTTGCCTATTCCCAAATGAAAGGCTATCTTGCTGCTATACCTGAACAAATGAAAGTAGCAATACCAGAAAATGCAACAATTCAGACATTAATTGATATGAAAGTGATTCCACAAGAAGCAGCAGATAAATTACCTGAAATGGTAAAGAGCGTTTCACTTACTGTAGAGCCAACTATAAATTATGATTACATTGCAAAGATTCTATTAATTATACTTGCTATGTACTTTACTAGTGCATTATTTTCTTACATTTCGACAAGAAGTATGGCATATATTGCACAAAAAGTTACTTATGGTTTAAGAAAAGAAATAGATGAAAAATTAGATAGATTACCACTTAAGTTTTTTGATAAACATACACATGGTGAAATACTTAGTCGTGTTACCAATGATGTAGATACTGTAAGTAGTACATTGGAACAGACTATTGTACAGATATTACAATCTGTATTTACGATTATTGGAATTCTTGTAATGATGATCTCGATTAGTTTAAGTATGGCTGGCGTTGCTATACTAATTGTTCCAGTTAGCCTTATATTTATTACTGCTATCATTAAAATGTCTCAAAAGTATTTTATGAGACAACAAAGAGTCATTGGTGAATTAAATGGTCATGTAGAAGAAACATATTCGGGTAATTTAGTCATTCAAGCTTTTAATATGCAAAAAGAAGAAATTAATCAATTTAATTCTATTAATGGAGAACTATATAGATGTGGATGGAAATCACAATTTTTATCTGGTCTTATGATGCCAATCATCAATGGTATTAGTAATCTTGGTTATGTGGGAATTTGTGTCCTTGGTGCAAAACTTGCTATTGAAGGTAAAATGACAATTGGTAATATTCAAGCATTTGTTCAATATACACATCAATTTACACAACCAATTGGTCAAACTGCTAATATGTTAAATTTAGTTCAAGGTGCAGTAGCTGCAGCAGAACGTGTATTTGAAATATTAGATGAGACAGAAGAAGAACCAGATAAAGTGGATTCTATTAAAATTGGAAACGAAGCAAAAACAGTTACTTTTGACAAGGTAGCCTTTAGTTATGAAAAAGATCAAAAGTTAATTGAAAATTGGAGTTTAGAAGTAAATGAAGGCCAAACAGTTGCAATTGTTGGACCTACAGGAGCTGGTAAAACTACAATTGTAAATTTATTAATGAGATTTTATGAAATAAGTGGTGGACAGATTAAAATTAATGGTGTATCGACAAAAGATATGTCAAGAAATGATTTAAGAACGATGTTTTCTATGGTTTTACAAGATACTTGGTTATTTAATGGTACAATCAAAGAAAATTTAAGATATGGAAGACAAGAGGCAACAGATGAAGAAATATATGAAGCTACAAAATTAGCACATGCTCATCACTTCATCAAAGCATTACCTGGTGGTTATGATTTCGTATTAAATGAAGAGGCAAGTAACATATCACAAGGAGAAAAACAATTATTAACCATTGCAAGAGCGATTGTAGCAAATTCTCCAATCTTAATTCTTGATGAAGCAACAAGTAATGTTGACACCAGAACAGAAGAATTGATACAAAAAGCAATGAATAAATTGATGGAAGGAAGAACAAGCTTTGTGATTGCTCATAGACTTTCTACGATAAAGAATGCGGATGTTATATTATATATGGAGCATGGAAGAATCATAGAACGTGGTACACATGATGTGTTACTAAAAAAAGACGGAGCCTATGCTAAATTATATAACAGTCAGTTTAGTGAAGATGCTTAAAAAATAGAATCAATCCCGTTGATAAATTCAATGGGATTGATTGCACTTCTAAATTAAATATGGTATAATCAACAATAGGAAACATTGTAGTAGTAAATTTAACTAAATGACAAGGAGAATCAATATGAAATTTGCAATTATTTCTGACATTCATTCCAATCTTGAGGCATTAAAAGCGACATTAAATGATATCAGCAAAAGAGACGTGGACAAGATTATCTGTATTGGTGATATTATAGCAAAGGGAACTCATGTTAAAGAATGTTTAGATTTAGTGAGACAACATTGTGATATTGTTATACAAGGAAATTGTGATAGGCACTTTTCAGCAACTCATGATTTAACGGATCCATTTTTTTCCGAACAAGAAAAAACGAGAATACAATATAACCAGTCACGACTAACAATGGAAGATAGAGAATACCTATCTAATTTACCCTTTTGTTTTGAATTCTATATGAGTGGCAGCTATGTAAGGTTATTTCATGCTACCCCACAAAGGGATAATATACCACTGATTAATCTAGATAGTATACAAGATAAATATAACATGTTTTTGCCTACTGAAAAAACAGTAACACAGAAAATAGCTGATGTGGTAATCTATGGACATATCCATCATCCTTATATGGATAGACTATATAATAAAACTTTAATTAATGTGGGGAGTGTAGGGAATTCTTTCGATGTTATTAGAAATGATATGAAAGATAGTGATATATTGGAAACGACAAGAAGTAATTACTTAATCATTGAAGGCAAGTATGGAAGTACTGAGTACCATGATGATATTACTTTCCAATTTATTAGAGTGCCTTATGACATTGACAAGGAATTGAAAGATGAAAATTTGAATATTGAAAAGGAAAATCATCGTTGTGAACTTATTCAAGGAAAATATAGAGATATGAGCAAGATTAATGCTTATTATACAAAACTTGGCATAGATATTAATAAAATATAAGAAAGAGGGCATTCTAATTTTTTAGTTAGAAATGCCCTCTTTTATCTTATTTTTGGGTAAGTGCATCAAGCATTGCATTAAACATAGCAAGATGTGATTCTTCATCTTCCACAATACGCATTAGTATGTCTTTAATACTAGTATCTTCTGTTGTATTGATAATATCATTATACATTTTGATAGTATCCTCTTCTAGGAATATGTTGTATTTAATAAATTCTATTGGATCTGTTATATATCTAATATTATTTGTTGACCAAGCGTTACAGATATTGATATTGTTATCTATGTAAGTACAAAATTTTGGATTAACACCGAGTTGGATGAGAATACCAGAAAGTATTTCTAAATGGTGCATTTCTTTTATTGCTATTCTTTCTAGTATTTTATAAAATATTTTATCGATTGGATTCATGATAAAACTCTGGTAAATATATTGAGTACTAGCAGTAAATTCACCTTTTGAACCAGCATAGGCATCGATTAACATTTTCCTTATGTTCGCTTCCTTTTTTATAACACTCACTTCTGGATAAGGTGTTTTTATCTCAAAGTTTTCATAATTTATATTTTCTAAATTCATTGGTATCACCTAAAGAATCATATGACACAAAATAGCATATTATTACATCTATATATTGTATAATAATTGATAAGTTAAATATAATATTAATACATATCTAATTGACAAAATGGCGTATATAGAATATAATTGAAACATATATAATGAAAATGAGGAGAAAAATAAATGAAAATAGAAGATAAGAAATTTGATTTTAAATTTTTGAACTTTATGCTATATTTTGGATTTGCAGTTGCTATTTACTTTTTGCTAAAAAATATAGGTATTATGGATAAAATAGTTCAAGCAATAGGAGCGCTGGTACCAGTTTTTCTTGGTATTGTACTTTGCTGGATTTCGAGTCCACTTACCAATCGATTAAGAAAAATGGGATTTGGTAAGAATTTATCTGCCATACTTTCACTTGTGATTATATTTGGATTAATTATAGTAGTATTTTCAATCGTAGTACCCTTGTTTGTATCGGAATTTAGTAGTTTAGTAAAAGATTTTCCTAATATCTACGATAATATAGTAGACAAAATAAATCCTTTCATGAATGAAAAATTGAACATTGAAAGTAATATAAAACACTTTAATGAAATTATTTCTAAAGATATGATTTTAGATAATTTAGATAATATACTCACATATTCAATATCAACATTACAAAGTGTGTTTTCATTCTTTGTAACAATTGGTACAACAATTGTGGTGTCTTTCTTTATGGTAAAAGATATGGATAAATTTAAAGAAAGATTAATGATGTTCTTTTCTAGAAATGGAAAAGGTGGTAAGACATACAAGATGCTAACGCAAATAGATGGCGCTGTTATGTCTTATGTAAAAGGTACTATTTTAGATAGTATTATTGTTGGTATCCTAACAACAATTGCTTGTATGATACTTGGACTTGATTATGCGGTTGTGTTTGGTATTTTAATTACAATATTAAATTTAATACCATATATTGGGGCATTACTTTCAGAACTAATTGTTGCATTATATGCTTTAACAGTAGGTGGACCAGTATTTGCTTTAATTACTTTTGCTTGTCTATTACTCGTACAATTAATCGATGCTAACATTTTACAACCTAATATTATAGGAAAATCTGTTAATCTACATCCAGTTGTGGTAATTGGAGGATTAATCGTATTTAATTTACTATTTGGTATTGTTGGTATGATTATTGCTATGCCAGTACTTGCAATTGGAAAAATTATCATTGAATACAAATTTAGTGTACAATTTGATGAGATAGAAACAAAAGCTGATGTGGCAAAAAGCAAGAAAGAAAACAGAATTAAAAATAAAGAGGAAAAAGAAATTAAAAAATAAAGGTATTAGCTTAATATCCTTGGCTATAAAATATAAAACCAACTGATTAAATTTAGAACGAAAACAGATAATCATGTGACTTGCAATTTAATCATTTATTAGAAATATTACAACTAAAAACAAAAGAGGGAGGAGCATATAAGTGAATAAAAGAAATAATGGTATTAGTTTAATCGTTTTGGTTATCACAATAGCTATTATGGTCATTATAGCTGCTGCTGTAATTATAACACTCAATAACCAAAATCCTATTGAAAATGCAAAGGAATCAACATTTAAATCAAACATACGACAAATGTATGAGGAATTAAATATATATATTTCTGATATGAATTCTACCACCTATGGAGAATTTGATTCCACAAAATTATCTGCAGATGCTACCAGTGTAACCTATACGGGTAGAGGTGTAGAAATCAAGGAACAAAACATTAAGGAAATCATCACAGTTTTACATCAATTACCTAAATATGATGGTATTGTTTCAATTGTTAACGGAAAATTAACATTAGCTCAAAACAAATTTTCTGATAATGAAAAAAAATGGTTTGAGGAAGTATTAGGAAATGAAAAACTGTAATCCGATACAGAATAGGAATGAATGGTGCTACTGCATTAAACGGTAAAATATATTCTATGAGGATATACAATGTAGATAAGAAACGATTTGGAATATAAATTAAATAGGCAAAAGGAATAGTAAAATAGAGTACTATTCCTTTTGTTTTATATGATTGTTCCGCCATTGACGTGTATTGTTTGACCAGTAACATACTTTGAATCTTCTTCACAAGCAAGATATAAATAGGCAGGAGCAACTTCAAATGGTTGACCCGCTCTTTTTAATGGGGTATTGTATCCAAATGTTTCTACCTCTTCTTCAGTCATGCCACTAAAGATAAGTGGCGTCCATATCGGACCTGGTGCAACTTCGTTGACACGTATTTTTTGCGCTACCAAGGATTTTGCAAGTGATCTAGTAAAATTGCTAATTGCACCTTTTGTTGCTGAATAATCAATTAGTCTCTCATTTCCCTGAAAGGCTGTTATAGAAGATGTATTAATAATAGAGCAACCTCCTTTTAAATAAGGTAGAGCTGTCCTTGTTAAATAGAAATAAGAGAAAAAATTTGTTTCAAAAGTGCGTAATAGTTGTTCTGTCGTAATATCTAATAAACTATTTTGTGGCATTTGAAAGGCACAATTATTCACTAGTATATCGATTTTATGATATTCATTTATTACTTTAGTTATGATATTCTTTGAAGTTTCTTCTTGTCTTAAATCACCTGGTAGTAATAGACAACGTCTTCCATAATCTTCAATACATTTCTTTGTTACATTAGCATCTTCATTTTCTTCTAAATAGGATAGTGCAATATCACATCCTTGCTTGGCAAATAGGATAGCAACTGCTTTACCAATGCCACTATCGCCACCAGTAATGAGCGCTACTTTATTTTGCAATTTATTACCTCTTTCTTGCTCTGTATTATCAAAAATGGGTAATGGATGAATCGCTTGTTCTATCCCTGGTTGTGATTCTTGTGTTTGTTTTGGGAATTGTATGGGTATTTGTTCTTTTTTTTCTTTATTACCTAAAACTGGAATTTCTGGATACATATATATTTACCTCCTTGTACAAAATTAGTATGTGATGTTTTAGTAAAATTATGAAAGTAATCAAACATTTGTATTGAAAAAACGTTCTTTTTGTAATATAATAATGCTAGCAATTTAAGGGAGAAAATATGAAAATAGAAGGAAAAGTAGCAACGATAATCTTTAAGAACTCTACTAATTCGTGGACAGTCATGCTATTAAAAAGAGATAAGGGATACATCACTGCTGTAGGGGAAACACAAGATTTAGAAGTAGGAGATGAACTGGAATTAGAGGGAGAAGAAACGACACATAAGGTATATGGAGAACAATTTCAATTTACTACTTACAAAAAACTATTACCAAAAACAGATGCGGCTTTAATACAATATATTGCAGAGAATATAAAAGGAGTGGGTAAGAAGACTGCTGCTTTAATTGTTGATTTATTTGGTGAAGAAACGGTGAATACCATTCGTTATACCCCTAGTAAGTTAAACGATATTAAAGGGCTAAATGAAACAAAAATAGATGATTTAAATCGCTTTTTTAATGAAGAATGGGAAAAATGGAATGTCATTGAATATTTGAGTAGTTTTAATATATCAGTTGTTACGGCTAATAAAATATATCAAACATTAGGTAGTGATACTGTCAAGATTGTAAAAGAAAATCCATATAGTTTAATTGATTTTGTAAAAAAACTTGATTTTAAAACCGTAGACGAAATTGGTAAAAGTTTAGGTGTTAATTTAGATAGTGATCAAAGGGTGGATACTGGAATTGTCTATGCTATTAATAAAGTAACTGAATTTGGGCATACTTGTGTAGAAGAAGAAAATTTAATAAAATTTGCTTCTGATATATTAGAAGTGGGGACCAAAGAGATAAAAAATGGAATCACACGCCTCATCCTAAATAGTAAGCTATATATGCAAACGATTGATGAGAAAAATTATATCTTTAAAAGAAGTTTCTATCTTGCAGAAGAAAATATTGCAAGTAACATTCTACTTCGTGCCAAAGATAAACCATTGGGAGTGGATTATACAAAACAAATTGAAAATGTTAGTAAAAGAAATGCAATAGAATTATCAAAAGAACAAAAAGAAGCTATTTCAAACTCGTTAAATAACAAATTAACTATCATTACTGGTGGACCTGGAACTGGTAAAACTACGATTATTAAATGTATCATTGATATATTAGAAGAAATGAAAAAAGAGTATGTTCTTTGTGCACCAACTGGTAGAGCTGCAAAAAGGATTAAGGAAACTACTGGTAAAGAGGCAAAAACTTTACATAGATTGCTTGAAATTACAAAGGTAGATGACAATGATGTAGATATGTTCTATGAACTTCCTGTTACACCGATTGACACGGATGTAGTAATTGTAGATGAAGCTTCTATGATTGATTGCATGTTAATGAATAATCTATTTAAAGCTTTGAACTCTTCTACACAGGTTATTATGGTAGGGGATGTAAACCAATTACCTTCGGTAGGTGCTGGTAATGTGTTAAAAGATATTATTCATTCAAATGTCATTAATACTGTGTATTTAAAACATATTTATAGACAAAGTGCAATGAGTGATATTATTGTGAATGCTCATAGAGTCAATGAAGGAGAGTATCCGGAATTTAAAACAAAAGATACAGATTTATTCTATATCAAAACAGATAGTATAGAGTCAACACTTGCTGAAATATCATCCTTGATTTCTTATAGAATTGAAAGCTTTGCTACGCTTAACGTATTAAAAGATTTACAAGTACTAACACCTATGAAAAAGACACAATTAGGTACGATTGAATTGAATACATTAATACAAGAAGTGTTAAATCCAAAAGCAACGACTAAAAAAGAGAAAGAATTTAATGGGAAAATATATCGTGAAGGAGATAAAGTCATGCAGATAATCAATAATTACGATAAAAAGTTTGCGATTAATGGTGATTTTTTTGATGGAATCTATAATGGGGATATAGGATATATCAAATCAATTGATAATGTAAATCAAAAATTAATAGTGTTATTTGATGAAGAAAAAGAAGTAGTCTATGAATTTGATGAACTTGATCAATTAGAGCATGCCTTTGCCGTAACGATTCATAAGTCACAAGGTAGTGAATTTGATTACGTGATACTTCCTTTATACACTGGTTATCAAAAGCTATTTACTAGAAATTTGTTATACACTGCTATGACAAGAGCAAAAAAAATGCTAGTAATTGTTGGTAGTACTAACATTATCAATTATATGGTAGATAATATTGAATCAAAAAATAGGATAACAGGACTGACGGCAAAAATAGTGGCTAAAAAAGGATAAGATATATGAATGAAGAGCAAAAAACTTTGCTCTTCATTTTGAAATTCCCTCAACAGTCGTAGAAATTTCTTGGATGCTGTTGAGTGTTTTTTTGTAATGAGAATATATCCTTGATATATCAATATCATCTTTATTTTTTTTGTGTGATGCTTTTTTAAGTGAATTATACAACTCGACATTGAGTTGTTTCTTTAGCCTGTTTAGATATTGAAGATTTCTAGATGGCCAATTTTGAAGGAATTCAATTAACTCACTCCGCTTATTTATCTTAGATAAGATACATAAAATTGAATTAAAGTCTGTTATATCGTAATTTAAACTTTGTTTTACTTTTTTTGCTTCTATCACTAGTAGAAGTTTTTCCATGTCAAGACCACGCAAAACTTCTTGGTAAGAATTAAATGCATCAAAAATGCCAAAAGAAAAATATAACTTATCAAGTCCCCATTCCGTTGCTAATTCTTGTGGTGAGTCATTCTCCTTTTCGTTTTGTATCATTAATTCTTTGACTAATGCAATCTTTCTGTCAATTTGTTTGTAGCTATATTGTAATACTTCAACATTTCTGCACAGATCTATTTCTGTCATGTTCACTCTTTTTTCCTCCTCTATATTGCAATCGCATTATTGATTATTTAATATTTCCATCATACATTATATAACATAAAAACGTTTTTGTAAAGAGTAGCGTATAAATATACATAAATTGCCATAAAAGATTTGAATATTTTTTATGGATATGTTACAATTACAATATATGTTTGAGGTGATATAATGGAAGAGTTAATCGAGTGTATATGCGATTATATTAGAAAGCCATATACAGATTACGCTGTCATGTTAAATGGTGAGTGGGGTAGTGGTAAAACATACTTTTGGAATAATAAATTAAGAAGTAGAATTGAATCTATAAAGAATGTAGAAGGGAAAAACTATAAAACAATCTACATGTCGTTATATGGAATTAATAGTTTGGAAGAAATTAGTAAAAAAATATTTATTGAGACGAATCCTATGATTAACAAAACGCTTAAAAAATTTGTAGATACTAGGGAAGGAAATGTCATTCCTGAATATGTAAAAACTGGTCTTGATATGGCTAATCTATTTGGTTCTACTAGTTTTAGTTCTGATAAAGTAGATTTTTCAAAGATGTTTGCTATTGATGATAAAATCTTATGCTTTGATGATCTTGAAAGAGCTAATGTAGATGTTATTGATATTTTAGGATATATCAATAACTTTGTTGAACATGATGGTATTAAAACAATCCTTATTTGTAACGAAAAAGAGCTTGCTACTAAGTTTAAAAATAACAACGTAGAAATGAAAACTTTAATTGCAACGTACATTTTAGATAAAGAGGGGAGTTTATCTCCAAAAACTAAGAAGTTACTTGCATTAAAAGAAGAAGACGTAACTAAAGTAAATGATAAGCCTCTGGCTAATTTAATTGAAGATAAAATATCAGATATTTTTGATAAAGCCAATGCTTATGAGAGAATCAAAGAAAAACTAATAGGTGAAACCTTTGAGTACGTACCTGAATATTCGTATATTTTAAGTGGTATGATTATGAAATATGCATATAATGATGAATTATCAGACTTTTACAAAAGGAATACATCGCAAATCATTTCTGCTTTTAAACAATCAAATACAAGGAATTTAAGAATATTAAAACATGCTTTAAATGACTTTGAAAAAATTTTTAATGAAGTGATGAAAAATCATCCAACAATAGATAAGGATATTTTAAAAACTATGTTAACCTTTACTATTGCCGTTTCTTTTGAAATTAAAGCGGGAAATGTCAGCAAAGAAAAGTTAAAGTCTATCTCTAATAATGATGAATATAACTCTGTTATCTTTACCTCTAAGATATTAAATGATAATAGTCAGTTTTATTTAAGAGAATTTGATAATCGATATTTTTTGAATGATTTTTCTAAATATAAATTTTTCAAATTTGTTGAAGTATATGTCCGCACTAGATTTTTTGATGATAAACTATTTAATGAAAATATGGAATCAGCAAAAAATATTTCTAGATTAAGAAGAAGTGGAGAAACAAAACGCTATTTAAAACTACTAAATGGTGACTATTGGAAACTTTCTGATTTTGATTTTGATTTATTGTGGAATCAAGTATTAGAAGAAATTAAAACTGGTAAAGTTGAATTCAAAGAACATGTTAAACTATTTGCCATCATTAAATATTTAATGAATTTAGCTTTAATTGAATATCCTATTAGTGAGTTAAAACAAAATTTTATTCTTGGTATGCAGCTTTCTGCCTCTGAAAATATGGGCGCTATTGAAGTATTACAAGATAGTAAAGTAGATAGCGATGTTGATTATGATATTGACGATAAGGATATTGAAGAAATTAAAAACGAATATATTAATATTAAAAACAAGGCTATTTGTGAACTTGCTACTTCAAAAGCATCTGAATTGTTTAAAAATTTACCTGATAATTTATCTGAATTTTATAGACAAATTGTAGGTGATTACAAAGATTTACCTGTATTTTCTAGATATGATATGGAAAATTTATATGAAAAGTTATTACTGACACCAAATTATGATATTTACAATATTATTAATATGATACAAATACGTTATAAAGAAAATAGAGAACTTTTAGAGGCCGATAGTAAAAATTTAAGAAAATTAACTGAAATCATAAAGAAGAATAAAGCAAATAAAGAAAAAACAATTAAATATGCATTACTAGATAATTTAGCGGTTAACATTGAAAAAATCATAAAATAATAAAAATAGGAGATACTTTTAATAAGGTATCTTTTTTGTGCTTAAAAAATGTAAAAAATTTCCTGTGACTTATTTGCCTTTATACTATAAACTAATAATAAATATAAAGTTATAGTATAAAACAAATTTATACAACTAATAATAGTATTAAATTATCGTTTAGGAGGTTAAGGATGAAAGCCACAGGTATTGTTAGAAAAATTGATGATTTAGGTAGAGTTGTTATTCCAAAAGAAATCAGAAAGGGACTTAGAATTAGAGAAGGAGATCCACTAGAGATATTTATTGAAAAAACAGGAGAAATTGTATTAAAGAAATATGCCCCTCTTGGAGATATGTTAGAAATAGCTACACAATATGCTGAGGCATTGGCAAGTACTTCTGACTTTGTTGCTTGTATTACAGATATGGAAACTATTATAGCTATATCTGGTGCTCCAAAATCAGAATATTTAGCAAGAAGTATTAGTGAACACATTATTAATGTAATGGAAGATAGAGCAATTTGGTCAACATCGAATGATATTCCAATGCCTATCATTGATGGAGAAAATGCTTCCAAATATGGAGCACAAATTATCGCACCTATTATTTCGGATGCAGATGCTATCGGCACTGTTATTCTATTTTCACTAGATAGAAATAAAAAAATAGGCAATATAGAACAAAAATTAGTACAATCAGCAGCAAGTTTCCTTGGTAAGCAGATGGAACCGTAAAGAATAATAAAATTAAGTAGTCATGAGACTACTTTTATTTTTTACTATAATTTTATTTGTAATATGATATAAAGTGTGGTATAATATGTCGAGTTATGTCATAAATCTTTTTAATAATTTAAGAAAGGAGGCTACCAGATGAAATATCTAGTTTTTTCGGCAGTTACTATTTTTGTTTTTATTTGCTTACTAATTGCTTTTACACTGTGGTATATTCTATACAGGAATCATATGGTTTCTTTTGGGTATATACCCAAGAAATCTAAAGAAATTTATGAAGAAAAATTGGCTCATCGTGGACTTCATCTTTGTAGCCCAGAGAATACACTCAAAGCGGTCGATCTTGCTATCAAAAATAATATCGGAGTTGAGATTGATGTCCGGCTAACCAAAGATGAAGAAATTGTCTTGTTTCATGATAGATATACAAAACGTTTACTTGGTATTCCTGGTAAACTTTCTATAATGAAATTTGACAAACTAATGAAATACTCTGTTTTGGGAAGTAATGAAAAAATTGCTACATTGCAAGAAGTTTTTGAAATTGTAGATGGAAAGCAAACTATCTTAATTGAAATAAAATGCAAAATGAATAGACAATTTATCTCTACTTTGCTTGGACTCTTGTATGAATATCGGCATTATGATAAGGTATATTTCCATACAAAAAATATGCGAAACTATCTTAAGCTTCGACATGTCTTTGGTGATAGAGTGTTTTTAGTCTGTAATCCTTTCCGTAAAAGGTTTAATTTTATCAAAGGAAGAGATTATAAAAAAGTAGTAAAGCACTTAAATGGCTATGCAAGTATGGTAAATGAAGAGTATGTTGAGACAAAGCTTTTGGAACCATTTTCATTGGACGATATCGCACAAGTATTAACTGAAAGTGTAGAAGAAAATGACACTGTGCAAGAAATCATTGCTAAAATTTCTGGAGCGTTGAATCATCAAAATTCTAGAATTTGTCATGATGAACCAATTAGAAAATGGCCAATTGCACATAGAGGAATTGTTTCAAGTAAGTATCGCGAAAACTCCAGAGAATCAATTGAAGAATGTATTCAATTTGCTATTTCACGTAATACAGGCATTGTCATTGAACTTGACATGCAAATGTACAAAGGAGAAGTAATTCTTTATCACGATGATACAAAGAGTAATATACTTGGTCAGAAAACCTCATGCAGCGATAAACTTCCTATCAATGAAGCAATGAGATTAGAGGAATTGTTTAATATCGAATTGGTCAAGAAATATAAAGACCGAATTGCTTTTATATTTGATGATAAATCAACAAGAAGAGGAAAGACTGAATTACAAATCAAGGCAAAAAGTGTTTTTGAAAAAATACAAGAGCAAGGGTATCTTTTTTATGTACAGGCGGCTAATCCATTTGTATTAAATTGGTATCATCAAAATATTCCAAGTGTAAAACGTGGAATGGTTGGAAATAGTATACCAAGTATTAAAACAACGATATTGCGGATGAAGAATACAGCCAAAACAAGAGTATTTACTGATATGCTACGACAAGCAATTGCATTTTTGTGGTTTGATTTAGCAGAGTCAGATTATTGCGTGTATGATTATAGTAACTATATTTATATCTTCATGAAATATTGCAAAGGCTTTAGGGGAAAACCAATTCTTATCTATGCACCAAAATCTTTAGGAGAAATAGAGAGTATGGTCGGAAATGAATTGGTAGATGCTTATGTCATGGAAGATATTGCCAATGAATCTTCCTGGCCTATCGAGTATATGAAGGAAAGATTCAAACCATTTGACAGCGTAAATTAATTTTTACGCTGCCTTTTTCTACCTTAATAACTTCTTATGTATCCATATAAATTTCGAAAAATCACTTGATATATTGCTCGAGATAATGTATAATTAAAGTGTATAAATATTGTTTTATACGTAATATAATCTAAAATTGAATATGTTATTCATATCAGTTATATAGATAGTAGTACTTTGAAAATTAAATATAAGGAGGATAAAAAATGTTAATTGCAGTAATTGCTGGCGTTGTCGGTTTAGCTGTAGGTGGCTCTGTATTTTTTTATGCTGGTATAAAGTATAGAAAAAAAGTAGCAGAGGCAACTATGGAGTCTGCTGAACAACAAGCAAAAAAAATAATTGAAGATAGCAAGCACGATGCGGAACGTATCAAAAAAGAAGCTATATTACAAGCTAAAGATGAAATGTTAAAGCAAAAAGATGAATTTGAAAGAGATGCTAAAGGAAGAAAGAAAGAATTACAAGAAGTAGAAAACAGAATAAATCAAAGGCAAGATTTGGTTGATAAAAGAGCCGCTCTTATTGAAGAAAAGGAAAATAACATTATCAGAAAAAATGATGAATTAGTCAAAAAAGAAGAAGACCTAGCAAAAGCAAAGGAAAGAGAATTGCAAGAATTAAGTAAGATTTCTCGCATGACAATTGATGAAGCAAAAAATACAATGATGGTAAAATTGCAAGATGATATGAAGATGGAGATTGCTACTTATATCAAATCAGAACAAGATAAGGCAAAATATGAGGCTGATAAGAAGGCAAAGGAAATTTTGGTAGGTGCTATTCAAAAATGCGCTACTGATCATACTTCTGAAGCAACTGTTACCGTAGTTCAACTACCAAATGATGATTTAAAAGGTAGAATTATTGGTAGAGAAGGTAGAAACATCAAAACAATAGAAACGTTAACTGGTATCGATTTAATTATTGATGATACACCAGATGTCATCGTATTATCAAGCTTTGATCCAATCAGACGTGAAGTTGCAAGAATTGCTCTTGAAAGATTGATTGCTGATGGTAGAATCCATCCGGGCAAAATCGAAGAGATGATTGAAAAAGCAAAAGTTGAAGTTGAAAACACAATTAAAGAAGAAGGAGAAAGAGCATTATATGAAACAGGTGTTATTAATGTTCATCCTGATTTAATTAACCTACTTGGTAAATTAAGATTTAGAACAAGTTATGGCCAAAATGTGTTAAATCATTCTATTGAAGTTGCCAATATTGCGGGTACTTTAGCTGTTGAATTAGGGCTTGATCCAACCATTGCTAAAAGAGCTGGTTTATTTCATGATATCGGTAAATCTTTTGATCATGATGTAGAAGGTACACATGTAAGTTTAGGCATAGAATTACTGAAAAAATACAAAGAAAAAGATGAAATTATATGGGGTATGGAAGCTCATCATGGAGATACAGATCCAAAAACAATAGAAGCTATATTAGTACAAATTGGCGATATTGTATCTGCCTCTAGACCTGGTGCAAGAAGAGAGACTGTTAGCACATATATCAAGAGATTACAAAAGTTAGAAGAAATTTGTGATTCGTACAAAGGTGTTGATAAATCTTATGCAATACAGGCTGGCCGTGAAGTTAGAATTATTGTTAAACCTGAACAAGTTGATGATGCTTCAATGGTTATTTTGGCTAGAGACGTCGCTAAACAAATTGAAACTGAAATGGTTTATCCAGGACAAATTAAAGTAAATGTTATTCGTGAAAGTAGAGCAATTGAACTTGCAAAATAACAAAGATAAAATTAATTAATGGTAAGAACAAGATTTACTAACTTGCCAATTAATTTAAAAAGAGAGAAACTCAAAAAAGTTTCTCTCTTTTTTTGTATAATTTTGGAAATTTAACCAATAATAACATTAGGTGATGAGGATGAAAATTGGTATTCCAAAAGCAATGATTACTTATGAGTATCCAGTTTTGTATCATAAATTTTTTGAATTACTTGGTGTTCAAGTAGTATATAGTGATGAAACAAATTCTAACATATTAAATGATGGGATTATTTACTCTATAGATGAAACTTGTCTTGCAAATAAAATATATATGGGTCATGTTGCAAATTTAGTAAAAAGAAGTGACAAGGAGAATATAGATTATATTTTTATTCCAAGGGTGGCATTTTTTGATAAAAAGGAAACAGTATGCGTGAAATTTTACGCTCTGTATGATATTTGTAAAAATATATTTGATGCTCATTTTATTACTGTAAATATTGATTATTCTTGCCATGAAACTGAATTCAAAGCCTTTGTTAACTTAGGAATAAAATTAGGTTTTTCATTTTCTAAAACGATACTAGCATATAAAAAAGCAAAAAAACTTCAACAAGAATATGATAAGGCAAATTATGAAAAACAAATCAAAGCATTATCAAATAAAAACATATTATTAGTAGCTCATCCGTATATAGAACATGATCAATATATGGGCTACCCAGTGGTCAAATTTCTAAAAGATAATCAATTTAATGTGATATATTCAGATATCAATAATGGCATGCAAACAAATAATGAAAGTTATAAAGAGTTATCAAAGTATCTATATTGGAAATATAATAAAAACCTATTAAATGGAATTATTGAATATAGTGAAAAAGTAGATGGCATCATATTTATCTCAACTTTTCCATGTGGACCGGATGCTATGGTAAATGATTTAGTGATAAGAAAAGTAAAAGATAAACCAATTCTTAATTTAGTGGTAGATGAACAAGATGGCAGCGCTGGATTATATACAAGATTAGAAAGTTTTATTGATATTTTAGAACAAAATAAAGAAGAAATGGGTGAAAGAATATAAGATGAAGAAGAAATATATTGTTGGATTTCCGATGTTAGGAAATTATTATATTCCTATTTATAATTTTTTAAATAATATAGTGGATCAAGAAATAGTAGAAGTGTTAATGCCAAATAAAATGAGTAATGAAACGATTGTGGAAGGTAGCAAATTTAGCCCAGATTTTGCTTGTATTCCATTTAAATATAATATGGGTAATTATCTGTCTGAATTAAAAAAAGGTGCTAATGTCCTTATACAGGCCGGAGGAGGATGTAGATATGGTTACTACTTTGAAGTACAAGAACAAACACTAAAAGATATGGGCTATGATTTCACATTTATATCTTTGCTAGGTGAAAATGGATTAAATATTAAGGAGTTATATCATAAATTTAAATTATTAAATGCAAAATTAAGTTTCAGTACTTTTTGTTATCAAGGAGCACTTGCAATAGCAATTATTAAAATAATGGATGATTTTGAAACATATATGAGAGATAAGTATAATTTACAAATTGATTCTAAAAGTTTTGATACTATTCATAAAAAAATGTTACAAGATATTCTACAAATTAATACTCTTGCTAAATTATACCAATTTAAAGATGAGTATATAAAAAAATTAAAAGCTGTTGCATTAAGGAAAATAACAAAAGATGATATTAAGATAGGAATTGTAGGAGAACTTTTTACTTCTATGGAACCTTTTTCAAGTTTCTATTTAGAAAAAGAACTATTAAATTATAACTGTATTGTAAAAAGATATACTACTGTCACTTATTTATTACTACAAAAACGTTTTTCAAGAAAAAAAGTAATGAAAAAAGCAAGCGAATATATTGATTATCACTTTGGTGCTGACGGTGCTGAAACAATTGCACATACACTTGAATTAATAGAAGAGGAGTACGATGGCATTATTCATATTAAACCATTTGGCTGTTCACCTGAAATTAATGCTATGCCAATATTGCAAAAGATAAGCAGACAAAAAAATATTCCCATCATGTATCTTACATTTGATGAGCAGACAACGGCAACAGGTGTAAAAACCAGAATTGAAGCGTTTTATGATATGTTAAAGATGAAAAAAGAACAAGAAAAGGAAAGTAGGGAAGAAGCATATGAATCATATTAAGGGGTATATTGGAATTGATATTGGTTCCATTTCTACAAAAGGTGTTATTATGGATGAAGAAAATCACATGATCGCCAGTGAATATATTTGGACTGAAGGAGATCCAATTAAAGCTACTAAAAATATCATAGAAACATTTAAAAAAACATTAGAGGAGAAAGAAATAAAAGTAGATATATATGGTATTGGGACAACCGGATCTGCTAGAAATTTGATTGGAACAATCTTAAATGCCAATGTCATCAAAAATGAAATTACGGCACATGCTATTGGAACCTTAAATACTTTTCCAGATGCTAGAACTATTTTGGAAATAGGAGGACAAGATTCAAAATTAATTATCATTCGAAATGGAATTGTTGTAGATTATGCAATGAATACATTATGTTCTGCAGGGACAGGATCTTTTCTCTCTTCACAAGCAAAGAGACTTGGAGTTACAATAGAAGAAATAGGGGATATCGCACTAACTTCTAGGAATCCATCTAAAATTGCTGCAAGATGTACTGTTTTTGCGGAATCTGATTTAGTTCATAAAGCACAAATTGGTCATAGTAAAGAGGATTTGATTGCTGGTATTTGTAATAGTGTTGTAAAAAATTATTTAAATAATTTAGCAAAAGGAAAAGTTCTGGAAGATAAAATTGTATTTCAGGGTGGCGTAAGTAAGAACAAAGGTGTTGTAAAAGCATTCGAAGATATACTGAACAAGAAAGTTCATGTTGATAAAAATTCACATTTAATGGGTGCTATTGGTATTGCAATCATCTCAAAAAATGTAAATAAAAATGGGAATAAACTTGAATTTGATTTTAATCTACAAAATGTGGAATTTAAGACAATTGGAACGGAATGTAATGGTTGTAGCAATACTTGTGAAATCGTAAAAGTATACAAGGATAATGAATTAATAGAAAAAATGGGCGGAAGGTGTGAAAAGGGAAATCAGATAAGCAATATAGTATAAGTTAACAATAAATTTATAATAAAAATGCCATATAAAATAAAAAAACATGTCAAAAGCTGTTGCAAAAAGAAGTGGAATACGATAAAATATAAGTAATGTTTATTATATAATACAGCTATTGCAAATGCAAACAATCGTGAATATAACAGCATTATATGGAGGATTTGTTAAATGTATAAGAGTGAATTGACAATGAGGGAAAAAAAGGGCATCAGTCTTATCACACTAGTAATAACGATAATCGTAGTAATCGTGCTGGCTGCTGCAGTGCTTTTAATACTAAATAATAACAACCCAATCTTTAACTCTAAGGAGGCTCGATATAGCTCAGATAGGACAACTGTACAGTATTCTGTAATAACTACATTGCAAAAAATAATGCTTGATACAAAGGGAAATGTAACAGCAACTCCGGGTGAAATAACTGATAACAAGTTTACTTACACTTTAGAAAATGGAACAACTGGAGAAGTTGTATTCGATACTAAAGCTAATGAAGCAAATAAATACTATGCAGGTACAAAACTACCAAACTACGGTAAGTGGTTAATTGATAGTAAAGGAAACATTGCTTTAGAAGTAGATGGCAAGATTTATGGAAGCGACATTTATTTTGGAACAAATGGAAACACAACAGCAAATGTAGCAAGTGTAAATAAACCAGTACTAAATGGAATGTCACCAGTAAAGTATATAAAGAATGGAGATACCTATACAGAAGTAACAGAAAATATCTTGGAAATAGACCCAGAATGGTATGCATATATAGCAGGAGATAATGTAACAGATACAAGAACAAGTATGTGGGCAAATGCACAAAGCGATGATGGAAGTTACTGGGTA
The DNA here is from genome assembly GCA_028692955.1 of Clostridia bacterium. Classification (GTDB taxonomy): domain Bacteria; phylum Bacillota; class Clostridia; order TANB77; family CAG-465; genus CAG-465. The sequence continues at coordinate 36,907 of JAQUWH010000011.1, forward strand.
TGGATACCAAGATATGCCTATAGAATAACAGAAAAACCAACTACAACAGAAAATTTAAGTGGGAAAATAGAAGTTGTATTTTTAGAAGGAACTAGTAATAATTATTATGAAAATGGAGTAAAGAAACAAGCTAAAAAAGCAACAGATACCACAATTATCAAAGGAAGAGACTATATAGTACATCCGGGATTTACATTTGGAACAGAAGAGTTAACAGGAATATGGGTAGCTAAGTTTGAGGCATCCCATGATGATGCTGCTAAAGTAGTAGATGAAACACTACCTTCAGAAGGAACAAGCACGAAAGTAAAAATTCAACCGAATGTAACAAGCTGGCGAAATATAAATGTAGCAAATATATTTGATAGATGTTATGAAATGAGAAATAATGAAAGTTATGGATGGACAACAACACCAGATACGCATATGATGAAAAATGTTGAATGGGGAGCAGTAGCATATTTAACACATAGTCAATATGGAAGAAATAGAAATGAAATAACAATGAATAATAACAGTAATTTTATTGTTGGAATGGCATGTGATACATTATCTGGAAATGGAACACCAGCAATAACAAATAATTACACTACAGCCAAGGGACAATTAGCTAGTACAACAGGAAACACGTCTGGAATATATGACATGTCTGGTGGATCATGGGAATATGTAGCCGGCAATTTAAATGGATATATAGTTTCAGCGGGAAGTGCAACAGAGTTTAATAGAATATATAATGATGTCACATTAAGAAATAAATATTTTGATATATATGCAGTAGGAACTACAGTAAGTGATAGACAGTCAAATTACGAAGCAAATATAGATAGAAAAGGAGATGCAATAGCAGAGACATCAATAAATGAAACAATTACTAGCTCATGGTTTAGTGACTATTCATATTATATTTATTCTACATATCCGTTTTTCCTTCGTGGTGGCGGTTGCTTCTATACCAGTCGTACAGGCGTATTTTGTTTTGGATACTACGGTGGTAATAATTATAGCCAGTACAGCTTTCGTCCGGTGATTGCTGCAAAGTTGGTACTTTAAGTGTAAAGAACAAAAAAGAAACTGAAATAATAATTTAGAAATCATACATTTGACAATGTATGATTTTTGATATATAATTTCATATATTATATGAAGGTGGAGATTATTTTGAAAATTTTAATAGTTGGAGACGTAGTGGGAAAGACTGGTTTAGACAGATTAAAAATTGAATTAAATGAAATAATAAATAAAGAAAATATAGATTTTTGTATTGTTAATGGTGAAAATTCTGCTAGTGGAAGAGGACTTAGAACACAAGAGTATGACAAAATCATGGAATATGGTGCCGATTGCATTACGATGGGGAATCATTTATACTATAGAAAAGAAATGGCTGAAGTTTATGATACTTTACCAAGATTATTAATACCAGCTAATATCACAAATTTACAAGGAAAAGGTAGTATGGTTATTGAAAAGAACAATGTGAAATTTGGTGTTATTAACTTAATAGGTGCGGCTGAAATGGGTGAAATCATGCAAAAAAATATATCAAGTCCATTTAAAGAAGTCGAAAATGAAATTAAGAAACTTGAGAGTGAAAATGTAGATTATATATTTATTGATTTTCATGCAGAAGCTACAGCAGAAAAAATAGCAATGGGATACTTTCTAGATGGAAGAGTAACATGCGTGTTTGGCACTCATACACATGTACAAACTGCAGATGAGACAATTCTTGAAAATGGTACTGCCTATATTACTGATGTGGGAATGACAGGACCTAAAGACAGTGTGATTGGCTTAAAAAAAGAAATTGCACTTAGACGTTTTGTAAATGGTGAATATTTAAAATATGAATGTTCTACCAATGATGCTATATTTAATGGTATTATTGTAGAAGTGGATGAAAAAACAAATAAATCTATCAGCATTTCTAGAATAAACTCTTAACAGTAACAATCAAAGTCTTCGTACAATATCATATAGCAGGTGATGTTGATGAAGACTTTTTTTTCTACTTTATATGAAGATGCTAAAAATATACAACAAAAAGATCCAGCAGCAAGGAATATCATAACAGTTATACTATTATATCCTGGCTTTCATGCATTAATTTGGCATAGAATTAACCATTTTTTATACAACAAACGTTTGTATTTTTTATCTAGACTGTTATCTCAATTTGCAAGATTCTTAACTGGGATAGAAATACATCCAGGTGCAACTATTGGAAGAAGATTATTTATTGATCATGGAATGGGAATTGTCATTGGTGAGACTAGCAAGATAGGTGATGATTGTACCATATATCATGGCGTTACATTAGGCGGTACGGGTAAAGTGCAAAAGAAAAGACATCCAACATTAAAAAATAACGTGATAGTTGGCTGCGGCTCAAAAATATTAGGTAATATTCTAATTGCAGATAATGTTAAA
>JAQUWH010000020.1 GCA_028692955.1 Clostridia bacterium
CCATCAAAATATGCCATTTGTCCATCAAATTTTTTGCAATATTGCTTCATAACCTTTATTAAGTAGTCGAAATGATATTGATAAGTATCATTATCATTTTCTTCACATTTTTTCTCTAGTCTTTCATACCATGAGCTAATTGTTGGCATTAATTTTTTTGCTTTACCAAAAGAAGCGTCTGCTTTATCTTCAAATAAAGAGTCTGGATCACTAGTAATTCCCATTGCAGCATATTCTTCTGCTACTATTTCAGCAATAATCTGTTTTGTTAACTCATTTACTTCTTCAGATTTTGTTGCACCACGAGCCATTGTAAGTAATGCTTGTGTTACGTCCTCTACTTTATTTTCAACATTCAATACATATTTTTCTTTACCTGTAATTTCATCTTTTATAATCTCTGTCTCAATATCAAATATATTAATAACCGTATCACTTTTTGGACTAATATTTACATTGATTCCTCTTAATACTTCTGCCATAGCAACATACTCACCTTCAGCATCAAGTACTAAATTTTCAACACCCATTAGTATAGCGGATCTTGCCATAATGGTTTTGATAGTAACAGATTTACCAGCACCAGATTTACCAAATATAATCATATTGTAGTTTGTTAAGGTTGAACTAAAGTTATCAAAAATAAGTGGTAATCCGGTTTGTTTATTAATTCCAATTGGAACACCTCTATCCATTCCTGCATCTGCATTAACGAATGGAAAAACGGTTGCCATAGAACCCCTATCAAAAGTATGTTTTCTTGTTATTTTGTTAGTATCAAGTGGAAGATTTGATTTAAATCCTTCCTCTTGAAGCGCCCAAGCTGTTTTCAAACCAATTTGCGTTTTAGAAGCTTCCATCGCAAGTATTTCAGAAAGTTTGTCTAACTCACTTTTTGTATAAGCAAACAAAGTACATATAATAGTGGCTTCAAATAACTTGTTATACCCAGCAGCAATTTGATCTCTTAGCGCTTCTGCTTCTGCTTGTTTTGCAGAAAGTACAGACTCTCTATTAATATCGCCCCTATCACTTGCTACATATCTTTCAGATTGTAATTCAACAATTGTTTTATTAAGTTCATTTTGTGATGTATTTTCAGAAATAGGATTAATATATACTGAAGTATTGACATCACCAAACTCATATATTCCTGATAAAAAATATGGGAAAGTAGCTTGTCTTGGTATGGTTGTTAAATAGAATGTTCTAGCAAATCTTGACACCTTAGAAAATATTTCAAGATAATCATAATGTGTAGCATCTATACCAGAAGGAGCTAATAAGTCATGTATAGAAGATTTGTTGATTTCTAATGAGTTAATCCCACCCTCTGCTGAAGTGATTAAAGATTCAACAGGAAGTTGTTGTACATTACCTTTATTCTTTTTATTTTTTTTCTCTTTCTTCTCTTTTTTCATATATCTATTTCTCCTCCTATCTTATCACATCATCATCATCGTCTGATGTAGCGCCTAGCCTATCATCAAAACTTGAAAAATCATTTTCAATCGGATTACTAATTGCTTCTTTTCCTTCATTTGCATCCTCATCTAAAATTAAATTTTTAGGTATACTAGGTTTTATACTTTCTTGTTCGTCATCAGTTTCAATTTTTACATCCTCATTAGCCTTTTGTAATTGTTCCTTTTCTTTCAGTTCTTCTTCTAATCTCTTTTCTTCTTCTTTCTTTAAAACATCTTTTCCTTTATCTGTTTCTGTAACACTTTCAATTCTTTCAAGAATTTCAGTTCTTTCTATTGCCGCTTCTTGTATTAAATTCTTTTTTGTTTCTCTAAATTCTTTTGCTATATTATCTTGTGCTTCTTTCTTTATTTGTTCAGGTAAATCCTCATGTTTTATCATTTCAGAAGCTTCTCTAGCAATTCTTTCTGTAACTTCAATCTCTTTTTGTTTTGGAGTCGCATACTCGCCTCTTTCGATTGCTTTTTTAAGAGCAGATAAAGATTTTATTTTAGCTTCTTGTTCTATTTGTTCATTTAACATTTCACTTCTTTTAAAGAATGCTTCATCAGAGGTAGAATACAATCTATAGAATCCAGAGTCTATCGCCTCTTTAACACTCAACAATCCCTTATCGTCTCTATTGTATGCCATATATAACAAGTCAGCAACTTCATTAGAATCGAGTACTCGTCCTTCAACAGAACAAGCAGATAAGCCGTTAATGATTCCTTGTGCTCTTGTTAAGAGTTCAGTATAACAAATGTTTAAAATTTCTTCTTTTGAGAATTTATCAAGTCCTGCAATTTCTGAAGAACGATAAGAAACTAAAACATAAAAATTCCTTTGTAATAAACTTTTATTCGTACTCATTCTTTCCACATAATTGATAATATCAGCTGCATACTCGTACACATTTAATACTTTATTTCGCTCGTTTTCCACTCTTTCGATTTCTTGATGTGTCGAATCAAAAGACTCTACTACTTTGTTATATTCATCATCTAATCTTTCAAAATCACTTCTTACACTACTAATGTTATTTTTGTATTCTTGAATAACTCCTTTTAAATCTACGTTTTGAGCTTGCACATATAATTGAATCGGATATCTAAGCGTATTAAGGAAAGTGATAAATCCTTCTTCCACTGAAATTTGTTCTACATCAGACATTAAGTCATAGTTAATTCCTTTACATTTAATAGCCATCGTAAATTTTGAACCATTATTTTGTACAATCATACTATCAAGTACTCTATCAAATTCCATGAATTTAAAAACATCTTCTTTTTTTATTTCTTCGCTTTTTACATCATTTTTAATATTTTTTGAATTTTTATTGCCCGTATTAGTATTTTTTGCTAACAAATTACTAGCTTTTTCTTGTTTTTTCGTCACTACAAAAAAGATCACTCCAAATATACCAACGATAACCAATAATATTAATGGAAATGTCAATGCCCCCATATTATTTTCCTCCCTTATTTCTATTTAGATTATAAATATACACTTTTTTCTTTCTCTTAAAAGTTAAAAGTCTAAATAAAATATCACTGATGTTTTCCCCACCAGCTTTTTGCAAAGCTCCCATAGCAGGAATATCTGGGATTTTGGCTGCCCCTAATACGTATCCTATTGCTCCGAAAACAAAAGTTACAATTAAACCAGGCACTAGTCCCATATTAAAGAATGTACTTCCTATATACCAAATAAACGCACCAATCAACCCAATTACTATCGTTGAAATAAACGATTTAATGGTAAATATAACAAGTAAACGTGTTTCACCTTTTACACTTCTTGGAACATAATATGATCTTCCCATAGTAAACCTCCTATTTTATATACTAAAAACATTATTGCTTAGTAGTATATCTTCATCTTTTGCTATTATTGTATCTTGTATTACAATATTACTTTTCTCTGTTGCACTTGTTCCGTTAATAGACTCATTAACAATATCTGATACAAGGCTTAAAAATGATGTTGAACAGAAAGCTAATATAATACCAATTAAGAAAACAGCAGATTTTCCTTTCAAACTAGCTTTACCTTCAGCTCCTGCAAATATATACCTAACACCAACATAAATAATTCCAAGTATCGCTAAAAATTGAGCAATATATGTTGCAAATGCAAATATTCTTCCCACCATTTGTTCATAAGAAGTATCGCCTTGCTGAATGAAAATAAAATTATTATTTGGAAATAATAAATTACTTAATGCATCCCATCCGAAAAAGAATACACATGCTACTAATAACGAAATCAAGCTTTCTTTTACACTTGCTTTTGCCTCTACACTTCCATACATATATTTAATACCTAAAAAAATGGTAACAATAACAAAAACAGTATTTCCAACAACTGATATCATATTAGTGAAAGTTTGAACCACATTTGCTACTCCTCCATCCGAGTCAAGTTTCTTATTCGGATCTATATTTTTAAACCACTCAGTTGCTGACTTCCAAAAATCATTAGAATCACCACTTGTGGCAAATATAGTATTAGAAATCATAAAAACCACAAAAACTAGCAAAATGATACATATTATTTTATTCTTTTTCATACGAATCCCCTTATACATTTATCCTATATATTATATCAATAAATCATTCATTAGTCTATAAATAGTATATATATTATACTGATTATTTCTCAATTGTAATAAATTTGTTACAATTGAGAAATAAAATTGACACAGGTTTCTATGTAGCTTGTGTAAACACCTTCATAACAAATTGTGCTACTGTTGAAGCACAAAAGACTAAAGCTATTCCTATAGTAAGTGGTATTAGCCCAGATTTAATGTCCGCCTTTTTATCTGCTGATGCATACATATATCTCACGCCACAAAACACAATTCCTGCCACTGAAGCAATCTGAATCAAAGTGATAATTGTAGTAAATACATTATCAAAAATCCCTTTTGTTTTTCCAACCTGATCAATAGTCGTCCCATTCTTCGGAACTTCAAATCCGCCACCAAAACCACTAGATGCAAACACAAAATTGCACATAATAATTCCAACACAAATTAGTAATAATACAACTAAAATTTTATTCTTTTTCATATCATAGCCTCCAAAGCATAATACTTTATTCTATTATACCAAGAAAAAAAATAAAAGTCTATATATTTATAGACTTTTATTTTATATTTTATATTTTATATACAATCGACTACTTTAGCGCCTCGTTAGTAATTCCTGTAATAAATGTTACTACTGTTGAAGCACCAAATACAAGTACAGCTCCTACAACTAATATTACCATTTGCTTTTTGATATCTGCTTTTGTATCTGCTGAAGCAAACATATATCTAACACCAGCAAATACAATAGCAGCGATTGCAGCTATTTGAAGTATTAAGGCTACTGTTGACCATATATTTCTAGCAGTATTAGTAACAGAACTAATTTCATTTCCCTTAATGCCACTAAAGTCAGTGTTAATTACATCTGCAAATACATTTGATGTAAGAAGCACTACGCATACTAGTAATACTGGTATAAGTGCATATAATATTTTCTTAGATTTTTTCATAATTTTCCTCCTTTTGTATTATCTATAGTATAATTATACCAATTTAGGGAAAAAAAGCAATAGTTTTTTTGTTTTTTTGCTAAAAAAGTAATAAATACTTTGTATCGACCATTATTTGTCGAATCTTTACGATTGATTTTTATTTACTTTTGGCCATTTCCACGATATAATGATAGTGGTGATAATTTGTTCAAGAAGTTCTTTCCAATATTTTTTCTTTCGATATCGTTTTGTACGATTCTTTTTACTAAATCCTTCAATTCCAATGACTATATCTTGCCTTGTGATACCAAAATAATCACTTCAGATTTTGGATATAGGGATTTACTTGGCAATAACAACTTTCATAACGGTTTAGATTTTGGTGCTAGTATGGGGAGTAATGTTTATGCCATTTCATCAGGTACTGTTGTTCATGCTGGATTTTTAAATGGTTATGGTATTTCTATTATAATTTTACATGCTAATGGCTACAGAAGTTTATATGGTCATTTAGATGAAAAACAAGTTGTCTCACTAGGAGATCATGTTATGCAAGGAGATACCATTGCTTTTGTCGGTCCAAAGTATTTAAGTAATGGTAAATTAAATGGTTTTACAACGGGGCCTCATTTACACTTAACTATCTTTGATTCTCATTTTCATGCCATCAATCCAAGAGAGTTAAATTTTATGGATATTGTTTTAATTTAAAATGTAATATAGTATAATGTTATATGAGGAGGATTTCAAATGAAACTATTAATACTATTTGGTTCTATGTCATCAGAGCATGAAATATCTTGTATGTCGGCTGCTAGCATATTAGAAAATATTGATAGCAAAAAATATGATATTAATAAGATTGGTATCGATAAAAATGGAGATTGGTATACCTATCATGGTAGTATCGAACAGATAAAAAATTGTACTTGGTTAGGTGATACAAATAACTTAAAGCAGGTCACTAATTTATTAGAAGAATTAGGTAAATATGATGTAGTATTTCCTGTACTACATGGAAAATATGGAGAAGATGGAACTATTCAAGGACTCCTTGAACTGGCAAAAGTAAAATATGTTGGATGTGGTGTATTGTCCAGCAGCGTTACTATGGATAAATCTTTGACAAAAAAATTAGTTTCAAGTATCAATATACCAATTGTTGATGATATGACGATACAAAAAGAAAAATATGATCATTTAAAGCAAGAGGAAAAGGATGAATATCTTAATTTGGTTTGTAAAAAAATTGCATTTCCTATGTTTGTTAAGCCAAATGCCGAGGGTTCATCCCATGGTGCAAAAAAAGCAACCACAATAGATGAATTAAAAGCTAATATTGACTATGCTTTTTCATTTGATGATACTGTGTTAATTGAAAAATACATTGATAATAGAAAAGAAGTGGAATGCGCTATTTTACAAGATTTTTCTAATGTTATTATCTCCACACCTGGTGAAATTTTATCGGCAAACGAGATATATGATTTTGAAGCTAAGTATTTAAATCAAAATTCTAGTGCCATAATACCTGCAAAAGTTTCTAATGAAATATTAAGTAAGATTAAAGAATACTCCAAAGAAATTTTCTATTTACTCAATCTTCATGGTTTATCCAGAGTAGATTTCTTTGTATCCAACGGAAATATTTATTTTAATGAAATCAATACAATACCTGGCTTTACCAATATTAGTATGTTTCCAAAGATGTTAATGCATGATGGTTTGACTTATAGTAAGATCATAGATATTTTGATAGCAAATGCAAATTAAAAAATAAAGAGAGTGTCTCACATTTTATGCTTAAGACACTCTCTTCATTTTATATTATAAAAGTTTATTCAATAACACTATTTTCTACTGGCTTTTCTTCCTCTTTATCAATGGCAAATTTAGAGATTGAAACTTCATACGCTACCTTTGAAATAACAGTTCCATCTTCTAATTTTTTCTCATATTTTCTTGATTGGATTCTACCAGTTAATTTCACACGCGCTCCAATTCCTAATGTTTCACAAAATTTAGCATTTCTTCCCCATAAAATACAAGGAATATAATCAGATTTTTTATACGATCTATTAACAGCTACTAAGACATCAGCTATCTCTCTGCCAAGTGGCGTTTTTCTATAGATAGGATGCTTACAAATATAACCAATAAAATTAGCTTCATTTAAAGTAATAATGCTTTCATCTTCTACCATTTCTATCTCTTTTGCAAATATAGAAAGAACTAGTTTACTTCTATTATCAATTAATTTGTTATATGACCTAAACTGACCTTGTATTTTGATCAATAAATCCTTCTTTATACTTTTTATATCCATTAATCTTTCAGAGATAATGACAGGTAATATATCGTGATAATCACTTAACCTTTTGGTTTCTATATTAAAAGAATAGAATTTTTCTTCAAATACTTCATGACTAAATTCAGGTTCAGAGACAACTACACCACCAATCAGTATATTGTTATTTTCGCTATAATTCTCCATTACAAACTTTCCTCCTTTGGACTTTCCTACTATTATTCATATGTAATAAGCCACAAAAAAATTACTGTGACACAAATATTATATCACAATAATTCGGTTTTGTAAATAGTTTATGTAAACGCTTCTATATACAAGTGTATAGTTTAAGTTATTACTATTTTTTTAGTA
>JAQUWH010000012.1 GCA_028692955.1 Clostridia bacterium
ATATAATTTAGCACATAAAGTAATACTATATATGAAGTAAAGTAGGTGAGAAAATGAGTGCTAAAATTATGAATTCACATCGCTATAAAAAAACAACCCGAAAAAAAGCGGATGCCAGTAAAGAACGAATCAAGAAAAGTGTAAAATACAAAAAGGAGACATTAAAAGCAAATAGGGAAAAAAATAAAATAGAAATTAAAGATAGTTATATTAAATTAAATAATAGCAACAATGCAAATAAGTTAAAAGAAAGTAAAAAGAAACAAATAAAAAAACATGATTTTACTAATGTCTTTAAAGTTCTGGGGTTAGTTGCTTGTATAGCACTTATTGCTCTTTTATCACGTGTAATTGTTAAAAAGGAAAATGAACCTATTGTACAGGCTGATTTTAATCCAAAACAAAAAGTAACTTTAATGCAAGATTATGACTTTAAAATCGGTATGTCAAAACTAGATACAATTGATTATTTGAAATCTAAAAATATGATACTAAATGAACTTGTTAGTCAAACAAGCAATCGATTAATTAGTGTCAATAAAGATTATAGTATTGAGTATATCGTAGCAAAAAATATTGAAAAAATAAACAATAAACAATATTTTATAGAATTAAATCAGGAGTATAACATTAAACCACAAGATGTAATAAATAAAATTAACGAGATGAAAATGGCAGGTAAAGATAATATCTATTATTCCAAGATTAGTAATATTTCTAATGTAGAAGCACAAGGAAATAACGCACTAACTATCTCGTTAAAAGAGGAAGACCCATATTTTGTTTACGAACTTTCATTCCCATTTGTCAATATTGGAAATGATTTTCCCTATAGGATGAATAATGCAAATAACAATAGTGTGTTATTTACGAGGAAAAAATCTAGTTCTACCTTAAAATCAATTTCTTTTACAGGATATAACGATATAGATAATTTAATAGATGATTTTAAAAATTCTAAAATCGATATGTTTACTGCTTCTTCAGATAGTATTATGCAACTTATTGGCAAATATGAATACAATGTTAAAAAATATCGCGATGGTCAAACCATTTTTTTGTTTGGTAATAAAGAATCAAAGATATTTAATCAAAAAGAAGTAAGACAGGCTTTGGTATATTCATTAAATAGAGAAGAAATGGTAAAGAAAATTAATGCAAGTTTTTCAGAAGTAATTGATTTACCTTTTATCTATAGCAATATTAGATATAAATATGATATTGTTGGTGCAAGAAATATATTGATACAACAAGGTTGGACTAATGACAAAGGAATGTACAAAAAGAAAGTAAATGAAGAAGTGTTAACGTTACAATTAACATTACTTGTGAATGAAAAAGATCAAACGAAAGTCCAAATAGCTGATATGATGAAAGATATGGCTGAAAATGTAGGTATACGAATTAATATACGAAAAGCAAAGGATCAAGAGTTACAAGAATTAATTAAAAAAAAGGCATATGATATTATTCTTGCTGATGTCTATAGCAATGATAATCCAGATATCACTTATCTTGAGGAATATTTAAATATTAATGAAAAAACAAATAGTGCTCTTCAAATTGTGAAGGAAAGTAAAGTTGTCGATTTACCAAAAAATATTGTAAGTTTACAAGATGTTTTATCGGATGAAATCGCATGTATTGGAATACTTGCTAGAAATACAAATGTTGTTTATCAGAAAAATATCAATGGATTTGAAGATATCAATTATATGAAAGTACTATATAATCTAAATTATATTGGAAAGATACAAAGTATAGAAAAAGATAGTGAATAAAGGAGGAGAAAAGAGTTAATGTACGAAGGAATTTTACAAAGTATTGTTAGTAAAGCAAAACAAAAGAAAAGAAGGATTGCATTACCTGAAAGTAATGATAAAAGGATTTTGGAAGCCGCAAATATCATTCAAAGTGATGGTATAGCAGATATTATTTTGATAGGCAAAAAAAGTGAAATTTTAGAAGCTGCTAGTCGTTATGGTATTACAAACTTTAATCAAGAAATTAAAATGATTGATCCGAATGACTATGAGAAAAAAGAAGAATATGCAATCACATTATATGAGTTAAGAAAGCATAAAGGACTTACTCTTAAGCAAGCAACAGAATTGATTTCTGACTATACGTATTTTGCTACTATGTTAGTAAAATGTGGTGATGCGGATGGTATGGTAAGTGGTGCAATTCATTCAACTTCTGATACACTACGTCCAGCACTTCAAATTATCAAACAAAAAAAAGATATTAAGACTGTGTCTGCTTTTTTCTTGATGGAAAGCAAACATAAGGAATTTGGAGAAAACGGTGTATTACTATTTGCTGATTGTGGTTTAAATCCTACACCAAATGTATCTGAATTGTGTGACATTACACTAGAGTCTGCTAATAGTTTTAGGCTTTTGGTTAAAAGCAAACCAAAAGTTGCCTTACTTTCTTATTCTACCAAAGGTAGCGCAAAAGGTGAGTGTATTGATAAAACATTAGAGGTACTTCGAAATCTGAAGGAAATGAATTTGGATTTTGCAATAGATGGAGAATTACAGTTGGATGCTGCTATTGTACCAGAAGTTGCCGTATTAAAAGCTCCAAATAGTGAAGTAGCAGGTCATGCAAATATATTAATATTTCCGGATTTAGAAGCTGGAAATATAGGATATAAATTGGCACAAAGATTTGGAGATATGCTTGCAATAGGTCCTATTACACAAGGACTAAATCGACCAGTCAATGATTTATCAAGAGGATGTAATGTGGAAGATATTATTGGTGCAGTCGCTATTACTTGTGTTCAAGTAGAGGAAAAGTAAATCAAAGTTTAGAGGATATTGAAGGAGGAAAATATGAAGATATTAGTTATTAACTGTGGTAGTTCAACCATTAAATTTCAATTATTAGATATGGAAAACACCAATTTAATTGCAAAAGGAAGATGTGATAAAATTGGGTATGAAAGTTCTAATTTAATTTATAAAAATATGTTAAATGGAAAATCCTTAAAAGATGTTCCAGTCAAGATGAAAAATCATAAAGAGGGTATGGAAGTCTTGCTCAATACTCTTCTTGATAATGAGTTAGGTGTTATCTCATCTATTGAAGAAATTTATGCAATAGGTCATAGAGTTGTACATGGTGGAGAAGTATTTGTCAAACCAACATTAGTGACAAAGGAGCTTTTAAATGACTTTAGAGGAATTATATCACTTGCACCGTTACACAACCCAGGAGCCATTATGGGTGTAGAAGCAATTATGGAAGTAGCACCTACTTTAAAAAATGTGGTAGTATGTGATACAGCCTTCCATCAAACGATTCCGGATTTTAATTATCTATATGCAATTGATACGAAATATTATGATCAATATAGAATCAGAAAATATGGATTTCATGGAACTTCTTATCAGTATATCTTAGGAAGATTAGAGGAACTTTTAAATAAACCTAAAGAAGAAATCAATGCCATTGTTTGTCATGCGGGAAGTGGTGCTAGTATGTGTGCCATTAAAAATGGAAAAAGCTACGACACTTCTATGGGATATACTCCGCTGGAAGGACTTGTTATGGAAACAAGATCTGGAGATATAGATGGTGCTTGCATCACAAAAATTATGAAGGAAGAGCATCTTACTCCAGATGAAATGGATGAGATATTAAACAAAAAGTCAGGTAGACTTGGCCTTTCTGGTATTGGTGATTTTAGATTAATGTCAGAGGCAGCAAAAGCAGGGAATGAAAAAGCAATTCTTGCTAGGAAAATCCAAGCAAATAGAAACAAGAAATATATTGGTTCATATATGGCACAGTTAAACCGTGTGGATGCTATCGTATTTACTGGTGGTGTTTGTGAAAATAATCCAGATGAAAGAGAATTATCTGTTAGTGAAATGGATGAGTTAGGTGTCATTATGGATGTAGAAAGAAATTATGCAATTGAATCGGGTTCTGGTAAAGAAGGATTAATTTCTGCTGATTCCTCAAGAGTGAAAATGTTTGTTATTCCAACAAATGAGGAACTAGAAATTGCAAAATTAACGGTGGATGTGGTAGCTAAATGTTAACAAAAATACGTGAGTTATTAAAAAAATACAATAAAAAAGTATGGGTATTATATAATAATGAGGGGACAGATAAGATATTTTGTAGATATATATCTAGCGATTTAAATACTGCTACTATATGCTTTATCACTGAAAATAAAATATATTTACTTGCTAATTCATTAGATGCTCAAAATGCATTGTTATTTGAAAAAAATCATGAAGATGTAAAAAGTATATTATATGATACTGGTAAAGAATTAGAAGAGGCAATAGAAGAAATAATAGCAAATTTAAATTTTCCAAAAGATCTATCACTTTCGTATTCTACGATGCATGATACGAATGTAGATATACTAACACATGGACAATATTTATATATTACAAAATTATTGAAAGTGCCTTATAGTAAGTATAACAAAAAAGTTTCTATTTCGTCTGCCGAAAAGATAATTTATGAATTAGCTTCAAAGAAGACGGATGAACAAATTAAAAGATTAAAGATTTTAGCTACGATTACAAATGAAATTTTACAAGAAACATTTAGTAAATTACAATGTGGAATGACAGAAAAAGAAATTGTTGATCTAACGATTAATATTTCTGCTAAAGTAATGAAAGATGTTATCCATCATAGAAATCTTGGTATTATTGGCTATAATATGGGATGGCCCAATTGTCCTATTGTTCTTACGGGAGCAAATTTAGCAAAAGGAGGTCATTCACTTCCGAGTGATAAAAAACTACTTCGAGGTGATAGTATTTATTTTGATTTTGGAATAAAAGGTGTATTTTCTGATCAAGAAGTATTATATACCGATATGCAACGTATGGGTTATGCTTTAAAAGAAGGAGAGAAGAAGGCTCCTAAAAATATTCAAAAAGTATTTGATACATTGGTAAATTCTATTGAAGATGGAATTGATGAAATGAAACCTGATGTGAAAGCTTGGACAATTGACACAGTCGTAAGACAAAAAATTGTGAAAGCTGGTTATCCAGATTATATGCATGCTACAGGACATCCAGTGGGAATCAAAGTACATGATATTGGTGCTATTATTAGCTTGAAATCTAGTAAACGTGCTAATTTACAAATTATTGAAAATGGTGTTTATACATTAGAACCAAGAATTAATATTGCAAATGGAGGTTCTATTGAAGAAATGATACTTGCTACAAAATTTGGTGGAATTCCACTATGTGATAAACAAACTAAAATTTATTTAGTAAAATAACAAGTTTTTAATATTTTAATTGGTTTAGTAAATAATAATAAAGAAAGAGGTAAAAAATATGGGATTAATGTATGATAAAAAGGATATTTATAGTACTCTTAGTCAAGAAGAGTTAGACAAAGTGGATGTTTATTCAAAAGAGTATATTGACTTTTTAAACTCTTCTAAAACGGAGAGATTATGTGTTGATAATGCAATTAAGTTATTAAATGAAAATGGTTTTTGTGATATCACAAACAAAAAAAGTTTAAAAGCAGGAGACCGTGTTTATTTTATCAATAAACAAAAATCTATCTTTGCTACTGTGATTGGACAAAAAGATTTGATTTATGGAACTAACATTATTGGTTCTCATATTGATAGTCCAAGACTTGATTTAAAACCAATGCCACTTAGTGAAAATCATGATATTGCTATCTTAAAGACACAATATTATGGTGGTATTAAAAAATATCAATGGATGTCAATTCCACTTGCTATGTATGGTGTTATCTTTAATGAAAAAGGTGAGAAGAAAAATATTGCAATTGGTGATACAAATGATGATACTTGTTTTACGATAGCCGATTTATTACCTCATCTTGCTAAAGATCAAATGAAAGCAAATGCAAATGAATTTATCGATCCAGAAAAAATGTCTATTATCATTGGTAATATAAAGGATAAAGAAGCAAAGGATCATAAAGTAAAGGAAGCTGTATTAAAAATTCTTAATAAAAAATATGGCATTCAAGAAATTGACTTTGCTCGTTCAGAAATAGAATTAGTACCTGCATTTGATGCCAAATTTGTTGGTATTGATAGAAGTATGATTGGTGGCTATGGTCAAGACGATAGAGTTTGCTCTTATGCTAATTTACGTTCATTAATTGATTTATTAAAAGAAAATCAAAATTTTGATAAAACAGTCATTGCCATGATTGTAGATAAAGAGGAAATTGGTAGTGTAGGAAATACGTCAATGAGCTCGCAAGCTTTCGATATGTTTATTAATATATTACTACAAAAAACAGGAAGCAAGGCGGATCGATTAAACGTATATTATAACTCAAAGATGCTTTCTGCCGATGTTGCTACAGCGGTTGATCCGGATTATGACGAAGTATCTGATATTCAAAATAGTAATATTCTTGGTTGTGGTGTTGCACTAGAAAAATATAGTGGCAGTGGTGGTAAATACAACTCAAGTGACGCTAATGCTGAATTTATGTCTGAAATCATGCAAATATTTGATAAGAATAAAGTTATGTATCAAATTGGAACATTAGGAAAAATTGAAAAAGGTGGAGGAGGTACCATTGCGTATATTCTTGCCGATAAAGGTGTAGATGTTGTCGATTGCGGAACTGCTGTTCTTGCTATGCATTCCCCATATGAAGTCGCTTCAAAATTTGATGTATACATGACTTATTTGAGTTATAAGGCATTCTTTCAATCTTAAATGAATTGGTAAAAATGTTTAAAGTTAAAAGATTGACTTTTGTGCATAGTTGTGTTATTATTTAATCATATTAAAGTATGGAGGTGCTTTTTATGAAAAAATTTTTTATTGTTTTAGCAATAATTGTTGTAATTGTACTTGCTGTTTTTCTTGTATTACACTTTAAGGGACAGAAAGATAACGAATCTTTAATGGAAGAAATTAAAGGAATTGAGAAAGTTTTAGCAAGTGACTTAAAAGTGGAAGAGGAAAAAATCGAAACTAAATTAACTGGTGTAACAGAAGTAGCAAAGGAAGATATTGATGAAGCAATCAGTTACATTCAAACTCATGTAGAGGAACCTATTAAGGATTCTGAAGTAGCAAAGAAAATGTATTATTATGCATCATATTTAGAAGAAGTTGCAAAAAAAGATACAAAGGCTGTAGAACATGAAATTGGTAAAGTAGGTACATCTGTAAAATCTTATATCAAAAATATAGTTGAAAAAACAGAAACAGTATCAGTAGAAGTTTCTAAAAAATTCAAAAAAGAAATTAAAGAGTTAAGTACTAAAATTACTAACGAAAAAGATAAGTTAGTAGGAGAATTTCATCAATTAGTTACTAAAAAGTAGTATAAAAATGTTAACGTTACTTTAAAATTATAATAAGTAATGTTAACATTTTAATTTTTTTGTCTAAATTTGTACGTCCCATTGAAAAAAAGCTAAAAAAATTGTATAATGATATACAGAAAAAGGTGATGAACGTTGTTTAAAACATTATTAAAAAATACAGATTATATAGTTCTCATATGCGTGTTACTTCTAGTGATAATTGGCATATTGGGAATATTTTCTGCTGGCTATAATACAGATGTTAATAAAGATGAATATATCAAACAATTAATATGGTTTGGCATTTCTGTAGTTATTATGCTCATCATATGGATGTTAGACTATAATATGTTTGATATTGGTGGTTATATCTTATATGGGATAAGTCTTGTACTACTGGTAGCAGTTTTATTTACTCCAAGCTTGATGGGAGCAAGGAGTTGGTTTAATTTTGGAGGCTTTCTTTATCAGCCATCAGAACTGATGAAAATTGGTGTTATTTTATGTACAGCAAAAGCTTTTTCTATTTACAAAAATAATATAGGTCAAATAGATAAAAGAAAGAAAATCATCGTAATAGCAATTATTTCATTATTGTTTTTAATACCGGTTGTATTGATATTATTGCAACCAGACTTTGGAACCGCAGTGGCTTTTTTTGTTATTTGCGCTTTCATGTTGTTTAGAAGTGGAATTAAATATCGCTATATTATTGCAGCTATTTTACTAATTTTAATCATGGTTCCGGTGGTGTACTTTTTTATCTTAAATCCTACTCAACAACAAAGAATAAAAGTATTCTTAAATCCAGAATTGGATCCATTAGATAGTGGTTATAACGCCATACAATCAAAGATAGCAGTTGGCTCTGGAATGGTATTTGGAACGGGATTACTAAAAGGAGCACAGACTCAATACGGTTATTTGCCTATTAAATCATCAGATTTTATCTTTTCTGTTATTTCGGAAGAAATGGGATTTGTAATATCTGCATTGGTTGTTATTATCTATACTGTATTATTAATTAGAATGATTTTAATTGCAAGAAATGCAAAGGATGATTTTTCTAGTTTTATCGTGACGGGAATTGTTGGTATGTTCTTCTTTCATTTCGTACAAAATATAGGGATGACAATTGGTTTATTACCAATCACAGGTGTACCACTTCCATTTTTAAGTTATGGTGGCAGTAGTATGATTACCAATATGGTAGCAATCGCTATCGTTTTAAATATTTCTGCAAGAAAATCACAGAATATGTTTTTAGATTAAATAATATTGCTATAATTAAAATGTCGAAAATTGCGATGAAAAGTTAAAAATATTGACACATATTTATTGACAAAAGAACATTTGTACTATATACTGTAACCATATGGAAAGGATGGTTATAGATATGGAAAATGAAATGAAAACTTTTGAAGAAATTAAACACATTGATGAGTATGGACATGAGTATTGGTTTGCAAGGGAGTTGCAAGTTGTATTGGGTTACATTAAATGGGATAAATTTTTACATGTAATAGACAAAGCAAAAGAGGCTTGCAAGAACAGTAATAATGCTATTGATGACTATTTTCTCCAAGTGGGGAAAATAGTGAAAACAGGAATAAGTGCTAAAGAAATTATTGATTTTAGATTATCACGTTATGCTTGTTATTTAATAGTTCAAAATTCTAATCCGAATAAAGAAATAGTTGCTTTAGGACAAACTTATTTTGCTATTCAGACAAGGAAACAGGAATTAACAGAGCAAGAATATAACAGCTTGACAGAAAATGAAAAAAGATTTTATCAAAGAGATTTAACTAAAAAAGGGAATTATTCATTAAATCAAACTGCAAGAAATGCAGGCGTTAAAAATTTTGATAAATTTCATAATTCTGGTTATAAAGGGTTATACAATGGTGAAACAGCTAATGATATCGCCAAAAGAAAAGGTTTAAGATATCGAGAAGATATTTTAGATAATATGGGAAGTGACGAATTAATCGTCAATTTATTTAGAATTTCTCAAACAGAGCAAAAGTTAAGAAATGACAATGTACAGACAGAAAATAAAGCAAACGAAACACATTACGAAATGGGGAGAGATATTAGAGAGTTTATACAGAAAAAAGGTGGTCGAATGCCAGAAGAAATGCCAACTCCCGATAAAAGTCTGAAGTTACTTGAAAAAGAGAAGTCAAATAAACTAATTAGCAAGTAGTAAAATATCATATCCCTTGAGGGAATGAACAGAATGCATACAAGCTATTGCATTAAAATTATTATAAAATAATATACAAAAACAAACTAGAGCATGTTTCTAGTTTGTTTTGTCATTTAACAATATAGCAATGTCATCTGGTATTTCTGCCTCGATAGTAATGCGCTGATTGGTAATAGGATGGTAAAAAGATACCTTTTTGCAATGCAATGCCTGCCTCTTTATATACCTTGTAATATCTGCTATTTGATGTTTGGCATCCAAGCAAAACATGAGAAATAGACGCCATATGTACCCTTATTTGATGTGTTCTTCCAGTATGTAGGATTACCTTTACTATAGAATAATTCCTTTGCATGTTTCTTGCTAAAGTGTAATATTCTGTTTTAGCATAGTCGCCGTTTTCATTTACCTCTCTTAAAATAATGGTATCTTGTTTACGGGCAATCTTTTTTTCTATGATTTCATGATCATTTTTAAGGATTCCATCTACGATACAAATATATTCTTTGTATAAGCCAATTTCTTCTTTTTTACGAATGAATAATTCTTGTATATACTCATTTTTAGCAAAGATACAAATGCCGGATGTATTTTTATCGAGTCTTGTAATAATATGAATTCCATTGGTTCCTTTTTGCTCCAAATAGTAGGCAACAACGTTAGCAAGCGTATTATCATAATTATCGGTACTTGGATGTACAGGCATATTTGCCTCTTTATTTACAACTAGCAAATAGTCATCTTCATAAAGGATATTAAAGTCTTTTTGAACAGTGACAAACTTATCTGAAAACTTTTTGATATTATGGGGTAGCAAAAGGAGTATCTTATCATTTTCATTTAAGATATAATTGACAAATTCAGCTTTTCCATTGACAAAAATACCGTTACTTTCTTTTAGCTTATTTAACAGTATATTGGAAATAAATAACTTTTCTTTTAGTATTTGTTTTAACTTTTTACCAGAATCTTCTTTCCTTGTCACATAATTTAATTCCATAGTTTCACCCTTTCTATTATATCAGATCAAGTCAAGTTGAAAAATACAAAAAAATAGTATATAATATATCAATATAATGTGAGGTAATCATGCAAAACGAAAGAATAGATGAATTAGGAATTAACAATTTAAAAATTATTCAAAACAAAGAGTATTTTTGCTTTGGCATTGATAGTGTATTACTTGCTAATTTTGTGGTATCCAATAGTAGCAAAAATGTCATACTGGATTTATGTTCTGGTAGTGGTGTTATTCCTGTGATTTTATCAGCAAAGAAAAAATATAAACAGATATTTGGAGTAGAACTACAAGATGAAATGGTTGATTTGTTCAAAAGAAATATTTTGCTTAATCAACTAGGGATGAAAATAATCCCCATACAAGAAGATATTAAAAACGTAAAAAAGATTCGAGAAACGATAATGCAGCTTGGATATAACGGGGCAGTAGATATCATTGTATGTAATCCACCATATAAAAAGCAAAAGACGGGAGTTAGCAATTCAAATAACATTAAATATATAGCAAGGCATGAAGTAATGTGTGAGCTTGAAGATGTCTTTGAAACATCATCTGAACTGCTCAATACAAAAGGCAAGTTATATTTAGTACACAAACCTGAAAGATTAGTTGATTTGCTTGCAATTGCCAGAAAATATCAGTTAGAAGCAAAAAGAATTCAATTGATACAACCTACATTAAAGTTAAAACCAAGTATCGTCTTAGTTGAATATGTCAAAAATGGTGGAAATGAAATTGTCATTGAAAAACCACTAATTGAATACAAAGAAAATGGCGAGTACACAGAAGAATTATTGGCTATCTATGGCATGGATACAAGTCATAAAGAAAATGAAAACATAGGAGAATAAAATGGAGAAAGAAAAACAAGGTACGTTATATATTGTAGGAACACCTATTGGCAATTTAGGTGATATTACCATACGTGCATTAGAAACATTAAAAAAAGTAGATGTGATACTAGCAGAAGATACAAGACATACTTTAAAATTACTAAATCATTTTGCCATTCAAAAGCATTTGATTAGTTATCATAGGCATAATGAGGATGAAAAGATTAAAAATGTGGTTGAGTTACTAGATGCAGGTAAAGATCTTGCTCTTGTCTCAGATGCAGGAATGCCAATCATTTCTGATCCTGGACAAAATCTAATCCATTATTTAGTAGAAAATCATTATGCGATCGAAACAATACCTGGTGTTACTGCTGTAATAACAGCGATTGTAAAAAGTGGTCTAGATTCTACTAGATTTACTTTTGAGGGCTTTTTATCGGTCAATAAGAAACAAAGAAGAGATAGATTACTATCTTTAAAAGAAGAAGTAAGAACAATGGTGTTTTATGAAGCACCCCATAAAATACTTGCTACTCTAAAAGATATGAAAGAAGCATTTGGCAATAGAAATATTTGCATTGCTAAAGAACTGACAAAGTTACATGAGGAGTATCGATACACGACTTTTGAACAAGCAATTACAACCATAGAAGAATTTGGTATCAAGGGTGAACTTGTTTTAATGATTGAGGGAGCTAATATAAATGCGCTAAAGGAAGAAGAACAAGAAAAAGCAAGCAAGATTAATGCCGTAGCACTCGTAGAGGAATATATAGAAAAGGGAATGGCAAAAAAAGAGGCTATCAAACAAGTTGCAAAGGAAAAAGGTGTGCCTAAAAACGAAGTTTATCAAGAATATCTTAATAGTTAAGGGAGTTATATGAAAGAGATAGAATTAAGTAGATTAAAGAATATGTTGCAAATAGAAGAAGAGCTATATGAGAAAGGCTATCAGTATGTATGTGGAGTTGATGAGGCAGGACGTGGTCCGCTGTGTGGTCCTGTTGTGGCTGCTGCTGTGATATTACCTCAAGAAGAATGTATCGAAGGGGTAAATGACTCAAAAAAGCTTTCTGAAAAGAAGAGAGAGCAGCTATATGATAGCATCATGGAAAAAGCAATTGCAGTAGGGGTTGGAATGAGTGATGTTGCAACCATAGAGAAAGTAAACATCTTAAATGCCACCAAACTTGCGATGAAACAAGCAATTGAAAATTTAAAAGTAAAACCAGATTATGTATTAATCGATGGCAATCAAATGATTGAAATAACGATACCAGCAAGAACAGTAATATCTGGTGATGCAAAATCGGAATCTATTGCGGCCGCATCTATTATAGCAAAGGTTACAAGGGACCGTATGTTACTA
Source organism: Clostridia bacterium (assembly GCA_028692955.1). Lineage (GTDB taxonomy): Bacteria > Bacillota > Clostridia > TANB77 > CAG-465 > CAG-465. The sequence continues at coordinate 12,754 of JAQUWH010000012.1, forward strand.
GAATTTGATAAAACATATCCACAGTATGGATTTGCCAAACACAAGGGATATGGGACAAAAGCACATATTGAAGCAATTAAAGAATATGGGCTTTCTCCTATTCATAGACCAAGTTTTTGCAAGAATTTCGTAAACAAGTAAAGGGGAAATAAGATGAAATTAATATCATGGAATGTTAATGGGTTAAGAGCATGTATGACAAAGGGCTTTTTTGATTTTTTTACTGCTACTAAAGCAGATATGTTCTGTATTCAAGAAACGAAGATGCAAGAAGAACAAGCAGAAGAGATACAATTTGAAGGATATTATCGTTATATGAACAGTGCAGAGAAGAAGGGCTATTCTGGTACTGCTATCTTTACCAAAAGAAAACCATTAAGCGTAGCGTATGGATTAGGAATAGAAGAACATGATAAAGAGGGTAGAGTGATTACTTTAGAATACGATACATTTTTTCTTGTTAATTCTTATACACCGAATTCAAAAAGAGAATTAGAAAGATTAGATTACAGAATGATATGGGAAGAAGAAATGAAACAGTATCTTTTGAAACTAGATGCCATTAAGCCAGTTATTTATTGTGGAGACTTAAATGTAGCACACCAAGAAATTGACTTAAAAAATCCTAGCACGAATCATCATAACGCAGGTTTTACGGATAGAGAAAGAGAGAAAATGACAAAACTACTAGAAGAAAATTTTACTGATACATTCCGCTATCTGTATCCTGAACAAAAAGATGCTTATACATGGTGGTCTTACATGCAAAATGCAAGACAGAGAAATATTGGATGGAGAATCGATTATTTCATTGTATCCAATAGTATCAAAGAAAAGATTAAAGAGGCAACGATACACAGTGATATTTTAGGAAGCGATCACTGTCCAATAGAATTAGACATATTTTAACTCACAATACTATTGCAAACGATAGGAAAATATAGTAAAATAGAATCAATAAAATGAGGAGATGATGAGTTGGATAAGCAAAATAAAAGTAATGTGCAATTATTTCAAGAGATGGAAAAACATAAAGAAAGTACTAGTGATATTACCGTAACTGATATAGATGAAATGACAAGAAATACATCTGATGAAAACATGACCATGTTACTTAAATATTATGAAGAAAAAACTGGAAAAGATTTCTTTGCAGATGCAAATAAAAAAATTGGTGTGGAAGAGGAAATAGCTGACGCTGAAAGAGCTGAATCAGATGTTAAAATAGAAGGAGAAGAACTTGAAGTAGATAGCCAGACAACTGAAAAAATAAAAGAAGAAGAAGAAAAAAAAGGTGAAGCTCTTACTCCTAATGAAAGACTTGCTATTATCTTAAAAGCACAGTATCTTGCTAATTTAGAAAGATATACTCAAAATGTATTAATCGCACAAAATGCCCAAATTGCTAATAACAGTTTTGCGATGGAAGATAGAATTAATACAAGAGTCATTCTAGAAAGAAAATATGGTGAATCAAGAGCCGTTGCTTATCAAAATGTAACGGGTGAATCTTTATTAAAAGATCCGGAAATAAAAGAAGCAATAGAAAAGTGCGAAAAAACTTTAATTGCTGGGAACAAAACAATCAATCAAAATGCCAAAAGAGATATTGCAAGAGTAAATGAATTACAAGAAAAAATAAATGAATTTGAAGATAAGATTGCTGAGCTTTCAACAAAAGCACTTGATATGGATGAAGCCGATTTTAATATTGAAATGGAGAATCTATCAAAAGAATTAAATGATGCAAGACTTGAGTTAAACGGTTTGACTCCTGATGCGGCAGATTTAGAACGTGATTTAGAAATTGAAGAAAAGAACAATCAATTTGAAGATAAGACACTTGGTTATAAAAGCACTGTTCCGCATCATGAATTAGTAGCAAATGATGCCAAGGCAATTCATAAAAAAGGTAGTAAAAAAGATGATATCGTAGAAGAAATAAAAAAAGATAGATTAGACGATACACAAACTGACATTCATGTAACGAGTGAAACGCTAGATGATAGTGATAAAATGATTGATGAAATTGAAAATGATGAAGATGCTCGAAACGTATTTGCAGCTTTAAGTAAAATTGATAATAGTATATCAGTGGCAGAATTTGAAGAAATTAAAGTACAAACAGGTAATGATGTATCAAATAATGAAATTAAAGCAGATCAAGAAAAATTGCAAGACGAAAATGGAAAAGAGTTTAAGGAAGAGGTTAGTGGATTAAATCAAGAGAGCAGAATAGTACTTGCTAAAAGTATTTTAAGAGAACATGTGGATAGACTAAGAAAAGGCGTAAAGCAAATGGAAGCAAAAGAGCAACAGATGCAAAAAGCAGATGAAGCTAGATAGAAAGAGGGATATGAAATGGGACTTGTAACAACAAGTAAAATGTTTAAAGAGGCATATGAAGGTGGCTATGCTATCGGTGCCTTTAATGTCAATAATATGGAAATTATACAAGGGATTATGGAAGCAGCAAGTGAGAATAATGCTCCCGTTATTTTGCAAGTGTCAGCTGGGGCAAGAAAATATGCAAATCCAGTTTATTTGAAAAAACTAGTAGATGCTGCTATAGAATGTAACCCTAATGTTCCAGTGGTATTACATCTTGACCATGGAGCAGATTTTGAAACATGTAAAGATTGTATTGATAATGGATTTACATCTGTTATGATTGATGGCTCTAAATATAGTTTTGAGGAAAATGTTGCTATAACAAAAAAAGTAGTAGAATATGCTCATGAAAGAGGCGTTGTTGTTGAGGCTGAAATTGGAAAACTTGCCGGTGTAGAAGACGATGTAAATGTTTCTAATGCAGATGCGATGTATACAGACCCTAATGAAGCAGTAGAATTTGTAAAAGCAACTGGATGTGATTCACTTGCGATTGCCATTGGCACAAGCCATGGCGCCTATAAATTTAAAGGGGAAGCAAAATTAAGATATGATATATTAGAAAAAATACAACAATTATTACCGGGATTTCCTATCGTGTTGCATGGCGCTTCTTCTGTACCACAAGAGTTTGTTAAAATGTGTAATGAATATGGTGGTAATATCCCTGGGGCAAAAGGTGTACCAGAAGAGATGTTAAGAAAAGCGGCTACGATGGCTGTTTGCAAAATCAATATCGATAGTGATATACGTCTGGCTATGACTGCCAATATACGTGAATGTTTTACCAATGAACCAGAAGTGTTTGATCCTAGAACATATTTAGGAAAAGCAAGAGAAGCGGTAAAAAAGATGGTATCACATAAAATAGTAGACGTATTAGGTTCTGCCAATAAAGCATAAAAAAGCAAATAAGGAATGTAGAAATACATTCCTTATTGTTTTATGTATACTCAACCATGACAAAAACATGATTATATAACGTAAGTTAATTTTATGGTAAAGTGCGATAATTACATAAATTTTATTGACTTTATATCCTAAATATATTATAATAGATAGTATATAATAAAAAGAGGGGATTGTATGGCAAAAAAAAGAAAAAATACGTCTGGAAATGTAGAAATAGAGGATACTAATATTTCTATTAAAGATTTAAAAGGGAAAATGAGGGACTTAAAGAAAAGTATTTTTAATGACATTATTGAACTTCATGAAACTGCCAATACAAAAAATCAAAATCTAAGCAAAAATAGTTTAAATAACCCTAACCAAAAAGAAAAGTTAATAACTGAAAATGTTGGGGAAATAATGAAAAAGGTAAATTCTTTGTATGATGTCCAATTAGCATTAAGAGATAAAACATTAGAAGATGAACAACCATATATGCTAGAATCTTTAACAGACATGATGGAAATTTCTCCATTTATGCAAGCCCAGGTACAAGAATTAGATAATAGGCTGTACATAGAAAACGAATATGGTAGAAGCAAACCTCCAGAACAGTTTACTCTACAAGATGAAAATAAGCTAGCAAATACTATGTTTAATGTCGCATTAGGATTAAAACTTGATCCAAAGAATGCAGAAAAAACCTTGCCAGAATTAATTGAAATGGCTAAACCAATACTAAAGGAAAACAATGTTCGTACTACTCATGGTGGTGCTGGTAGAAGAGCAAGAAAAGAAAAAAAACAGTTTCCAGAAGAGGAAGAACTAATTACTAGTACACCAGAGGAACCAATAGAGGAGATTACCAAAGAATTAGAAACGGTGATTCCCGAAGAAATAAAGCCTAGTAGAAAGGCAAGAACAACTGGTAAACATTTAAGAGGTAAACTTTCAACAAAAGAGGAAGTAACAGATCCAGATATCCAAAGTGTGGAAGATGAACCGATTATTGAAACGATTCCAGAAGAAGTTTTACAAGCGGATGAAGAAATACTAGATGAAAAAACAGTCATCAATACTGAAGATGAACCTGTTGTACCTCCTACAGAACCTGATGAACAAGAAAATGATCAAAGGGAGAAAGCTGAACAGGAGCAAATTGAAAAAGAAAAGGCAGAAAGAGAAAAAGCCGAGCAAGAGCGAATTGCAAAAGAAAAGGTAGAACAAGAACAAGCAGAAGAGGAAAAGCCTGGACAAGAATTTTATGATTACAGAAAAAATTTGCCAAGTAAAAAATACTTAAGTAAAGAAGAAATAGATAATGATGAAAAAGAAATTAGAAGTCGATTGCTTGATAAAAAAGGTCTATTTATACGAACTGAAAGCGGAAAATTAAGAAATGCAATTAGATCAGTTTCTATTGCCTCAAATTCTAAAGATATTGATGCGACAGCTTTATTAGATACGTTGTATCATAAAAAAAATATCTTTAATAAAAATCCAAAGATTTCCTCAAATAAATTACCAAAGAAGTTAAATGCTGATTTTAAAAATTTTATGAATCATTTTGATAATTTGGTTAGTTCTGGAAAAATTGCTAAAGCAGATCAAGAATATATATATCAATATATCATAAGGCCTCGTGAATTAGTAGAAGAAAAAATGAAAATAAGAGGCGCGATGAAATATGAAACTAAAGAAAGCGAATATTGTGAACCAGTAAATGATAGAGATATCAGAGATGACTTAAGGGACAATTATACTAACAAGGAATATATGGATATAGAAGATATAGATATATATTCTAATAGTAGAAAAGTAGATAAAACAATTGAAAATGAAAATATAGGAAAGGGAGTATAGTTATGAGTTTAGAACATATTGATGAGCTGTTAAAAATAATAGAAAAAAATAATGAAATAGTAGAAGAATGTAATGAAAATTTAGAAGGTATACAAAAGTTATACAAAAAAGTTTCAGAAAGTGATGGTGAATAAATATGGCTGTAGATCAATCAAAAATCATGCCTGATGCTGGCTATTTTGCATTTGAAGCAACTGCTATTCTTGCTAATAGAGACGTTGCAAATAATAGTTTAAATACTTTTTTAGACGATAGAGTAATAGAACTCAATGGGGATCCTGCTTTTCTTAAATTCATTCCTAAAAAAATCAACTTTATATTAGAAAATGAAAACGAATGGGCTTTAAATAAAACAACAGGTGACCTTAAGTTTCAATATAATACAAGATTAAATACTATAAAAGATTTGGCAAAACAAGCAGAACAACAAATTAAGTTATCAGATGATACCTTAAAATTAAGTGGTGAAGCTATTGAGCAAATGAGAACAGAAATACAAGAAATTAAAGATAGAAATGTAAGAATTGAACAAGAAAATGCTGGGTTAAAAGAAAAAATTAAGTCATTAGAAGAACATGTTGAAAAAATCAATACTGTTATTAATAGATTAAATGCAGATATTGCAGCAATAGAAGGAGGAACTTTGACACCTTCTGCGGCAAATGAACGAAAAGCGTTAAAAGGTCAGTTATCTGCAAAAATTACAGAGCTTGGCAATTTTACAACCAATATAGCAAATTTTAAAGGTGAACTAGCAACTAATGAAAAGAGCATTGTTTCTGCTGATGATCTTAAAATAAAAGAAGATAAGTTAAATAAAGATATTGAAAAACAAACCAAAGCATATACTAAAGCTCAAAAAATAAAAACAAACCTTGTAAATGAGTTTAAAAAAGATAAGATTGATTTAAATATTTCATCTGCAGAAGCTAAAACTGGAGAAACTCCAGATGGTACTGTGGAGTCTACTGCTAAAGAGGAAAAGTCAAAAGAAAAAGCAGGTAGTGGTAGTGGCAGTGTTGGTGCACCAGTACAAGCAGCTATTAGCGAAAATGCTAGAACTCCAAAAGAGCTAATTAATGATATGTTCAAGCGTTTTAAAGAAAAAGGAAAAATTGATGCAGAAGATCGCAAAAGAATTCTTAGTGGAATGGGATATTCGGATTTAACTGATATGCTACCACATATGTCATATTATCAAAGAATGGTAATGAGAAATATGCTGGATAAAACAATAAATGATGTAGGTAAACCTACTGAGGATGAAATGAATGAAATCACAAATTTTATGCAAGCAAAATTTGGGGTTGGCGATGCTTCTTCCTTGATTGAAAACGATTTTAAAGATTTAGATGAGAATCAATTAAAAAATATGGAAATTATAATAAGTAAGTTCAATAATGACCCAGATGCTTTTAACAGAAAAGATCAGATTTTTATTGATGATTTTATTGAGAAAATTAGTCTTCATTCTTTAAGATATCAACTGAATAAATCTGGTGTATTTGGTAGGGCTGCTGAAGTATTCAAACCTGGTAAACAAGCAAGAAAAGATATTGAATCAGCATTTAATACGTTTTCTGTTAATAAATCTAGTAGGCTAAAAGAAGCTGCTACAAATGATTTCGTTACTGAAATGGGTGCAAAAGTAAGAACAGACGATGAAATCTCTATGTCAAAAAGTACATCAATAGAAGATAAGGCACAGTCAAGAGGATATGGAGTAACTAGATAGTTATGGAAAAAACTGTATTAATAACTGGAGCAGCAAAAGGAATTGGTGCACAAATAGTACGTGATTTTGTGTGTGAAGGATATAACGTATTGTTAAATTACAATCATTCTGAAAAAGAAGCAATAGCATTAAAGGAAGAACTGTTATCAAGTGGTGCTAATATAGAGATATATAAAGCAGACATTAGTATAAGAGAGCAAGTAGATGCCATGATAGAATACTGTATGATGAGATTTCATGGCATTGACGTGCTAGTTAATAATGCTGGAATTTGTGAGTATAAACTGTTTACAGATATTACAATAGATGATATGCATCATATGATAAATACTAGTATTATTGGATGTTTTAATGTAATACAATCTGCTCTAAAAAAAGTGATGATTAATCAAAAATCTGGTACTATTATCAATATTTCTTCTATTTGGGGAATGGTTGGTGCTTCTTGTGAAGTAAACTATTCGACAGCAAAGGCGGCAATTATTGGAATGAGTAAAGCTTTAGCAAAAGAACTTGCTCCGTCTCATATACGTGTAAACGTTGTAGCACCAGGTGCTATCGACACAGATATGATGAATGGTAATTTATCAAAAGAAGAAATTGCTAGTTTTGCAGAAGAAATACCACTTGGAAGAATTGGTAGAGTGGAGGAAGTATCAAGCTTAGTTACTTTCTTAGCCTCAGAAAAAGCGTCATATATCACTGGTCAAGTAATCAGTCCAAATGGCGGTTTAGTAATGTGAAAATATAGCATGCGAGTTGGTGTAACACATCAACTCGCTATTTGCATTATTTAACTGATTATTTTTGACTTTATGTTAACACTTGTGTTTTAATCCATTATGTTATATAATATATAATAAATCTTATAAAAATATAATCTGATTTGATTAATAGGAAAAAAATAAATTATTAATATGGAGGGATATTAGTGGTAAAGAAGGTACAATTATATGTCAACCTTACTAAAAAGAGAGCTTTAACTCTTTCTGAAGCGGTGCGGCACCAATTAGTATCATTTGGCTATGATATTATTGAAAATGGTGATGACGAACCGGATTTTGTAATTGGTTTTGGAGGAGATGGTACACTATTAAAATGGTTAAACACAAAAAATTATAATACTAGTGCTAAATACATTGGCGTAAATTGTGGTACTTTGGGATTTATGCAAGAGTTTTCTATAATTGATATAGAAAAATTTGTAGCAGATATTCCACAATATGTGGAACAGAAACTTAATTTTGTCTCTTTGGAACTAATAGCAAAAAATAAAAAATCTCGTTATTATGCTTTAAATGAATTTAATATTTTAAATAGTGAAGATAAGTCATTTAGAGCTAATATTGAGGTTGGTAATGAATTCCTTCAAAAATATGTTGGAACAGGAATGATTTTTTCTACCTCAACAGGGTCAACTGCTCATAACATTTCTTCAATAGGAAGTATAATGTTTCCTAATATAGAGGCAATTCAGATGACTCCCAGTGAAGCAATTATTAATGGAAAGCTTCGATGTTTGTCAAAAAGCATTGTAATTCCTAAAAAATTAGTTATTAGTTTGCGGCCTATGGTTAAGGATAAAATCAAACTAATTGCTGATGGGCAAAGGATATATGAGGGCACATATGAGACGATTCGTGTTTCTTATTCTCCTTCATATGTGACCATATTAACAGATCCTCAACATACTTTCATAAGGAAAATAAGAGAAAAGTTAATATAGCAAAAGAAAATGCTCTAAAATCTATTTTGATTTTAGGGCATTTTTGTTATTTGCCATTGTTCATTTTTTCCCACTCTTTTAGTTTCATTTTGTATTCTAGTAATTGTGTTAAGTATCTATAGTACATGTATTGTTGTTCATAATACATAGCTGGATTAATCGGGTTATCCATCATGGGAGCCATTTCTTGTGGCATTGGTGCATTATGCGGTACATTTTGTTGCATACTAAAATTATATGGGTCAAAAAAGCCTTGGTTCTTATCCATTTTAACACCTCCTATAAAAAAACAAATAAAAATGTATAGTAACTAATTTATTGGATATAATACTAATGTAAACAGTTTTGTTTACCCCCCTTCTTTGATATTAGCAGTCTATTTTGGTAGGCTGCTCTTTTTATTTTTCTTCTTTTTTGTGTATAGAAAGAATCGATAAACTAAAAGTGAAAAAATAATAATCAAAGTAGTTAGTAAATAATAAAATTTAATATTGATCATGTAGGGATCAGACAAAGTAGTGGGATCATTATTAGAAAAAGCGCTTACCGTACTCACTTCATTGTTTGGCATGAATCCTAATAGAATATATGTTATTATCATAGAAATTATACTATGAAAGATTTTTGGTATTATAATATCTTTTAATTTAAATTTTAAGTTGCAAACGGTTGAGTAGACTTGACATATAATGCAAAAGCCACTAAACCCAAGTGCAAACGAAACAAGTAATATTCTTAAATTAGTAGCTACATTTAGACTATTTAAGTTAGAACATCCCTTTGTTACCTCAAATAGAGAAGAGATAAATGCAAGTATACTATCATTTGTATTTATTCTTAGTAAGAAAGTAGATAGGATGGTAAATAGTAAATTAAAGATAATAATAAAGCCAAGAATATTAGCAAGTGTTTTAAAAGTATTAAGAATGGATAATTTTAATATCTCAAAAGATGTCATATTTTTCTTTGTTTCTATACTATTTTTATTAAAAGTATTTAAAATATTACTATTTTCGTGTATAATATCATTATGATAAATCCTAGAATAGACAATTCCTATTAAAATGGAAGATATGATATGTGAAATAAGTAATATGATTCCTATTTGTAATTGATAGAAGATAGCAATACCAATAGTTGATAAAATAAAAGCAGGGTTGCAATTATTCACAAATGATAATAGTACTTTTGCATCTCTTCTTGATATTTTATTTTGTTGATATAACGAACTTACTGTTTTGGCACCCATAGGAAAACCACATAAGAATCCTATCATAATTGCCGATGTACAGTTTTTGTCTACTTTAAATAGGTGAGCCGTTATTTTACCAAATATTCTTGATAAGAGGGAAACAATATTAGTATGCAATACAACTTCAGTAAACAAGATAAACGGAAATAAGGAAGGAAGCACATTAGATAGGAATACAACAACACTATCTCTTACAGATTCAAAGTTTTGTTTTGATAGTAGGAGTAGTATGGCTAATGTGACAACAAACAACAATAGTTTTATTATATTTTTAACGTGATATGTTTTGTAATATTTCATGTTAACACCTAATAGATTTTATGAGTAAAGGAGATAGAATATGCGTTTTAGCAATGATTTTAAAGATTATGAATTACTAGATATGGCGTCTGGTGAAAAATTAGAAAAATGGGGAGAATATACTTTAATTAGGCCAGATCCACAAATTATTTGGAGTAAAAAAACAAATGATAACATGTGGGGACAAGCCCATGCTAGATATCTACGTAGTAACAAAGGTGGAGGACACTGGGAAAAATTAAAAAAGATAAGAGATAGTTGGAAAATAAAATACAAGGACCTGACTTTTAATATTAAACCAATGGGATTTAAACACACTGGGCTATTTCCAGAACAAGCTACAAATTGGGATTATATGATAGAAAAAATTTCAAAAGAAATCAAAACCAGAAAAGAAATTAAAGTGTTAAATCTTTTTGCTTATACTGGTGGAGCAACCGTTGCATGTTTGTATGCAGGTGCTAGTGTATGTCATGTCGATTCTTCACAAGGGATGACAACTTGGGCAAAAGAAAACGTGGTAGCAAGTGGGCTGAAGGATAAACCAGTTAGATATATAGTGGAAGATGTCATTAAGTTTATCAAAAGAGAAACTAGAAGAGGCAACAAGTACGATGCGATTATTATGGACCCACCTTCTTATGGTAGAGGTGCAAATGGTGAAGTTTGGAGTATAGAAAACGATTTTTCAAACTTAATCGAATTATGTTCACAGCTACTTACTGAAAAACCGTTATTTGTTATGGTGAACACTTATACTGGTGGATTATCAGGTACAGTTATTTCTAATGTACTTAAAATGGAAATTAACAAAAAAATAAAAAAAGTTTCATTTGATGAAATTGGAATTAAACAAAAAAATAGCGATACCTTTTTACCATGTGGCATCACTACAATATGTGAATTTTAAAATTATGCAAAAATAGATATAACAATATCCGGCTGAAATCTCAACCGGATAGTTTTGTTAAATTGTTAGTTGGAACGAGGTAATGCCATTTTCACGGCGCTTGTACACCTCATTTTCGTCAAATTGAAAATCGAGCCATTTAAGCACCTCAACGGTACCGTGTGGACCTGTACCTCCATAGCCAGCTGATACATCCCCTAGGCAAAATGCCAGGTCATTGGTGTATATTATCAGTGGGTATTCTTCTGCTGGAGTATTTTTCGTAGGAATGTTTCCGATTTCATAGTTTATTTTTGCGGAAACCACTTTTTGCTCTTTAGCAAAAAGTGGAAAGAACACTTTAAATTCTTGGATACACCTCTCAGTGGACCCAGTAAGAATACTGATTGTTTTCCGAACTTTTTTCATAATAATTTCCTCCTATAATTAATTTGGATTAATGTTTAAAGACACTAATATTATACCACAAAAACATAATTATGTCAACATAGCGTACATGTATATTTGTAATACGATAAACATAGTATAACAAATGAGTATAGTTATTTGTCAAATTAAGAAAAAAAGTTGTATAAATCAAATAAATGTGTTAAAATATAAAGTATAATTTTGAAAGGGGAAATAGTATGTTAGCAAATCCAAATATATCAAAAATAATGCCAAAGGCAGGTAATAGATATGAATCTGCACTTGCTATTGCAAAAAGAGCAAGAAATATAGAAAATAGAAGATTAATGGAAGGCGATAGAGATATACACGATGCTGTAGATGTTGCTTCACAAGAAATTGTGGATGGGAAAGTAAAAGTGTTAATCAATGGAGAGTACGTAGATAAATCTGCTAATGCTAATGTAATCAGTGATGATGTAAAGGATATCGTTGAGGAGTAATTTATGAAAAAAAACAGACATATCATTACAATAGCAGGTGATTTAGCAAGCGGTAAGGGGACAGTGTCAACCCTATTAAAAGAGGACTTGGGATATATCATTTATAGAAATGGTGACTATGTAAGAAATCTAGCCAAAGAAAAAGGAATGGATATTACTAATTTTAACATTTATTTAACAACTCATCCAGAGATTGACTTGCAAATAGAAAAAAGTGCTGCAGAATATGCTAAAGAAAATGATAATCTAGTTATAGATGCTCGTTTAGGTTGGTATGCCGTTCCGCATTCTTTTAAAGTATACTTAAAAGTTGACATTGATACTTCAGCAAAAAGAGCATTTTTTGATCCCAATAGAAAAACTACAGAAAAATTTGATACATTAGAGGATCAAAAACAAGATATCATCAAAAGATTTAATCTTGAAAATGAAAGATATTTTACACTTTATGGAATAAGAAAGGATGACATGTCAAACTATGACTTAGTCATTGACACAACGTTTCTTACTCCAATACAAGTTAAAGATAAAATTAAAGTAGAATATGATAAATGGCTAAAAATATCTATGTAATTTTTTTGTCATTAAGGGGGATATTATGAGAAAATATTTTGGTACAGATGGTATTAGAAGAATTGCTAATACTGAACTTTCACCTGAATTGGTATTTAAAGTGGCAAAAGCTGGTGCGCATGTTTTATCAAAACATAGTGACCACTACCCAACGATACTCATTGGTAGAGATACTAGAATATCCGGAACATTAATTGAAAGTTCTATGATATCTGGTTTTTTAAGTTATGGTGCGAATGTTAAAACATTAGGAGTGTTACCCACTCCAGCAGTTGCATACTTAACAAAAAAATTAAATGCAGATGCTAGTGTTGTTATTTCGGCTTCACACAATACGTATGAGTTTAATGGCGTGAAATATTTTAGCAATAAGGGCATGAAAATATCTGATTCTATTGAAGAAGAAATCGAAGAGATAATGGATTCTGATAGAATGAGTGAACTAACTGCGGTAAATGATAAAATAGGAATTTCTGAATCTGGAGAAGATTTAGTCTATGAATATATTTACTTTATAGAAGGTATTTTTAGGGATAGTATATTAAAACATTTGAATAAAAATTTTAAAGTAGTGATTGATACGGCTAATGGGGCTACTTCACAAATTGCAGAAAAGATATTTTCTGATTTAGGGATTAACTTTACGATTATTAATAACACACCAAACGGTATTAATATTAATGATAACTGTGGATCTACCCATTTAGAAGGATTAAGACAATATGTATTAGAAAATGGTTATGATTTAGGTATTGCTTATGACGGTGATGGAGATAGATGTTTAGCTATCGATGAAAAAGGTAATTTAATTGATGGAGATAAAATGCTTGCCATTGCTTCTAAATACTTAAAGAGTAAAGAAAAATTAGCAAAAGATACTGTGGTTGCTACTGTGATGAGTAATTTAGGTTTAAATGTATATGCAAAAGAAAACAATTTAAATTTAGTGCAAACAAAAGTTGGAGATAGATATGTACTAGAAGATATGCTTGCTAATGGATATAATCTTGGCGGAGAACAATCAGGTCACATTATTTTCTTGGATTATAATCCAACAGGAGATGGCATCCTTACTTCTTTAATGTTGCTACAAATTTTATTGGAAGAAAAAGTAGTAGCATCAAAGCTTTGTGAAATAATTGATATTTACCCACAAGTTTTAATTAATGCAAAAGTAAATAATGACAAGAAATTTGATTTTGATAAAGATGAAGAAATTGTAAAACAAATCAAAGAAGTGGAAGAAGAATTTGCTGGAAAGGGAAGAGTACTTATTAGAACTTCTGGTACAGAACCGTTAGTTAGAGTTATGATTGAAGGGAAAGACCAAGAGTATATTACAAAAAAAGCAAATGAGATTGCTAAGTTAATTGAAGAAAAGTTAAAATAATAGGAGAAAAGGTTTAGTAGAGATACTAAATCTTTTTTTCGTGTTCTATAAAAAATCAATTAAATTTACTTTATTTTTATTGGGAAAGATACTTCGCATAAAATATAATGAATATACACAAAATAAATGAATGAATCCAATTTTGATTAAAAAGATGTCGAAAATAGTTGCAAAAAGAAGTTGTATACGATAAAATATAAATAATATATGTTATATAATACAACTGTTAAAAATGTAAACAATAGTTAATATAATAATGCAAAAATGGAGGAATTGGTAAATGAAAGCAAAGGGAAATGCAAAGAGAGGTATTAGTCTTATCACGTTAGTTATAACGATAATCGTAGTGATCATATTGGCAGCTGCCGTGATACTAACATTAAATAACAATAATCCAGTAGAAAATGCTAAAGAAGCAACTTTTAGAAGTGATGTAGCAAGTATTCACGAGCAATTAAATCTCTACGCTTTAAATGAACTTGCAAAAAATAACGGAACATTCGATATAACAGGTATGAATGGAAAAGTATCGGATTATGTACCAGGAGTGACTCAATATGATAGTGAGTTAAAAATAGAACAAGGAAAACTAGTATATACAGGATCAGATACAAAAAGAGCACAAATGGTAGAGGAGATTGTAGGAAAAACAAGTACAGTAGAAGTGGGTGGATTAAAATATAACAAACCAAATCTATCGTATTTACCAAGCGCTACCACAAAAGCAGTAAAATGGGATGCAAGTAACGTAGAGAGCGAAATGGAAATAACAACAGCAGATAAAGATACAAGTTGGTATGACTATTCAAATAAGAAATGGGCAAATATATATACCAATAATAATGGAAATAAAGCATACTGGGTATGGATACCAAGATATGCATATAAAATAGATCATCCTCATACAACAACAGCAGAGAAAATCAACATCAAATTCTTAAGTGGAACAAGTAATGTAGCAAGTGATGGAAGTAGTATAGAAGGATATACAATACATCCAGCATTTACGTTTGGAGAAACACAGTTAAGTGGAATATGGGTAGCAAAATATGAAGCAAGTAGTTCTGATCCTAATAAAGTAGACGGATCAGGATATACAGGAGGAGGAAATACTACAGCCTTGCAAGTAAGAGTTGTACCAGATGTATACAGTTGGAGATCTATTTATATAGGAAATATGCAAACAGTAAGTATGAATATGACAAGTAATGATGGAAGTGTAGGAACTAGCACTAATATAGATACGCATCAAATGAAAAATATAGAGTGGGGAGCAGTAGCATACCTATGCCAAAGTCAATATGGACAAGAACCATGGAATAACCCATACGGAGATTGGACAGCTGGATCATATAAGTTAAAGACAGGATATGCAGGAGCAAGCAAAGATAGTGGCGGATTATCAGAAGGAAATGCAAATTTAGCAAAATATAACACAACTAATGGTGTAAAAGCAAGTACAACAGGAAATATCTATGGCATCTATGATATGGCTGGAGGAGCATATGAATATGTAGCATCTGTATTAAATAATGGAAATTCAAATATAGGTTCCTATATGAAAGCAGAGCATGTACAAAGTAACAAAGTAAAAACAGAATACGCGAAATATTATGATGTATATGAACCAGGAGACGAAGAAAAAGAAGGAGGCGCGTATTACGGCCAAGGTGGAGTAACGTTATGGAATTCAGGAAATGCGGAGTCACAAAATATCATTAGAAAAAGAATAACAGCAGCAACATATGCTAATTTTGCAAGCAAAAAAGGTGATGCACTATGGGAAATATCAAATGGAAATAGTTATTATGGAAGATACACATCAGGAACAGGAGACTTGGCATGGTTACAGGATACTGCAAGAGATTCAGCAAGTGGCAGTCAGTATGCCAGAGGATGGAATGCAGATTACATGCTAGTCGGTCATGCCTATCGCCCTTGTCTGTTGCGTGGTGGCTATTTCGGCGGTGGTTCTGGTGCGGGTGTGTTTGCAGCTGGCTCGCACGACGGTCACAGCTACGTCAGTCACGGGTTCCGTCCCGTTCTTGCCGTGGGGTTGACACTTTAAGAAGAAAATACATATAATAATGCAAAAATGGAGGAATTGGTAAATGAAAACAAAGGGAAATGCAAAGAGAGGTATTAGCTTAATAACGCTAGTGATTACAATTATAGTTGTCATCATATTAGCAGCTGCAGTAATACTAACATTAAATAACAATAATCCAGTAGAGAATGCAAAAGAAGCAACTTTTAGAAGTGATATAGCAAGTATTAATGAGCAATTAAATCTATACGCTCTAAATGAACTTGCTAAAAACGACGGAACATTCGATATAACAAGTATGAATGGAAAAGTATCGGATTATGTACCAGGAGTGACTCAATATGATGGTGAGTTAAAAGTAGAACAAGGAAAACTAGTATATACAGGATCAGATACAAAAAGAGCACAAATGGTAGAGGAGATTGTAGGAAAAACAAGTACAGTAGAAGTAGGTGGATTAAAGTATAACAAACCAAATCTATCGTATTTACCAACAGGAACCACTAAAGCAGTAAAATGGGATACAAATAACGTAGAGAGTGAAATAGAAATTGGAGCAGCTGACTTGGATACAAGTTGGTATGATTATGCACAAAAGAAATGGGCAAATATATACACAAATAATAATGGAAACAAAGCATATTGGGTATGGATACCAAGATATGCATACAAAATAGATCATCCTCACACAACAACAGCAGAACAAATTAACATCAAATTCTTAAGTGGAACAAGTAATGTAGCAAGTGATGGAAGTAGTATAGAAGGATATACAATACATCCAGCATTTACGTTTGGAGAAACACAGTTAAGTGGAATATGGGTAGCAAAGTATGAAGCAAGTAGTTCAGATCCCAATAAAGTAACTTCAGATGGTTATACTGGAGGAGGAAATACCACAGCCTTGCAAGTAAGAGTATTGCCAGATGTATATAGTTGGAGAGCAATAACAACAGGAAATGCACAAACAGTCAGCATGAATATGACAAGTAGTGGCGGAAGCGTAGGAACAGATAGTAATGTAGATACACATCAAATGAAAAATATAGAGTGGGGAGCAGTAGCATATTTATGCCAAAGCATATATGGACAAGAACCATGGAATAACCCATACGGAGATTGGACAGCAGGATCGTATAAGTTAAAGACAGGATATGCAGGAGCAAGTAAAGATACAGTAAATTTAGCAGAGGGGAATGCAAATTTAGCAAAATATAACACAACTAATGGAGTAAAAGCAAGTACAACAGGAAATATATATGGAGTATATGATATGGCTGGAGGAGCATATGAATATGTAGCATCTGTATTAAATAATGGTAACCCTTATACAGGAGCACATATGAAAGCAGAGCATGTACAAAGTAACAAAGTAAAAACAGAATATGCGAAATATTATGATGTATATGAACCAGGAGACGAAGAAAAAGAAGGTGGAGCGTATTACGGCCAAGGAGGAGTAAATCTTTGGAATTCCGGAAATGCGGAGTCACAAAATATTATTAGGAAAAGATTAACAGCAGCAACATATGCAAATTTTGCAAACAAAAAAGGTGATGCCTTGTGGGAGACTTCTAACGTACATAGTTATTATGGAAGATACGCATCAGGAACAGGAAACTGGGACTGGTTACAAGATACAGCAAGAGATTCAGCAAGTGGAGGTCAAGTTGCAAGAGGATGGAATGCAGATTACATGCTAGTCGGTCATGCCTCTCAGCCTTGTCTGTTGCGTGGTGGCCATTTCAGCAGCGGTTCTTATGCGGGTGTGTTTGCGGCTGCTTCGATCATCGGTAGCAGTGGCGTCAGCCACGGGTTCCGCCCCGTGCTTGCCGTGGGGTTGGAACTGTAAGAAAAAAATACATATAATAATGCAAAAATGGAGGAATTGGTAAATGAAAACAAAGGGAAATGCAAAGAGAGGTATTAGCTTAATAACGCTAGTGATTACAATTATAGTTGTCATCATATTGGCAGCTGCCGTGATACTAACATTAAATAACAATAATCCAGTAGAAAATGCTAAAGAAGCAACTTTTCGAAGTGATGTGGCAAGTATTCATGAACAATTAAATCTCTACGCTTTAAATGAATTTGCAAAAAATGACGGAACATTCGATGTGACAAGCATGAACGGAAAAGTATCTGATTATGTACCAGGAGTGACTCAATATGATAGTGAGCTAAAAGTAGAACAAGGAAAACTAGTATATACAGGATCAGATACAAAAAGAGCACAAATGGTAGAGGAGATTGTAGGAAAAACAAGTACAGTAGAAGTAGGTGGATTAAAGTATAACAAACCAAATCTATCGTATTTACCAAGCGCTAC
>JAQUWH010000003.1:0-79111 GCA_028692955.1 Clostridia bacterium
AACTACTTGCTTCGTATTTTGCTACCCAGATTCCAGAAAGTTGTGTTTCCCCAAATGTAAATGCTGGATGCACTGTATATCCTTCTAGACTGCCTCCATCACTTGCTACATTACTTGTTCCACTTAAAAATTTGATGTTAATTTTCTCTGCGGTCGTTGTATGTGGATGATCTATCTTGTACGCATATCTTGGTATCCATACCCAGTATGCTTTGTTACCATTATTATTTGTATATATATTTGCCCATTTCTTTTGTGCATAGTCATACCAGCTTGAATCTTTATCTGCTGCTGATATTTCCATTTCACTTTCTACGTTACTTGCATCCCATTTTACTGCTTTTGTGGTAGCGCTTGGTAAATACGATAGATTTGGTTTGTTATATTTTAATCCACCCACTTCTACTGTACTTGTTTTTCCTATAATCTCCTCTACCATTTGTGCTCTTTTTGTATCTGATCCTGTATATACTAGTTTGCCTTGTTCTACTTTTAACTCACTATCATATTGAGTCACTCCTGGTACATAATCCGATACTTTTCCATTCATACTTGTTATATCAAATGTTCCGTCGTTTTTAGCAAGTTCATTTAGAGCGTATAGATTTAATTGCTCATTAATACTTGCTATATCACTTCTAAAAGTTGCTTCTTTTGCATTCTCTACTGGATTATTGTTATTTAATGTTAGTATTACTGCAGCTGCCAATATGATAACTACGATTATCGTTATAACTAACGTGATAAGACTAATACCTCTCTTTGCATTTTCCTTTGTTTTCACTACCAATTCCTCCATTTTTACATTATTATATTAACTATTGTTTACATTTTTAATAGTTGTATTATATAACATATATTATTTATATTTTATCGTATGCCACTTCTTTTTGCAACTATTTTCGACATCTTTTTTTGATTGTTCCTTTATCCCTATTTTCCCCTTTTATCATTTCTAATATACATTCTTTCGAATCTAAAGTAGCAATATCTTGTAAACTACTAGCAAATATGTTATACTTTATATATTGTATATCATATACAATATATATGGAGATGATAAATTTGGTTTTATGTTCAGTATGTAAAAAGAATATGGCTGTCATATTTTTAAATAAATTTAATAGCGAAGGTAAGCCCACTGGTGAAACAACTGGCTTATGTGTTGATTGTGCCAAAAAGCAAGGTATCGACCCTCTTTCTAACATTATGAAAGAGATGGAAAATATTTCACCTGAGGATATGGAAAATATGTCAAAACAACTAGATGGTATGTTTGGCGGTCTTGGATTGGGGTCTATGGACGAAAACTCTGATGAGGATTTAGATAGCGAATCAAAACCTAAAATGGGATTTGGTTTCTCTAATTTATTTAGCAATAGAAAACAAGATAATGAAGATAGCAATACTGATGAAAAAGAAGAAAAGAAAGATAAAAAAAAGAAGAAAAAGACAAAATATTTAGACACTTTTGGTGAAAATTTAACAGAAAAAGCAAGAAATGGAAAACTTGATAAAGTCATCGGTAGAGAACGTGAACTTTCAAGAATGATACAAATATTAAATAGAAGAAGTAAAAACAATCCCGCTTTAATTGGTGAGCCAGGTGTTGGTAAAACAGCCATCGTTAATGCATTGGCACAAGAAATCGTAAACGGTAATGTACCTGGTAAATTAGTAAATAAAGAAGTATATATGATTGATATGACTTCTTTAGTTGCAGGCACACAATTTAGAGGACAGTTTGAGTCTAGAATTAAGGGACTAATTGATGAAAGTAAATCTCTAGGAAATATTATCCTTGCTATTGATGAAGTACATAATATTGTTGGTGGACTAGAGCATGATAATTCAATGAACGCTGCTAATATGTTAAAGCCCGCTCTTGCCAATGGCTCTGTACAACTAATTGGTGCCACTACTCTAAAAGAATATAGACAATATATTGAAAAAGACAGTGCGTTGGAAAGAAGATTTCAACCTGTGGTTGTGGATGAACCAAGTAGTAAAGATTGTTTCGAAATATTAAAAGGTATTAAAGGATACTATGAAGAGTATCATAAAGTAACTATACCAGATGAAATATTAAAACAAGCCGTTAGTTTATCTGAAAAGTATATACATGATAGGTTTTTACCAGACAAAGCCATCGATTTAATTGATGAAGCTTGTGCTAGAGTAAACCTTGAGGACACTTTACTTGCAAAGATTGAAAAACTACAAATACAACTAGAAAAAATCACTTCTGAAGAAGAAGAAATCGAAAATGAATTAGAGAAAAAAGATGATAAAAACAAAGATGTAGTTGAAATTGACGCCTATGAAAAAGCTGCTAAAATAAAAGAAGAACAATGTAAAATTCAAAGTAAACTTGATAGTTTGATAAAGAAACAAAAGCCAAAAGAAGTTTCTTTTGATAATCTTGCTCAAGTAGTGGAATTATGGACAAAAATACCTGTTATGCGTGTGAAACAAACAGAAACAGAAAAGTTATTACATTTAAAAGAAAATTTAAGCAAAAGAATTCTTGGTCAAGATTTAGCAATAGAATCTATCTCTAATTCTATTTTACGTAAAAGAGCCAATATTAGAAATATACAAAGACCTCCTTCTTTTATCTTTGTTGGTCCTACTGGTGTTGGTAAAACAGCACTTGTCAAAGAACTAGCTTATGAATTATTTGATAACAAGGAGGCTATTATAAAATTAGATATGTCAGAATATATGGAATCACATTCTGTTTCTAAATTGATAGGTTCTCCTCCTGGATATGTAGGTTATGATGAGGCAGGTCAGTTAACAGAAAGAGTAAGAAGAAATCCATATAGTATTGTGCTATTTGATGAAATTGAAAAAGCACATCCAAGTATCTTTAATATATTACTTCAAATTTTAGATGACGGAAAATTAACGGATTCTCAAGGCAGAAGTGTTTCTTTTAAACATACGATTGTCGTTCTTACTTCTAACCTTGGTACTAATTTCAAAAGTGATGGCTATGGTTTTGCAACCAATGCAATTGATAGAGAATTACTTGATTCTAAAACAAGAGAAGCATTAAAAGAATTCTTTAGCCCTGAATTTTTAAATAGAATTAATGATATTATTACCTTTAATAAACTAGAACTTGATACACTGACACAAATATCAGATTTACTACTAAAAGAATTACAAGATGAAACAAAAGAAAAGAATATACTCTTTACCTATGACATAGATGTTGTGAAGTATATTGTTGAAAAGGGATATAACGAAAAGTTTGGTGCTAGACCATTAAGACGTGCTATCCAAAAACATATTGAAGATTTACTTGCGATAGAATTTTTAAAAGGAAATTTAAAAGAAAATACAACTTACCATCTAACAAAAAAAAATGATAGTATAATTATTGAAAATATATAATTTAAAATAAGACATATGTAATAGCATATGTCTTATTTTTTATATAAAAGCAGGCTAATCACTTTACTTTTTATGTTAAGTGCTATATAATATTAGGAGTTGGATTACATTATTTTATTCTTAAATAAGAAGGAGGAGAGTTTTTTATTATTGTCAAAACGTATTTATCTAGTTTTATTTAATTTAAGGAGATGTTCTATATGGCAAAACGTACTAACAAAATGATTGAAGAAGATTGCAAGCGGATTAAAGAGGCGGCTAAGACGGCTACTAGTTTTAAAGAATTAGAACAACTTACAGGATTATCTTATTCTGCTATTAATACAACTCTTCAGAAGCACCCTATCATTCAGAAGCGGATTAAAGAACAGATAGCAAATAATAAAGAATTAATAGTACTTCCAGGCAACTTTACTTCACAAGGGGATGTCAAGGTAGATGACACTGAAAACGGTAAAAAATATGTTATTGATGCCTCTATATCGGGTGTTGATTCTATTCTTGAATTTATCTCTAATAGGATAAATGAAGGACATAAAATCGTCTTCACAAGTGTCTCAATACATGAATTCACTAAGTTACAACTTGGCAATGATCAATCTGGTTTTGATGCTAGACATATTCTAAACTCTGCAGCAGAAAATCCAGATAATTTCGAGACAGTATTGATTGACGAGAATTACGAAAGTCCTGATGATTGCATAATTCAATATTGCGCTAAAGAAAAGGAAAATGTCGTCTTGCTTACGTCAGATAAAAATATGGCATTAAGAGCAAGATGCCTTGATGTAGAAGTACAGTTCTTAAAAAAAGCGACTAAGACCTCTGCACCTATTCCGCCGCCAAAGAGATATTTTGATAACAATAAACATCAAATTTCTCTTTGCACCCTTTACCCTGCTTTTTTTGCTTATGGTCAATTAATCATTAACGAGTTTACAACATCAACAAGGGCTATTGCAGTATGGTCAGGCAACTCCATATATACAAATGGAACAAAACAATTGATGATTGGAGATGATGTCCTCGTCGCATCAAAGAAATTGAATTATATAACTTTTGCGCACTACAAGGTAAAATATATACGCCCACAAGATAACTGTGAGTTTATATACTCTGCTAGAGTATATAATAAAGAAGACGTAAAACACCTTAACAAAGATTACAAGTCATTTGTAAACGATTTTAAAATCAAATGTGATTTATAATCTCAAAATCCTAGCTACAATATGTGGCTAGGATTTCTTTTTTCTATAAATCTATTTTAACTTTCAATATCTTCTATAATTAGATTTAACTCAAGTTGTGAATTTGCTTTAATGCCTTCATTTAATTCTTCAAGTAACTCTGGGCGTATCAATTCTTGTGATATGTCAATTGTCTTATATAATGTACTAACACTATCATCTACTACGTTATAGATATTAACCACTCCTTCTTCTAATTTAACATTAAAGTGGTTTGGACAATTACTATTAATCACTCTTTTGTATACAAGACGTTCATTACTTTCTTCTTCTATGTTATATTCTAATTTTTTCTCTTTTTGTTTTGACACTTCTTGTTCTTTTAATTTATCTAATGTTATTCCATATACGATTTCTTTACTTTCTATCTTCTCATTACATAGCTTGTAATAATCAATATAGGTAAGCTCTATATCATACGTTTTAGTAGATACTGTCTGATAGACGTTTACCTCATCTTCTATAATCGGCTCTTTCTTTACGATATATGAATCATCATGATTTTTCATAGAAACCACAATTCCTATGACAACCCCTGCTATTAATAAACAAACTGTAACTCCTGCAATAATAATTCTATATTTTGTTTTGTTACTCATATTTCTCACCTTAATTATATTTTTAACTAATTTTCATACTTTATACAAAATTTGGGATTTTTGTGTTAATATTACTTTAATTTTATAGCTCCACTCAATTCTGTTATCTTTATATCAAAGCCAAAACGATTCAGTTTATCTATTGTCTCTTTGTTAGGATGCCCAAATTTTTCTTTTTTTGAAGATATTACAGCTGTACAAGCATTGATATTTGCTAAAAAATCAGCACCACTGGATGTATTTGAACCATGATGCCCAATTTGAATTGCATCTATATTTTTTATCTCTCCTATCATTTTAGAGTGCTTTAGTAGCTCTCTTTCACTTTCTATTGTGGCATCTCCCATAAATAATATTTTTTTACTGTTCGTATTTACTAATAAGATAAGTGAATTTGCATTTAAACTATCCTCTGCTATGATTGTTTTTTCATCCGGTGGCGAGAGTACTTTTACTTTTATTTTTCCAATTGTGATTTCCTCATCTCTACTAACTATTTTTCTTGGAATATTATTTGCAATTAATAGCTTTTCTATGACATCTTCTCCCTTTTTTGGTATAGAATAATATACTTCTTTGACAACTACCTTTTCTATTATTTCTGCCATCCCATTGATGTGATCATCATGTAGATGTGTAAAAAAAACAGCATCAATTTTATGAATTGCTTTTGCTTTTAGAAAATTACTTAATATATTCGAGGCTAAGTTTTTACTAGTAGATCCTATATCGACTACCATAATCTTTCTATTTTTTCGTATTATTGCCATATTCCCTTGGCCTACATTAAAAAAATATATATATTCCTCAAAATAAACACGATAGATATACATTGATATATTATACAAAACAATTAAAATAGTGAGTAAAAAAGCAATATTTCTTACGATATTTTTGTTTTTCTTATCAAATAAAGCTGGAATATATTTTTTATAGCTAAAAATTCCTAATAAAAGATAATAGCTAAAAATTTCAAATAGAGATTGTCTTGGAATAGAAATAGTAAGGTAGTTGATATCTTTCATGAACTCTAATAATTGAAGAATAAGTCTAAGTGATGTAATATTGGAAAAAACGAGTATATGAGAAATATATGGAATAAAGATACAAAATAACGTAAAAAATCCTATTAGAAATTGAAAGGATAATAGAACACTAACTACTAGGTTTGAGAGAACGGAAATTAGCTCAAAGGAACCACTAAAATATACCTGCACTGGTAATATCATGGCAAGTGAAGAAAGATTAAGAGAAATAGTACTAACAATAAATTTTGTGACAATATTTAATGAAAATCTGGTATCAAAATAACTATAAATAAATTGGTAGAATGAAATAATACCTAAAGTAGATAAAAAAGACATAATGCATCCTAAATTAAAGATGCTATAAGGATTAATAATAAGTACATAAAGAAAGGCAATTGTGATATTAAAGTAACGATTTACTTTTTGCTTTTTATATTTCTGAGTAACAACTAATAAACTCATAATACAGGCTCTTATAACTGAGATTGAAAGTCCAGATATGACGGTAAATAGTATTAAAATAATACCGTAGATACCAACGATAGTTCTGGTTCTTTTCCCTTTTACAATAAAACCTACTACCATTAATAAATAGGTCATATGCATACCAGAAACAGAAAGCATATGTGTAATACCATTCTTATCAAATAAACTGGCTATATTTTCCTCTAATTCAATATCCTCGCCATATATCATTGTTTTGAATAACTCTAAACTACTATCTTTTGCAATACTATTCATCCTATATGTAATAGCATTTCTTAAAAAATAGCCAAGTTTTAGGATAGGATTACCAAACCTCTCTCCTACTTTTTCCATATCATAACTACTTATGATACCGACTAATTCCTAATGAGTTCAAATATAGTTTATAATCAAATTCATAAGGATTTCCTAGCTTTTGTGGTATTGTTATCTTTCCCCTACATGAGATCACATCTCCATATTGAAACTTTCCGTATCTTTCAAAATCTATCGTTTCTTCTTTTTTACCATACAAATTTAGTAAAAATTTATTATGATTATACTCCACAAGATAGGTTATTTTTTCATCACTTACCTTTTGTAATTGTATAATCATACAATTTTTTCTAGAATATCCTTCCTCATTTTCGTATTTAAAATGATAAGTATAGATTGCATTTGCTAAACGAATAGTAAAAACAATAAGAACGGTTATCATCATTAATTTTATCTGTTTTTTCATACTATTATTATACTTTATGGCAAAGTAAATTGAAATATTTTGCGTTTTTAATTTTAGGACGAGTTTTGTCGATAACATTTGTATGCTACTTTTCATATATTACTATATAAAACTAGGAGGTCGTTATGATAACGTTAAGTGTTTGTATGATTGTAAAAAATGAGGAGGATGTTCTCGGAAGGTGCCTTGATAATGTAAAAGAAATAGCAGATGAAATTATTATTGTGGATACCGGCTCTACGGATAAGACAAAACATATTGCAAAAAAATATACAAGAAAAGTATACGATTTTGAATGGTGTGATGATTTTTCCAAAGCTAGAAATTATTCTTTTTCAAAAGCAACGAAAGAATATATCATGTGGTTAGATGCAGATGATATTATACTGGAAAAAGATAGAATTGCTATTAAAAACTTAAAAAGTACATTAGACCCTAATACAGATGTTGTGATGTTAAACTATAACGCTGCTTTTGATGAAAATGGTGAGCCTACTTTTAGTTATAGCAGAGAAAGAATCTTAAAAAGAGAAAAAAACTTTCAATGGTCTGGTCATATTCATGAAGTAATCACGCCTTCTGGTAATGTTATTTACAACGACGCAGCTATTACCCATAAAAAAATACATGCAGGTGACCCAAAAAGAAATTTAAAAATATATGAAAAAATGCTAGAAGAAGGGATTACATTTAGTGCAAGAGAAAAATATTATTATGCCAGAGAACTATATTATAACCACGAATATGAAAAAGCAGTTACCGTATTAGAGGATTTTCTAAATTCAGAAGAAGGATGGATTGAAAATAACATCAATGCCTGTCTTGATTTGTACCATTGTTATATCTACCTTGGAAAAGATAAAGAATCTCTCCTTTCCCTTTTAAGAAGTTTCTCTTATGACACGCCAAGAGCAGAAATTTCATGTAATATTGGTAATTATTTCTTTGAAAAGCAACAATACAATATTGCTATTTTCTGGTATAAACTCGCTGTTACCAAAAGACCTAACACACAGAATGGAGGCTTCTGTCTCATCGATTGTTATGGTTATATCCCCTATCTGCAACTTTGTATCTGCTATTACAAACTAGGGGAATATGAACTTTCTAGAGAATATAACGAAATGGCTGGAAGAATCAAACCAAATGACAAAATCTATTTAAAGAATAAAGACTTTTTTGATAATAGCAATTTATCTTAACTATTATCATTACACCATTATTAAAACAATAAATGAAAATGTATTTGATAATACATAGAAAGGAGCTTAAAATGGTAAATCAAAATTTAAATTCTTGTTGCAATGATTGTACTTGTGAATGTTGTTGTACAGAAATCATTTGCGTCACTGGTCCCGTTGGACCGACGGGTGCAACAGGTGCGACTGGAGCAACCGGTGCACAAGGTAATCAAGGTATCCAGGGACCTACTGGTGTAACCGGACCTCAAGGTGTGCAAGGCATCCAAGGGATTCAGGGACCCCAAGGAATTACTGGCCCTACTGGCAATACAGGAGCAACTGGCGCGACGGGTGCTACTGGTGTAACTGGACCTCAAGGCATACAAGGCGTTCAGGGAATTCAAGGCCCTACAGGTAATACCGGAGTAACAGGGCCTACTGGTGCAACTGGACCTCAAGGAATTCAGGGATTTCAAGGGATTACTGGAACAACCGGGCCAACAGGTCCTCAAGGAATACAAGGAATACAAGGTCTCACTGGCGCGACTGGTACTACTGGAGCAACAGGTGCTACCGGAGCGACTGGAGCCACTGGAACAGCTGGTGTGAATGGTAATTCTTCCATTATTCCTTACTCATCTGGTATGCCAATAACATTAACAACTATTGCAGGAGGATTCGCTGGCATTCCTAGTTTTATAGGATTTGGAGAGAGAGCTTGTGGGTTAGAAGCACTTGGTGCTACTATTAACTTAACCAATCCAGCTGGCACACTTACTAATTTTGCATTCTCAATGCCAAGAGATGGTATTATCACTTCACTTGCTGCATTTTTTAGTACTACTGTTGCACTTACCTTGACCAATACTACGATTAATATAACAGCACAGTTATATTCTTCTCCTACACCAAATAATATATTTACTCCTATTCCTGGAGCAAGTGTTATACTTCTACCTCCAATGACAGGAGTAATACCAGTAGGAACTATAATGAATGGCATTACCCCTAATCTTTACATACCTGTTACTGCACAAACAAGGTTACTACTTGTCTTTTCAGCTACAGCATCTGGCTCAATTTTACTTAATACAATCGTTGGCTATGCAAGCGCTGGTGTTGGTATATTATAACAAATAAAAATACCTTTCAAAATAAATTGAAAGGTATTTTTTGACATATAATACTGCTTAGATATCAGCTATAAAGTTTTTCGAAGTATTCTGCCATCATTCGTTTGGTGGTAAAACCTTCTGTTGCAGTTTGCATAGAAGCATACATCATATTCTCCCACTCATCACAGATGTCTCTGTTTTGGTATTTTGGCAGTACCTCATTAAATAAGAAGAAATAAAAAGATTGACAATCTCTTAAATTACGTTCTTCTTCTGTAAAACATGTAGTATTCATATCAATTCTAAAACCATTGACACCTTCTGCATAAGCTTCCTTCCACCAGCCATCCAAAGTACTAAAGTTAATAGCACCATTTAAAGCTGCCTTCATTCCACTTGTACCAGAAGCTTCAAGACCATTAGGAGTGTTTAACCAAATATCAGAGCCACTTTCTAGTACTTTTGCAAGGTTGATATCATAGCCCTCCAAAAAGACGATGTTATTTGGATACTTTGTAGATAGATCATATATCTCTTGAATATATGCTCTTCCATTAAAGTCCTTTGGATGACATTTTCCAGAAAATACAAATTGAACGTTATATACCTCAATGGCATATTGCAATGCTTTCATATCTTTGGCAAATAGATTCCAGCGTTTGTAACTAGTAGCACGCCTAGCAAAGCCAATCAATAAGGAATTTTCCCTTAACCTTATTTTGTTTTTATTTTGAATTAAGGTAAGAAGTTCTTCCTTATGTCCCTGGTGTTTTTCATACACAATTTGTGGATTACGTGTTTCAAAGGCTACTCCCATATCGTGATGCTGCCAGGTTTCCCGGTGTACACCATTAGTAATAGGGAATATTGGGGGAGCCCCATTGACACCTTCCCATAACTTATTTGCAGCCTCCGCATGTACTTTTGCTACAGCATTCACTTTTTTTGCACTTCTAAGTGCTGCGACTGTCATACCGTATGAATCACCACCAAGGAAACTTAACTGTTCATAACTTAAGCCATATCCGGCACCAAGATAAAGTAAATCATGGATACTGTGTTGCTCGTTTCCACTTGTCACATTTGTATGTGTCGTAAAGCGAATTTTCTCCTTGACTTTATTAAGAGCATTTTCAAAGTTTACATGTTCATAGTCCATGCAATCTTTTATCAGCTTATGAACGGCAAAAATGGCATGGCCATCGTTAAAATGGTAAATATCAATTGGTTGATTTAATACTTCTAGTGCCCTTGCACCACCAATACCAAGAATAATTTCCTGTAAGATTCTTTCCTTTTCTTCTTGACCATAAAACGCTTCATTACCGCCATACAAATTATAGGTAAGATAGCGATAATGTCCATTTTCTGGTAAATCTGCATCAAGGAAATACAGATTCCCATCATTAAATTTCCAAATTTTAAGTGTGATGCTGTGATTTTCCACAACGACTGAAGTAGTAAGTCCTGTGTCTGTTACAAAATTTTGCCACTTATCATTAGAAGCAGGAACATCTACTATTCTATCCTTCTCTACTTTTTGTCTGGCATAGCCAAGTTTCCACAAGATAGAAAGAAATGTAATAGGACGGTTTTCTTCGGTCGCTTGCTTAAAATAGTCTCCAGCAAGGACTCCTAAACCACCAGAATACGTCTCAAACCTTTCTCCAATCTTTGCTGCTGCAAGTTCCATTGTAAAGTAAGCAACGTTCATGCCAAAGTCCTCCTTAAAAAATTATTAGTGTGGATATTAAAAATTTACTGCCGCTATCTTATCATAATAACTAAATTCTGTCAAATTATGTCGAATCTATTGAATCAATTACATTAATTTTATCTTTCATTTTTTCTTGACTATTCACCCTTTTGGTTATATACTATTGATGTATTAATATTCTTTTATTGCATATTATTACAATAGATCAAAGGAGGATAAAGTATGATTGAAATAAGATGGCACGGTCGTGGTGGACAAGGTGCAAAAACTGCTTCTTTGTTACTTGCTGACGCTGCCTTTAATACTGGAAAATATATTCAAGGATTTCCTGAATATGGACCAGAAAGAATGGGAGCTCCTATTACTGCCTATAACAGAATCAGTGAGATTCCAATTAGAGTTCATTCTAATGTATATGAGCCTGACTATGTAGTGGTTGTTGATGATACGCTAATAGGACCAGTCGAAGTGACAAAAGGACTAAAAGCAAGTGGTGCGATATTAATCAATACCGATAAGAGTATAGAAGAAATTAAAAAAAGTTTAAATGGCTATCAAGGAAAAATATATACCATTGATGCTAGTAAAATTAGTAGAGATTGTTTAAAAGCCAATTACCCTAACACGGCACTATTATCTGCTATTGTGAAAATTACCAATATTATGACAAAAGAAGAATTACTAAAAGATATGGAAGAATCCTTTAAACATAAATTTGTTAGAAAACCAGAAGTAGTGGCTCCTAATATGGATGCGGTTAAAAGGGCTTTTGACGAAGTGGTAGGAGGTTAATGATGAGTAATAATATATATGGTAGAGGTGCTGCTATTTTAAAAGATGGCACTTCACTTGATGTAAAAACTGGTTCTTGGAAAAATAGAACTCCAGTGCATAGCAAGGAAAAATGCAAAAATTGTATGCTATGTGTTCCTTATTGTCCTGAAGGTTGTATCTACCAAAAAGACAGTATCTTAACAAATATCGATTTAGACTATTGCAAAGGTTGTGGAATATGTGCAAAAGTATGCCCTTTTAAAGCAATAGAAATGAAAGATAGCAAGGAGGAAATATAATATGGCAATAAGAGAAAGATTAAGTGGTAACGAAGCCGTTGCAACAGCTATGAAACAAATCAATCCTGATGTTGTAGCAGCTTACCCTATCACCCCATCTACTGAAATTCCCCAATACTTTTCAAACTTTGTAGCAAATGGTTCTGTTTCAACTGAATTTATTGCGGTTGAAAGTGAGCATAGTGCAATGTCTGCTTGTATCGGTGCTTCCGCTGCAGGGGCAAGAGTCATGAGTGCTACTTCATCACAGGGTCTTGCGTATATGTTTGAAATGCTATACATTGCGTCTGGTATGAGATTGCCTTTAACATTAGTTGTGGCCAACAGAGCATTATCTGCTCCTATTAATATTCACAATGATCATTCTGATTCTATGGGAGCAAGAGACTCAGGTTTTATTCAACTATACTGTGAAAATAACCAAGAAGCCTACGATAATACAATTATGGCAATCAAAATTACAGAAAAAACAAAATTACCTGTTATGGTTTGTTATGATGGTTTTATTACTTCTCATTCGGTTGAAAATATCTCTTTGATGGAAAATGAAGAAGTAAAACAATTCATTGGAGAGTATACACCAGATGAATACTTACTAGATAGCACAAAAAACATTTCAATGGGACCTCTTGCAATGCAGGAAGTATATTTCGAAAAAAGAATAGAACTTGCTAAAGCAATGGAAGATGCTCAAGATGTGATTATTGAAGTTTCAAAAGAATTTGAAAAAATCACAGGAAGAAAATATGGGTTATATGAAACTTATCAACTAGAAGATGCAGACTATGGTATTGTTTTGCTAAATTCAACAGCTGGTACTGCTAAAGATGTCGTTGATGAGTTAAGAAATAAAGGAATCAAAGCAGGATTATTAAAACCAAGATGTTTTAGACCTCTTCCTTATAACGAAATCCCAGAAGAATTAAGACACTTAAAATCTTTAGCAATTCTTGATAAGAGTGATACAATCAATGCGTATAGCGGTCCACTATTTAGTGAGATAACTTCTACCCTATATCATCAAAATATACAAATACCTACTATCAATTATATTTATGGACTTGGTGGTATGGATGTGACAACACAAGATATTAAAAGTGTATATATGGATTTACAAGAAATAGCAAAGACAGGTAAAATAACACAAGTAAGAAAATTTTTATTCGATAACAAGGAGGTGGACTAAATGCCTTACAACATAAAAGAAATGGTAAACAAGAAAGCAAGATTTGTAGCTGGGCACAGAATGTGTGCTGGCTGTGGTGCACCGCCTGCTATTAGAACGATTCTAAATGCTTTAAAAGAAGATGATAATGCCGTTATTTCAAATGCTACAGGATGTTTAGAGGTATCAAGCTTTTTGTATCCTTATACTGCATGGAAAAACGTATCCTATATTCATACTGCATTTGAATGTGCTTCTGCTACTTTATCTGGAGCAGAAAAGGCATATGAAAAGTTTAGAAAAGATGGAAAAATCCCACAAGATAAGCATACTAAATTTATTGCCATCGGTGGTGATGGTGGCACTTTAGATATTGGTTTTCAATCTCTATCTGGTGCGATGGAAAGAAATCATGATATTACGTATATATGTTATGATAATGGAGCCTACATGAATACAGGAACACAACGTTCTTCTTCTACTCCTCTTCATGCAGATACCACTACTTCTCCAGCTGGTAAAGTACTACAAGGAAAATCTCAGCCAAGAAAAGATTTAACCCAAATTATGGTAAATCATAATATACCATATGTTGCTCAAACTGCTTTGTTTGGTAATCAAAAGGATATCTATGAAAAAGCAGAAAAGGCAATCTATACACATGGACCGACATTTATATCTGTATTTTCTCCATGTCCTAGAGGATGGGGCTACCCTACAGAAGATTTACAAGCAATAGAAAAACTTGCAATTGATACTTGCTTTTGGCCAGTCTATGAAGTAGAAAATGGTGTATATAAAATTACGTATAAACCGGCAAAAAAACTTCCAGTAGAAGAGTTCTTAAAAACTCAAAAACGTTTTAAACATTTATTTAAAGAAGAAAACAAACACTTAATTGAAGAAATGCAAGAAGAAATAGATAGAAAATGGAACTATTTACTAATGATGGAGGAAGTAACAAATAAGGAATAACCAAGATATAAAAAAAACAGTTGAAACTGCATTTGCAATTCCAACTGTTTTTCCTTTATTCTCCTTGATTGTATATTTCATCTAAGAAGTTATCGATGTTCATTTGATCCTCTTCTCCTATTTGCGAAAGAGTGTCATCGACATACAAAATAACTCCTTCTTCTCCTTTTACACTCTTATCCCAACTTATTTCATAATATTCGATAAATTCATCTTCTGTTTGCTCTAATCTTACAGTATATCCATCTTTGATAAGCTTTTTTATTACTTCTTGGTAAAGGTTGAAGCTATCTACAATTACCTTGGATAATCCTGCATCAACTGTTGCGTGAGTTATTGCAGCCATAATTTTATCATATTGTGGTATAATCCCCTTTTTCCGTGCCATATAAGCTTTCATTGTAAATGCCTCCCCTTTAATTTTATTGTTATTACTAAAAAGAAAACCAAGAAAGAAATTATCCTTATTTCTAAACCAAAATTTATCTACCCCTATTCTAACATAAATTATATAATTTAACAAGTGTTATGTGGAATATTTTCTAACATATCATCTATAAACTATAATCTATCTTCAAGCAATATCTTTTTTACGAAAAGATTCAAATGCAGTAATGATAAGAAGTATTGCTGTCACACTTAATACTTTTATTGAAAAGTTTAATGTAGTTGGTACAACACTTGTAATGATTGTCTCATATGTTTCTATTGGAAACACTTTTGAAATCAACTCAAAATTATTAAACGGTAAATATTTCAGAAAATCTATTACCATAAAATTATTAAGTATTGTCATTCCAAAAGGTACTGCAATAAACAAGGCAGCTGTTATAATAACAGAAATAGGAGTATTTCTAGTAAGTGTCGACAATGTAATTCCTAATAACATACATATTAAAATACCTGGTATCTTTAATAAATATTGTAAAGTTTCATAAAGATGGGTTGACATGACATTAACTACTCCATCTTTTACATACAAGTACGGGTTAGTATTACTTCCAAAAGATATATTGCCAACTATAACACTAATTTGTGAAATAATTAATATAGATATTATTAATATCACAGTAATAGCAATTATTTTTGCAAGTAAAATTGTTCCTCTTTTATATGGTGTTATGAGCATAAACTTGATAGTGCCGCTTGAAGTTTCCTCTGATATCGCTGAAGCAGCAAGCACAATGATGAGAAGTCCAATGAAAATTGTAGAAATAGTGTTTGCAAATTCATTAAATTTGTATCTACTATATGAATCCACATTATATTTAATTTGTCCATCAGTATAATATGGTGCCACATTATTTTCTAGTCTATATTCATTAATTAGTTTTTGTTCTTTTAACTTTTCAACTGCTTTATCATCGATATACGTCTTATTTGTTATATCAAATCTTTCTTTTATTTTGTAATCAATATTTGAATTATTAGACAAAACAGACTGTTTCCAATAAGAATCATTAAAAGAATATTTACTAATTTCATATTTTAATATTTTGTTCTGTTCTTCATTTTTAGTAATATATTCTTCTTCTGTTATTGCTTTATTTTCATAACTATTTTTTATTTCATCTTTATTAAACGCTATATATTCTTCAAAAGTCCCACCCTTAAGCAATTCCCATAATCTGTCTACTTTTGCTTTTTGTATATCATAATCCTTTTTATTTAAGTTCATATCTATAGAATATAATCTTTCAGTTTCTGACATTAGTTTATTCATGATATTTTGCTTGTATTCTGCATTTAATATTTTTTCAGTACCATTATCTATGACATATTCATATACCTTTATATTTTCGGCTAAAAACTTCTTGTCCTCTTCTTTTGCAGATGCTAACTTTGCTTTTGTTATTGCCAAATTTATTTTTGCGTCATCTTCACTCAATACTAACCCATAATTATATTCTACCATATAATAATTTTTTTTAACATGTACCAGTAAACATGATAGAAATATTGCTATAATGGCAAATATGCTAAAGATTAAGGTAGATTTTTTCTTCAATGCTTTTACTAGTTCATTCATGATTAATTTACAAAATCGCATCATTTCTTACCTCCTGTGACATCTAAAAATTGCTCTTCTAAAGTTTCTTCTTTTTTATGAAAGCCAATGATTTCAATACCATTATTCATTAATATTTTTATTACATCAGAAATTTTTTTGTCATACTCAATTAAAAGTTCACCATTCACAATCTTGCATTTGCAGATATTTGTCAGCAATTCCATACTTTTTTCAATAGAAGATACTTTTAATAAGTAAACATTCTCTTTTTCATCTTCTTGTTTAGTGATATCTTTTTTTGTGATGACTTTCCCTTTATCAATAATAGCCACTTTGTCACACATAAGTTCTACTTCACTAATCATATGAGAAGATACAAATATGGCTACATTTTCTTCATGTGCTAATTTTTTTAACAGGTCTCTTAATTCTTTTATTCCAGCAGGGTCTAATCCATTGGTCGGTTCATCTAGAATTAATAATTGTGGTTTATGTAATAAACTAACAGCAAGACCAAGTCTTTGTTTCATACCAAGAGAATATTTTTTTACCTTATCCTTAATTCTATCTTCCAACCCTACAAGTTTTATAACCTCATTAATTCTATCTTTTTTTATATTATGAATTCTTGCATATAATTTAATATTTGAAATACCTGATAAATAGCCATATAAATCGGGAGATTCTACAATAGCTCCAACAGAGTTCATAGCCTCTTTATGTTGTTTTACAACATCATAGCCATTAATCAATATTTGACCTTTATCAATGCTAATAAGTCCAACAATCATCTTAATGGTTGTTGTTTTCCCAGCCCCATTTGGGCCTAAAAATCCATAAACTTGTCCTAACTCAATAGTTAGAGATAAATCATCTATAACTACTTTTCTTCCATATTTTTTGGAAACATTTTTAATTTTTAAAATATCATTCCCCATTGTGAGCCTCCTGTACCATTTCCGTTTTCAAAAGAATATTTTCCAATATCCATAAATTCATGATATACAACCCTATACTCCATTTTATCAATCTTTTTAAGTGTCACGAGTTCATAGGAATATTCTTCGCCCTTTTCCTTTTTTACCTCACCTATATATTTCTTACTTTCCTTATCTAATATTGGGAATTCTCTATTATCTCTATCTACCGTTATTTTTGTCTTTAACCAAAGAGACAGATAGTCCTCATGAAATATATACTGTTCCACTCTTATGATGTCTTTGATATACTCATACATCATATATTTCCCTATTATTTGATTATCAAGTCTTGTTTTGTATTGATTCAACAAACTTTTTTGTTTTTCTGGTGCTATGTAAGCTGATAAATCTTTATTCATTTGATTAATATAATTGTTATACTCTACCTCATCTATTTCTTTATCAAGAACTCTATCTTTTTTCTCCAATACAGAATATTTGTTATATACCTTAAAGTATTCATTCACAAATGCCAAAGTACCTTCCTTATCTTGCTCTTTTGTTTTTTCTTCGTTTATAATGTACACGGTAAGTAAAGCTAACACTAATACTATCAACACAATTCCAATATTTATTTTTTTCATAAAAACACCTTCCTATACTTATATTATATATTTTATATAATATATAGTTTCAATAACTTTTTAAAAATGGGGCAGGATATAACCTATATCCTGCCCCTTTCGTATATTGATAACTCTATATACTATATGTCGCTATACCAAGACCAATTGTTACCATGTTCGCACCTTCACCTTGACATACACATAATATACGATAAGTCGCATTTGGATTAACAACTACGTCCTTAAAAGCAGTGTATCTTGTAGCGTCAACTGGTAGCCTATAGTAAGCAACGTTTGTCCAAGTATTTCCTTCATACTTTTGAAGAGTTAACGCAACAGCTGTGGGGGTACCCCGTTTCCATTCCGCCATTGCACTAACAGTAAGTCGATTGTCAGGACTCGTTGAAAAATCTCCAGCATTATATGTACCACCCGTGAAGACATCCCCACCTTGATAGAAAGACTTTGCAGATGCCGTCATGGAAAATGCGCCAGTAAATACGAGGATTGCCATAAGTAATGTTGCCAGTATAGATTTTGTGGAGCGCCGTTTAATCATTGTGTTCATGATTTTTTCTCCTTTTTGTTTTTTAATCTAACAACTTATGTACGGTTCATAACTCTTGGTCACACCCTCTCCTTTCATAAATTACTAATTAGCAAATTTATATCTTACTATATTGCTATCATCATTATAATTTGAACTTCAAATATTGACAATATATTTTCATTATTTCGATTAAATTCGACAAAAGTAGACACACTTAGTGTATATATCCTATCTATTTTTATCTATCATACTACCAAATGTAATCTTATTTCCAAATTTATTTCGTATATTATCTAATGTCTTTGTTGCAGTTTCTATTTTTTCTTTTGGTGTATCCCTTTGGTTTTCTTGGTTTATACTAAATAAATCAAGTTGTATTTCATCTTCTTGTGATTTTAAACCAGAAACACTAACTGTCATAGCCCTTATTGGCCTGTTATCTGTGTAATTTTCCTTTAATATATGAATAGCAACACTTGATATGTCTTGAAACAAATTCGTCTTAAAAATCTGTTTTTGACGATTCACAACACAAAACAGATTATCCTTGATAGTAACACATACTATTGTACAGGTTAAGTTCTTTTTTCTTAAATGGGAAGAAATATAATCCGTTAGTTTTCTAATGATATGTGACAATAGTTCTATATCTGTAATGTCCTCTGGGAAAGTAACTCCTTTGCTTATACTTTTTGGCGTATGTTTTGTACCATATAGTTCTACAAAATCACTATCTATCCCATTAGCATAGTTATGTAGCATGCAACCAAGTTTCCCAATCTTTTTGCTGATTCTAGTAATATCACTATTTGCTAGATCTCCTATTGTATAAATTCTCATTTTATTAAAGGTATTACAAGTAGATATACCACAAAACAGTAATTCAGAAATAGGCATAGGAAACAATATATTTTTAAAATTTTCTTTTGATAAAACGGTAATCGCATCTGGTTTTTTCATATCACTTCCCATTTTAGCAAGAATTCTATTAAAAGAAACACCAACCGATATCGTAAGTCCCAATGTATGTTTCACATCTTCTTTTATCTTGTAAGCTATCTCATATGGTGTGCCAAATAATTCTTTACTTTCTGTTACATCAAGAAATGACTCATCTATACTAAATGGTTCCACCCTTTCTGTATATTTCAAATAGACTTGATTCACTAAATTGGAATATTTGACATAGTCACTATGAGTTGCTTTTACTAGTGCTAGTTTTGGACATTTCTTTTTTGCAGAATAGATTGTTTCTGCTGTTACTACACCATATTTTTTAGCCAAGTCATTCTTAGCAAGTATCACACCATGTCTTGTTTCTGGATCACCGCAAACAGCCATTGGAACATTTTTTAATTCTGGATGTTTTAAGCATTCCACAGAGGCAAAAAAACCATTCAGATCACAATGTAAAATATCTCTCATACTATCACCTAATTATATATTAATTATAGTAAACGAATGTTTATTTGTCAAATGCCTAGTTTATATATTCTCTTATTATACATAGAAAAAAAGATTAAATAAAGGATTTAACCTTATTTAACCTTCTCTAATCTTGTTTTTTACCTTTTATCTTTTAACTGCTTTAATTTTACTACTAATTTAATTCATTGTGTATCACATGAATAGGGAACTTTTTGTTTTTAATAATATCTTTTGCAACGAGTGGATATAACGGATAAGTATCAATTTTTGATATATCTAGCCATTCATATTGTAAATAATCTTTTCCCTCTATATTTTTCATTGTCGTTGTTATCTTTTTATCATCTTCATTTACAAATTCTGCAAGATATACAAATAAAATTTCATGATATTTAGAATCTTTCATCTCAAAAAAGTTTTCTATTGTAGAAGCACATCCAATAAGTTCTATCTCTTTTCCAAGTTCTTCTTTTACTTCACGAATGGCAGTAGTAGCAGAATCCTCACCGATTGAAATTCTTCCACCCATTAATGCATAATAGTTTGTTTTAACATTTTTGTGAACAAGTACTTTTCCTTCATGAATGATAATTGCTGCTGCTCTTACATTTAATTTGTAATCTTCTACATCAATTGTTATATCCATATCTATCTTTCCCTTTCTATCCTTTTCTGTTATTTTAGTTTCATAGAAACTATTTTAGAAATACCATACTCTTGCATTGTAACACCATAGGTAGAAGAGGCTACTTCCATCGTACCTTTTCTATGTGTAATCACAATAAACTGTGTTTGTTTTGAGTATTTCTTAATATATTCTGCAAATCTATGCACATTAACATCATCTAGTGCCGCCTCAATTTCATCTAATATACAAAATGGAGGTGATTTAATTTTAAGAATGGCAAATAGCAACGCTGTTGCTGTTAATGCTCTTTCACCACCAGACAGTAACATCATATTTTGTAATTTTTTTCCTGGAGGTTGTACCTCAATTTCAATACCACTTTCTAATATATTATTTTCATCTGAAAGTTTAAGATCTGCTTTTCCTCCACCAAATAATTCTTTAAAAGTTTCATTAAAGTTTTCAGTGATAACCTTAAATTGTTTTTCAAATTGTGTTTTCATAATGGAAGTCATATTAGCAATTAAGTTATTCAGCTTGTTTTTGGTTTGTTCTAAATCTTCTCGTTGGTTTGAAATAAAGTCATAACGTTCTTTTGTTGTTTTGTATTCCTCAATTGCTCCAACCGTTACTTCACCTAAATCCTTTATTTCTGTACGGATGATATCTGCTTTTTTCTCTATTTGTTTTGGAGTTAAGTCTTCATTAAATGTTTCAACAAGTTTTTTAGCACTACTAATTGTAAGTTCATATTCTTCCCACATTTTGTTTTTTAAGTTTTCGAGTTCAATTGTAAACTTTACTTTCTTTGACTCTACCTTTGCTTTTTCTTCTTTAATCTTATCTACTTTTCTCATAGTAGCAAGAATGTCAATATCCATCTTTTCTTGTTTATTGGCTAATTCTTCCTTGCTATTTTTTAGTTCTTCAGTAATTTTTGAATATTCTTCTTTAAAACTAGATTGTTCTTCTATTTGGTTCTGATATTCCTTGATTTGTTCCTCTAATTTAGTAATTTCATCTTCCTCAATCACAATTTGCTCTTTCTTTCTGTTAATACCAAAGTTAAAGTTTGCGATATCTTGCTCTATTTTTTCTTTCATTTCATCAATAGAAGAAACACTTTCATCAAAGGAAGATAGTGATATTTTTAAATTAACGACATCCTCGTTTAGGAAGTCAATTTCTTGTTGCTTTTCTTTATTAAATCTAGCGTATTCATCAACAATTTCTTGTTTTTTACTATTTTCTATTTCAATCTGTTCTATTTCTTTTTCATTTTCTTCTATTTTTGCCTTTAGAGAATTGTTTTGTTCTTCCAATTGCTTTAATAAATTTTGCGTATTTTCTTTAGAATTCTCCACTTTTTCAAGTTCTCTTTTAATATTCTCATATTTTTCATTGTAAGTAGCAATTTCAATATTGAAAGCATCCAGTTTCTCTTTACTAATAGCAATTGTTTTTTCTAACTCTACCATTTCATTTTCAATATTGCTATATTCTTTTGTATACTGGTCTAATTTATTTTGTTTCTCTTCGATGCTTTCTTTTAGTTTTTGTATCTTTTCAGATCTTCCTAATAGCCCTGTTTTGCTATGAGACGTTTGTCCACCGGTGATGCTACCTGTAGTAGATATAAGTTCTCCTTCTAATGTCACAATTCTAACGGAATTTTTAAAATTCTTTGATATTTTTATAGCATTATCAATCGTATCTACAATAATAGTAGAACCTAGACTTAAATGAATTGCTTTGCTAAATTTCTTGTCAAATCTAACAAGATCAGAGGCAACACCAATAAAACCTGGTGCTTTTGATACTTTATTCTTTAAATCAAAACTATTTTCTTTTAATAGATTAAGTGGTAAGAATGTAGCTCTTCCTAGCATGTTTTGCTTTAAATAAGCAATTAAACCTTGTGCATCGCTTTCATCTTGTACTACGATATTTTGTAAATAACCACCAAGTGCTATTTCAATCGCATATTCGTATTTTTCATCAGTAGAAATAATACTAGCAAGCGTTCCATAGACGCTATTACTGCCTTTTGCGTACTCTAATGCCTCTCTAACACTTTTGTAATATCCCTCATTTTCTTTTTCTAAATTGACTAAGTAATGATATTTAGAATTTAATGTTAAAAGTTCCTGTTTCATTTTCGCTTCTTCTGCTTTAAATTCATTTAGACTACCATTCTTTTCCTCTTTTTCTTTAGTAATAATATTCATACTCTCTTGTAGCTTATTTTGCTCTTTTTGCATTTTATTTAGCTCTAAATAGATATCATCTTTTGTTGAACTGATACTATCCTTTTGGGTAATACTTCTATCAATCGTTTTTCTTCTTTCTTCGATTTGAGTATCATTTGCTTCTATGGTTGCTTCAATACTACTCAGTTCTACTTTAATGTCATATTTTCTTTCTTCTTGAGCGTCGATTTCTTCCTTTAAAGTCTCAATTTCTACGCCCCTATTATCTAGTGTCAGTAATATCTCATTTAATGCTTTTTGCTTTTCACCTAATTCTGTTTCAAATTTTATTTTGTTGTCAGACATTGACTTTCTTTTTTCAAGTCTTTGTTCAATTTCCTCATTTAATGTGGTAATTTTTTCAGTATCTTCCACTACTTCTTCATTTAGTCTAACGATATTTTGTTTATTATTTTGTATATTGGTGTTTGCAATGTCAATACTTGAATTAATTTTTTCAAGTTTACTGTTCATCTCATAAAAATCAGTTTGTGTTTCTTCTATTTTAGAGGAAACTTCTTGCAAACGTTCCTTTACATTTTCCTTTTCTGCTTCTATCTTACTAACATTGTCTTCTTCTTTTGTGATATCATTTTCAAAAGTAGAAACAACCTCATCTAATTTTCCTAAATTGTTATTATTTTCTTCTACTTGATGGATAAACGAAAGAACATCAAAGGTTTTAAGCTCTTCCTTTAACACTAAATATTTCTTTGCTACTTCTGCTTTTTTCTCTAATGGTCCAATCACATTTTCTATTTCAACTAATATGTCATTGACTCTATTTAAGGTACTTTCTGTATTCACCAATTTTCTAGAGGCTTCTTCTTTTCTTGTTCTGTATTTTACAATACCAGAAGCTTCTTCAAAAATATGTCTTCTTTCTTCTGATTTACTAGAAAGAATTTCATCTATTTTACCTTGAGAGATAATACTATAACCATCTTTTCCTACACCAGTATCCATAAACATTTCTTGTATATCTTTTAATCTACATTCATTATCATTGATTAAATAATCACTCTCACCAGTTCTATAGACACGTCTTGTCACAACTACTTCTTTGTATTCAACTGGCAAAGTAGCATCACTATTATCTAAATACATCGATACTTCAGCAAATCCTACTTTTTTTCTTACTTGTGTACCCGCAAAGATAACATCTTCCATTTTAGAGCCTCTAAGTGTTTTAACACTTTGTTCACCCAGTACCCAACGTAAGGCATCAGAAATATTACTTTTCCCACTTCCATTTGGTCCAACAATAGTTGTAATACCATCTAAAAATACAATTTCTGTTTTATCTGCAAAGGATTTAAATCCTTGTAATTCAATCTTCTTTAACTGCATATCTGTTCCCCTTTAATACTCTAGATTATATTACAAAATGCTTACTTTTTCAAGTAATTTTGACAAATTGCAAGGAAAAAGAAATGGGGTAAGCAAAAGAAAAAAGTTGGCCCTCTTTCTTACCAACTTCAGGTTCTATAATAAATGTAGAGGTATAAATTTTATTTTATACCTCTACATTTGGCAAAGAGCCATATTTTTACATTTTTACACTCTTACTTTTTTACTTTCCTTTTGTCCTTGACAGGCCAAATATAGTACATAACAGCACCTACTTTATAAATAATATTTTCAGCATGTTCTTTTGCAAACATTTTACCAATCGCTTTACCAAACACGGTAAGTGAAGCAACAACTGCTCCCATTAGTAATGCAGTAATATTAGAATCTAAATGGAATGATTCTGCCACTTTAAGTGCTATCATAGCACCAACAGCACCAGATACAACACCACATACATCTCCTATTACGTCATTGCAAACACTGGATGCTTTTTCTGAATATTTGACTAATCTTACTGCCTCTTTTGCACCAATGTGTTTTTTAGCTGCTTTAGCATGAAAAGGTGCCTCTTTACAACTTGCCACTGACATACCAATCATATCAAACAAGATACCAATGGCAATAATCACGGCAAGTACAATTAATGCAATCCATATGTTTAGTTTAGTTACTAATATATTTGATACTGCACCAAAAATTAAAGACAGTATAAATGTAATCAAAAATATTACATATACCCATCTATTTTTCTTTTTATTCTTGACTTTTTTCCCTTTCGGGACTTCGTCAGAAAGTTTATTCACTTTTTTATTCGCTCCTCTTATTATTAATATATAAATGTTAGGTAACATATTAAGTAAATTTTGCGGCTTAGGTCAAGATGGCTTTCCCTATTTACTACCAATTGTTTCCTCATGGCGGTTTCCCTTTAAAGTAAATAACTATTTAAAAGTAACTTGATTACCACTTAGTCCACACTTCAATCCCCAATATGTTTGTAAGTACAACAGCCTAGAGGTTTTCCCAAACATAACTTACTATGTATTTATCCGCTTTTGCAGTAATAATTTCAAAAACATTACATTTAATTGTCGGCCAAACAAACTAAACACTTTTCTATCTTATCCGCTATTTCCACTCACGACAGGCTACAACTAATATAGTACTCTCTAATACTAGGTTTTCATACTACTATTTTAATAATAAATATAAAATAATAGAATGCCTCTACGAAAAGAAGGCACTTGCATTACATGCCATTGTAACTGCACCTTAATTCCTTCTTCATACAAATGCCCTTATCTGGGCGATAAAAGCAAATATACAAAGCTTCAACGATTTGCCCTGCGATGGATTTTTAGGCCCACCTTCATACATAGTGCTACGACTAGAATACTGCACCATAACTATAATTATAACATAATTTTAGAAAATAGTCAAATTTAACCATTAAAAATTATGTCATTCATTTATATTATATTAGTCTATTTTAAATATATTCCAAAACAATAAGAC
Source organism: Clostridia bacterium (assembly GCA_028692955.1). GTDB lineage: Bacteria > Bacillota > Clostridia > TANB77 > CAG-465 > CAG-465. The sequence continues at coordinate 25,990 of JAQUWH010000003.1, forward strand.
CATTAAAATAAAATTTTAACAGTCTTATTTTATTATAACTCTGCCAGTATTCTAAAGAATTCTGCCGCATTTTCTTTTTGCCCTGCTACACCACAACTGATAGCACTACTAATGATAACGAAATCAATAATCATATTTCCTTGTAAGGTTATCTTTACATGATTATTTTTGGAAAGTAGACATTGTGTCACTTCAATACTTGAAATAGCATCCAATGGAATTCTTATTCTATTATTTGCTCTAGTAGAATCAAATGGGTTTAAAATACTTGCTATAATTCTATTTTCTGTAACACCAATAAAGCAATATCTCTTTTTGAAACCTTTTCCAACGGAGCCCGCAACACTATCTATTTTTTCATCTTGTTTTAGTTTTAGCATGTTCGCATCATCAACAGAAATCATTCCACATAGATTACATCTTAGCGTTTCTTCTTTTGCAAGCATTCCTTTTAACATTCGATTCATGTCTTCTTCTTTTAACAATTTCATATAAAAATCACCTCAATACTTTTTACATTACACCATAACTTCTAGTAGACGATTTAAACTTTTGCGTACATACTTTAGACCATAGTTTATATTCTTGCAAGTCTTTTGATATAATTTCAATATGAAATATATCAGAAGATAGTTTTATAATTCTTGCAATATCATTTTCATTGTATTCGATGTTTTTTAATGTATCTGATGTAATTGTCATATATGACTGACCAGCTTTATGAACTATTTTTGCTTCCCTATCCATATATTTTTGTGCATTTTTTACATCTACAATTTCTAATTTCACGTCTCTTATCTTGTAATTTGATCCATCCTTTTGTACGTTCTTTCCATTTTCTGAAAGTTCGAAAAAATTTGGCATCATGAGTTGAATATAATTTGGTATCTTAAGAGAAACTAAATCTTGTCCTTTAGAGTTTCTTGTTGGAAGTTCATAGATATAGTTTGTAATATTATTTAAATCTAATTTTTTAGTCTTTATGACATTGTCCTCTTGTATTTTATTTTCCTTTGATTCTGTCTCTTTTACTTTTTTTGGTTCTTCAACATTTAGTTTAATATCTGCTTTTGAAAATAACAAATTATTAATATCGAGAGTATCATTGTCATCAAAATTCATGTCTTCTAGACTTTTATCATATAATTCATTGTTTTTATCTATTTCGTCGTCATCAGGGTGGTATCCTATCAATTCACTTAATTTAGATAAATCTTGTAGTTCTTTTGTTCCTGATAAATCTAATTCTATATCATTTTTCTTTTTAATTTCCTTTTTACTTACAACTGGTTTAGTTTCATCCTCTTGTACTTCTATTTCAATATCAATGTCACTATCTGATAAATCAATTTTAGGTATTGGCGTGTCACTACCATAAATTTCTTCACTTGTTCTATTAGATACCTCAATTTTATTAGGTTCTTTTTTGCCAAGTAATTCTGAAATACTTTTAATCGTATGTACATATTGTTTTGTACTAAAAATTTCTTTCTTTTCTACTAATTCTTCAATTTTTTCCTTGGTTAATTTTTCAAATTTTTCTTTTTCTATTTTCTTGGTTATTTCTTTTATCTTCTCTTTGTATTCCTTTGCTTCTTGTACATTTTCTAAATCAAATGTCACTTTTGTATATAGAGCCATATGTTCCTTTAGCCCTGATTCAGACATATTATTAGCGCACACCAACATAATTGCCTCTTTTGTGTATTCGAATACACATATATTAGAGTCAAATTCCACTTCATTGTTGTTGCTATAATAATAGACATCTTTTGTATACCTTAATAAATCTTCCAGTATACTTCTTGTCGTATTCTTTTTGTCGACACCTAAAGCAAAAAATATTTTTGTTTTTCTATCAATAAACTCTTCTTCGAGTAGTCTAAATCCTGTATCTTTTAAACAACCATAAAAAAAGTAAGCTTTTTTCGGCTCTTTACTAAAAGCATCTGAAATGGCTTCAGACAATGTATTTTGATCATCCATTTGAAATATTAAATCTAACTTCATAAAAAAACTCCCTATTCAATTCATTATCTATTATCATATCTCAAAAAGAAAAAAATGTAAATAGGAATTTACATTTTAATTCTTTTCTTACTAAAACTCTTCATATTTGGAATGTTTCCCAAGTCCAGGCATTGTTAGTATATTGCCAGTATAAACTACTACAAATCCAGCACCACTCGATACTTTCACGTCTCTTACATGTATCTTAAAATCGGTAGGTCTTCCAAGAAGTTTAGGATCATCTGTAAGGGATGCTGGAGTTTTAGCAATGCAAATCGGTAGTTTTTGGTAGCTAAGTTTTTCTATGTTGGCTATTTTTTCCTCCACTCCCTGCTTATATTCTACATCAGCTGCACCATATATATTCATAGATACTTTTTTTATTTTCTCCATAATACTATCTTCGTCATCATAAAGATATTTAAAATCTGCAGTTGTGGTATCTAGAGTATTCTTCACTAACTTTGCAAGTTTAGTAGCACCCGCCGAGCCATCAGCAAATGCAGTAGATACTTCTGCCTCTATTCCCATATGATTGACAAAATTCTTTACATACATAATTTCTTCTTGAGTATCGGTATTATATTGGTTAATACAGACTAATACCGGTACATGAAATTTCTTTACATTTTCTATATGTTTTTCTAAATTAACGATGCCTTTTTTTAATGCCTCTAAATTAGGATTTTTGAGTTCTTCTACTGTGCAACCACCATTATACTTTAACGCATTGACTGTTGCAACAATGATTGCCATATCTGGTTTTAAGTTACCAATTCTACATTTAATATCAAAAAATTTCTCCGCTCCTAAATCCGCACCAAATCCTGCTTCTGTTACAACATAGTCTGCCATCTTAAGTCCCATCTTTGTTGCAATCAAACTATTACATCCATGTGCGATATTAGCAAAAGGTCCTAAATGCAACAAACATGGAGTACCTTCTTTTGTCTGCACCAAATTTGGATTGATAACGTACTTTAGTAAGGCTATCATCGCATTGGTGCAATTAAGTGATTTTGCATACACTGGCTGATTATCGATTGTATACGCAACTAGCATATGATCAATTCTATTTTTTAAATCTTCTAAATCTATAGCAAGATCACAAATAGCCATCAATTCACAAGCTGCTGTTATCTCAAATCCTGTTGTTCTCTCTACCCCATTAGTACCGCCATCCACGCCAACATCTATTTTTCTTAACGCCCTATCATTTATATCAATGACTCTTTTTATGACAATATTATCTTTATCGATATTTAGTTCATTGCCAAAGAATAGATGGTTGTCAAGTACTGCACAAAGTAAGTTATTAGCACTTGTAATCGCATGAAAATCACCCGTAAAATGTAGGTCAATATCGTCTTTTGGTTCAATAATTGCTTCTCCTCCACCAACGGCACCACCTTTGATACCAAAAACTGGACCAAGTGAAGGCTCCCTTAGTACTGCTAATGTATTAAGTCCTATTTTATTCATCGCCATAGCAAGGCCAATAGATTGCGTTGTCTTTCCTTCTCCAAAAGGGGTTGGATTGATAGATGTCATCAAAATAAGTTTTGCATCATCATTTGACCTTATCTTTTCATAATAGTTTCTATTGATTTTTGCCTTGTATTTTCCATAGCATTCTACATATTCTTCTGGTATTCCCATACTATCTGTTATTTCTACTATTTTCTTCATCAAACCACTCCCATTATACTATATTTATATATGTATCATTATATCTCTTTTTGTATACAATTTCAACAGTTATATGGATTATTTATCTTGTTTATAAAGCAACAGAAAAATACCATATGTTCCTGAATTTAATAACATATGTTGTTTAGATAAGCTTTAATTTATAAACTAAATGATAAAAAACTAGCATATTAAACATACATTAACTTCTATATTGGCTGGGGTAGTAGTATTATTATGCCTTACAAGCCCATAGGAAAGCCATTTTCAAAAAAATGTCTACAACCGGTCTGCAACCCGAAAATTTATATTTTTTCAAAAGTGTGTGTCTTGTAATCCAGTAATCTCAAATCGTTTCAAGGTTTGTTTGCTATTTTGTTAAATGTAGTGTTGCTATTATAGTTATTATTAATTTAGAATTAATAATAACTTTTGTTTCTTTCTATATTGAATCATTGTTAAGTTTACCTTAATATTAAAATAATCATCTAGTTTATTAGTTACATTACTATATAATTATATTATATCTCTTAACCTTGACAGTGTATGATATAATTATTTAAATAAGGATTTTACTTCCTAATATAATTATAAGGAGATATTATATGAACAAAAATGATTTCGAGAGATTTTTATCTGAAACGCTATCGGGATTTTCGCGGGAACAACAAATTGAGTATCTTCAAAAGATACCTGGCTGGAGTAAGCAAAAAATAGATAAGCTTAAAAAGAATCAAATATTGTGTCCAAAGTGTCATAAATATTCAAAAAATTCAAATGTCAAAATTGTATTTGAAGAAGAAATTAGAACACTTTCCATATACCGCGATTGCGGTTACGGTGAAGATGATACCCACGGTAAAGTCGAATGTATAGTAAAATATTCCATATGTCCAGCTTGCGAAGAAAAAAACGAAGTATGTTGTGATAGAATAAAAGTATTAAATGAATTTGACAGATATGGTCGCCAAATCAAGTAACAAAGAGAGGGAAATTTAATTTTCCCTCTCTTTTACATACTTATGCTAGTATTGTTTTTTCGATTTTTCAAATAGCATTCGGATATTTCCGCTCTTCCATTTTGAAAGTTGTCTGCAACCAATCTGCAAACCTGGTGCTTTTTTTACTCAAATGTGACAAATTAGCACAATTATGTCTTTTTGGCTGGGGTAGCTGGATTCGAACCAGCGAAATATCAGATTCAGAGTCTGAGGCCTTACCGCTTGGCGATACCCCAATATACAAGAATATATCTGTGATATATTCTATTCATTTACTTCTAATAAGTTTTCTTCTTTCTTTAAAAGTGTATAGGCAAATATAGCAACTGAAAATCCAAGTAAGATACCACCTAATACGTCACCTGCGTAATGTACACCTAAATAAATTCTTGAAAAAGATATAATGAGTGGTAATAATATACAAAGTATTATCATAGACATTTTTGCTTTTTTATTTTTTATATTATCCTTTGCCAGTAAAGCAAACATAATGTACATTGTAGTATTAATCATAGCATGGCCACTAGGGAAACTATAACTATGCTCTGTTACTAATTGCAATATATCTGGCCTTTCCCTTGCAAATATTTCTTTTAAGATAAGGTTAATACCTTCTGATACTATAATAGCAAAGGACATTGGATAACCATATTTTTTCCTAGTTTTAGGAAAAGCTACTAATAGTAAGGTAAGCAAAGTAATAATAATAGGGCTTCCAGCCTCTGTAATTACCTTTAATATAGTGGTTAACGTTGGATTCATATGTTCTATTGCTTCGTTATATACCCAATTTTCAAAGCCATTTATACTACCACCTTGTACATAGATAGTTAAAAGTATAAATAGAATAATGGGTATGACAATAATAAGCACTGTTTTTAAATTAAATTTTTTCATTTGTTTCTCCTAAGTTTTTATTTTCTACTATTGAATCATCTAGTAAAAAATCATTAAAGTTATTGATGCAAGACATATACGATGATTCAAATTTTCCGTCACCATTGATATTATTGAAGCTATGGAATGAAGAGTAAAGTGGTTGAAACATCTTTAAATTAAAGTAGTCATCTACTTCCTTAGCCGTTGCCTGATTTTTATCAAATAATCTAATATTAATTAGATCACCTTTTTGATACCCTTGTTTACTAGTATTAGTCGTCTTTACAACTATGACACTATATCCAAGTTCATCTTCAAGTAAAGTTACTATTTTTTCTATAACCGAATTGTCTAAATAGTGATAGGGTAAATAACCAGAATCAATGATAAGCTCTTTACCATCATAAACGTTATAATAGTAAATATAATCTCTAAAAAATCTTTCAATATTTGTCTTAATCAAACTATACTTCATTTCAGGTGAATCATTTTTTAGTAGTCTCATTTTTTCTACATTGATAAGCATTTAGGCATCTCCTCTCATTTATAGACATTATTATATACTTTTTTTTGCTAAAATTCAAGATAAGAAGTAAAAAATAAGATACATATTATATTTTTATAGATGATGATATAAAAAATGAATATAATAGATATGATTAGTTTTTGGAAAATTTAGTAAAAATATGTATAATTGTTAAATAGTAGGAATTTTTTTACAAAATATGCACAATATATTGACAAATAGAGTAAATTATAATAAAATATAAGAGTGACTGATGGTGGATATAGTTCAGCTGGTTAGAGCGTCAGTTTGTGGCACTGGATGTCGTGGGTTCGAATCCCACTATTCACCCCATCACTTTAAATCATTTAATAAAATATATATTGGGCTGTCGCCAAGCGGTAAGGCACCAGACTTTGACTCTGGCATTTCGTTGGTTCGAATCCAGCCAGCCCAGCCAATGTAAACTAAAGTATTCGCTTTAGTTGAAAAATAAGGACAAGCTTTCGCTTGTCCTCTTTTTGTTTTTTCTTAATATCAGTTTTCAACGTGCCAGATTTTTTATATGTTTTTTAAAAATCTTATACGTCATTCATTTTTTAAACATATCACACTATATTATTAAAAGTGACCTATTTCACGAACTATTTTTATATTTAAATAGTAAAGCTAAAATGTAACAGAATGTATGGTAAAATAGTGCCAGTTTAAAATAGGAATTCAAAAAATAATTTCAAATAAGCCATACTTATCTATTATGTAAGTATGGCTTATTTTTGTTATAACGATATTATATATTGAAATAGCTACATTTTAGCTACTAGCTTGTAAATTGGTCCATTTGGTGAGAACTTCTCTTCATATTCTGTACGTATATTTGGAATATCTGTTTTATGAAGATCTAAATACACTTCTAAAAACGTCATACCAAAATTTTGCATACTTACTAAACTAAACTCAAATAATCCTCTATTGTCTGTTTTAAATTCAATGATGCCATCTTTTTTTAATATCTTTTTGTATTCTTCTAAAAAAGTTTGATATGTCAGTCTTCTTTTTGTGTGTTTCTTTTTAGGCCACGGATCACTAAAGTTTAGATATAATTTTTCTATTTGATTTGCTTTAAATATTTCACTTGATGTTATTGCATCAAAAGACATTAGGTAAAGATTATTAAGTGACATATTGTTTTCTATCTCAAATCTTTGTATCTTTTTTGTTGCAATAGCAAGTACCGCTTTAGAAATTTCTACACCTATATAAATATTTTCTGTATCTAAGCTTGCCATTTTGGAGATGAAATCTCCCTTGCCCATTCCTATTTCTAAATATATCTTTCTTTTTTTGTTTTCCTTTGTACTAAGTATTTCTTGTAATTGTTCAGCGGTTTCAATATATTTTTCTACTTCTAGCAATTCGTTATTTGCGTTTGGATTGTTTCTTAATCTCATGGTTTCCTCCTGAATGTTTTTTTGACATATTCATGCCAATTGTAATAGTAAATGACATTATTAGTAAAGAGATAATAGCAAGTATTGTCACAAATATTTTATTGTATGTTCTCATAAATAGTATATTAGCAACATAAGAAGCAAGTCTTGAAGCATACAATATACATATTAAAGATGCTTTTATTCTTGGTATAAATCCAAGTACTAATGATAATACAAGAAATACAACAAATTCTAGTAAAATCGTTGATATTTTAGCCGTCTCACCTATACTTTGCAAAAAAGAAGTAGCATTAAAGTTGTTCAAACAAAATGCAAAAGTGATAGCAAATAGCACCATACAAATGATATATATAGTTAAATGTTTTCTAAGCATATGGTTTTTGTAAAATCGCATAGATTCTTTAAACCCTCTTTTTTTAACACTTTCTACTGTTTCATTTTTCATATTACCACCCTATTCTAACATAAAATCAATTTCTTTTAACTTTACATCACATTTTACTAGTTTCACTGTTAGATGTTCTCCTATTTTAAATACTCTACCTTTTCTTTTTCCAACTAAAATCCTTTTTGTTTCATCAAACTCATAATAATCATCATCTGGCATATTATTAAAAGGAATTAATCCCTCAACTGTATTTTCTAACTTTACAAACATACCAAATGAAGTAATGGAAGAAATAACTGCTGTAAATGATTCGTTTATATAATCTTGCATATAGATTACTTTGTATAAATCATCAAAATCTCTTTCGATTGTCGTTGCTTGTTTTTCTGCCTCAGAGGAAGAAATTGCATACTTATTTGCTTGAATAGTATATTTTTGAATAGATTCTTCAGATAACATATAGTTAGAAGCCAAATACTCAGATATTACCCTATGGATAAATAAATCTGGATATCTTCTAATTGGAGATGTGAAATGGCAGTAATACTTTGCAGCAAGTCCAAAATGGCCATCACATTCACTGCTATATTTAGCAAGTTTTAATGTACGAAGCATAAAGGTAGAGACAACTCTCTTTTCTTCTTCTGAATCAAATTCATCTAATATCTTTGCAAGTACTTTTGGCTGTACATTGCTAAGTCCCGTTACTCTTTTTTTGTAATTTCCCAGTATCTCATTTAAATCTCTTAATTTTTCTTCATCTGGTTTTTCATGGATACGATAAATAAATGGTAATTCAAGAAAGAAAAATGTTTTTGCTACTGCCATATTAGCAGCTAACATAAATTCTTCAATGATATCATTTGCAATTGTCTTGTTATATGGTTCTATTCCTATTACATTTCCCTTATCATCTAGCACTACTTTTGTATCAGGTATATCAAAATTAATACTACCGATTTCTCTTCTTTTGTTATTTAGTAATATCGCTAATTCTTTCATAACAAGGATATCTGCAATATATGGTTTGTATTCATTATTTACTTCTTCATCTGTGTTTTCTATCACCTTGAAAACCTTATCATATGTCATTCTTTTTGTTACTTTAATTACTGTCTTAAAAATATTACTATCTGTCACATTTCCTTTTCCATCTATTTGTAAATCAATGGCAAGTGATAGACGCTCTACATTTTCATTTAAACTACAGATTCCATTGGATAATTTTCTTGGTAGCATTGGAAGTACAGTACCAGGAATATATACACTTGTTCCACGTGTTAGCGCTTCTTCATCTAGTGCACTAGCATCTTTTACATAATGGCTTACATCTGCAATATATACAGATAATATATACTTATTATCGTTTATTTTTTCTACAAATACACCATCATCTAGATCTTTTGCATCATCACCATCTATTGTATACACACGTCGATTGGTTCTATCTTCTCTTCCTATTTTATCTTGAGTGCTTACTGTATCTGGTATTCCATTTAGTTCATGTTGCACAGCATCATTAAACACTTCTAATTTATCTAGTCCAAATGACTTATATAGTGCTTCTATTTCAGATTTCACAGTATTTCCAGAAGATACAATAGAAAGAATTCTACCTTCTGCTTTGGAGCTTTCTGTGGCATATTTTAATAGTTCTATTTCAACAATTTGTCCATTTTTTACATTAGCAGCATATTTTTTTGGTATATAGATATCCCCTATCTTCTTGTCAATTGCCTCTACAAAGCCAAAATTCTTTGATTTCATAAATCTACCTACTACTTTAGTAGTATTTCTCTTTAAAATCTTAACGATTTTTCCTTCTTTACTCTTTGTCCCAGAATTTTGTTTGGTAATAGCAGCAATTACCAAATCTCCATTCATAGAATGCAGATTAAGGTTTGCTGGTATATAAATATCGTCACTATTTTCAAGCAAAACAAAACCAAATTTTTCAGATTTTGCTTGATAGACTCCTTTTACAAGATTTGTTCTTTCAAAAGGAATATATCGCTTGCTATCATCTACACAAACAATAGCCTCTAATTCTAACTCTTCTAATATGTGATTTAACATATCACGTTCTTCTTTTGGCACGTTTAATAGATTTGCAATATGCTTCTGTGTCATTGGCACATACTCTTTATTTAAAAAAAAGGAAGTCAACGCTTCCTTTTTGTCTAAATATTCTTTGCTCTTCCTATTAAAAATACTACTTTTATTTTCATATTCTTTTTTCATCATTCACCTATTTCATAATAGCTACTGTTGTTGCAAAACAAAGTAAACAAAAAACAATGGCAAAGAAAACAGTATATTTTGATAATGTTCCATCTAATGTTTTTGATTTATTTGCTCCGTAGAAAGTGTTTGCTCCTGTAATTGAAGATTGAGAATCTTTGCTATTTTGAAGCATTACAATAATTGTTAAAATAATACCTACTAACACTGTAGCTATGGATAATGTCCAGTCAATCCAACCCATGTCTATTCCTCCTAAATTAATTGCCTATTCAATGAAAGTATTATATCATATTATTCATCCAATTTCAAGTTCCTTGTTCCACTTTTTTCATAACATGATTGTTACCTTTATCATACATTATGATACTTTGTGTATTCTCTTCCATTTTTTGATTGATTTGTTCTACTGTATCTAAATCTCCACTCATTTCAAGCAATTTGATATACTTTAGATATTCTTGATTTAAATTGAATCGATAGGAGCTTTCATATTTATCAAGAGATATGATATTTTCATATTTTGAGATAACATTTTCTTGTTCTTTAATAGTTGCATCTGATTCATATTTTGGTATTTTAGTATAATAAGCGATATTTTGCCCTATTAAAATAATGACAATAACAGTTCCCACTAAAATACTAGAGATGTCTTTTAATATTAAGATTTTTTCACTTGTCTTATCTACTCTTTTTGTTTCTTTTTGCAATGCAAGTATTATAGCAAATACACACATAGAAAACATATATGATAGGTTCAAATCAAAAAAACCATGTATTAAAAATAGCATAAGCGCAAGTCGATATACACTATTTTTAGATTTTCTAAAAGCCATGATAATACATAGTATAAACATTGAAAGTCCTATGATTCCGGACTCCACTAATATTTGTAAATAAATATTATGAACTTCTGTTGACGAATAATCTTTTGTTTTGTAAGACTCATATACATTTTTAAAACCTTCTCCACCGATGCCAATAATTAGATTTTTAGGAGAGGAGGTAGCTATCTTAATCGCATCGCTATAATACCATAGTCTATCTTTACCACTTGTTGTTCCATCTAGTGAGTCCTTCAAACGATAAATCATATTAGATGGTAATAATCTATAATCAAGTATATTATGTTTATTTAGCTTAAACTTTGTAATAGCAATATTTCCCTTGTCAACCGTTATTTTGACAGATAAGCATTTTAAATTTTCTTCTGGGGTATACTTAAATTCATAATTACCATTGATAGTTGAATAATAGTGATAAGTTTGTAATAATGTTGTTTCAAAATCTTTACTTACTTTAAATATTTCAATCTTATACTCACTAAGTGGTTCTTTTTCTTTTACTTGAAGGCTTAACGTACTTTCTCTTCCTTCTTGTAATTTATATATATTTCTTGTAACAACACTTTCATTGACACCGCTTACGATATTGATTTCTTTCTTTAGCATAAATCCTGCTATAATAAATACTAAAATGAAAAACACCGTTAAACCAGTAACAAGAAATGTTTGTTTTGCCAATTTCTCTTGTGTACTTGGTTTTCTAATCAAGAAATAGAGTAACGTAAATACTAGTATTATTGCTAAATAAGCAATAATTGTGTACAGATATACGTCACCTAAATTAACAGTTAAAGTTTTATTGATGTATGCTGTATAGATTGCCGTTATAATACTATGGCATAAAAATACAAATTTAATATTTGACTTTATTGTAAATAACATGATAAATACTGCTATAACAAACATAATGATGACATATCTAGAGCCTGCTAGCACAATACTAGAAGCAAATACAATAAAGAATAGATTATATATCACAAACTTAAATCCTTCTATTGTTTTTATTTTCCATTTATTTTCTTTGCTAAAAGCAAACTTTAGTATTCGATTAAAGACCAGTAATCCACATATTCCACAAATAACGGCAAAAACATTGGCATATTGAATAGTACCAGACATTCTTGTTAAATCTAGTAAAGTAAGATAGCCAGAATGAATCTGTTTTAATACTGGCTCTAAATATCGATTCGCTATTCCATCGATTCCAATTAAACATTGAATAAATGTAATTAAATAAAGCCCATTTAAGTATATTTTTTTATTGCTCGATGATCTAACTAATGTATAGATTAAAAATAAGTCAAAATAGCGAATCATTTCATGTATACTGTCTGACATACTAGAATAGTTTTTAAAGATGATAGGTAATACATATGCAAAAGATAGCCCTAATAAAAATATTTGTACAAAATCACCTTTGAATTCTATTTTTTCACTTTTTTTGATATATTTTATATAACAGTTATAAATAATATAAATAAGTCCAATACCTGTAATACATAGGTTAAAAAATATTGAATCTTCTTTATAAAATCCACCTTTTTTTATCGATACAATTAATAATAATATTACGATAATAACATCCATTATTTTTCTGATATTCAAAAGCTTTTTCATGATCTACTCCTTGTCGATTTTTAAAGTATATCATATATTTTTGTATTTTACAATTTTTATATTAAATTTTCTAATTGTTGTATTTTACTATGATAATAGCCAAAAGCTTCTTCCATAAATGCTTTAGACTCTAAATCAATTCCTATCTCTTTTAATAATACTAAGGAGTCTTTAGAATTTCCAAGCGATAACATATTAATATATTTTTCCAAAAATCCTTCTTCCCTCTTTAATATTTTAGTTGCAATAGTAATGGCACAAGAAATACCTGTCGCGTATTTATATACATAAAACGGTCTGTAAAAATGAGGAATTCTTGCCCAATCATATTTTGCTCCCTCATCAATTTCAACGGATTTCCCCAAATATTTTTTTTGTAACGAGCTATAAATATCACATATTTCATTAGGTGATAATGTTTCGTTATTTTCTACTTTTTCATGAACGCTCTTTTCAAATTCTGCAAACATTGTCTGAGAGATGAGCGTAGCCCTTATTCTATCTATTAATGAATATAGTAATGATTTTTTCTTTTCCACATTTTCTTCTTGACTAATTTGATATTCCGCAAGTAATATTTCATTAACAGTAGAGGCAATTTCTGCAATCATAATCGTATAATTAGAACTTAGAATGTCTTGTTTGTTATTAGAATAATAGGAGTGCATAGCGTGACCAAATTCATGTGCCACTGTACTAACGGATTCAATATCGTTGGTATAATTTAACAAGATATATGGATGAACACCATATACTCCGGTGTTATAACCGCCACTATATTTATTTTCTCTTTCAAAGATATCAAACCAATGTGCTTCAAACGCCTTGTTAAACATTGCTACATATTCTTGACCAAGTGGCATAATTGCATTTTTAATGATTTTTCTTGCTTCTTCAATGGTTATTTTACCACTACCAATCGTTAATGGATTGACAAGAGTATCATAGATATGAAGTTTATCAATACCAAGTAATTTTGTTTTTAATTCCATAAATTGATGATTCATCCATAAATTCTCATTTACTGTTTTGACAAGATTATGATATACTACCACACTGGACTCATCTTTTATCACAGCCTTTTCAAGTGAAGAGGCATATTTCCTTAAACGAGCAGTTATCGTATCTTCCTTGACAGAAGCAATATAATTTTGTGTCATCGCATTAATACATTCTTTGTACTTTATATGAACAATATCAAAAGCTTCTTTCCTTATATCTCTATTCTTATTCGTAACAAAACTAATATAATTTCCTTGTGTTATTTCCTTTTTACTTCCATCTGGAAGTGTGATTGTTCCAAATTTAAAATCAACATCACAAAGTAAAGTATAAATATCGTGAAATGAATTTAATACACTTGAATAGTTAGAAACAATATATTCTGCATCTTTACTTAATATATGACTTTTGTTTTTAATCATTTTTTCGATGAGCCTTTGGTATTTTTTTAACTTATCATTTTCATCTAAAAATTGATATAGAATTTTATCTTCTATCTCATTTATTTCTGGTTCTATATACGAAGTTTTTACATTATACTGATCAATTAAATTCTCTACTCTTTTATATAATTTAATGCTTGCATTTTTTGCCATGTTTTGATGAAATTGCAAAGTAGCATAAGCATCAATTTTCTCAATAATTTTAGTAATCTCTTCTAACAAGTTATAGCAGGCAAAAAGGTAATTAGAAGAAGAACCTAGTCTTCCTTTCAATTCCTCTATTCTAGTTAAAAATTCTATTACTTTTTCATAATCATTTTCAAAAGCAATGCTACTGCCATAGATATCCTTTAAATTCCAACAATAAATATCTTTCATCATAACCCCTCCAATAGGTAAAATATACCAGAAAAGCGAATACATGTCAAACAATTCAACATTAAATTTTATTATAGCTTTCAAGTATTTATACTATATTATACAGAATATATTCATAAATAAACTAGTATTAGTCCTAAAAACTTTTTTCATTTGATAATTTATACTTATGTTTTAACGCATGCCTATTATAAAAAATTGATAAATAGATAATCACAAAGCAACTTACAAACGATAACATTTGTAAGTTGCTTTTGTTGTATGGTGCCCCAGGGGCGATTCGAACGCTCGACCTACGGCTTAGAAGGCCGTTGCTCTATCCAACTGAGCTACTGGAGCATATTGTTTAATACTTAATTATTATAACACAAGAGTATTTTAAATGCAATAGTTTATTGTAAAAAAATATAAAGTACAACTTGTAAAAGCATTTAATCCTACATTATTCTACTTTTTTCTTCCATCTTATTGACAATAACATAATAGAATTATATAATTGGGGTAGCAAATATCTTAGAGTATGTTAACTATTCATACTGACAAAAATTTGAAGGAGGCATTTTATGCAAACTCACGAACTCGACACCAAAGTACAAAATACACGGCAGGAGGAACTCGTTACCAATACTAACGTAAAGCACTATATTCTGGCTACTGATGTTTTAAAGCACGATCCACTTAGCTTTAAAAAATTCGTAGGAAATCATGTATATATCTTATCAGAGACCACGAAATACTTTAGTGACATCGTGGAATTTCCAAAAAGGCATACTGATATAGCAGTTTTCCAAGCAAAAGAAGCTCTCATAAGGTTAAAAGAAGCCATCAATGGTAATTCAAAGAAAACAGTATTACCTGCAGGGTTGCTTTTAAAGGATGTTAATGTCACTCTCCACATTGTAAAATGTAATAAACCGATTTCAGCTCAAAGTGATATTCTAACCTTTGCTAATGAACTAAAAGTAAAATACCCTAATGAGTCTGTTATTTTAGTATCAAAAACTCTAAATACAAGGCTTGATTGTGATTTTGCTAATATAACAGCACAAGATTACAAAAACGATAAAGTATATGAGGAGGAGATATCTCCCTATTTCCAAAAAGTGGTTTTATCCGATGAAAAATATATTAAGTTACAACAAGACATATCTACTTTTTCAGTAAAAGATTTAGGAATTTCATTATTCCCCAATTGTTTCTTAGAAGTATATTGTGAATCTGATAAAGCAACACCTATCTTTATTAAATATGATGGAAAGCATTTTGTAAATTTATCGCATCGATATAATGATTTTGCCGGGATAAAGCCAAAAAATACAGAACAAAAATTTGTATTTGACCTATTGGGTGACAAAAATGTGGAACTTGTCACAATAACTGGTAGTGCTGGATCTGGAAAAACAATCTTATCTGTTGCTGCTGCTTTGCAACTAGCAATAAAAGATGGGTTATATGATAAAATCATATATGTTAAGCCTACCCTTCCAGCAGATGATGGACAAGGTTATCTAAAGGGTGACTTATATGATA
Organism: Clostridia bacterium; assembly: GCA_028692955.1. Taxonomy (GTDB): domain Bacteria; phylum Bacillota; class Clostridia; order TANB77; family CAG-465; genus CAG-465. The sequence continues at coordinate 41,972 of JAQUWH010000003.1, forward strand.
AACTCCGTCCTTATATGATGAGTTTCTTTGACTCTCTATCTGTTATACTAACCAAAAACGAAGCTTCTAATAAGGTATATAGAAAATTTCTTGATTCAGCATTTGATGCCAATGATAAAACGCCAATCGATGTAGAAAAATTTGCAAAAAATTTAATTGATAGGCAACTTTTGGAGCTTACTTGTTTTTCGTATATGCGAGGTAGAAATATTAGAAATAGTATCGTCATTGTCGATGAAGGGCAACAGACAACTCCATTTATTGCAAAATTAATGTTGACTCGTATTAGTGAAAATGCAAAATTTGTTTTCATTGGTGATCCTTCTGATAACCAAATTGATACAACTTCAGTTGACCCAAGATCAAATGGTCTTGTATATTTAGCAGCAAGATTAAAAAATTCGCCCATTACTGGACATGTTTCGCTAAAAGCAGTGGAACGAGGAAAACTTGCTGAACTTGCAGATGAGATGTTGTAAGTTTAGTATAAATCAATAAATAGACCAGATAGAAATTCTATCTGGTCTATTTCATTTTTATATCTTATTCTTCTACTACAGGATAAACGCTAACCTTTTTATCGTCTCTTCCTTTTCTTTCGAATCTAACAACACCATCAGTTAATGCAAATAGTGTGTAATCTTTTCCACATCCTACGTTTGTACCTGGATGTATTCTTGTTCCTCTTTGTCTATATAATATGTTACCAGCAAGTACAAATTGACCATCTGCTCTTTTTGCTCCAAGTCTTTTTGCTTCACTATCTCTACCATTTCTAGTAGAACCCATACCTTTCTTATGTGCCATTTATCTTCACTCCTTTATTATTCATATTTAAATTTTAAGTTATGCTTCTACCTTTTCTTCAGTTTCAGCTTTTTTAGCTCTAGTAGTTGTAGCTATTTTTTCTATTTGTATTTTTGTATATGGTTGTCTATGTCCTTGTGTTTTTCTGTAATTTTTCTTAGCTTTATATTTATATACAATTATTTTTTTGCCTTTACCATGTCCGATTACAGTAGCTTCTACTTTTGCTCCTTTAACAGTATCTTGACCAATTGTAACTTTTTTTCCATCAGAAATAAGTAAAACGTTATCAAAAATAACTTTTTTTCCTTCTTCTTCATTTTCCAATCTGTCTACAAAAACAATGTCTCCTTCTTGTACTTTGTACTGTTTTCCACTAATTTCAACTATTGCGTACATTTAACTTCCTCCTTTAAATTCTATCTTTCTCTCGCCATAAAGGTAGTGTTATCCACATTTATCACCTATTCTGTGCGGAATACATGTTTTATTATAATACATTTTGTATTAATTGTCAAGGAATTCTTGCAATTTTTCAAAAGCTTCGTCAAAGATAGTTTCTAACTCTTTAAGTTGCGATGTAGTAAATCGTTGTAAAACAAAATCTGCTAAATCTTGCTTTTCATGTTTTAAACCACCAATACCTATTTTTATTCTTGCAATATCTTTAGTAGATAACATCTGAACGATATTTTTCATTCCATTATGTGTTCCACCACTACCAGTTGTTTTATATCTACATTCACCAAAAGGAATATCAATATCATCAAAAATAACAATGATATCTTTATCTTCGACATCATACCATTTTTTTAACCTTTGCACTGCATTTCCACTTAGATTCATATAGGTAAGCGGTTTGGCAAATACAACTTTTTCATTATTAAGATAAATCTGTCCTACTACACTGTCTGTATTTTTTATTTTATCATTAATCTTAAAGCCATATCTTTCTTCTAAATATTCTAAAAAAAGAAAACCCATATTATGCCTTGTTTTAGCATATTCTTCCCCTGGATTCCCAAGTCCAACAATAAGTTTCATTCTTTACACACTCCACTTTCATTTTATTTTACAATTACAATATATTTTAGCTAAAAAGCTTGAATTTTTCCCTTATTTATAGTATTATTATATATGAAATTTATAATATTGTCAAATGATACTATTATATTTAATTTACTGAAAGTGGTGATATTTTGATAGACAATTTATTCAAAAAATTACATATAAGAATGAAACCAGATAAACTTGCTACCTATTTATTATACTTAATTACGATTATATTAGTTTTATTTTCATTAAGTAGGGTATTAGGATTTATGATTGGTTCTGCAAGGATACAGAATAACATTTCTCCTTATTTATATACTTTATTTATATTTGCGCCTGTACTTGCTTTTTCCTTTTTTGTTAACTCTGGTCTAGCAAAAAGTGATATACGAAAAATAAACATGTTTATTGCTTCTTGCTCTATGCTTGGTATTATAGTAGGAAGTATGACATGTACATGGTTAAGTAATGCATTTTGGTGGATTGTACAACAAATACCTGGTTACGAAGAAGTGATGAGACTATTCCCTGAATTTTTCTCACCAGCTATCAAGACTTTGTGTTTGGCTGTACCATTTGTTGCAGTATTTAGAATTATTGATTACTTCTTGTTAATCTTTAGAGATGAAGATTTACCAAAAGCAATCGCTGGATTTAATGGTATGAGTCTTAGTACTACTGTTAAAGAAGTTGGTGCATTTACATGCGAAACAGCTATATGTAAAGCAAAAGGAACTTCTCTACCAGTTATTGTGCCTGAAAAGAAACGTTATGAATCAACTTTAGTACAAGGTGCTACTGGTACTGGTAAAACTTCTATGGTACTTTTACCTATGAGTGCTTTAGATTTGGAGAAAAAATTCTTCTTTAGAGAATTTTCAAAAAAGATTGGCTATTCTATGTTAAAAAGTGGTGTTGCTTACATGAATGGGCCTTTTAATAATGAATTTGTCAATCAAAACTTCTCCCTTACGTATTTAAGACCAAGACGTGGTAGAGAAGAAGAATTTATGAATAATGTTAAACCAATTGTACAATACATCGATAATTCAAACGGACAAATTTCGTATAAAAATCTTGGAATAACAATAATAGAAAATGATGGTAAATTTATTTCTGACTTTACTGGTGTTGCTAAGAACTTTGAAATAGATATATTAGCAATAGACCCAGCTAGTCCAGAAACAACACTTAGTATTAATCCGTTTGCTATACCAGACCCAGCAAAAGTTGCTTCTATTGTAGCAGACGTTTTAAATGCGATGTATGAAAGTACTGGTGGTGGTAAAGCAGGAGATCCATTCTTTACTCAAGTAACCATCGATGCTTTCCAAAATTTATCGATATTACTAAAAGAGATGTATCCTATCCTTCATGATGGTGAAGTAGCAAGTCTAGAAGATATGCTTGAATTACTATATAACTTTGATGCTGTAGAAGAAATGACCGAAGAAATGAAAAAAATACCAGAACTAGAACAAAAATATAAACTATTAATTAAGTACTTTGAGAAAAACTTCTATAAGCCAGCTCTAAATATTAACGGATTTGAAATACCAGGTACACGTGGTAGTGGTAGAAAGGATACAGAAAAATTCTTGTATGGTGCGATTACACAATTAAACAATTTAGTGAGACATCCTGGTTTAAAAGCAGCACTTTGTGGAAAAGATAATATCATTGATTTTGATAAAGCTTTAGATAGTGGTAGCGTTATTACTGCTTGCTCTAGAAAAGGTGAGTTAGGACTATTACAAGCAAAAGCTTTTGGTATGTTCTTTATTCTACAATTCCAAGATGCTGTGTTAAGAAGAAAAGGTATTGAAGATTCAAGAACACCTCACTTCTTATACATTGATGAATTTCCTGAATACATTACAAAAGATATGGAAGTTATGTTTACTTTATTTAGAAAATATAGATGTGGTGTAACGGTTGCAATACAGAACTTATCACAACTTGAAAAAAGTGGTAAAGATTATTACAGACAAGTGGTACTTGCCAATACAAAGACACAGATTGTATTTGGAGACACTGTTCCTGAAGATAGCCATTACTGGGATGAAGCGTTTGGTATTGAGAAAAGAGCTGATCAAAGTAGTAGCTTTAAAATTGATTCAGATGGTAATTTAAATAAAAGTACTAATTTAGAGGTTAAGAAGAAAAATAGAGCTGAATGGTATAAGATTGCAAACCTTGGTTTTGGCGCTGTGTATTACAAAACAAAAGATTCTAAAGGAAAAACGGTATTTGGACAAGGCAAAACAGAATTTTTGAACTCTAAATATAAAGAAAAAGCTTATGTACAAAAATTTAATTTTGAAAAATATATGATGTCTAAACCAGATAATCCAACAATTACAATTGATGATAGTGATAATACAACAAATGATGATAATCTATTTGGCGTAAACACTTCATCAAGATTAAAAGAGGAAATTGAAAGACTTTCTAATGAATCAGTATTAACTGGTACATCTACAATTCAAAGGAAAGAAACTAAATCCAATGTAAATAATAACATTGAAAATGCAGTGATTTCATCTGATACCGATACAAGTATACCTGATGATTTTGAAATCATATTTGATGATAATGAACCTACTTTAGATAATGCAGGAATTAATGGTGGGGCGATTACAGAAGACTATGAAACACCTGCAATAAAAGAAAGTAAGAAATAACAATGTAGACATAATGAGTAAAGAAGTTGAATTGCATTTGCAACTCAACTTCTTTCGTTTCAATTTTAGTCATTATATGAAAATTTTGCAAATGTTTTTTTGTTTAACCGAAAAAACTTCCATAATAATTATTTTGTTACATTTATCTGAAACTTATTCAATTAATAACATATATATTATTGTTCCTTCTATATCACAATTTTTCATTAGTTTCAAATATATCGTATATGATACAAATAATATTTACATTTTTGGAGAAATATGTTAACATATAAGTAGAGGTGAAAAAATGGAAACAAAAGAAAAATCAAAAAGTGTTGTAATTGGTATCCTTGTAGTATTATTAATACTTGCTATTGCTGTTATATTATACTTTATTGTTATTAACAATAAAGTAAAAATAGAAAACAACGAAACTACTACTCCCAATCAGAATTCAAATATGAATACTGATAATAGCAATACAACTCAATTAATTAGCACTGACATTAAAGAGTATATTACAACGGAAGATGTTATATCTGATTTAAAAAGTGACATCTATGTGATAGGATTTCAAAATGTAAATACTTCTGCAGTAAAAGATTTTAAGGATAAGCAAAAAGAATTTGTTAAAAAAGCCACAAATGATGAAACCAACAAAGCATTTACTAATGTAGTTATTACTAACATCATAGACAATATTTTATCTGTTTACACAAAAGAGTTAATCATGCAAGGTGGTAAAGGTGATGCAATAGAGATTTCTAGTAGTTCTTATGCCGTTTCTATCGACTTAAAAACAAAAGATAAACTAAGTACAACTGACATTTTAAAGCGAAACAATATACAAATAATAGATGCTGCAAAAGCTATTTTAAATTATATAGCATCTACTTCAAATGTAGACACTTTTCTTAAAAGTACAACAGGTGATGTCACTGCTGAAACTGTTTCAATGACAGACTTTAAAAAGAACATTGATACATATGCTGCAACTATTGCTAGCCATATTGACTCCTATGTTGTCTATTACGAAAATAACAGTATAAATTGTGATTTCCAAGTAGAAGAAGTTTTAATGTCATTAGGTCTTGGCACGCATATGGGTGTTGGTATTAAACAAAATACACAAACGATTGTTATAAAATAACTTGGTTTTTATATTGCAGAATACAAGAACAAAAGTTGAATTGCAAAGGCAATTCAACTTTTGTTCTTTAATTTTCTTCAAACCATGACCACGACAAAATGACGTGACACGGAAAAGACGTATAATGGCATATTATTGACCTTATACACCTAAACGTATTCGTATTCTTTCACACTTATTTTATTTATCAAATATCATCATTGCATTTTTTCCTTTAACTAACCCACGAAATTTAATATACTTATATTTGACGGTATTTCTACTAGCATATGTATACGGTCTAACATCAAACACCTTCTAATATCTCTATTCCTTTCCGTTTACGCAAATCTTTTATTATACCTCTTTTACTTTTCCGTATATTTCTTTTCTCCTAAATTTGAGCGTAAATACTATATGATACTTGTACATCCTTATTATATCATATTGGAGATGTTGTTTTCTTAAGCTTTTTATCTCACTCTCATAGTAAGTGGCTGATAAAGTCGCTCTTTTTGAGAGACTTTTTTTCATAAATGTGTAGCAATAAAATTCATCCTTTTTATGCTTACTTACAACATTCTCTATAACTAATAAACATATTTATACATTTTTACCGCAACATTGTTTGTATTTCTTGCCACTTCCACAAGGACAAGGGTCATTTCTACCTATCTTCTTTTCCACTTTTACTGGTTCTCTCTTTGCAGGAGATTTTCCATCTTCATTTGTAGAAATATTTTTAATCTTCGTTCCTGTTTCTTCTTTGACAAGTGTATCATATTTTTCCTGTTTTTGAGCTCTTACTGAAAATACTGCTTTCGTAGCATCTTCTTGAATAGATGACACCAACTCTTCAAACATATTAAAACATTCTATTTTATACGCTTCTATTGGATTTGTTTGACCATATGCTCTAAGGCCAATACCTTCTTTTAATCCAGTAATAGCATCAATATGGTCCATCCATTTTTCATTTACGTTATTTAAAATTAGATATCTTTCTATATTATTTAATATCTCTTCGCTATTTAATTCTTTTGCCTCTTTATGCTTTTCTTCATAGATAGTTTGAATCTTTTCCATTAAGATGTTTTCTACATTCTCATTATCAAGAATCTCTATATCTTCTTTTGCTAACATATTTTCTTTTGCAAATAGATTAGCAAGCATAGCATTCATTGTAGCAAAATCAATACTATCTACATTATCTGCATGAGTAATATAGGTATCAACGATTGCTTTTACTTTAGGATGAGCCAGTTGCATTACCACTTTAGAAATATCTTCCGTATTCAATACTTCTCTTCTTTGACCATAAATAATTTCTCTTTGCTTATTCATGACATCGTCATATTCAAGGACATTTTTTCTAATAGAGAAGTTTCTACCTTCTACTTTTCTTTGTGCTGTTTCAATCGCACCACTTAACATGTTTTGTTCTAGTGGAATATCGTCCGGTAAACCTAATGCATTGACCATTGCCATCATTCTATCAGATCCAAATAGTTTCATTAAGTCATCTTCTAGTGAAATATAGAATTTTGAACTACCTGGGTCACCTTGACGTCCAGCACGCCCTCTTAGCTGATTATCAATACGTCTTGATTCATGTCTTTCACTACCAATAATTTTAAGTCCACCAACTTCAAGTACTTTTACTCTTTCTTCTTCTAACTCTGGCTCATATTTTGCTTCTATTGCTTTGATCTCTTCTTTTGCCTTCTTTACTTCCTCATTATCATAAAAAATAGGAGTGGTAGCCATTTCAATTACTTCATCTGTATAACCTTTTTTAGCAAGTTCATCTTTAACAATATATTCAATATTACCACCAAGCTTAATATCGGTACCACGACCAGCCATATTAGTAGCGATGGTAACTGTTTTATATTTACCAGCTTGTGCTATGATTTCTGCTTCTTGTTCATGATGTTTAGCGTTTAGTACTTGATGCGGTATTTTTTCTTTTTTTAGTAATCCACTAATAATCTCTGATTTATCTACTGAAACAGTACCAACGAGTACTGGCTGTCCCTTTTCATAGCTTTCTTTGATATCTTCTACAATCGCGTTATATTTTGCTGCTTTTGTTTTGTAGATAACATCATTTAAGTCTTTTCTGATTACTTCTTTATTAGTAGGTACCTCTATAACATCTAGTTTATAGATTCCTTTAAATTCATCTTCTTCTGTCTTTGCAGTACCGGTCATACCTGCAAGCTTGTTATATAGCCTAAAGTAGTTTTGGAAAGTAATAGTAGCAAGTGTTTGCGATTCAGAAGCAACCTTTACATTTTCCTTTGCTTCTATTGCTTGATGCAATCCATCACTATATCTTCTACCTTGCATGATACGTCCTGTGAACTCATCAACAATTAACACTTGACCATCACTTACGATATAATCACTATCTTTTTTCATAAGACCATAAGCTCTAATTGCTTGATTGATATGATGAGATATGGTAAGGTTAGCAACGTCAGATAAATCTTCTACATTAAAGAAGTCTTCTGCTTTTTTAGTACCAGTATCTGTCAAAGCAACTGTTTTTGCTTTCAAGTCTACAATATAGTCATATTCATTATCGTCTTCATTAAATTCTTTATCATTATTTTCTACGATTACTTTTGCCTTTAAGTATTTTGCAAATTTATTGGCTCTTTCATATAGGTCAGTTTGTTTATCAACCATACCAGAGATGATAAGAGGAGTACGTGCCTCATCGACTAAAATACTATCTATTTCATCGACAATGGCATAATTTAGCTCTCTTTGTACCATATCTGCCTTTGACATTGCCATATTATCTCTTAAGTAATCAAATCCAAATTCATTATTGGTTCCATAAGTAATATCTGCAGCATAAGCTTCTCTTTTTTGCGCTGGAGTCATACCACTTAAAACAACGCCTATAGTAAGACCAAGAAATTTATATAATTTTCCCATCAAGATACTTTGATATTTTGCTAGATAATCATTTACTGTGACAAGATGTGCACCTTTTCCTGTTAGCGCATTTAAATATAACGGAAAAGCAGCCGTTAATGTTTTACCCTCACCAGTTTTCATTTCTGCAATTCTTCCTTGATGTAGTACTAAACCACCAATCAATTGTACTCTAAACGGATTGGCATATACTCTGCTAGCTGCGACTGCCACTACAGCATAAGCTTCCGGCAGTATATCTTCTAGAGTTTCTCCTTTTTGTAATCTTTTTTTAAACTCAGTTGTTTTAGTTCTTAATTCATCATCACTTAATGATTCAAAAGAAGTTTTTAATATTTCTATTTTATCGACAAGTGGTTCTATCTTTTTTAATTCTTTTTTACTATATGAACCAAATATTTTCTCAATTAATTTCATTTATTTTCCTCCATTTAATATTATTCTTAGCTATGATAACAAAGATTTTCTCTTTTTCTACTCTTGTTATAGATGGAACTGATAATACCCGCTAAAAAATAGGAAGTAGTAATCACTATAACAGTCATCAGCGCGCAAATATAGGCATATGAGGCATTATTTATCTGCGGTACAATACTTAGTGGTAATATATCATTTTTAGCAGATACAGATGATTTAAGGCTTTTAATGCTAGTTTTTAATATGCCACTATCATTGCCACGAAGTAACTCATGCCATATTTTATTGTCCATTTGAACACTAAACAAACTAAAAAGATTACTTGAAATCTTTTGGTTATTTGCAAATATAACAATCAACATTAAAATTAGTATCTCAAATAAATTTTTATTTGTTAATTTATTCTTCTTTTTGTTATTTATCTCTTCCATTTTTCACCTTTTATTATACCACTCTATTTTAACATATTTGCTCAAAATATACAATCATTCTATCTACGATTTAACACAAAAATAGATAGTTAGTACATGACCAACTATCTTCTAACAATATATTATATATTTACTTTTACGATAGCACTGTATTCATCTTTATAAACACATTCATAATTTACATTATTTTCAACGTTATGATATAATGATGATTTAGGTGATATAAACAAATAATCAATATTATACTTTTTTAATATTTCGTTATAATCCTTATTGCAATTGATGGCATCAATGTAATCCATCGCTACATTGACATCTTTGTTATATTCTTTTGTATATAAATCTGCTCTAGAGTCGATAAATACCTTTCGATTATGAAACATCATTAAACTCCCCCAAGCATATTCATTAAAGATTTTACTATCTTTAGCAATATTGTTGTCTATATATTTCATGCCCTCTAATGGATAGGTATCCTCTGGTAAATAGTCATAACTTTTTGGTGCACACCAGAAAAAGCCAAAAGAAAATATGACAAATAGATAAATGAATGACATTGACATCTTCATATTTTTTATTTTATTTTTATCTACTTCCAATAATATTTTTTCTTTTATCTCCTGTAAAAAAGAGGTTATGTGCTCTATACTAGTCACAGAGACAATCACAAGCAATGAAAAATGTCTAAAGGAAAGTAGGGTCATAAAAATGGTACCATACAGCAAAAAAACTTGCTCTGTCCTTATTTTTTTCTTTGTTAAAATATACGAATTTATCAATGCAAATATATAGATAAATCCCATTAAACAATTAAAAAGAGTTGCAGGTTGAAATTCAGCTATATTATTATTGATAAAAGTATTATTTAATGTTTTTACTGAATAAAGTACATTATCGATACCAAATGGATTGAGGAACATTAACAAGATTCCACTTACGACTGGTATCAATAGATATTTTAAATTCTTTTTTATTTTTCTATTACTTTCAAATTTACCCATTTTAATTGGTAAGTAATTTAGTAAATATACACCTATCATAATGAAATAAAAAAAGATAGTTCCCGCATGAAAATTAATGATTAGCAACGGTAAAATAGAAAGTAATATCAACATTTTAAAATCTTTTTTTCTTAAAAATTTTTCTATACAAATAATTTCCAGTAAAAATAGGATGTAACTATACATTTGAGCTCTAACTGATATATAAGGGCTCATAAATAATAGCTCAACAAACAATAATAAATATGACATTTTATTGCTTTTTAAAAATATTCTATTAGCATTATAAAATAAGAGCGCAATGATTAACGTCAGTAATATTTCTAAAAAATATAGCCCCATAAATCCGCATACATCATAGACAAGATAAGTAATAATATTAGCCATAAAATGATGGGATACATACTTTAAGTTTTCATGGATAGAAAAGTTATCTACAGTATTAATTCCTTCTGTTACATACTGTTCCCCTAATTTAATATCAAATAAGGTATCATTTTGAAGTGATACTTTAGATATGAGCAAAACAAATAGTACCACTCCTAGGATAGCGGTAAACGTAATGATAATTTTTTTATTTTTTATATTTTTGTCCATGTAATTCCCCCAGTTTCATTATGATTTTAATGTTTATTATATACAATTTCATTCAAAAAAGCAATAAGTAACCTATCTCTAGCCACTTATTGCCTCTTTATATCTATATACCATTAAGTCGTAGGCATATCTATAAATCCACCCATATACACATTAATAATTGGTACAACGATGGTAATTAGGAATATGATTAGTGAGACACCAACGAATAAGTAAGTAATGTCTGGTAATACCTTTACGAACTTTGCAACAGATTCATCGATCTCCATCTCAATATACTCATTTACTTTTTCCATCATATCAGAAAGGTCAGTTTTCATACCAATACTTACCATTTGGCTAACCATTGGTTTAAATAGCTTTTTTTCTTCGAATGGTTCAAGCCACGATTCACCAGCAAATGATGCTGCTTTGGCTGATTCTATCGCAGATAAGAAATAATAATTGTTTGTTACACTCTTTGATATTTCAAGTGATTCTTGTATTCTCATACCATTTCTTAAATTCAGTAGCATTGCTTGAAAGAATTTGTTCACAGTAATATTGTTAAGTAAAGTTCCTATAACGGGCATAGTAATAATTAATTTATCCCAATTGTACTTTCCACGTGGTGTATTAATATATACTACAAATAACCCTACCAATAGCCCAATCACGGCGACAAGCCATACCCAATTAGCAAGTAACCAGTTAGCAAAATTTAAAAGTGCCATCGTTGCTGCTGGTATTTCTTGTGAAGAGCCAAACATGCCATATACTTGTTCTAGCATTGGTACACCCACAATAACAGCCACTATCATTGCAAGGTTAATACCAATAAATTGAAGTACTCTAGGTATAATCGCTTTCCTAATTTTCTTTTTTAAAGCCGTTGATGACTCAACGTAATCTCTTGCATGCAATAATGCTGTATCTAACGTACCAGAGTCCTCACCAACTCTTACAAAGTTAGTAAACATAGGTGGAAATATTTTAGGATAATTCTCCATAGTAGTATGAAGTTTTTCACCAGCTTGTACACCTATTAATACATCTTCTATTACATCTTTAAATGTGTTATTTTCAATTCCTTGATATACTGCCTGCAAGGCTTGAACGTTATTAAACTTTGCCTTTTTTAGTATGTAGAAGTTGTTAACAAATGATATAATATCCTTTGTATTAACTCTAGCAAAAGGATGCAAATCTATTTTAGATAATTCTTTAAAGGTAATATTGTTAAAATCTATTTTTGTTTTGCCCTTTTTCGCACGTCCAGATGAATTAGCATTTGCATTTGTTCTTTTAGCCAGTCTTGTATAGTCAATTCTTCTATATTTCTTTTTAGTCTCTCTCATTCTTCTAATCGTGATTGGCTGAATATTTTCTTTTTTCAAGCTTTCGATAGCATGTGATTTATTAAGAGCCATTATTTTGCCTCTACCAATCCTACCGTTTTCAAATATTACTCTATACTTATAACTTGGCATTAATAATGCACCCCTTCTATCATCGTTTTATTCAACATTAGCCCCTAGATTAATAATAAGTCCTTTTATCGCTTCTATTCTATCAGGCTCTACTTGTGCTTTTATAATATCCATATCTACTGCACCTGTTACATATAACTCTGCAAAAGATGTTTCAAAACTTCTACATCCTATTTCTCTTAATGTATGTATTGTATCTTCAATATCTGAAACAGAAAACTTTTCTTGACGAATTTGTGCGGCAAGAGTACTGTTTACTATCATTACCTCGGGCACCATCTGCAGTTCGCCCTTTAAATTTACAATCAATTTCTGTGATACAACCATTTTCAAAACACTTGAAACAGCATTCTTAATAGACATTTGATCAGCAGGATCATACATACTAATAATTCTCTCGACTGTTTCACCACAAGATCTGGTATGTAGTGTACCGATTACTAATCCACCAGACTCTGCTAAGTCAATAGCTACATCCATTGTTTTTTTATCCCTAATCTCTCCTAGCACTGCTATATCAGCATCTTCTCTTAATAAGTTAATCAATCCATCATAGTAACTAAGTACATCTAATTCCTCGCCAATTTCCTTTTGAATAATAACGGATTGGTTTGATTTATGTTCATACTCTATCGGATCTTCTAATGTTACTATTTTTTTACTTACTTCTTTATTGATTTCCTGTATAAAAGCATTCATAGTAGTAGATTTACCAGAGTTTACTTTACCTGTTAAAAGAATCAAACCAGAATTAATAATTTTCATTTTATTAATAATTTCTCTTAAGCCCAAATCCTTAATAGCAATTTCACCATTTGGTATAATTCTTAATGAAAATGTTGGTACTCCTTTTGTTAAAGAGACATTAATTCTAAATTTATGCTCGCTATACATATACGAAAAGTCAGCTTGTTTTCGAGCCTCAAATAGTTTTTTTAAGGTAGGTTTTTCTTCGTAAAAGTCCTCTAGCATTTTTACTAGAGACGAATTAGTGATAGGCATTTTTGATTCATCAAAAACGAGTTTTCTACTGATTCTATACACAGGCAATTGTCCAGGTGCTAAATGAATATCAGTAGCTCCTAAACTGATTGCTTTTTTCATAATCGTTAGTAAGTATTCCATACTTTCTCTCCTCTATATTGTTATTTTCCTCTTCAATTCTTCAATTGTTGTTGTTCCATTTAATACTTTATCAATACCATCGCATATTAATGGTTTATACTCTGTATTAGCAATGGCATATTTTTTAATCTCAATACTAGACTCTCCTTCTGATATCATGTACTTTAAATAATCGTCTAAACATAGCACTTCAAATAGCGCAATTCTCTCATAATAGCCAATATTGTCACAATATTCACAACCAACTGGTTCATAAGTTTGATATTCTTTATCTAAATCATAATTTACACCCACTAATTTAGAAACTTTTTCAATATACTTCTTTTCATCCTCAGTAAGTTTATGTGGCTTTTTACATTTATTGCAAAGTTTTCTTACCAATCTTTGAGAAATTGTTGTAACTAAGGTAGCGGATACATCATAATCTGACACGCCCATTTTTCTCATTCTTGTAATAGCCTCTATGGCATCTATGGTATGGATTGTACTCAATACTAAATGTCCTGTTTGACCCGCTTCAATTGCGATTTTTGCAGTTTCTTCATCACGAATCTCACCAACAAGTACAATATCAGGGTCCTGTCTTAAAACAGTTCTTAATGCTGATGCAAAAGTAATATTAGCACCAATTTCAACCTGATTAACATTAGGTAATCTACGTTCAACCGGATTTTCGATTGATATAATATTGATTTGTGGACTATCTAAATATTCGATAACACTATATAATGTAGTAGTTTTACCTTCACCAGTTGGAGCACAAACTACAATTAAACTATTTCTTTTATCAAACGCTCTATCAACAAGTTCTTTATCTTCCTTAAAACCTAATTCAAACAAATCTTTTGAAGCAGCATTTTTCTTTAACAACCTTAAAACAAATTTTTCACCATTTACGTTTTTTTGGCTAGATACACGAATGCTAAAATTATCGTAAGTATTGATACTACCATCTTGGTCGTATACAATTTCTTGATGCATATTCGAGATAGATTTTATTCTACCAGCAACGATATCTTGTCTTGATTTTGGAAGTTCTGTTACAGTGACTAACTCACCATCAATTCTATACCTAATTCTTACTTTGTCTTCCATTGGTTCAATATGAATATCACTTGCTCTCTTTTCAATAGCGGTCAAAATTATGTTATCGATTAATTTAGTAATATCTTTTTCTTCCTTATCTACGAATTTAGTTGCTACTGTTTTAATATTTGATATCTGTTTCATGATAGACGTATATAACGTAACATAAATTTCCATGTCAAAACCTTGATTCATTAGCAATAGTTCAACTTCTTTTACTCTTGATGCATTCATCGGATCAGAAAACGCAACACTTAAGGTATTACCTTCCAGCTCAAATGGGATTACTCTATAATTAATAATGATATCCCTTGGTAAAAATTGAACTGGATTAATATCAATATCTTCTTCTAACATCTCAGGTGTTACTTTTAATTTATCTGATATGACTTCTAATAGTTTCTCTTTGTCGCACATATCTAGAATATCTACAATCTCACCAAATTTTAAATCTCTATGATCTTTTTGATAATTAAGTACTCTATCAACTTGAGCTTCCGACAACAAGCCTTTTTTGATAAACTCAATTCCAATAGGACTATTTTTTGCTCTAATATTTTCAAACATTTACTTCACTCCTTTATAACAAGTTTTTCAGTATGACTCTATCGTAATAATTTTCTATATCATCTATATTTTTTTCATAATATTCTTTATTATTTTTTTCATATTTATTCATCATTATACTAAAGTGTTCATTTTCAGAAAAAGTTGTCATCGTATAAATAGAAAATGCGATAGCAACAAATATAACGACAATAACACCAGATCCTTTTAATAATTTTCTTCTTTCTACTCTATTCAATTATATCACATCTCCTGCCGTAACAAAAATTTGTGTAGAAAATTCCTCACCATATTTCTTAAATTTTACAGATAGGCAAGAATAATCTTTATTTCTATCAATAATTGCTGTACTAAAAGTAGGATTTACGCCCGTCAAATTATCAATGACAATGCTCTTTAGTTCTTCAACATCGGTTACTAATATCCCACCATTTTTATAGATTACTTTCTTTTCTTCATCATAATCATATTCATCATTATTTGAAAATACTATTTTACCTGAAATATGATCTATAGTTGTACTATCTTTTGCACTATTTAACAAATTATATTGTAATTTTTGTGCTTGTTCATGAATCCATACCTTACCTTTTTGTGATATGTTTTTGTAATTCATATTAAGACTCATCCCAACGGCAAAAGCAGAAAATGCAAAGAACAAAACAACGTAAATTACCATAGACATCAGAGAAATACCTTTTTTGTTCATATTATAGCACCTTACCTTTTACTGTTTTCATATTTTTTTCTATAACATTTTGATTATATAAATAGGATACTTTTACATCAATTATTTTCACAATGTCATCTTTTGAAAAATCTTGATCAGATAATCTACTCACTTTGACACTTACATTAAACGTAGTACCTTCTACCAGGTCTTGTGATATATATGATGCTAAATTTTCATAACTAGTCGCAAGACAAGTTTCTACATTCTTTAGTAGAACAGTATACGCTTGAGAATCTAGTCTGTTTTTTACTGCTGTATTACTAAAATTCTTGCTAATCGTCACAGAAGATACCATCAAGATTGTAAACATAATCATAGCAACGATTATTTCAGATACAAACACTCCTGATTTTTTATTTAATTTTAACTCTTCTTTCAGTGACTTTATTTCTTTTTTTTCATCTGGAGTCATTTTTTTAGACATGATAATCGAACCAACTATCACAAATAGTATAGCGTAAATTAAAGAAATAATCAAGCAATTTATAGTATAACCAAACACTAAATAGAAGATGACAAAAACAAGGCCATTCAATGATTCAAGCAAGAAATATCTTAAACTTATTTTATCACCACAATAATGACATTTCCCACCTCTAATAATATAGCTGATTACTGGGATTAAGTCTAAAAACTCTAATCTATGTTTACATTTTGGGCAATAAGATCTTGTTGCAACAATATCTTGATGCCTTGGTAATCTATAAGTAGCAAGAGAGAAAAAACTGCCAAATAAGCTACCTATTACAAACATGCAAAAGATAATAAAACAATTTAGAAATAGTAACATCTTGTCCCCTCCTTTATGTATACATTTTACAAAGTACCCACATGCTCTCTAAAACATACACATTATATAGTGGTAAGGACATATATACAACCCAAGCATATATGTCCTACCTAATTGCACTAGTTAACCTAGTTTATTTATTATAAATAATTATCTAGTGTTGCTTTAACAAACTAATTTCAAATTAAATTCTACCATTAATCTGCAGATTCATCTAATTTAGAATTAGTTGCTGTAAATGTAATAGCACCAGTATCACCATTTATTTGCGCTGTTTCAATAGAACCTGGTTTTCCCATTCCTAAATCAGCCCACTTTAAATTAGTAACATAACCATCAGTATCTCTAGCAGTATCTTTATCTGTGATTGGAACAGTTGTACCCGCTTTAAAAGGAGATTTTCCTTGATTATTTGCCATTTGGTTTCCTGCATATATTGCTAATGCTGATTGAACTTCTGCCTTATCACTTGCATAAGTTGCCTTATTAGCATTTTCTATTGGATTATTGTTATTTAATGTTAAAATAACAGCTGCTGCTAGTATGATAATAACGATAATAGTTATTACTAGCACGATTAAAGAAATACCTTTTTTGTTTTTCATTATTTTTTCCTCCTAATTTATTAATCAATATTATTTTTTTGTACAAGTAACTTTGCCAGTTATAGAATTAACAGTAGCCTTCTTCATAGATCCAGGCATACCTGATAAACCAATATCAGACCAGTTTAATTTATCTTGAGGTACATCCCCTTTGACTTGATCGATTGTTCTAGGTGTTCCTATTTCAATTTCTACTGCTGGAGCAGTTGTTGTTGAAAATGGAGATACACCATTATTCTTTGCCATATAGTTTCCTATATAGATAGCAAGTGCTGAAGTGATTTCAGCTGAATCACTCTTGAAAACTGCATCTGTAGCATTGTTTATTGGGTTGTTGTTATTTAATGTTAAAATAACAGCTGCTGCTAGTATGATGATAACAATAATTGTTATTACTAGCACGATTAAAGAAATACCTTTCTTGTTTGCTTTCATATAAAGCTCCTCCTTTTATAATATAAAATATTTATTAAAACATTTATAAAAATGTTCTAACCGAAATTAATACGTTGGCATTTTTAAGGAATCCATTGAATAGTTCCACCAATCTGGTTGTTCAGAGAATTTCACTCTTAACACTTCACCATTTTTTATATACCAATCTAAATTTGAATATTTTGATAAATCAATTTTCAGATTTTCTTTTAATTTATCTACTGATATCTTGTAATATATGTCTCCATCTACTTCAATTTTACTATCTTTATCTGCAATACTTGCAAGAGAACTTCCATCTATGTTTTTAATTTCTTCGTTATTATTATACCCCGTAATGATTTGATTTTTATCATAAGCATTAAAAGTATCAGAAGAAATTTTTCCTATATAAAATGAAATTGCTTCTTGTGTATTTAGCGTATCACTTACAAAATCAGATTTTTTTGATACAGATGTAAGAATTAAATATACTACTAATGCCACTATAATCAGTAACATGATCAGTATGATAATATCTTTTGCTTTTTCTTTTTTATGTTCCATTTTTTAGCTCCTTATTTACCAGTTGATGGAGGATTTGGTGTTCCACCATTACTATTTGTTGTATTTTCTTCTGCATTTGAACCAGAGCCACTGCCTCCCTCTCCTTCAGTATCAGAGCTAGCAGGAGTGAAAGGGTCTGAATTTCCTGGTTTATACTGATTTTTGTTTTTAAATGTTGTCATTTCAGTATCAGAAATTGTATATTGTTGTATTAAAGCTTCTTTAGAAATATCTTTTGTTTTAGTATATAGATATTCTGATTTACTAATAGAATCATATTTATCAATAGAAGATTCTACAATCGTTGTCGTTTGTGGTAATAGTATCATTAAAGAAATAATAACAATAGTTGTTAATACTAAAACAGATATACTAAATGTCAATATATATTTTTTATTCATCACCTAACTCCTTTCTATTTTAAAATAATCGTGTTCTTTACATCAAATGTAGCTTTTATTGTTTTACCAGATACATATTCGATTGATATATTATCTAATTTAAATCTCAATTCTTTGTCGTTTTCAACTTCAAATATAAAATCTGAAACATTTATATAACTACCTGAAACTTGTATTTTTAATACATTATCAGTTTGAGTACCAGTTGAGGTATTATTTCCATCGGTGTTAGCTGGTGGTACTTTATTTGATGTATCTTTATCAGTTGCAGTTTTATTTGCATCCTGCTCCGCAGTTTTATTTGTATCCTGCTCCGCAGTTTTATCAGTTTGCGTTGTTGTATCGGTTGCAGTTTTAGTAGCAGGCGTTGTTGTAGTATTGGTAGAAGTATTTTCTCCCGAACCAGTGCTTCCTGCAGTTCCACCTGGCTCCACTAAAACTATTGATAGGTTATTAGTCTTTGCATAATTACCTAATCTAATCCACATATATTCAATACTGTAATTTTGTTGTTTTGTTGCTTCTTTGATGACATTAACTGTTTCATCACTGATCGCCTCATATTTTTGCTTTTCAGATTTATAACTACTTTTCTCAGTATCTAAATTTTTCAAAGTCGTTTTATAATTATCTTGTTCAGTATTAAGAGCATTTTGTGCTTTTTTAACACTGCTATGTTCTGACATAATGGTTGATATAGATGAAATCTTAATCGGTCCCAAGTTAATATCAACAAGCATAAATAGTGTTAAAAATCCTAATGAAACAACGATAATTGCTATTGCTATTACTAAATTTTTATATATTTTCAACATTATGGCAGATCACCACCAATCTCTATTACTGTCGTTTCGCCATTTGTTATTTTATTGATTTGCACATTTTTTAAAGTGCTACTTAATTTTAATTCAGCCACAAAATAACCTAAATCAGCGTAACTATCAGATTGAGCTGTTATTTTAATCTTCTTATTATCATCTGAAGAAATCGTTTTTAACTGTACATTTTTGGGTATTACTCTAATAATATTTTGCAAGAATGATGCCACATTATATGTTGTAAATTTACCAATTTGATTATTTTCAATTTGTTGTACAATATCTGAAACATTGTCATTTATCTCTTTGTATTTCTTCATATTCATATTAACATACTGTATATCAGAACTTACTTGTGCTTTTAAACCAGCAATTTGAGTTTTACTATTATCAATTGTCCTTAACGTTTTATTCACAGTACTTGTGTATAGTGAACTAAACAATATATACGCTACTAGCACAACACAAGTTGCTATTGAAACGCATACAGCAATAGGAGTCGCTGTCTCTTCTTGAATATCTATATTTAAATTTTTAAACTTACTTTCTTTTGGTCCTTTATCTCCTTTGGCTACCTTTTTTACTTTCGGTGCATTTGGCTCTTTTGGTTTTTTAGCAAACAAGCTATTAAAACCTTTTTTTATTTTGTTGATTGGTGTTAGGTAACCTACCCCCACTTTTTGTTGTGATAAATTCTCATAAGCAATTGCGATCGCTTGAGTTGTTTCTAAAACTTCAGCAATATTTTTTATATTGTCATTCATTTTGATAAAATCAGGTTTTAATATTTCAGTTTTTAACCCTAAATATTCTCTAAACAATATATCTATATTAGTAAATACAATTCCTGTACCAGTTAGAATAACTTTGTTAATATCAGCTTTATATTTATTAACCATTACAAGTACGCTTTTTAAAACATCTTGTAAGATAGGTTCTGCTATACTTTCCAGTTCCTTGTTATTGTTATTTTCGCCTTCACTATACACATTTAATTGTTTACATGCCTCATATGCTTTTTGATAAGTACCAAGCTTTGTGGAAAAATCAGCAAGTAGTTGTCTCATTCCAAATTCATAGAATCTTATATCTGCGACCTTTCCATCTATGACAACAAAAATCGATAATAAATCATCCAGATTGACTAGAATATATTTATCATCATTGTCAGGAACAATTCGATTCATTAATAGTTCAGAAGGATATATATTATCCACTGAATAAGTCTCAATTTGACTATATTTATCTATTTCAGATTTTTCTACGAAGTTTAATACGGAATTATATTTATTTTCTGAATTTTTTAAATCTGCTACTCTATGTACATAAACGTATTTATCTGGAGATTTTGCATTTCTTTCACACCATGCCTCAAACTCCATTCTGGCGATATCGTTAGAAATCGTTTTATTGCTTTGAACTTGGTCAAACATTTGATAATTTAAAAATTTTGAATTTTGAGGATTTAAAACTATCGGTGTCGTTTGAGAGTTAGTCTCTTCTATGATATTACATAACGTTTCTTTTGGATTATCACGTACGAATCTTACTCCATAACTTTCAAGCTTTGTTTCTTTTCCATCGCCAGAAAGCTTTGCATATTTAACTATATTATCGCACAGATAAATACCTAAACAATTAGCCATATTACACTCCCTCTTTTATCTTTTCTTGTGTTTAATATAATAATATTTTAACCATTTTTCAGATTAATATTATATTTACGTTTCTTAACATTTTAATATGGTTATACTTTATCATATTTTATTTTGTTTTTCAATAATTTTATGATGCGTAACCTTTTTTTTACACTTTTGTAATGTTAATGTAACATATAGGATGGGTAATGTGATTTAACTCCAAAAAAAGAAATACCCTATTCAACAAGTTTTAAGTTTATTTCACCTATTGAATAGAGTATTCTTTATTATTTACTATACTTTCTTTTCTGTTATACTAAGTTTACTTGCATCAGCTCCTAATTGATCGACTAATATCTGTTGAATTTGGGCTATTTGTTCCTTCTTTAACTCTGTACTTGATTTTACCACCACGTTGATATTATCATTGTTGGTTGGTATAATTACGATATCTTCAATTCCTTTAGATTTAATTACATTTTCTACCATATTGATAAGATTTTTTTTGGAAATTAATTCATCTAACTTCTTTTGATATTCATTGACTTGTTCAGCACTAGTACTAGAATTATTAATGATTTTTGCATAGTTTTCTCCTAGTTCTGAAAACATATTATCCCTATCATATTTAAATACGGCAATGGAATCATCTTGTTTTGCATTTGATTCGTTACTAGCATTAGCATTGGTACTACTAATATCTTTATCATTTCCATAGATGCTTACATTATCATACGTATAGCCATCTTTTCCATTCACATATACCGTCTGTCCTAAATTCTTTTCCCTTTCTGGATTATATTTATAATTAATATACCCTGCAACAGTTACCATTAATCCTACCGATAACATAGCTAATGTACTTCTTTTAACAAACTTCATAGTTTCACCTACCCTTGTTTTTCAAATACCTGAACTTTATATACTGGAATTCCTGTTACGGTCGCAATAGCTGTAGCGATTTTAGATCTTAGGTCTACACTGCTTGCCCCTTTTGCCACTACTAGAATTCCTTCTACTTTTGGCATTTCTATGGATTCAATTACTGCATTTTTTTTACTACCATCTTCGTTATATGCTACTGATTTTTCACTTGTTTTTTCCCCATTTTTCTCTGACTCTTTTGTGTTATATGCAAGATTTTGTTTACTATCTTGTGAATAGGTTACTACAACTGATACATCACTTACTCCTGCTATTTGAGATAGTACAGTTCCAAGTTTGTTCTCTAGATCTGTTTGCGTCGATGTATTCTTAGTATTGCTATTATCTATTATATTTTCATTAGAACTTGTATTATTACTCTTTTCGTCTTTCTTAAATATAAAATTAATCGCAATTAGAAGTACAACAAGTAAGACGACTAGAAAAATTAAGTTTTCAACTCTTTTATTCTTATCTTTTGTGATATTTTTAAGCGTTTCTAAATAGTTCATCTTATGCTCCCTCCTCAATCACTTCAATTTTAGAATAGTGAATATCATATTGTTCATTAATATATTTTACGATTTGTGTAACAGAAGATAAATCTGCTGTATCAGAGTTAACCTTTTCAATATTAATCTCAATCTTTTGGATATCATAATTTTCAGACACAAATACCTCTACTTTTTTAACAACAATTCTTTTTTCTTCTAATTTTGCTTTAATATCTGTCTTGATACTTTGCGTAAAACTTTCTTTGACAGCATTTTCTTTTACTTTGTTGTACTTTTCCGTGTCTACTTGGCTTGTATCTTGTTCATCAAAGTTAGATAAAACGGTCTTTAAACTCTCTTGCATATCACCATTTTTAAAGATATTAATGACAGGTGATATGAGTGCTATAATCGTGATAATTCCAATCAAAGAATAGATGTATTTTCTTAAATTATTTTTAGGAATTACTAATTTTATAATGGTAATAAATATTCCTAAACATAACAAAACACTAATCCAATTTTTAAATAAATCTACCATACTTTACCTCTTTTCCTTTGTTTACTTTACGACACTACTTGCTAGATTAAATACAATGCCACTCGATATGACAAATAAGATTGCTACCCCTATTAAAATCCCTAGTATCACCTTATATATATTGGCAAATCCGGATATATATTTATTTATATTTTCTTCTCCACAGATTGGCTCTACTAATGCTCCAAGTAACATATAAATTATCATGATACTCAAAATTTTTAGTATCGGAATTAAAGCAATTAACACAATAGATAAGATTGCTATTCCTCCTCCAACTTTTGAAATAATTTGAGTTGCCCCAACAACTGTTTCAAAACTATCTGAAAAGAATTTGCCAACTACTGGTACAAAATTTGATACCGCCGTTTGTGTTGTTTTGACAGCAAGAGAGTCTACCGATGTAGAAAGGGATGTCTCCAATGATAATATGCCTAAAAATATCGTTAATACAACGCTTACTACCCATAAGCTAGAATTGGAAAATAACTTTGAAAGTTTATCTAGCCTTAAGTTTTCTGATATGGTTGATATAACATTAAAGGCAACGGATATACTTAAAAACGGTATTACAATATAAGTAATGATAAATCCTATTGCACTTGCAATAAATAATAGTAATGGCTGAATAATACCTGTACTTGTAATAGCGCCTGTTGCGATTAACACTGCCATCATAAAAGGGGATATCGTTTGCATTAAGGTCGTCAGTACATTGATGACATCTTTTAGCATTGAGATAACATCAATAAAAGTAGCAATGGTAATGGTTGCTATGACTAAAAAGCAGACAAGATTTGCAATTTTAGTGACATCACTTTTATTTTCTAACTCTAAACTACGAATGAGAGCCATTACAATAACAATGATAAAGATGGCAATAGAGCCGTTAATTGCTCCCATCACTTCTTTTGAGAAAGCCCCTAATACTTTACCAATTAAAGAGTTATAATCTATTGTCGAACTACTCATAAGCTCTTTTGTTATGCTACTGATATCAACGTCTTCGAGTCCACTCTTTTTTACGTATTCATCTATGGTACTTATATAATCCTCTAAATTTAAATCTTGTGCCAAATTTTCTTTGACATCTGGTATAGTTTCTTGTTCCTCTGCATATACATTAGTCACAAATAATCCAAATGTTACTATAACAGTAAGGAATATGATTATAAAACTGATTCTTTTTTTCATAGCTATACCAACCCTGACAATATATTCACAAGTGAATTAATAATAGGTAGGCTAAGTGTCACAATAATGACTTTTCCTGCCATTTCAAGTTTCGTTGCAATAGCAGTTTGTCCAGCATCGGAACATATATTTTTGCCGAATTCTACGATATAGGCAATTAAAGTTACTTTAATAATGATAATAAGGAAATCTTTATTAATGCCTGATTTACTTGCTAAATTATCTAAAAGATTAAATATATCACTCATTTTAGAAATAGCAAACAGCATAATACCAACTGCAGCTACAATCGTAAGCATTAAAGCCATTTCTGGCTTTTGTTGTTTTATGATAATAATTAAAACTGTCGCTATAATGCAAAAACCAACTACCTTAAAAATCTCCATTTTATCACCTACAATTTAAACACTGTCCTTACTGTTTCAAACAAGGAACTAATTTGTGTAATGACTAACATAAGTACAATAATAAGGCCTGTCAGTGTGGTCATCATCGCTTGATCCTCTCTTCCTGCCTTAGTTAGTACTTGACTTAAAACGGCAACTAATATTCCTATTCCTGCTATTTTAAATAATAAATCTATATCCATACTTTCACCCCGTTATATAAATATCACTACAATCATGATGCCTGTGATAGTCCCAATTGTTCTATATAATTTTGAATTTGTTATCTTTACATCATTTGCCTCTTTAATTTGATTATCTAATATGGTAATTCCATTTTCTATAATATTAATTTGTGATTCTAAATCATTCCTACCTAGATTTTTCAGTGTTGAAGATATCACATTTTTATCGTAATCTGTTAATGAGTGAAGTTTTGAGATATTCTCTACAATACTTCTATCTATCACATCCATATTTTCAAAGCTAATCATATCATTCACAATTTGTCCGATTGACTCTTTTAGAGGCGTTACTAACTTTTGTCTAGATGATTCATAGGCATTTGGTAAGATACTCATCATGTATTTTATTTCATTCTTAACAAGATTTAAAAAAGTTACCATTTCTCTTAAGATATATTCTCTTTGCTTTAACTTCCCTGCTTTTAAATTACCAATATACGCAGTAATCCCTACGATTCCAACAGCTAATATTAATTTTATGACTAACATTACACCACCTCTTTCTTCATCACACTTACATTTTCTACACTTTCTATAGTACCTGGACCATTTTTTCCAGATAGAACAATAACCGTTTCAAACAACCCATTGTCAATCAATTCTTTGATGCCAGTTTTCTTTTTGATATCATCTATATGAGAACCATGCATCGTAAATATCATTTTTACTCCGCTAAGGCTTGCGTATTTAATTGCTTCTATATCTTGCGTACTTCCTATTTCATCTGTAGCAATCACTGAAACTCCCATACTTCTGACTAGCATTTCCATTCCGATATTTTTAGGGGCATTTGATATAACGTCCGTTCTCATTCCAACATCTAGATTAGCAACACCATTGGATACAGAAGCTATTTCGCCACGTTCATCTACCAGTCCAATATTTAATCCGTAAAAATTTCTTCTTTTTATACCATTACTTACTTGTCTTATCACATCACGAAGCATGGTTGTTTTACCACAACCAGGAGGTGAAACAATTAATGTGTTTTGAATTGTATTGCCTTTAACAATATATGGCATCAAACTATCAGCGCATCCAATCATTTGTCTTGCTATTCTTATATTCATACTATTGATGTTTTTAATATTTTTAATAGCCCCTTCTTGTATCACAGCCTCACCACATATACCAATCCTATGACCACCTTTTACAACTACAAAGCCGTTATTAATATCATTTTGTATCGCATAAATTGAGTTCTTTGAAACCCTTACTAATATCTCTAGTAAATCATGTAATGTCACGACATAACTTAAAAACACTTCTATTTTCGATGTAATGACAATTACTCTTTTATTGACACGCAGTCTTACCTCATTAATACCATCTGTAGAACCTACATTTCTTAATTCATTTGCTATTGAATCTGGTAAGAATTTGAATATTTCTTCTATCATTTCCACACCTCGATTATATCTAGTTATACAACATTTAGTTCGAATTTATTGTTGAAATATGAAATCACTATACAAATAATTTGGCTAGTTTTATCAAAAAAGAAAGTACTGCAAATTTCTTTGCAATACTTCATATTTTTTCTACTCACAGATTCTAAGAATACAATCAAACTTATTGATTTCTTTTAGACACTTTATCTTTAAAGATTTCATATACTATATCATTTTTTAGTATATTATCATCATTTAAATTATTGATTTTAAGGCTTTATTTTATTTTTTAAAATATTTATAAAATGCAACGTTACACTTTATAGCATAACGTTGCGCTTATTGGTCATCTCTTAATTATTAAATAAATCAATAATTTCTTCTTTACTCATTTTAGAAATAAAGGTTTCTTTACCGGTAATGACTGAATTAGTTAATTCCATTTTTACATTTTGCAAATTAAGTATCTTCTCTTCAATACTATTTTGAGTAATTAATTTAAAAACCTGTACATTATTTTTTTGACCTATTCTGTAAGCCCTATCTGTTGCTTGATTTTGGGCAGATAGATTCCACCAAGGATCATAATGAATCACTATGTCAGCTCCTGTTAAATTTAATCCTGTACCACCGGCTTTTAATGAAATAAGGAAAATCTTCACATCCTCTGACTTATTAAACTTTTCTACCATTTCTATTCTCGTATCTACTTTTGTATTTCCTGTTAACATCAAATAGTTAATATTCTCTTTTTCTAGTTCTTTAGTTATAATGTCAAACATAGAGGTAAATCCAGAAAAGAGTAGTATTTTATGACCAGCAGAGGTTGCATCTTTGATAATTTGCATACATTGCTCTAATTTAGAACTTCCCTCGCCATATTCACGTATGAACAGCGATGGATGACAACAAATTTGTCTAAGTCTTGTAATCAGCGCAAGTATCTTCATCTTACTCTTTTCAAAGCCAATATTTTCAAAATCTTCTTCCATTTCCATTTTCGCTTTAGTAAGAAAAGCGTTATATATCTTTTCTTGTTCCGGTTGCATCTTGCTATACATAATAGTTTCCGTTTTATCTGGAAGTTCTTTTAGTACATCTTTCTTAATACGTCGTAATATAAACGGTGCAACAATTTTTTGCAATTTATCTAATACTTGCTCATCATTTTCTTTAATAATAGGCTGTTCATATTGTTCTTTAAATTTATTGTAAGAAAATAAGTAACCTGGCATGACAAAATCAAAAATTGACCATAATTCAGAAAGTGAATTTTCGATTGGTGTACCAGTTAGTGCAAATCTTGTTTTTGCCTTTATCTTCTTTAATGCTTTAGAGTTCTTTGTATTGTTATTTTTAATATATTGTGCTTCATCCGCAATGGCGTACTGAAAGTTTATTTCTTTGTAATATTCAATATCTCTTTTTAATAAATCATATGAAGTCAGTATGACATCATACTTTGTTGCCTCTTTAATTAATTCTTTTCTTGCTTCTGCCATCCCTGATACTACTAAAATATTAATATTTGGGGCAAATTTATTAATCTCTTTTTGCCAATTTATATATAATGAGCTAGGGCATACAACAATGGAAGTTGTATTGGTTCCTTTTACCTTTTCATCTGCTAATAATGCTATGATTTGTATTGTCTTTCCAAGTCCCATATCATCTGCAAGTATTCCACCGAAATGATAATATTCCAAATTTTTAAGCCAATTATATCCTGTTTTTTGATAGGGTCTTAATACATGTTCCATAATTTCTGGTATCTCATATCTAGCTTCATTGACATTTTGTAAATCATGGATGATATTGTTAAATACATTGTCTTCTTCTACATTAATGTCTAATTTTTGTTTTAATAAATTTTCCAAATAAAAAGCTCTATATTTTGGTAATTTAATACTGCCTCCAGAAAGCTCTTTTTCTGTTACTCCTAAATTTTGATTTAAATTGACTAATGTATCAATACTCGTATTCTCTAAATTTAAATACGTTCCATTTTTTAGTCTGTAATACTTTTTCTTTAATTGATACCTTTTAAATATTTCCTTTAGTTCTGCTTCACTAATTTCTAAATCTCCTAAATCAACACGTATTAAGTCGTTTTGTACCCTCACTCCTATATTTAATATTTTATTGTTAATAATCTGTTTATTCTTTAATCTATCTGTTACTAGTACCTCAAATTTATCCATGAAAGTATAGATACCTTCTGTTAAAAAGCGATATATTGTATCCTCATTTGTTAATGAAAGAATACTATCTTTTACATCAATTACAAACTCATATTCTTGGAATAGTTTCATTGCTTTTGACTCTTCGTTGGTATTTCTATTACATTTTGTGACTTGCATCTTGTCAAAAGGATTAAATTCATCATTTCCATAACAAAATTTTACTTGCGCTATAATATTTGATTTGTCATCAATATCAAGATATACCTTAGTACCCAATTTATCTGCTTTATGAGTCTCTAATATCTTGCTACTTACTTCAACATGCGAATTACCAGAAATAGCAGGTATTAGATATTCACAAAAATTAGTAGCTTCTTCTTGTTGTATCTTAATACAGTTATTTTTTCTTTGTTTAAATTCCTGAATAAGTGGCAAAACATTTTCTTTAAAAAGTTGACTACACTGATATAGTTTATGTTGGTATAACACATAAACAGATGTCTGGCCATGATACACCCTATATTTTTCAGAAGTGTCTAGTATATTCAGACCAACACTCTCATCTTCAATGACATTGAAGTTAAGAATAGGGTCACCTATCACACATTCAATAATGTTCGTATCGTAGTTATCAATTTCTATTTTCTTACCTTTCATTATGTCAAAAAATTCATCCAATGTATTGTATTCTAGATGAATGGTATTTTTAAAGCTTTTATGGATATTGAATTCATAACTTGCGATATGATTTAGTTTAAAATAGAAAGATGCATAATTGCAAATAAATTTAGCAAGTTCATTTGAATCTTCTGAATAATTATCTAATGTATTTTCAAATTCTAATGTCTTACCATACTTAGAAACTTTATCATTCATCATATTTTCTGCAAACTCATAAATATCCTTTAATAGATACAATCTATCTCTACCTATTTTAAAGGTTACTTCTAAACTTGAATCATTTAAACCTGAAATAGTTATTTTTGGAATGATATTAACCTTTTGGGCCTCTGTGCCATCTAAATTAGCATTCAATTTTTCGTAGTACGAAATGAGTCCACTATTTTTAAATTTTTCATTTTTAATCTGCCTATATGTTTTATTTTCTATCACACTATTATCGATTACTTTAATTTGTGCAGAGTGATGAAACTCAGTATAACTTTCTGGATTTATATAGATATCAAAAAAAGTCGCGATGATATGTTTACATGGAACATGTTTTTTTAAAAAAGTAGGACAATCACATTTATACTTAACAGTTCCCTTTTCTTTTAAAATATCAATTTTGTAAATGGACTGTCCTTGAACACATGTCTTCACTCTAAAGGCACTATTTCCTTTTATATGACAGTCTTCAATCTTAACTCTAGACTGTTCAAAATATTTTTTTCCTCGATTAATAATATCACTTTCTGTAACGCTTAATATTTTATTAATTTCTTCCGGATTAATTAGCATGACTTGCACTCCATTTCTACATTTAAACTACAGTTTCTCATCTTATCTATTATATAATTTTATTGACTGTTTGTCAAATTTTATCGTTCTTTTATACGAACATTTCCCTCCTCTTTTAATTTTCTTACCAAACCATTTTTTGCCATCATTTAGTAGCAAATATATGATAGAGGCTCTTTACTAATTAATAAAACGAAACTGTTTTACTTTTTAGGTCAAAAAATACTGAAATAAATTAGTTTTTATTTCAGTACTTTTTATTCTTTTTTATTTTAGATTTTCTTTGATAACATTCCAAATATCAGATGTCTCCAAACCTTTTCTCCACCCAGTGATACCTGCTAGGTTATACTTATTCACAGTTTCAACTCTTCTTTTAATAGAATCTTTATCTTCCATCCATAACTTATAGGTTACATTTCCTTTTGTGTACTCAGCATAGTTTTGACCTGCATCTTGATCCCATACTGGGGTTAAGTTATATTCTTTTATAAAATCTAAACAATCTTGCATTGTATATACTTTTGTAGTTGGCTTTTCCAAACCAGCCTTTACAGTCCAGTGCCTTGTATAAAATGGTACTCCCAGTATTATTTTATCTGATGGAACTTTCGAATCATTTAGTAAAGACTCTATATTCTTCTCTACCCACGATGCTTCAGCAATAGAACCAGCTTCAGATGACCAAGCACCTCTTTGATCATATCCCATTAATATAATATAATCACTAGCAGCTCCAACTCTTTTTCTGTCAATATATGCTACGAAATACATATCAACTGATAACTTAATATTTTCTTTTCTTAGGATTGGTGCCATTTCTCTAATTAGTTGAGTGTATAAATCTTTATCATCTGTCTTCATGGCTTCAAAGTCCATATTAATTCCTTCTACTTTATGCTCTTTTAATAGTTTCACTAGATTTTTAATAAATTTTTCTCTTGTATATTCACTATTTAACATCTTTGAAGTATCATCAGCAGTATAGCTTGCTGAATCAATACCATTTGTGATAATTGGCCAAATCTCATAGCCGTTTGCTTTTGCTTTATCAAAATATGATTTGCTATATTCAGAGTTAATATCCCCACCGGAATTCTTAAGTTCGTACCAAGTAGGTGATACAACATCTACACCCTCTATTTTATTTCCTAATGTGGTTAAATTACTTCCATATTGCCAAAACATTGTTATTTTTTCTTTTGCTGTATTCTCTGTATTATTTTTGCCCGTGTTATTATCATTGGTAGTGGGAACATCCACATTATTCTTTGCAATATATCCTATGATTCCAGTATCTGTTTTTATTTTATACCATCTGTTATGTTTTAAACTTTCCGTATAGACTGTTACTTTATTTTCTTGATTCAATATTTGTAACACTTCAGATTTTGTATCTAACTTCTCATATACATTTACATTATTGTATTTTACCGCAATATCAGATGTTTCTGTATTATCAATCGAAATTGTAGAAGTCTCTTCGTTATATTCAACATTGATATGATATAACTCTTTTAATAAATTAATGTCTACATAAGGAGCATTATCCTTTAATCTTGCCTCATTTTGTATATCAGAATATTCAAAATTTTTAGATATTTTCTTTTCGCCTACTTTTAGTTTGACAACATCATCATGCGTTGTTACAATAATTTTCGTAGCAACTTTATCGTAATATATGTTCTCGTCAATCAGTTTTTTAATTGTATCAACAGACACATAAATACCATCTCCATCAACGAATGGTTTATAATCTGCGTTGATATTATCACCGAATACAACTAATCCAGCCTCTTTTATATTTCTATTTTCTTGTCCTATTTTTAATGTAAAAAATATCACAAATATAATACCTAAAAATATGACAGAACATAATACTCTTTTTAATACTTCATTCATGTTTTTACCTACCTTATTATTGTTTCATTATACTATATATTACAAAATTTGTGAACACCTTTTCCATAATTTGTTTATTTTTAGGAATATTTTCAATATGTGTAACAAACGTGCAACAAAAATACGGCATAGTTTCATTGCCGTATTTTCATTGTTATTTTACTACTTCAAGCGGTGTAAAGTTTGCCATTAGTCTCTTAAATCCGGAATTTTCAAATTGGATATCCAATTTGAAATCTTCTCCTTCAGGCTCTACTTTAGTAATAATACCCGCACCAAACTTCTTATGTTTCACACATGTACCAACTGTATAATGAATACTAGCAGATTGTTTATCAGGAACTGGTTTTGCTGATACCCCTGAAATATTCTTTAAGAAGTTATCCACGCTTAAACCAAAGTTTGATTTACTTGTATTAAAGCTTCCTGTACTTCTTGTAATGAATGCATCTGTTTGAGAATATTCTTTATCAAGATAGTCAGAACTTTTCTTCTTTCTTACTGATTTGTTATCTAGTGATTCTTCGTCTAGTAATTCTTCGTCTATTTCATCAATAAACCTCGAAGGCATCGTATAAGTGGTAGAACCATACAATGTTCTTTTAGAAGCATTGGTAATATATAGTCTTTCTTTTGCCCTTGTGATACCCACATAACAAAGTCTTCTCTCTTCTTCAATTCCATCTACTTCATCTATAGAACGTTTAGAAGGGAACAATCCATCTTCCATGCCTACTAAAAAGACTTCATCAAATTCAAGCCCTTTTGCACTATGCATTGTCATTAAAGTGACTGCTTCTGTAGATTCGTCTAGTTTATCAACATCCGATACAAGAGCAATACTATCTAGGAAATCTGCTAATGTAGCATCTGCCATTTCATTTTCAAATTCCATCGCAACACCAATGAATTCCATCAAGTTTTCAAATCTCATTTCACTTTCTTTGGAATCTTCTGCATTTAGCATATCTTCATAGCCAGATTTTTTAAGAATTGTCTTCATCAAATCAGATATCTTCATTTCATTTTTAAGAGAAATAATTTCATTAATCATCTCTCGAAACATCATAATATTTCCAGCACTTCTAATTCCTACTAGATTATTACTATCTTGCATCACTTCAAAGATAGAGACGTTTTGTTCTGTTGCGATAGCATCTAATTTATCAAGTGCTGTATCACCAATTCCTCTTTTTGGCTCATTGATAATTCTCTTTAATGATATATTATCATTTGTGTTTTGTATTAATTTTAAATACGAAGCTAAATCCTTTATTTCTTTTCTTGAATAGAATTTTAGCCCACCAATCAAACGGTAAGGTGTTCCATTTCTCATAAAAACTTCTTCTAGTACACGTGCTTGGGCATTTGTTCTAAATAGCACAGCAAAATCAGAATATGTCTTTTTTTCTTTTTTGCAGGCCTCATCTATTTTTTCTACCACAAATTCTACTTCTTCGTATTCATTTGGAAGTGTTCTATAACAAATCTTTTGACCTTCCCCATTGCCTGTCCATAATTTTTTATCTATTTTAGACTGATTATTTTTGATAACACCATTGGCTGCATTTAAGATGTTTTGTGTACTTCTATAGTTTTCTTCCAGCTTTACTACTTTAGCGTTAGGATATTCCTTTTCAAAATTAAGAATATTAGCAATATCCGCACCTCTAAAGCCATAAATACTTTGAGATTCATCACCCACTACACAAATCTTACCATGAGCTGCAGCAAGTAGACTAATCAAGATAAATTGTACTTTATTTGTATCTTGGTACTCATCTACAAGTATATACTTGAATTTATTTTGATAGTACTCTAATCTGTCAGGATTCTCTATAAATATTTGTACTGTTAACATCAAAATATCATCAAAATCCAATGCGTTATTTTGTTTCAAAGTCTTTTGATACATTTCATAGACATCTGCAATCTTTTCTTTTCTAAAGTCTCCTACTGCATTATTTCTGTATTTGATGTAATCAATCATTTTATCTTTTGCACTACTAATTTCATATTTTATCAAAGAAACAGGATAAACTTTATCATCAATATTAAGTTTTTTTAATACCTCTTTAATGACTTTTTCTTTATCTAAATCATCGAATATATTGAAATCACTTGAATAACCAATGAGGCTTATTTCTCTTTTTAAGATTCTAACACAAATAGAGTGGAAAGTACCAAGCCAGATATCATTCCCATTCTCACCAATTAAACTTTCTACCCTTGATTTCATTTCTTTTGCTGCTTTATTTGTAAAAGTAATCGCCAATATTTCCCAAGGTTTTACAAATCCCTCTTCTAATAAATATGCCATTTTATATGTAAGAGTTCTTGTCTTACCACTTCCTGCACCAGCCAGTATTAAAAGTGGACCATCTACATACATAGCAGCCTCACGTTGTTTCTCATTTAATCCGTTTAATAATTCACTCATATCAAATTTCCCTCATATACAATACAAACAAAAGTTTCTATTGTACGACTTATTATATCAAATTTTTTATTACTTCGCAACAGTATTGGGATAATTTCTTTACTATATTTCAACTAACCCACCATAGTCAATGACATCATAGTTTTTAAAGTCAATAACAGTAAGACCTTTACTTTCGATAAAGGATTTAATTTTTCCTTTTGTATCAATATAGCTTAAATCGCCAAACACAATTACACTGTCCTTTAATCTAGTAATAGCACCACCAATAAAGCCATTCATATGAGAATACGTCCCATTCTCTTTATATAACCTGATTGGTAATGTCTCATCTATCAATAGAACATCAATATCATGACGTTTTAAAGCTTCTGCTATACTTTTATCCGTCACTATCGCACTATTTTTATCAATCACTGCAATGCTACAATTGACATATCCTTGCTTAATAGAAATCCTATGTAAATTATATCTTTCTATAGCCTCTAGTATTTTCTTATCGGTATATTCAAAATTATGTACCACATAATTTCCTATCACACAAGCATTGTATGCAATATCATTTGGATAAGTATCACCAAGTTTGCTTTCCCCTCTTTCAAGTTGGATAGTGTCACATGAAATTTTGCTTGCTATTTTATCATATACATTACTCTCTAATACAACAGTATTGTCTATTTGAGAACAAAAAATATCGACATGACTAGAGATTTCCTCATACACTAATGATGATTTTGGTAGCTTTATGATAGTATTGTCTATTTTTCTAATATACTCTTCTTCTCTTTTTCTAATTCTTTCATCTACAATTACCATTTTTTATACACCACAGTTATTATATCAAAATTTGTCACATATTGCAATTTTGCCTATATAATATTGACAAATTATAATTGTGATATTATAATAAGTATAATGGAGGTGCATAACATGGGTAGAGGAAAACACGATACTTGCGAAAACTGTATAAATGCTAGTGAAAACAGAGATGGTACATACAGATGTAAATTAGATAGAAGAGATTATGAAGAAGATAATTGGTGTAAACACCACGAATCAGAAGATGAGGAATAAATAGATATTCCTCATCTTTTTTATATGCAATACTTGGGAATTACTTCTAATAACTTATATTGTCAATCAATATAAGTTATTTAAAATTATTATCGAAACAACAGTAATTTCCCTTGATTTTTTCTATATTATATTAAATCTTTTTTCTTAAGCCAGAACCATCCAATAATAGTAAGTAATACTGATACCGCAATGACAGACCAAAAACCAATTACACTTGTATCAAATGGAAATGCCACGTTCATACCAAGCACACTAGATATTAAGGTAGGTAATGCAATCAGTAACGTAAGGGATGTTAAAAACTTCATCACTATATTTAGGTTATTAGAAATAATTGTCCCAAAGATATCAATAATTCCATTTAGTATATCACTGTAAGTCTGAATCATTTCAATTGCCTGTCTATTTTCAATTAAAGTATCTTCTAAAATATCAGTATCCTCTTCATATAGTTTGATGGCTTTTCCCCTATTTAGTTTTTCAAGTACCACCTGGTTGCCTTTTACAGAGGCGTTAAAATAAATCATACATTTTTCAAAGTGTAACAGCCTCATTAATTCTTTATTTCTCATACTCTTTTCCATATGATTTTCAAACGCTTCTATATCTTTATTAATATAAGTTAAGTATCGAATATAGTCCTGCGCTATATCAAATAGGAGTTGAAAAACAAATCTAGATTTTTTATCCGTATGGACATAGTTTTCCTTGTTATTTCCAATAATTGCTTCTATTGAATTAATCTTTTCTTGCGATATTGTAATAAAAATATCATCACGTACCAGTATCATGCCAATCGGAAGAGTCGTATATATTTTTGTTCCATTCTTGATTTCTGTTGCTGGTGAATCAACTACTATTAGTACAGAGTCATCTTCCGTATCAATATGTGCTTTTTCAGCCATATCAAGTGGGTATTTAAGAATCTTTGAATCAATATCAATTAATTTTGATATTGATTCAAGTTCTATGTTAGTTGGCTTTACTATATTAATCCAACAACCTTTAATCGGCTTTTCGATTTGTTCTAGTCTACCACTTTCTATATTTGTTTTATATATATCAATCATAAATTTCACATTCCTTTTTCTTTAGTGAACAATACCCATAGCATATTTCCACGCTAAAATCCTCTTCACCGCCATATTAATTGTTTCTTCAGAGATCGAACCAGATTTTACCGCATTCACCACTTCTGCTTTTTGAGTTGTTAAATCAGATGAGATAATCATGTCATTACCAGCTTTGACTGCAAGAACTGCAGCACTTTCACCTGTTTCATATGTTTTTATTCCATCCATTGCTAAATCATCTGTCATAATGATACCAGTAAAATTAAGATCGTTCCTTAAAATTTCATGTGCTTTTGGAGAAATAGAGGCTGGTAATTTAGAGTCCATGCTTTCTACTACATTATGTGCTACTAATACACTTTGTACTTTAGCATTAATACCTGCTTTAAATGGTACAAAGTCATTTTTGTAGAAATTATCTAAAGGTCTTTTGTCAATTGCAATACCAGTATGAGTATCGATGTTATTACCATAGCCAGGAAAATGTTTTAATGTGGAACTAACATTGTACTCATTCATCGTATTTACCACAAGTTCAACAAATTTAGCCGTTAGATCCTTATT
>JAQUWH010000003.1:79121-110925 GCA_028692955.1 Clostridia bacterium
TATCACATATATAATCAGAAGACGTACTAGGCACATCACTAACTGGAGCTAAATTAACATTAATACCTAAGCCAGATAACAATTTGGCTTTATTTACGGTGTCTTCTTTAAACAAATCGAATCCACCTTTTTTATATAGCTCTTGAGGTGATTTAAAAGCCTCGTTAGCAAATCCCTTGTAACAGGTAATTCTAACGACAGTACCTCCTTCTTCATCAACGCCCATTAATAGAGGAATTTTAGTACTTTCTTGATATTTTTTTATTTCAGCTGTAATTTGTGTTTTATTTTTGTTTTTAAAATCTCTTCCAAACATAATATACCCACCTGGGTTTTGAGATTTTATTTCTTCTATAACGCCAGATTCAGGAAATCTAGCAAAAAACATTTGTCCGACTTTCTCTTCTAAAGACATGCTTTTCATTTTTTCTAATGCTTGTGGATAATATTTTCCGAATAAATCCTTACTTATTATCTCCTGTTCGTTTGGATTGACATCATCACCATTTTTTCCATTTTCTGTATTATATGGATCATCATAGATATCACCATTTCCTAATTTATCATGTTTCCACAATAGAAAAAACGTAGATGTAATAGCAATTGCTAAAATAACGATAATTAATACAATTACTATAATCTTACTTTTTCTTTTTTTCATCACAATTCCTCCTGTTTTTTTATTATTATATCAAATTAAAAAAATATATGCAATAGAATAAATAAGAGAGGTTGTAATTTATCTTTAAATTTGATATAATGGTGGAAATAAGCTTTCGTTCTAGCCATAATTATGGGGAGGTTAATCAATGAAACAGTTTTCTATTCTAGTTACCGAACAACTAATACCTGAATTCCTAGCCTGCAAAAAGAAAAAAGACTATCGAACTATAACAGTTCACTACCAAAATGATATCACTGATGAATTACGTGGTAGTTTGATAGACTTGCTTTCATCCTATCCAAAGGAAGCCGAAAGAGAAAAATTTGAAATGGAGGTTGAAAATCTTCTTAATTGCTATTGTCCACAAGATGTGGTAATCACGGTTAGCTACATAAACAACATTGAAATTAGGTTACTTTTTATTAAAGAAGGGTAAAAAATTATTCTTTAATATTAGTTTTTTTATGAAACATACGGTTAAGACATATTTTATCTTAACCGTATCTTTTTCTGTTTTTTACATTGTAAGAATTCCACCTGGCGTTTCACGTATCATCAACACCCTCTCCTCTTGTGCTGTTTTAGTATTAATATAGATTAAAAATTCTCTATTACCAACCATTCCTTTAAATTCATAGGTTAATATTTCATTTTTTGAATCTGTTGGAATAATAGCTATTCCCTCATTCATCACCTCTATATTGTTGTTTAGTTTGGATTTTGCTTGTTGCATGGATATGTTAGGCGTTATATCTGTTCTTTTGGTATGATTAAAAATATATCCTTGAGATTCAACAGAACAAACCTCACCTGTATCAAGGGCAACCTTTACTTTAATAAGGTCTGGATATAATATAATTCCATCTTGTGTTCCAGCATAGTTGATAATCGCCATATTGCCAGTTTTAAGATAATAGGTATCTTTGACATCCTCTATACCCAGTTTCTTTAAAAACGCTTTCCCTGCCCTTTTAGCTTCATTCATGACGATGTTTTCGTTTTCCACCTTTCTATCTGCTATCATATAGTATAATTTACAATCTTTTCTTGTAATACTAATATTTCTTATCATATTGCTCGTTTTTAATTTCACATCAAAATTATATAAATATATTTCTCCGTCTGTATCTTCTTTTTCAGTAATGGATTCTATTTCTTCCTCTCCAAATAAGTTTATGATATAGCTTTTAGCCTCTTCTTTACTGACATCAGCTCCTGTTAAATATTTTGGTGTTCTACTTAATAAATGATCTGAAAACGCACCATCATAGATTAATCCTTCATATTCTTGAAATGCTTTTGCAATACTTGCAATATTCATGACTGAACTTGCCACTTCTACATTAGAAAGTTTCTGATTGCCAATTTTCTTTAATTCATCCCACTTAATTCTTCCTTCATTTAAATCTTGATAGACGGTAGACATTACCGCTGAAAGTTTGTTACATTCTTCATACATGATTTGTATATTATCATATTCTTGATCTGTTAATTTTTCTTCCAAAATCGTTTTGTTGATTAGCGAATAAGAATAATCACTAAGTTGTGATAAATATTTTGATACATTAGCAAAACTATTTTGCTCTAATGGAATTTCCTCGAGATTTTGTTTAGCAAGATTCGATTGTTTCCATATACTAGATAGCGTTGTAATGGTTAATCTTTCTGTATTCGTAATTTGTAATTTTGCCAAATCAGTTTCTATATTTTTAATATAACCTACCGCTTGATACATTGCTTTATTATATTCGTTTTGAACTTGTTGCTTTTGCCTTTTAAATTGATTCGTCATTTCCATAGCAAAAATACACATAGCTCCAAAAATCATAAAGGCTATCACAGCTACTACTTTTTTATTTGATTGTTCCTTTATTTCTTTTATTTTCTTTTCTAATTTATCCATCATTATTATTTTTCTCCTAAAGCAAATCTATGTTTTCCAATTGTCATCGTTGTCTCCAAAGAATAAAGGAACTTGTTAGTTGTCTTTGCCGGATTATAGAAATAAAGAGCTCCATTGGTTGGATCTGAACCACTCATTGCCTCTTCGGCAGCTTTGTATACTGTACTTTCGGGATCGATAGCTACATCAAATTGACCATCTTTCACACAAGAAAATTGTGTATTTTGATAAATGACTCCTGCAATTGTATTTGGAAATTTTGTACTCTTTACCCTATTTAAAATAACGGCACCAACAGCAACCTGCCCCTCATAAGGCTCACCCCTTGCTTCACCGTTGATTAATCTTGCAAGTAATTCTGTCATTTCAGAACCACTCGCAGGTTTATTAGTACTCGTTGAACTTTCCGTTGCAGCATATAGATGATTTTTAAAATGGTACATTCCCATCTCTATTTCATCGGCATAATTGATTGATATATATAACAAAATAAACAAGAATGCAATAAAAAAAATACCCATTATTTTATTACTAACTTTATGCTTTTTCATAAAAACCTCCGTTTTATGTATTTTCTGCATAATTTGCTAATAATATACAATGTGTATTTTATTTAATTAAAAAATATAATTGATAGCAATCAAAGCAATCACTCCCGGCAAACCTAATATTCCTGAAACCAATGCTGTGACTATGTTAAAAGGAATGTGTAAACCAATTCCTTGGCCAAAAACATTCACTATTAAAATCATGATAAGTCCAAGTGCAATATTAAGCATTAATTTGAATATTTTTTTTAATGGCCACGCCAATACTTTTGCAATAATAATAACTGCAATAATAGTGAGTACTAAAACAACATATTCCATATCTTATCCCCCTTTTATCTAATACATTATACTTGTCTACCTTTTTTTTATGATTATTTTATATATATTTAACTTTACATTCCTATTAAATAGTTATATAATAGATACTACTTTGTGAGGTAAACCATGAATATAAATAAAGAATTAAAAAATTATATAAAAAAATATATATTTCCCAAATACACAAATAACGATAAAGCACATGATATTTCTCATGTCCATCATGTCATTAATAGAAGTTTAGAACTTTCTAAAAATTATGATGTAGACATCAATATGATATATACGATAGCATCTTTTCATGACTTAGGCCATTCAATTGATAAAGAAAACCATGAGAATATTTCAGCAGATATTTTCCATAATGATTCAATGATACAAACATTTTTTTCAGTAGAGCAATCTAGTATTATTGAAGATGCAATTCGTGACCATAGAGCATCTTTACATGGTACTCCACGTAGTATTTATGGCAAAATCGTATCCGATGCAGACAGAAGTATTGATGTTAATTTAAGCATGAGACGTGGATACTTCTATAGTTTAGAACATCACAATGATTTCAATGATGAACAACATATTGAGGATTGTTACCATCATGCAAGTAGTAAATTTGGTGAAAATGGTTATATTCGTTTCTGGTTGAATGATGAAAAAAATGTCAAAACTTTAGAAATTTATAGAAAATTACTAAAAAACAAAAATGAATATATAAAAAGGTTTAAAATTGTCAATAATATTAAAGAGTAGTTAATGCTTTCATGCATTAACTACTCTTTTTTTATTGTTTCATCTTTTCACTGATTTTAATCAGTTTTTTTGCTTTCACTTCTATCCCTTTTCTGATTGCTATAAGAGGCTTTATCACTTCTTTTCCCCTATAACATTTATCACTTTTAACAAAAAAAATTAAATTACTTGCAATTTTTTTAAATTCATCTATCACCGTCTCATTCTTAAAGGATTCCAGTATCGCTATCAAGTTTTCTTTCTCATTGGTTTTGCCACATATTACTTGAATACTAATGATAATTCCATCAATATATTCTAACATATATCTTTGGATATCAATAATCATATCAAGTGAATAACTTGAATCTATCGGCTCTTTCATTATACAAACTCCTCCTATTATTAAATATTGGTATTGCTGAAAATATAATCTATTTTCATTTAATTATTTTCTTACTTATATTATATGCAAATAGTAGGGATATATTAACCGTACTTAATCTCTTATAGCACAAAAATACAAGGTATATTACTACACCTTGCAAATTTTTAGCTTCCTACTTAAAGGCTAGGGTATCCTAAGTTAATACATTTCTGTACTACTAATAGTATATTCATAATTATACCATTTATATTATTCTTAATATATCATTATATGTAACAACAAGTGTAAGGAGTATCAATGCTCCAAATCCTATGTATGAAATAATTGCTTCTGCCTTTTGTGATATTTTTTTCTTAGTAATTGCTTCACCTATAACAATCACAACTTTTCCTCCATCTAATGGTGGGAAAGGAATTAAGTTTGCAACACCTACTGCTAAGCTTATAATTCCCATAAGATTTAAGAAATCTAGGAATCCACTTGTTTTTGATACCACTTCTCCTATACCAACAATCCCTGACATATC
This sequence comes from Clostridia bacterium, assembly GCA_028692955.1. Classification (GTDB taxonomy): domain Bacteria; phylum Bacillota; class Clostridia; order TANB77; family CAG-465; genus CAG-465. The sequence goes on from JAQUWH010000003.1 coordinate 84,201, forward strand.
TTGGATTCCAACTTTTCCTCTAAATAAGTCTACATAGGAACCAATAATTGTTTTTACATTGTTATAGCTTGAATAAGTAGCAAATTTTAGGGATGTTTTCACTTGTTCTGTTGATCTGATACCAAGATTAAACATTCTCTTTTTATCCGGTGTTAACTCTTTTGTTTCTTCTACGCCATTTCTTTCAATTTGTATTTTAATTTTTTTATCAGCATTTTGGCGTATAATATTTACAATATCACTAGCAGTATTTGTTTGAATTCCTTCTATACTTACTATCTTATCTCCTGCTTTTAATTCGCCTGCTACGGCAGCGCCACCTGAAGCAACCATGTCTATGACATTACTACTATTTCCATTAGCATCTGCTCTAAAAGTAGCACCAATATATCCAATATCACTATTAGCTCTTTCAACAATTGTGGTATATTTATTGCCAGCTCTTATATATTCTATTGTTACATTATCTTCTGCTGTAGCAAATTCTTGTGAAAGTAAATCTTCGCGTATATTGGCTCTCTTACCATTAATTGAATAAATTTCGTCTCCAATCATTAATCCTGCTTTTTCCAATACAGAGTTTTCTTGAAAACTTGTAATTTTTGTATTATATGATGGAAATGAAAAAGCAATAGCCATAAAAATACATATTGCAAGAATGGCATTAAAAGTAGCACCCATTACAAGAACGATTACCTTTTTAAATACATTTTTATTAGCAAATGAGTTCTTACTTGTTGTATCTCCATCTTCTCCTTCAATAGCACAATAACCACCAAGTGGAATACATCTTAGAGAATATTTTGTTCCTCTAAATTCTTTTTGAAATAGTTTGGGGCCAAATCCTATGGAAAATTCATTTACCCCTATTTTAAATATTTTTGAGAATATAAAATGACCAAATTCATGTATAGTAGTAACTACTCCCAAAATCACGATTAACTTTAATATTGTTATAATAAAAGCTACCAATATTCTTCCTCCTATATTATTTTATCTTATTACATGAATAGATAAAATTTTAAAAACATATATACAATAGGTGCAACAAATAGTATGCTATCACATCTATCTAATATCCCACCATGTCCTGGCATAATAGAACCAAAGTCCTTTATACCACAATATCGTTTAATAGATGATGCTGATAAATCGCCAAATTGTCCAGCAATACTTGTTACAAGACCCATCAATGCAACTAATAACAAATTCATAGAATAACCATAAAAATGATTCATAATTAATGCTAATATAATATATGAAACAATAACGCCTATAATACCAGCAATAGAGCCTTCAACAGTTTTTTTAGGACTTATTTCAGGGCATATTTTCTTTTTACCAAACTTACAACCAATGAAATATGCCATCATGTCGGACGCAAATGCCCCTAACAATACAAACCATATCAATATTCTTCCATTTTGCATTGATAATATTAATTTAATGAAAGAAAATAGGAATGGAATATATAATAATGAAAATACAGTTAATGCTATATCCACTACTGTTATTTTTAATTTCCTTACTATTATGTACATAAATAGCAATATTATTAATGCTGGAAGTGCTACACGTACAATGAGCATTTTATCTTCAAATGGTACCACATTTCCCATTAAAAATAAAAAACCGCAGCCTATATAACTGATTAGTTCAATTGGATGATATCCAACTGATTTAAATGCTTTATTATATTCATGCATTGCTATCACTGAAATTACTAATACAATTATAGTATCTATCAATGGTATATCAACTAATAAGATACAAAGTAATAAAGCAAAATATATGACAGATGAGATGATTCTTTGTTTCACGTTTCTACCTCTTTTTCTATTAAACTTCCATAACTTCTTTTTCTTTTAAAGAAATTTTAGATTCTACCGTCTCGGAATATTGATTGGTTATTTTTTGTATTTTCTCTTCTGCATCTTCTAAATCGTCTTCTGTTATTTCACTAGCTTTTTGACTAACCTTTACCTCTTCCATTGCATCACGTCTTACATTTCTTAATGCAACTTTTGCATCTTCACCTAAAGATTTTATCTCTTTTACAAGCTCTTTTCTTCTTTCCTCATTAAGTTCTGGAAAAATAACTCTTACACAAGTCCCGTCATTTAAAGGGTTAATACCAATATCTGCCTTTTGTATTGCTTTTTCTACTGCTCCAAGCATGCTTTTATCCCAAGGTGTTATAACAATTTGTCTTGCTTCTGGCACAGAAATAGCACCAACTTGGTTAAGTGGTGTAGCCATACCATAATAATCTACCATTACTTTATTTAAAATAGCTGGATTAGCACGTCCTGCACGTATATTGGCTAATTCGTCAGCTAGATGATCAATCACCTTATTCATTCTTTCTTCTATTATATTATAATCCATTTATCTCTCTCCTTTAAAATTATATTATAATTATACTATAAAATACAAAAAAATCAAGTAAAATATCGTAAAAAGCCACATCTTACAATATTCTACTTGTTTCTTTAAAGTGATAGATATTTACTTTGTATTCTTTTGTTATTATTAATAGCCATATAGGTATTCATTTCTTACTTTTTTGTATTTTACTACTTTTGTTCTAATATAACTATTGAGTTTTTGTTCAAATTCATCTGCTTTAATTTCTTTTTGCGCTACCATAGTAAGTCCTTTTTCCCAACTAGCCGTAAGTTCAGGATTTAATAAATCAGGCATTGTTTTATTCACTACATCAAATATTACTTCTCCTTTGTTTGTTGGCGTCAATATCTGTGTTTTTTTGTTTGAATCAATGTATCGTATTCTCTCTAACTTTTTTATGATCTCTGCTCTAGTAGCACTCGTTCCAATACCACTGCCTTTCATTTGCTCTCTTAAAGTTTCATCTTCAATTAATTTTCCGGCATTTTCCATAGCAAGAATAATAGAACCAGAAGAATATCTTTTAGGAGGCGTTGTTTCCCCCTCTTTTGTAAATAAAGTAACAAGATTTATTTCTTGCCCTTTTTTTAATTTTGCAAGTAATTCAATATTATTTAATTTTTCGGTATTTTCTTCTTTTTCTTCACTATTTTCCTTATTCTCTATTTTATATTTTTGTACATCATCTTGGTATACATCCAAATATCCTTGTTTTGTACATACTCTTCCATTTGCATAAAATAGCTCATTACCAATATTGAGCGTAATTGCCATTTTACTGTATTCAGCAGGTGGGTAAAATATAGCAATAAATCGTTTTACAATCAAATGATAAATATTTCTTTCTAGTTCATTTAATTTGTTATAATTTTCAAATCCTTGACCAGTAGGAATAATAGCATAGTGATCTGTTATTTTGCTATCATCTACGTATTTTGTTTTTTCAAGCTTGGTGCTATATTTTTCTGTTACCATTTGATTTAGACTTGCTTTGATGGTTTCATCTATATTTGATTTAAAAAGTCCATTTAAGTTTTTTCCTATTACTTTTGCAACAGCACTAGATAATACTCTGGCATCTGTTCTAGGGTATGTAACTAGCTTTTTTTCATATAGGTTTTGTATATTTTGTAGCGTTTCATCTGGACTAATTTTAAATCTTTTAGAGCATTCATTTTGTATCTCTGCTAAATTAAATAACAGAGGTGCTTTTTCCTTTGTTGTTTTTTTAGATACTTCCTCTACAATTGCTTGTTTGTTTAAACCTTGTATATATGCAATAAATGAAGTAGCGTCATTTTCTTTTTTAAATCCATTTTCACTATATAACAGAGGGGATTCAAATACTTTTGACTTTACATTTACTTTCCATTCTCCAATGAATGAATTTTCTTCATTTTCACCAAATTTACCTTGTATCTTGTAGAAATTTTGTTTTTTAAAATCGCGTATTTCTCTTTCTCTTGCTACAATCATGCCTAATACACAAGTCATTACTCTACCAATGGAGATAACTGCTTTATTCTCATTTACTTTATTTGCTACTTCTTTTCCATAAGCAAGAGACAGTAATCTTGAAAAATTAATTCCAATTAAATAGTCCTCTTTTGCTCTTAAATACGCAGAATCTGATAGACTATCATATTCAGATAGATTTTTTGCCTCTTTGATTCCATTTAGAATAGCTTCTTCTGTTTGTGAATCAATCCAAACACGTTTTTTAGCTTTTTGAGGTTTGCCAGCCATATCATCTACTAATCTATAAATATATTCTCCTTCTCGTCCGGAGTCAGTACATACGTAAATGCAGTCTACTTCTTCTCTATTTAATATGTTTTTTATTATTTCAAATTGTTTTGCAACACTGTCAATTACTTCATATTGATACTCTTGTGGAATAAATGGTAAAGTGTTTAAATTCCAATTCTTTAATTTTTCGTCATATTTTTCTGGATAACTCATTGTAACCAAGTGACCAACGCACCAAGTCACAATATATTCATCGGATTCAATGAATCCGTTATTATTTCTACCATTAATATTTAATACTCTTGCAAATTCTTTTGCTACACTTGGCTTTTCCGCTATTATTACCTTTTTGCCCATAACTGCTCCTTAACTTTTTTGTTATATTATACATCATTTTAGGCACAATTTCAAACGAAAGTGTAAAGAAATAGGAAGTATTACAATAATACTCCCATTCTTTACTATTTTCTCCTTACAATAGCTACATCTGTTTTGTTTCTATGTTTTTCCAACATTAAAGTATAACCTTGTTCTTTGGAACATTCCTTTTACATGTTATATGATTCTATTACATATTATTTCAGAAAGATTTTTAAACTTTATTTAGTTGTATAACTATAAACGCACCATCAGATTTTAGAAGGTGCGTTTGTCATTTCTCTTTTTTGTATACTCCTTATTCGTTATTTTTCTGTATAGACCTCTTGTTTGTTGTAATGAGTATGTAGTAACTCATGTGCCACTTTGCCATTTGGTTTACCAATAAAGTCACTATATATCTTTTGCACGCTTTGATTTTCATGTGACTTTCTAAATTTTGCCTTCTTATCCGCTTTGTATAACGCTTTAGCACGAAGTCCCTTTACATCAATTTTACTTGCTTTGTATTCATCAACAATTGGTTGACCGCCGCCATTAATACATCCTCCTGGACATGTCATCACTTCAATAAAACTATAAGGTGATGTTCCATCTTTTATTTGATTTAGTAATATAGAAGCATTAGAAAGTCCTTGAGAAATTGCTATTTTATGCTCTTTTCCTGCTATTGTAATCGTTGCCTCCTTAATCGCCTTAGTTCCTCTTACTTGTTTAAACTCTACATTTTTTACTTCAGTTCCATCTAATAAATATGAAACACTACGAAGTGCCGCCTCCATAACGCCACCTGTTGTACCAAAGATATGACCTGCGCCAGTTGCTTCTCCGAGTGGGTTATCATATTCTTCATCGTTTAAACTTGCTAAGTCAATATTTGCTTCTTTTAACATTCTAGCCATTTCTCTTGTTGTAATAACGTTATCAACCGCTTGAATATTCCCCTCTAATTTTAACTCATCACGTATGATTTCAGCTTTCTTGGCAGAACAAGGCATTAATGCTACAGAATAAATATCTTTTGGATCGATTCCTTCTTTTTTAGCATAATATGTCTTAATCAGAGTACCAAGTATTTCCATCGGTGATTTTGTAGAAGATAAATGACTTAATAATTCTGGATAAAATTTCTCTGCAAAGGTAATCCAACCACTACTACATGAAGTAATCATCGGTAAATTACTGTTACTTTTTAATCTTTCAATAAATTCAGTCGCCTCTTCCATAATCGTCATGTCAGCACCCAAATCAGTATCAAATATTTTATCAAACCCTATTCTTCTTAAAGCAGCAACCATTTTTCCTGTTACTAAAGTACCAATTGGCATGCCAAATTCTTCACCAATAGTTGCTCTTACAGCAGGTGCTGTTTGAATAATAACAATTTTGTTTTTATCTGCTAGTGCCTCTCTTAATTGCCCTACATTGCTTTTTTCTACCAAAGCTCCGACTGGACAGTGAATCACACATTGTCCACAACCAACACAAGTAGAATCTCTCATTCCCATATCAAGAGCAACACCAACTTTAGCATGAAATCCTCTATTCATGGTACTGATTGCAGCAACACCTTGTACTTTTTTACATACATTAACACATCTTTTACAAAGTATACATTTTGCCGTATTTCTTACCACACATTCAGAAGAATCATCTAGATCAGCTTCTGGCATTTCTACTTCATACTCTAAATCTGGTATCTCAAATCTTCTACATAAGTCCTGTAATCTACAATTGGTACTTCTTACACATGTTAGACATTTTTTCTCATGGGAAGATAATAATAATTCTAAAATAGTACGTTTTGTGTCAATCAGCCCTTTTGTATTAGTTCTTACTACAAGACCTTCTTCTACTGGATAGACGCAAGACGCTTTGTAACCTCTTACTCCTTCTATTTCCACAAGGCACATTCTGCAATCTCCTACTTCGTTAATTTCTTTTAAGAAGCAAAGTGTCGGAATATCAATATCAATTTTTCTTGCTGCCTCTAGTATAGTAGTTCCTTCAGGTACCGTTACTGCTCTTGAATCAATAGTAAGTGTGATCATTTTTTTCTTTCTATACATGGTTTCTTCCTCCTAACATCTACTTCGATATTGCTTTAAATGGGCATTTTGTAATACAGACTCCACATTTAATACATTTATCTTGATTAATTTTATATGTAACTTTACCTAATTCACCATCGATAGCATTCGTAGGACAATTTTTTGCACATATTCCACACTTTTTGCATTTTTCTGGGTTAATTAGTACTTGTGTTAATGCCTTGCAAACACCTGATGGGCATTTTTTATCATAGATATGAGCCTCATATTCTTCCCTAAAATATCTTAAAGTACTTAAGACTGGATTTGGAGCTGTTTGACCAAGCCCACATAAAGATGCTCCTTTTATATTACTAGCAAGTCTTTCTAGTTTTTCAATATCGCCATCTTTTCCTTTTCCTTCTGTTATTCTGGTAAGAATTTCTAGCATCCTTTTTGTTCCAATTCTACAAGGTGTACATTTACCACAAGATTCATCTACCGTAAATTCTAAAAAGAATTTTGCAATGTCGACCATACATTTTGAATCATCCATGACAATCAGTCCACCAGAGCCCATCATAGCACCAATTTCACTTAATGAGTCATAATCGATTGGAGTATCTAAATATTTAGTAGGGACACAACCACCACTTGGGCCTCCCATTTGCGCTGCTTTAAATTTTTTGCCTTCTGGAATTCCACCACCAATATCATAAACAATTTCTCTTAATGTTGTACCCATTGGTACTTCAACTAATCCTACATTATTGATATTGCCACCAAGAGCAAATACTTTGGTACCAGTTGAGTTTTTCGTTCCAATCGTGTTATACCAACTTGATCCTTTTAATATGATGTTAGGAATATTAGCATAGGTTTCAACGTTATTTAACAATGTTGGTTTTCCAAACAACCCTTTGATTGCGGGGAATGGAGGACGAGGTCTCGGTTCACCTCTTTTGCCTTCTATTGAATTCATCAGCGCGGTTTCTTCACCACATACAAAGGCACCTGCACCAAGTCGAAGTTCAATATTAAAGCTAAATTTCTTGCCAAATATATTTTTTCCGAGTAATCCAAGTTTAGTTGCTTGTTCTATGGCAACATTTAATCTTTTTACTGCAATAGGGTATTCTGCTCTTACATAGATATATCCTTGTGTTGCACCGATAGCATATCCTGCGATTGCCATAGCTTCTAGCACAGAATGAGGGTCCCCTTCTAAGATACTTCTATCCATGAAAGCACCTGGATCTCCTTCATCAGCATTACAACATACGTATTTTATATTTCCTTGTGCCTCCTTTGCAAATTTCCATTTTTTACCTGTAGGGAAGCCTGCACCACCCCTACCTCTAATACCAGAGTTTAGTACAATATCAATGACTTCATCTCTTGAAGTATGTAGTGCTTTGTATAATGCTTGATATCCATCTAGTGCTATATATTCTTCAATTTTTTCTGGGTTTATTTTTCCACAGTTTTTAAGTGCAATACGTTCTTGTTTGTTATAGAAATTAAGCTCGTGCCATTTTTCTATTAATTTATCTTTTTCTTTTGTCAGTAATCTTTCTACTACTTTTCCTGTTATTACCCCATCTACGATATCAGATGCATCTTCAGGTTTTACTAATTCATAAAAAGTCTCATCTGGGTCAATCACTACAATAGGACCTTTAGCACAAAAACCAAAGCAACCAGTTTTTTGAACTGAGATATTTTTTGATTTTGTTGATTCTAACTTTTTTTGTATATTTTTTATTAGTACATCACTTTTTGAAGAAGTGCAACCAGTACCTGAGCATACCATTATTCTTTTTTCTTGTATGATTCTTGAATATTCCACTTTTATCTTGTTTAACTTATCTATATCCATATTACACCTCACATCTTACTATATTTTTCTATTAGTTCATCTACTTTTTTATCATCTACTTTTCCATATACTTCTTCATTAATAACAATAGCAGGTGCTAATCCACAGGCGCCAATACAACGTACTGCTTCTAGCGAAAATTTGCCATCTTCTGTTGTTTTGCCTTCTTCTATAGCAAGTTTTTCTTTAAATCTAGCAAGCACTTTATCTGCTCCTTTTACGTAACATGCAGTTCCAATACATACCTGTACGTTATATTTACCCTTTGGTGTAAGTGAAAACCTAGAATAAAATGTAATAATACCATATATTTCAGACATAGGTACATTTAATTCTTTTGATAAATACTTTTGTGAGATATTAGAGATATACCCATATGTATCTTGTACCTCGTGCAAGGCACTAATAATACCACCATCAACCCCTCTATATTTATCTACTATTTTAACTAATTTATCATCTATTTTGCAACCATTACAGCCTTCACAATGCTTCATGAAATCCCTCCTCGTTTTAATATATAACTATACTAAAATCATATATACATTATATATGATATCCTCTTTCATTTCAACAATATTTGTATAAATTACACTTTCATTTCATAATAATTTTAAATATATTGACTTTACAAAAAATGATGCTATACTATATTTAATAATAAATTTATGGCAGGAGGAATCCCTGATGAAAACGACATTTTCTGGCTCAACAGCCTGTTATTTAATGCAAGGAGAGAAATTACTTTTCATTAAATTTAAGAAAAAATGGGCACAAGTATATGCACCACCCGGTGGTAAAATGGAACATGGTGAAACACCTACAGAATGTATTATACGTGAATTCTATGAAGAGACCGGTTTAACTCTCATTAATCCAACACTAAAAGTAATCTCTCATTGGTACAATCAGGAAGAAGATGGTCTCATTTATGTTTATACCGCAGCAGAATACTCTGGTGAATTAAAGAGAATAACGGAAGAAGGGAATTTGTTTTGGATGACAAAAGAGGAAGCACAACATCTTGAACAATTTCCTATGAATCAACTATTTTTTGATTGTCTCTTTGAAGAGGGAATATTTGAAGGTAAATTTCGTTATGATATTCAAAACACATCAGATCCTGAAAGGATATTAGAACATTCTTTGCGAAAAATATGACTTAAGTAATATAACCAGATAAACTCTCTATTATATGAGTTTATCTGGTTATATTGATTCTTTTTTATCAAATATCACTAGTTAGTTACATTAGTTGATGCGGTATCATCAGAAGCAAGAGTTACTTTTACTTCTACTTCTTTGCCAGATCTATTAAGTTTTAATGTAATAGTATCGCCAATCTTTTTTGAATTTTTCACTTCATTTAATTCTTCCATTGAAGTAATAGCATTTCCTTCTACTGCTACAATTACGTCACCTTTTTGAATACCACCAGCTTGTGCAGGAGAATTTACTAATACTTGTGCTACATAGACACCAATTACAATATTATTTCTTTTTGCTGTAATGTCGTCTACATTTATTCCTGATATACCAATATATGGTCTAACAATCTTTTTGTTTTGTATTAACTCTTTAATGATTGGAAGAGCATCATCAGATGGGATAGCAAAACCAATTCCTTCTACTTGATCTCCACCAATTTTTACTGTATTAATTCCAATCACTTGACCTTTTGAATTGACTAATGCGCCACCGCTGTTTCCTGGATTAATCGCAGCATCTGTTTGAATTAATTTGTATGTTCTACCATCAGTTGTTAATTTCCTATTTAAAGCAGAAACATATCCCCCTGTTACACTTCCAGCAAGCTCTTGACCAAGTGGGTTACCAATAGCAACTGCTAGTTCACCAACTTTTAAATCTGAAGATTTACCAAACTCTGCTGGAGTAAGTCCTGTCTTATCTATTTTAATAACAGCTAAATCAGTAGTAGCATCACTACCAATAATACTTGCTTCTACTTGTTCATCGGAATTAGATAAAGTAACATATACTTTAGCATTTGAATTATTAATGGCACTTTCTATTACATGATAATTGGTTATAATGTACCCATCTTCACTGTAAATGATACCAGAACCTTCTTCTGAAGATTGTTGTAAGTTACCAAATACACTTTGCGTAACGGCATTAATTTGAACCCCAACAATAGAAGATCCAGCCTTTTGAGCAATTGCTACTACTGGGCTATCCGTTTCTTGAATTTTGTACTCTACTCCACTATTGTTAGAGCTATTTCCTTTTACCATGCTATTAATTTTAGCATCTAATGCAAAATACGTTAGTAAACTTCCAAGAACTCCACCAATTGCAGCAACAATCACTACCATTAATCCTTTTGGCATTCCTTTCCTTTCCTTGATAAATACTTTTTCCTCCATATCTATTTTTCCCCTTTCTTTTCTATAATATTTTCATCTTTTCCTGCTGCATAAGCAGTAGAAAAAGCAATTTGTAAATTAAATCCACCTGTATAAGCATCTACATCTAATATTTCACCTGCAAAGTAAACACCTTTTATTTTTTTTGATTCCATTGTTTTAGGATTAATATCCTTCACATCGATGCCGCCACTTGTAATAACGGCAATATCAAATGGCATAAAACCACTAATGCTAACTCTTAACTCTTTTAGTAAATGAACCAATCCTTTTCTTTCCTCTTTATTAATTTGATTTACTTTTTTATCTTCTTCTATCTTTGAGAGTTTCATAATCACTGGTATTAATTTTTTAGGTAATAAATCATCTAAACTATTTTTAAATTCTTTATTGGCATACTTTTCAAAGTCTCTACACACTCTTTTATCTAATGTGTCACTATCCAGTGCAGGTTTTAAATCAATACATGCCATTATTTTGTTATTTGCGATATCAGTTTCTACATTTTCCACTCTATTTAGTTTACTGCTAGCACTTAATACCATAGGTCCCGTAATGCCAAAATGAGAAAACATCATTTCTCCAAAATCTTGGTATATTATTTTATTCTCTTTATCGATTAATTTTAAGCCAACATTTCTTAAAGATAAACCTTGTAATTCTTTGCAAATTTTATCATTTGACCTAAGTGGTACTAAACCAGGCTTTAAATCAACTATGGTGTGACCAAGTTTCTTAGCATATTCATAACCATCTCCTGTACTACCAGTACTTGGATAAGATTTTCCTCCTGTTGTGATAATACACTTATCACAGTTTAGAGTTTCACCGTTATTTAGTTTAACACCAATTATTTTTTCATCTTGTAGGATAAAGTCTTCCACTGTTGTTCGATAAAGCACTTTTACTTTGTTCTTTACCAGCTCTTTCTTTAATGCTTCAACAATTTCATTTGCATCATCACTAACTGGAAAGACCCTACCACCACGTTCTACTTTTGTTTTTACACCTAAGTCATTAAAAAATTGTACAACATCTACATTTGAAAAACGAGTAAAAGAACTGTACATAAATTTGTAGTTTTTTACTATATTTTTTTTAAAATCTTCGCTGTTGCCATCAAAGGTTAGATTGCATCTTCCCTTTCCCGTTATTTTTATCTTACTTCCTAAACTAGAAGTCTTTTCTACTAATATGACATGGTTTGACTCCTTTGCAGAGGTAATTGCTGCCATCATACCAGCAGCTCCACCGCCAATTACAACAACATCCATTACTCATCACCTAACATATTTTCTACTGCACTACAAATAGCAAGTTTAGCTGATTCGTAAGTAAGTCCACCTTGCATATATGCCACATAGGGTTCTCTAATAGGGCTATCTGCAGATAATTCTATTGATGCCCCCTCTATAAACGTACCAGCCGCCATAATTACTTGACTATCATAACCTGGCATATCCCAAGGATAGGGAACTGCTTTACTATCAACAGGAGATGCTGCTTGAATACCTTGTATAAATTTAATCAGCTTTTCTTTATCGCCAAACTTAATAGACTGAACAATATCTGCTCTATCTGCCCATGTATCAGGGAATATATCATAACCTAATTCTTGAAATAGTCCCGCTGCAAATGTAGCTGCTTTTAGAGCATTCTTTGTTACTTCTGGTGCCATAAACAACCCTTGCAGTATATTTCTATTTTGTCCCATCGTAGCACCGCATTCTTTACCAATACCAGGACAAGTTAGTGTTTGGCCACATAGCTCAATTAAATCACTTCTACCAGTGATATACCCACCAGTTTCGCATAAACCGCCACCTATGTTTTTAATGAGGCTACCACAGATAATATCAGCTCCTACATCTGTAGGTTCTTCTATCTCTACAAATTCACCATAGCAATTATCTACCATGATAATAACAGAAGAATCTACTTTTCTAATCTCTTCTATTACTGTCTTTAATTCCTCTGTTCTAAAAGCTTTTCTTAAAGCATACCCTCTAGATCTTTGAATATGTATCATTTTTACTTTATTTTCTTTTAAGTATTTTACTACGCTTTGTATATCAATATCATCATTTTCAAGTAAAGAAATTTCATGGTACAAAATACCATAACTTTTCAGTGATTTTGGATTTTCATTAATGCCAATCACTTCACAAAGTGTATCATATGGTCTACCTGTTATTGCAAGCATAGTATCACCAGGCATTAACATCGCCTTTAAGGTAGTTGCAATTGCATGCGTACCATTGACAAATTGTACTCTTACTAAGCTATCTTCTGTATGAAATACCTGAGAATATATTTTTTCAATGGCCTCTCTACCAATATCACCATAACCGTAACCAGTTGTTTTTCCAAAGTGCATTTGAGAGATATTTGCCTCTTTAAATGCATTTAAAACTTTCGCTTGATTATATAACGCTACATCCTCATACTCATTAAATTTTTCTTTTAAATTATCTTCAACCGTTTCTGCTATTTTGGCAATTTTTGCTGAAATGCCAAATAACTCATATGCTTGTTTCATTCCTATCACCATCGTTATTATACCATAATGGTACATAAAAGTGAATGAAATATGCCTAATTTCACTAAAATTTCACTGCTAATACATATTTTTCCATAGAAAAAAGAAAACAAAAAAGATGCCTATTGGCACCTTCGTTACTATTCTTTGTCTTCTTCATCAGATTCTTCATCTTCAGAATCGTCGTATGTTAGTTCTTCTTGTTGTTTTACGAATTCGTTAAATACCGTTTCAGCTAATTTCTCATCTACTACTGTATCGTAAACTTCTTCACCAGCTTCTTCTTTTATCTCAAGTATAACCACTTCAACATCATCTGTATCTTTGCCATTAGCTTCAGATACGATTAGAAACTCTTTTCCATCTTCTAATACAACAACGTCAAGTACTTCGAATTCAACATCTTTCCCATCATCATCTGTTAAAGTGATGATTGGGCTCATACCTTCAGGCATATTGTGTTCTGCATGGTCATGTCCACAACCAGAACAACTACCACAATCTGATGCACATCCATCTATTTCTTCTTTACTCATTATTATATCCTCCTTAATTTCTCATAAACATATTATACACTATTTTAGTATCATTGTATACACTTTTGTATGTTTTATCTTTAATTTTTTATATTATATATTATAGCCAAGTAATTTGGTAATCCAATAATCTTTCGCTCCAATGATTTTTCTTTTACTATTTCTATTCTTTCTTTGTCTTTTATATTGATTATTGTTGATATTTTATTTTTCATATATTAAATCATATCTTTTGTTATCTTAAATATTTTGTCAACACTAACAAAAGGTTTCATTACTTTAATTATGCCCCTATATTCATACTTCTTAATGCTTGGGCATGTTGTAATGCTATTTTAGTAATTTCTCCACTGGAAATTCTCGCAATTTCACTAATTGCCTCTTCTTCGCTTAATAGCTTTACGATTGTTTTTGTTCTATCTAATGTGATTTCTTTTTTGATGTAATAATGATGGTCTGCTTTAGCAGCTACTACTGCTAAATGTGTTACACAAATAATTTGATGATTTCTTGCCATATTTTTTATCTTGCTGCTAACAGACATTGCTGCAATTCCACTAATTCCTGTATCTATTTCATCAAAAATCATAATTGGTGTATTGTCTATATCTGATAGTACCACTTTAATTGCAAGCATAATTCTTGATATTTCTCCACCAGATGCGATTTTAGTAAGTGGTTTCAATCCATCTCCGATATTAGTTGATACGAGAAATTCCACCTTATTTAATCCGTTTTTATTAAATGAATCTTCTAATGTTAAGCAAACTGAAAATTTAGCATTTTTCATTTCCAATTCAAACAGTTCTTGGTTAATTTTTTCTTCTAATACACTACAGCTTTCTTTTCTTGCTTCATTCATTTGTAAAGCAATATTTCTCATTTCTTTTGTTAAAATAGTAAGTTTTTCCTTTTGCATTTTAATATATTCTTCTTTATTTTCTATCTCCTCAATTTGTGATACTAGGCTCTCTTGATAGCGCAATATTTCCTCAATACTATTACCATATTTTCTCTTTAATGAGAAAATAACATCCAATCTTTTCTCAATTGTATTGCTAAGTTCTTGGTCGAATTCTACATTCTCTTGCAAATCACTCATTTGAGTGGCAACATCTTCTAACTCATAATATAACTCTTGAACTCTTTCTAATTTTTCATGATATTCATCAGAAAAACTTTCAATTTTAGAAAGATACTTTACAGTTTTATCTAATGAATCTAATGCATTATCATTTAATTCTTGCTTTATTTCATTTAAATTTTGAGATATTTTTTCACTATTTAACAATATTTTTCTTTTTGATTCTAGTTCATCTTCTTCACCTATTACTAAATGAGCCGCTTCAATTTCATTCAACTGATAATTTAGGAGATCAAGCATTCTTTGCTTTTGAATATCATCCCCTAAATTATGATTTAAATCTTCTGTTATATGACAGTATTCTTCATACATTTTCGCATACTCTATTTTTAATAGACTTATTTTATCAGAAAAAAAGTTATCTAAAAACTGAATATGATTAGCTACATCCATTAATTTCTGATTATCTGCTTGGCCATGTATATCCATCATGTCTTGCATGATTTCTTTCAATTCACTGACTGTCACAAGTCTTCCATTCACTTTACACGTATTTCTTCCATTTGCAAAAACTTCCCTAGAAATAATAATATTACCATCTTCTGCATCAGTAGACTCTGGAAAGAAAATACACGCTTCTACTAAAGAGTGAGTTTCACCTGTTCGTATCATTTCTTTAGAAAAACGTCCACCAGCAATAATCTTTAACGCATCTATAATTAATGTTTTTCCAGCGCCTGTCTCACCTGTCAATACATTAAATCCATTATTAAAGTTAATTTCTATATCATCTATAATACCAATATTTTTTATATGAAGATTACTTATCATATCACGCCTCCAATAAACAAACGTTTATATATCAGTATTATAATATGTATCTAATCATTTGTCAATACGTTTGTTCTTTTTTGCGTGTAAAAAAGCAAAAAACTTAATTACAAAAAAACAAAAATACTAGTCTCATCGTTAGTATTCTTGTTAATAATAAACTTAATTTTTATTCAGTGTAACAATTAAAAATCAGTGGCATAATTCTATCTCCTATATATTATTGCAATTTAGACACTACTTGAATAAAATAATTAGTTAGTTTCATTTGACACTTCCTAATAAATGAAGCTATCCAAACAGAATAACCCAAAATAACAAAATGAATTATTATTTTGAAATACTATTTAGATAGCCCTCTAATATATAGACTGCAGCAAGTTTATCTGCTACTTTATTTTTATTCTTTTGCGATATGTTTAGCTCGCGCATTGTTCTATACGCTGATACCGTAGTAAGTCTTTCATCCCATTTATGTACTGTTAATTTCATCTCTTCTAATTTTGGAATTAATTCATCAATTTTCTTTGTTTTTTCAGAAGGGGTACCATCCATATTTTTAGGATATCCAATGACTACCTCTTCTATTTTATATTCTGCTATTATTTTTCTAATTCCACTAAAGAAGTTCTTATCACTTCTATTGATAACTAATGTTTCCATTCCTTGAGCCGTAAAGCCAAGTTCATCTGAAAGAGCTAATCCTACTCGCACATCACCATAATCTATTCCTAAAATTCTTTTCATATTATTCCTTTATATATCTAGGTATTTTCTAATCATTTCTTGAAGTAAATCGTCTCTTTCAATTTTACAAATTAATGCTCTTGCATTTTGATGAGATGTTATATAAGTAGGATCTCCAGATAATATATACCCTATAATTTGGCTAACGGGTTCATAACCTTTGTCTTTTAAGGCAGCCACAACTTGTTCCATTATTTCTTTTACTCTCTTTGATTCATCTTTTTGCGGTGCAAATACTGTTGTATTTTGATCCATTTTAATCACTCCTTTATTCATTATATTACTTCTATACATTTAAAATGTATACTCCATTATATTATTTTGATGGTATTGACTTGTTCCATTTGGTCAATATAGGAAACCATGTCTTGTATTTCTTTTTCTACATTATTTTGCTTCTTAATAGTATGGATTAATATTTGTGCAGTTAATGTTACCTTCTCATCATCAATATATTCAACTTCATTCTTAATATTCGTTAATACTTTCTCAATAATTGGTTGTGCTAATTGTGCATTAGAACCTGGCGTAATAATCAAAAGTCTAAGACCACTATAACGAATCAATAAAGACTCTTTTGATACTGTTTCTTTGATATCATTTGCGATTTTAACAAGTAAAGTATTACTTATATTTCTACCATATTTTTCATTGACATCTGGTATATTATTTAAGCAAATTAAGGTTAAAGAACTCGTATCATGTGCCATAATAATTGGCCTTGAATTAGAATATAAGTAAGTATTATTATAAAATCCTGTTTGTTTATCTGTACTTTCTGCTACTTCTATCGTATTTTGGTCTAATACATTTTCGATAAATAGCCCTATGTTATATTTAAATTTGGCTAAATCTTGATCTGCTAAATCATTGAAAGAATGCTCTTTTACATCTTCTATTAACCAAAATCCAAGGAAAGTATCGTTAAAATATATTGGTGAAAATATTGTAGATTTAATATTTCTTTCCAAAGCACTCCTATACGATAATGTCTTGTATTCAGTCGCCACAATATATTTTGAAATATTCTTTGTTACATAAGCAGAAAATGTATTTTCTGTTGCTACATTTTTAATGGAATCCCTAAATTCTTTCTCAACATTACTTGCTTTTACCTCAAAATCATTTCCATCATATAATACAATAGAGGAATACTTAGGCTTGAATTCAGCTAAAATAACGTTATTGAGTTCTTCAATCTTTTCAGTCGCATTTTTTTCAGAACCAATAATTTCAAACATATTTTGAATCGTATTGGCTACGATACAAGATTTTTTTGCCTGTGCATCAATTGACATACTGTTATCACTTGTTATCTGTATATATACATTTAGTATAAATATCAGTACAATTGCAATAGCAAGTAAAGTAATTGGTAACATATAACCACAATCCTTTCTTCTTCTTTTGTTTTACCTTCTGAAAAATTTTCCTCTTGTCTTTTCAGTTGTTGATACTGTCTTTGTTGATACCGTTTCAGTTGGATATATTGAATTGATAATTCTACTTAAGCTAAGTTTAAAATCATCTGTAAACGTAGCAAATTTATTGGAATACTTAAATACCATCTCAATATACTTTTTATAGTTATCCATATCAAATGGTAAGATATAATAAGGAATGGTACTAGAATTAAATAATTCATCATACATTTTCAAATCATAGCTTGTATAGGTTGCAATCCCATCTAATATATCCTTTGCCGTAAGAGCACAATTGACATGTTTGTTGATAATTACACGTACTTTATGCATTGGAATTCCTTTTGCCTTTAATTGTCTTAAGAATATGGTTAATTGGTTAATATTTAGGATATCCATATCTTGTACAACATAGATTTCTTGACACAATCTGAAATAATCAGCTGGTGTTGTAAAGTCCGTGTCCATTAAAATAACACTATTGTGTTGCATAATAGTATCAACCACTAAACTTGCATTATATGTCTTTCTGTCTTCACCAGGCATTGCTGTATAGATGCTTAATTTTTCATAAACAAGTGGTTCATTTAATCCATTAGAAGCATATCTCATACTTTCAGCGGCAATGTTTCTCTTACCTTCATTATCATAAGTATAAATCGTATAAGAGTCTCTTTTTCTTGTGATATCTACAATGGCTGTTTTAATTCTATTCCTTGCTAAATGTGTACCAATAGCATTAATACAAAATGTAGTACCAACTTTAGGAGCACCAACAAATGCTACTATTTTTTTGTAATCTTTTGGCACTTCATATACATTTTTTACTACTTCTTTTTCCAATACTTGTGTAACAATTTTTGGTTCGGAAGGTACTTTTTGTACTACTATTTTTTCAACAATCTCAGGTTCTTTCGTAATAGATACTACTTTAGCATCATTTTGGTTATTAATAATTTGTTTTGGCTTTTCTACTACTGGTTGTGGTGCTGCCATTGGTTCTGATACCTGGCTTGTTTGTGCAACATCAGCCACATTCAATGATTTATACTTTTCATTGTTAAAAGATAAATGTTGTCTTACATCTACTGGTAAAAAGTTAATAATTACTTTTAACTGTTCATCCGTATATTGAGCTGCTACTCTATCAAATATCTCGTTATACTTTTCAGTAGCTCCATTTTGATTTTGATAATAGGTGATAATTCTTTGTATCTCAATTTCAGATACTTCAGCAGATTTATAGACATCTTGCCCAGCTACATTATCATAATATTTTTTAACATCTATTTTTTGGAAAGGAGTTTTAATTCTTTCACAAACTTTACCCTTTGTTCTGTCTTGTCCAGTTAGAGTATTATATAATCCTAAATTAAATAATTTTGATAAGTACTCATCTCCTAATTTCCTTCTATCAGAAGATATATATACAATATTTTTAGAATCAAAAACATCTGTCATAGAATCTATATTTTTAAACAAATAATCATCAATTTGTGCTAAATTACTCGTTGGGAATTTTTCTAACTCTTCTAATACAACTGCTCTATCATAGTTACCAGATGAAAGTTCTTGTATGAATTGTTTAAAATAGTAAACATTCTTGTACTCTATTTTCTCGTTATATTTCTTTTCAAAAAGTTCAACAATACCCTTTACTGTATCATCGTTATTTATTCCAAAAAGTACTTTCATATCTCATTTCCTCTCTTCATTAGAATATTACTTTTATCTTATGTTTGATTGACCAATACAAATGCGTAGAATAATGGTAAAATTTGAATTAAAACCATAAACACTGCCACGCCAATAATTAATCTTTGTCCAATAATTTTGTGTTCTAAAATTTCAGATCCAGCCACATAGAATTGGTATAACGCATAGACAAACACTAGCGTTATCACTGGCCATGAATATTTTTGTATAAATACAAGTACTTTTAAAGTTGTATCGTATATTTTATCGCTTGTTAAATCATTACCTGTTGCAAACACAAAGTTACATGTAATTGCCGCAACAATAGCAATTAAAAGTGCAAATATCGTTAATTTTTTGTATACCATAATAATTACCTCACTCAATTTTTCGTCTATTATCTCATTTTAAATACTGATATAATTTTACTATAAATAATTGCAAATATCAAGTAATGTATCGAAATTTCCAAATTTAATCATCACTTTGTAATATAGGCATGTATTCTTTCGCATTCTGCTTCTGTAGGAATTCTCATATTGGTTAATTCATATAAAATTCCAAGTTCTTTCCATTTATATTTTCCCATCTCATGATACGGTAACACTTCCACTTTACAAACAGAGTTTAAAGTAGAGATAAATTCCTTGTATTTATCTAAACTATCTGCTATATCCGTGATACCAGGAATATAGACCACTCTAATCCACATGGGTATTTTCTTTACATTAGACAAATAACTTGCTAATGCTAATATCTTGCTATTACTAACACCTGTTAATTTCTTATGTTGGTCATTATCAATATGCTTTATATCATATAAAAACAAATCTACATAAGGGAGTAACTTGTTTAGTTTTTCATCCTTATAATCAAAATTGCCAGCAGTATCAATTGCTATATGAACGCCATTTTTCTTTAATTTAGGGCATAACTCCAATAAAAAATCTATTTGCAGTAATGGCTCTCCACCAGTAAAAGTAACGCCACCATTTGAATTTACCAAATATTCTTTTACAGACAATATCTTCTCTAATAGTTCATCAACACTCATTAAATTACCTGAATCTGTTTCCCAGGTATCTGGATTATGACAAAACTTGCAACGTAGCTTACATCCCTGCATAAATACAACATATCGTATACCTGGCCCATCTACTGTACTAAAACTTTCTATTGAATGTATCCTGCCTTGCATATCTCATCCCCCTAGTCTAATGATTATATCACAATTATTACAAAAACACAAAAAAACTTGCTAGTTATTATACTAACAAGTTTATATAAAATATTTATTTTCCATATTATGATACGTATATATTGATATTTTGTATAATGCATTGATTATTCTTACGTTATATGCATATCGGGTTATTGCATTGTTTTGTGTTTCAATTGTTAGTTGATTTCCATTATTGTCATACTCATAGTAGTTGCTTGTTATTATATTACCATTACAATCTTTAGTAGTCAAGCTTTTTATTTGCTTATCTGGATAATACTCATATTCAGTGATGTCTTGTTGTGTTATTTTCTTTTGCAAACTACCATTTGCATTGTATACAAGCTATGTAAATATATTTATACTCACATAGCTTATATTCCTTAATTCACTACCAAAGTTTATACCCTTCTCTTTCTACGAGCTCTTTTATCCTAGCACTCATATATGCTTTCTCATTATAGTTATCTTGTACATATTTTGTCATTGGACAATTTTTTTTAATCCATCTTGTTAGTCGTTCATACAACTTCAAAAAACTCTCATCCTTATATACTCTTTGTTCATTTTCATCAAAGTAATCAGGTATTACATATATTCTACCTCTATATATTTTTTTTTCTTTTGAGAATGAATGTGTTCTCACATATTCGATTACATATGAATTCCAAATATTTAGAATTATCAAATCATTTTCTATTTTTCTAGTATAAACTTTAGAAATATTATTTTGTGGTACAAAAAATAATTTTCGTTCTCCATAAGTTATATCATTAACCCATAATATATCTTTTTTGTCCTCATAGAGTATTGATAGTTCATTTTCAAAAACGAATTGGCCAAATCTTTCTTCCGTTTCTGAATCCATATAAAAGTTAATTTGTCTTCCCATTAGATTTCACGCCTTTCTTTAATTATATTTTACAAATTTTACTTTAGTTTGATTTCTTATTTTGTCATTAAACCTTACAGCATTCTCTATATCATATATTGCTTTTCTTTCTCTTGATACTGGCGTTCCATTCTTGTTTTCTCTTCCTACTTGATACATTTCTACTACATTACCATCTTTGTCAAGAGCAACGGCATCTAAATATCTATGATTTTTAGTCGCTCTCTCTACTTTTGTAGTATCAACCCCATATTCAGTATCATACCCTAAACCCCTCTTCCTTATATCATTTATAACTTCATCTACCATATTTCTATGTAATGTACCACCTAGTCTTCCACCTGGATTAAATTCCATGATATTAGTTTTTTCAGCCTCTTTAAAGTTATCTACTATTAATCTATCTCCAATTCCTATACTGGTTAATGGAAAACTCTCAATATTACTTTGCCTTTCTTGTAGTGGAAAACTTTGTATACTGCTATTTATGTTTTTATTTAATGTAGGAAAACTCTCTATATTAGATTGTATATCTTGTGGATTTAATGGTATACTTTCTATTTTATTTCGTATATCTTCATTTGTATTTGAAAATGATTGTTTTGTATCTGCTACTGTGCTTTGATATAAGTCATTGATTGCTACAATACTAATTGTTGCTGCAATTGTTGTATTAACTGCATTCACTGCCCTTGCAACATAAGAACCTGGAACAGCTGGTATAAATACAGAAGCTATGTCCCACAACATAAATCCTAAATTTCCCCAACTTGGATTTGCTAGCATATTTCCAATACTAAACACTGTACTCCCAAGGTCTGCAACAGTTTCAATCACATGCCCACTTGGGTCAACATATTTTAGTGGATTATTATGTGTATAAGTGTATAGATTTAGACTTAATGGGTCATCTATACTTCCTCTTACTGTATCTTCTGATATAAATCTTTGTATACTTGGGTTATAATATCTACTTTGTAGGTAATAGTTGCTTGTTTCTTTGTCATAGTAATAGCCAGCATATTGATATGGATTTTCTACTGTTTCTGTTTGTGTTGTAGTTTTTCCAAACTCATCATATTCATAAGTATTTACTTTTGTATTTGCTGTATCTACAAGACTTGTAACATCCCCATGTCCGTTATAGATATAGTAATGTTTTGTTTCGTCTTGCTTCCTTGCTAGTAATTCTAAACCGTAAGTATTGACTGCTTTTTCTTCGTTTGCATTTCCTAGTTCTAGTATGACTTTTGTTCCATCATAGATATACTTGGTTGTTTCATCTGTTATTTTTTCGATTCTTTGACAATATTACCGAGCATATCATATTCTAGTATTTTTTCTAGGTTGCTATTATCTACTTTTTTTACTGCTTGTTTTAGTGGATTATATTGTATATACAAAATATGTAAATTCAATTGCATTTACATATTCCGTATATCTGTCATATCTATTAATAAAATCCTTCATTTTTAATTATTTTTCCACTTATTGCATTTATTGTTAAAAAAGCTACTTTCTGTATTAAAGCTCTACAAAATTGTACTTTACATATAATGTCTGAAATTTTTTCATCATATTTATACTCGATTTTAAAGTAATCTCCCTCTCCTATATTTACATTAAATTCTTTTGCACATAACTCTCTTATATCTTTTAAATCCATTACTATTTCTCTGAATTTTTCTTTAGAAAAACTATGTTCTCTAGCTTCCATTTCATTATTTGATTTATTTATTCTCCCAACAAACGTATTTATTGTTACACTATGTTCCTTTTCTTTTGCTTCGTCAATCGCTATAATGAAATAATAAGCTTTTAATTTATTATCTAATGAACACTTTAATAATCCAATTTCTTCTTCGTCTATGTAATTTACAATCTCTTTTACACTTGTTATATTTTTATCAACCAATAAATTTTTATCAACATTGTCTAAAGAATTATATTTAAATCTCCAAACAATCCATTGATCAAATTTGCTTGATACTTCATACTTATATTCTTTGGTTTTATTATATTCCTTTACTTCATTATTTCCAATATATACTAAATTTTCTTTTGAAAATGTTCTCTCTCTTAATGAATAAAATAGCATTTTGTATATTGGTTTTATTTCTACATATAGTGACGTTTCTGGTGTAGCTAATATGAGGTATTTAATATTTTCTAATTCTTCCAATTTAGGTATTTCATCAAATATTCTATCAAAGAATACTACAAATGGTAATATATCTCCATAGGTATCTGCACTTTGACTAGTAAATGTTTCTACCATTTGAAATACTACATATTTTCCTTCATATTCTGTTCCTTTTATTTGTTCTTGTGTTAGCTTATATGCAAAAATATCACCTATTTTCCATGGTATACAATATGGTTTCCTTACTTTAATAATTCTTTCTTCTGGCTGCTTACTTTCTAGTTTCTCTCTTAAATTGTCCAATACTTCTTTTCTTTTTTTGTATTCATTGGCAGTTCCATCTTCTTTCCATGCATCTAAATCTCCACCTTTATCTAAATACTCTATTGCTTTTTTCTTTACCTCGTCTGTTAATTTGCCATTCTTCCATAATAGGTCTGCTAACGTAAACCAAAATATTGGTGCATCTTCTTCATTTTCTATTGACTCTTGGTTTTCTTCTATCATTTCTTTGATTAATTCTTCTTTGCTTTTTCCTTGTTTTAACTTTAATGTAAATTCATCTTTCCTATCTAATGCCTCATCACTATCATATAATTTATAGCCCCATGTTCCCATTTACTTGCCTCCTTCTTTTAATTAAATCCTTCTTCTTGTTTTAATAGCATTTCATTTTCTATTCTATTATATAGACTTCCTGCCTCTACATTCAGTCCTAGTGTTGCTTGCAAAAACTCATATATTCCGTAAGTTGCTTCTCTTTTACTACTAATTGAATTTATTCTGTTTAGTCTACCTTCTCCATATTTTGCAAGTCCAAGTGACGAAATAACGACTTGCTCTAATAATCTTGCCTGGTATTTAGTTAAATTAGGCTGTATTTCCACAAAGTTATATGCAGCTTTTTCAGGATTATTTTTGTGTGCTTTTCCTTTTGCATCTGTTATGATGACTTTGTTGTTATTATCTAAATATTCGTAGTTTACAATCTGTCCATTTTGATTATCTGTTAACATTCTATTTAAGCTATCATATGTTTTTTCGTTATCTCCTGTTTGTAAAAGATTGTTATTGTTTTAATTCTTTCAAAACCATCTTTTCTTCTTACATTTTTGCTCCTCTTGCTCTTTTTTATTTTGTCTATTCTGGTCCTCTAAATTTTCCATAAATTCAAATACTTCTCTATCACTTGTTTCTTGTTCTTCTTTGGTTATCTCTTTTTTTATATGATGCTGTTCTCTATAATCATCTAAAATCATTTCTGCATCTATAGCATAAAAATCTCCTACCCCCTGTTTTATATGGGAAATATTTTCTAAAATCGAAAAACATTTTTCTGCCATTTCATGTATTTCTATGCATCTACTTGCTGTGAATAATCTTACCATAATGTTATTGTTATCTAATAATTCATTTATTATTTTTATCCAATTATTACTCTTTAATATCTTATCAATTTTTCCCATAGCTAATCTGTTATAATAATTAGCCTTTATCGCTATACGTGTCCTGTAATAGGCATATAACTTGACATACTCTATATATTTTTCAATACATTTTTGAATATTTTGTTCTACCATAATTTTCTCCTCTTATAATTTTTTTAGTTTATCCATCCCATATTTATATTGCTTGATATAGCTTTTCCCTTTTAAACTTTCTCTTACTGTGATTTTCTTACCTGGTATTAACGAAGAATAAAACGATGAAACTTTTCTATGTTCTTCCGTAGTTAAAGCAACTACATTTTTTCGATTTTTAATTAATTTAGCGTCAAATCCGGATTTCTTAATTTGTGATTGTTCTACTATATGATGCCACTGTTTTCCTTTCCCTGGGTTTCCTATTGCTTTTTTTAATTTATAAAATGAATCAAATCCGTCTTCTTCTTTTATTGTCTTATCCCCAAAAGCTCCAGCTATTGAGGCTACGACAGATCCAGTCCCACCCGATATCAATGTTTCCATTGGATTAAAGTCTTTTATATCTTTTGTCAATAATTGATTCGTAGCATTTCCTAATGAACCAGCATTAAATCCTCTAAAGGCATAATCTAGTATCTTGTCCATTCCTTTGCCTTGTACTGGTCCACCAAGTGAGAATACTCCTGCTCCTACCATGGTTGTAGTTGCTGATACTAACGTTTGTTTAAAGTCTACTTGCCCTGTGCTAATTAACTGATTACTTGTATTGCCTAATAGGTCTGCTCCAAAAGCTGTTCCCATTATTTTTAATGTACCAGCCCCAGGTCCTAACAATCCAAGTCCTGCACCTATTATACCTCCTTCTACAAAGGAACCAGCATAACTTCTCCATCCTTTATTTATTTGTCCGTCATCTAATAAATCTCCCACAAAGTTAATGGTTGTATTGACTATTCCACCAACTAATCCAGTGATAAGTGGTATTGGGATATGTCCATTAGGGTCAACATACTTTAGTGGATTATTATGTGTATAAGTGTATAGATTTAAGCTTAATGGGTCATCTATACTTCCTCTTACTGTATCTTCTGATATAAATCTTTGTATGCTTGGGTTATAATATCTACTTTGTAGGTAATAGTTGCTTGTTTCTTTGTCATAGTAATAGCCAGCATATTGATATGGATTTTCTATTGTTTCTGTTTGTGTTGTAGTTTTTCCAAACTCATCATATTCATAAGTATTTACTTTTGTATTTGCTGTATCTACAAGACTTGTAACATCCCCATGTCCGTTATAGATATAGTAATGTTTTGTTTCGTCTTGCTTCCTTGCTAGTAATTCTAAACCGTAGGTATT
>JAQUWH010000004.1 GCA_028692955.1 Clostridia bacterium
AAGATCATCCACATACAACGACCGCAGAGAAAATTAACATCAAATTTTTAAGTGGAACAAGTAATGTAGCAAGTGATGGAAGCAGTCTAGAAGGATATACAGTGCATCCAGCATTTACATTTGGGGAAACACAACTTTCTGGAATCTGGGTAGCAAAATACGAAGCAAGTAGTTCTGAACCAGACAAGTTGGATTCAACGGGAGCCAACTTCGGAGGAGGGAATACCACATCTTTACAAGTAAGAGTATTACCAGATGTGTATAGCTGGAGAGCAATAACAATAGGAAATATTCAAACAGTCAGTATGAATATGGCAAGTAGTAATGGAAGTGTAGGAACTAGCACTAATATAGATACGCATCAAATGAAGAATATAGAATGGGGAGCAGTAGCATATTTGTGTCAAAGTGTATATGGAGAAGAACTATGGAATAACCCATACGGAGATTGGACAGTAGGATCATATAAGCTAAAGACAGGATATGCAGGAGCAAGCAAAGATAGTGGAATGCTAATAGAAGGAAATGCAAATTTAGCTGCATATAACACAGTAAATGGAGTAAAAGCAAGTACAACAGGAAATATCTATGGCATCTATGATATGGCTGGAGGAGCATATGAATATGTAGCATCTGTATTAAATAATGGAAATACATATATAGGAGCACATATGAAAGCAGAGCATGTACAAAGTAACAAAGTAAAAACAGAATATGCTAAATATTATGATATTTATGAACCAGGAGATGAAGAAAAAGAAGGAGGAATCTATTACGGACAAGGAGGTGTAGCATTATGGAATTCAGGAAATGCGGAGTCACAAAATATTATTAGAAAGAGATTAACTACAGCAACATATGCTAATTTTGCAAACAAAAAAGGGGATGCACTATGGGAAACATCAAATGGAAATAGTTATTTTGGAATATATACATCTGGAACAGGAGACTTGGCATGGTTACAAGATACAGCAAGAGACTCTGCAAGTGGCCGTCAGTATGCTAGAGGATGGAATGCAGACTACATGCTAGTCGGTTATGCCTATCTACCTTGCCTGTTGCGTGGTGGCGATTTCAGTGCTGGTTCTGGTGCGGGTGTTTTTGCAGCTGACTCACGCTACGGTTACAGCAGCGTCAATTACGGGTTCCGTCCCGTGCTTGCCGTGGGGTTGGCACTTTAAGAAGAACAAAATTACATATAGTGATAGGAAAATAAACTATAACCCATTAAGTTAAAATGATAAAGAAATATATAAGATAAAATATGAAAGATAGGTATTATATAGAGAGTCTATTATTTTAAAATTATGAATTAACTTGAAAAAATAACTTAAATATGGTAGTATATAACTATATTTTGGAGGAACAAATGGAAGAATTAGAAAAAGTAATAGAAGCGGTGATGTTTGCACTAGGGCGAGAAATAACAGTTAGTGAACTTTCAGAGACACTTTGTGAAGATCCTACTAATATAGAAAATGCATTAGAAGAAATAACAAAAAGATATACTAAAAATGACGGAGTTACTTTAGTAAAAGTACAAGATGCTTACCAACTTGTTACGAATCATAAATATTATGGACAGGTGAATAAATTTGTAGAGAATACAAAAAGACAAAATTTATCCACCTCTGCACTTGAGACCTTAAGTATTATTGCGTATAACCCTAAAATAACAAAATCTGAAATTGAAAGTATTAGAGGGGTGAATAGTGATTTTGCAGTCAATAGACTACTAGAATGTGGACTTGTAGAAGAAGTAGCAAGACTAAATTTACCTGGAAGACCTGCTGCGTATAGTGTAACCACTGAGTTTTTAAAATCTTGTGGTATCGATGATGTGACAAAACTACCTAAATTTGAAGAAATTCGAATTAAAGACGAACAACTTTTAGTATCTGATTTTGAAGAAAGTAGGGACCAAGATGGCATCTAGTCTTGAATTTGTACAATATGCATGTGATCAAATGAGTGATGCGGGTATTATTGATTACAAGAAAATGTTTGGCGAATATAGTATTTATTGTGATTCAAAAATTATTGGTTTGATCTGCGATGATTGTTTATATATTAAACCAACACAAGTTGGTAGAAGTATCTTAAAGGAAGTAATAGAAGCGGAACCATATAAAGGTGCAAAGCCATACTTTTTAATAGAGAATTTAGAAGATAAAGAGACTTTAGTGAAACTTGTCAAAAAATCTTGTGAAGTTTTATCAATGCAAAAGAAAAGGAAATAAAGAGAGATTGCTTATGAAATTACAGGGATTGGCTTATTTGTTAAGTAAATCATCCATTTTATGATAAGGATAAAGAGGCACTTGCTATTGAAGGTAAGTGCTTTTTGCATGCCTGAATATGTGTCAAAAATGGATTTTTCTTTAGAAATATTAGATAGACATGAGAAGAAAGAAAATGAGAATCCAAGTGTTGGAATTATACTTTGTACGAATAAAAATAAAAAAGTTTTTGAATATGCTATGAGTAGTACAATGTCACCCACTATAATATCAGAATATCAATTAAAATTGATAGATAAAAACTTATTGGCTAATAAATTAAAAGAGGTTGCTGATATTGCAAAAGAAAATGAAAAATGATAAAATGTAACAAATGGGGTGAAAAGGTATGGAGATTATTTTAGGAAGAGCCAAAACAGGAAAAAGTAGTTATCTATTTGAAAAAATAAGACAAGATATCTCTTCAAATAAGAAGCCTATACTTTTTGTGCCCTCACAAGCAAGAGCAAAAACAGAACTTGAATATATCGAATATATAAAAAGTAATGGTATTATAGGAGTTGATATTACTACTATAACGGAGTATATTGCAACTATTTTAAAAAGTAATAATATTCATTTTGATGAAAACTATTTATCTAAATTAGATAAAAAAATTATATTAACACAAGTGATCAATGAAAATGATGGCATCTTTAGGGTATTTAAAAAAGTAAAAAATAAAGAAGGATTTTTAGATTTTTTGAATATCTATATGGACTTATTTCGTAGAGAAAACCTTGATATTGAAAAAGTATATCATTTAGATATCAAAGAAAAAAATGTTGAAAATAAATTAAAAGAACTTACTAAAATATATGAGAAATATTGTGAGAAGATAAAAGAGAAATATGTGGATAATGTTGATGAAATAGATTATATTATTCCTTATATGAAAGAAAACAAGAATCATTTTGAAGATGTAACTATCTATTTTGATGGTTATAACAATTTTAGTGCGATTGAATTACAATTGATTCAAACTTTGGTAATATTAGATGTTCCAATTGCTATTACTCTAACAACAGATATTACAAAAGTAGAAGATATCTATAGCCATGAAACATCTGATATCTTTGAGGTAGCTAATAAAACATATTTAAAGTTATTGAAAGCCGCAAATGATGCCCATGGTTTCGTTAAGAATACTATTTTGTCTACTAATTACTCAAAAGCAAAAGAAGAGATTACGTATTTAGCTGAAAATATATTTCATACCAATAGTGTACCATATAATAAAAAACAAGATAGTATCTATATGACAGTTCATACAAATGTGTACAAAGAAATAGAAAATGTGGCGTATGAAATATGTAAAAGCGTGAGAAATGGAGAGAAATATAGCGATAATATAATTTATACAACGGATATAGAAAACTACGCTAATATAATAGCTAGAATCTTCTATGAATATAAAATACCTGTTTATGTAGATAGTAAGAAAGGTATAGAAAGCTCAAAATTAACAAAATATATTGTTGGATTACTAAAAATGGCAAGTGAAGGAATGACTTTAACTGATGTGATTGACATTTTAAAACTTGGATTAAATAATGTGAAAGATATTGATATTTACTATTTTGAAAATTATATTTTAGAATTTAAAATCAATAACTATAACATACAAAAAGAGTATTACATAAATAACATTAAGAAAAGCGATGTAATCTATGATTTAGAGAGAATTAATGCTTTTAGGAGAGAAATCTTAACAATATTTAATGTATCTGAATTAGCAAAAGAAAAAGATGTTACTAGTATCGTGAAAGCGTTATATCATCATTTACAGGATAATGGTATTTTTGAAAAGTATGTGAGTAGTATAGATGAAATAGGTGATGTATCCTATTATATTTATTCTAGTAGTGTGGAAAAACAGGTATGGGACAAGCTTTGTGAAATATTTGACTCTATGAGGAAGATATATGTAAATGAAAGAATAGATATTAAAAACTTCCTTGTTATTTTTAAACTGATTATGAAAGATTGCTATTTAAAAACAATACCTCCCACATTAGACAAAGTCTTAATTGCTGATATTAATACAGCAAGAGTAGAAATGAAAAATAATGTGTATTGTATAGGGGTATACGAGAATGCATTTCCAAAAAGAAATGAACAAGATGTTTTCTTTAATGATTTTGAGATTGAAAAGTTAAAGTTATCAGATATTGAATTTAAAGAAACAACGTTATCAAAAGATAATATGGCTCTATATAACATCTATATTGCGATTAGTAATGCAAAAAATCAGTTATATTTATCTATGCCGGCGACTGATATAGCGGGTAATACAACTAGAAAGTCAAATATCATGAATCAAGTTACTAAAGTGATGAATGTAAGATTACTAGGAGATGTGACAACACAAGATACATTAGAAATGTTATACGATGATATTTATTCAGAAGAAAAGAATTTCGAATACTTTATAAAGTTGTTGAAAGAGTTTGATGAAAATAACATAGAGGAAACTTCTAAAATATTGGGTATTTATGACTACTACGTTAAATCTCCAATTTATGGCGATATCATGAACTATTTAAAAGATGATTCTAACTTGAAACAAGAAACAATAAAAAAAATATATGGAGATGAGATAAAAAGTAGTGTCACAAGATTAGAACTATTTAAAAAATGTCCTTTTTCATATTATATGAAATATGTTTTAAATGTGAAGCCGACAAATGATGCTGAAATTAATGTATTAGACACAGGTAGTTTTATGCATAGTGTATTGGAAGAATTTTCGTATTATTTGGTAACAAATCATTTAAGTTGGCATGAGATATTAAAAGATGAGGAGTCATTACAAGAAGAATACGAAAACGATCTGTACGCTATTATTAAAAGAGAGTTAATCAAAGCATTTAAAACAAAAAAGGAAAGTGTGAGATTTACGATTTATCAACAAAAACTAGTCAATACAATGAAAAAAGTAATGATTGTTATTGCCAGAGGATTTAATCAAAGTGAGTTTGTACCATTTGGCTATGAAATGAAGTTTGGTGATGGCGGTATATTCATGCCAATAGAAATAAAATTAGAAAATGGTAGATATATGAAACTTACTGGTAAGATAGATAGAGTGGATGTCCTCCAATTAGAAAATACCATGTATGCTAGAATTATTGATTATAAATCTAGTAAAAGGGGATTAAACTTGGATGATATCAAAGAAGGACTTTCTTTACAATTAATTACCTATTTAACTGCTTTTATGGAAAATGAAGTAAACGTGCAAGGTAAAACTGTTAAACCCGCTGGTATGCTATATTTTAATCTTTCCAATCATCTTGTGAATTTAGCAAGTTATACAGACGATGAAAATACCATTAAAAAAGAGGTTATTAAAAATTTAAGAATGAATGGCATTTTTTTAAAAGATGTTGCTATACTGGAGAAAATGGATAAGAAAGTAAATGAGGCAGACCAAAAATTGATTGACATTTTACCTTCAAGGATAAATAACACTAATAAAGCTTTAGACGAACAAGAATTTGATTGTCTTTGTAAAGAGGCAAAGGGGATTCTCAAAAATATAGGAAATGAAATAATGAGCGGAGTAGTAAAGATAAAGCCAAATAGAAAGGCAAATCATTGTGAGTATTGCGAATATGCCAATGTTTGCAGAAAAAATCTAGATGTATAATATCCTATAACAATAGAAAAATAGAAAAAATATTTATCTATTGTTTAGGAAAAATTGACCATAAAACATAGCTGTGATATAATAGTCTCAAATATTTTTGCGTGTACCATCAAATTTAAAGGTATAGAAAGAGGAGGAATCTTATTATGGCTGCAACAATGGTAAAATTCGAGGGGATTGAATCTAGCACAGGAAGACTACGTTTTAGTTATGAACGGCATACAAAGTTTTTCCTTAGAGTCGTGGAGGAACTTGGCATAACCGAGCTGACTATTGATTCTGAAGACGACTTGGTAACAATTGCTACTATGTTGGCAGGTTGTTATGAAAAAGGTTCAAACATGAATGGATGTCAAATGATAGTGCTTCACTATTATGGTATATCTGTACAAGTTACCCGGGGGAATGCTATTGCAAAATTTATTTTAGCCGAGCTAACGGCCAAATGGGCCGAATTAATTGTGAAGGGATATTTACCTCAGGAAAAAGTAAATACAACACCAATGGCAAAATTTACAAGATATTCTTCTGATAGCAAAACTCTTGGATTTTACTTGGGAGAATATCCATTTTCCATTGTATCTTTTCAAAATGGTGTTGTTACACTGCAGTATGACTCTAGAGTTGGCTTGATTGATTTTGTTACAATGGTAGTAAGTTGCTTTAACGAAAAGTCCAATTTGTATGGATTTGATGCAATTGAATCCAACATTTTACATGTACCCATTAGAGTAACGAGTGAAAACGTTGATGTTGACGCAATTGTCAATCAGTTGCGTAAGGATTTGATTGTAGAACATCACTAGCTAGCTATGCAAAAGGAGTAAATTCTATAAATGATAGAGTTTACTCCTTTTGTTATACTTCTTTGTTATTATCACATTTATTATCACCATTTTTAAATTTATTTAGCTATTTTTTAACGAAAATATAGCTAAATTTTTTTGTTACAATTTTGTTAAATTTCTTTCAAAACACTTGCATTTATTGAAAAACACGATATAATATAAATGTATATGATTTAGTGTAATTTTTTTGTAAAAAAAGCTTGCAAATGTATATATATAAATAAGGGGAGAATAAAAATGGCAGATATTGTAGTAAGTTCCAAGAAAAAAGTAAACCTTTTTGACCGTGTTATACAAAGTGTTGTTATCATGGTTAATATGAATAAAATGAATCGTGCTATTGATGAACATTTAAATGTGATTCATAAAACAGAAACAGAAGATAAGAGATTATATGAAGAAAATATTTTAAGAGAAATTGTTTTTGTTAAATATCAATATGATATTATGCAAAGACAGATGTACGAATTAAAAATTTCGTATGCATCTGATATAGTAGATAAGATAAATTCTACTGAGAAAACAGATAGATACGAATTACAAAAAGTGTTTCTTGAGATGGAATACGATAGAATAACAAAATCAAAATTTAAATTAAGAGAAGATGTTAAATTCAATTTACTTTCTATCTCTTCAGCAATTGACGCAGTAAAACAAAATATAAAAGATGAAGGAAAGGCTCAAAGATATAATAAAGTAATCAAAGTATCAGAAGATTTAGATACTAAAATTCAAACAGAAGAATATACAGATGAAGATTACCAAGAGCTATTTAACTGTGTTGATGAGTATGTTGATTATATTAATGATAATTATGATATTTCAAAATTACCTTCAGATGAAAGAGAGTTAATAGAGTTTGTCATTGAGACAATGATTAATGGGATAGAATCAGATATTGATAAACACTTATATGAATATAATTTAATTATTAATATTTGTAAAAATTCATATAGATATTTTAAAATCATTGATAAAATATTTGAAAAACTACAAAATATCTATGATGAGAGTTTAGAAAAAGATATTATTGCATTACAAGATTATGCAAAAATGTATAAAGATATTTATGATTTAAAAATTAAAACAATGGTAAATGATGTACATAGATCTATAAAGACAGAAGATGAATATTTGGAATATTCAAAACTTGCTGCTGGTGATGACGAAGATACGTTAAGAAATTTCGTATTACAAAGAGCATTAGAATTGACAAAGTCTGATATAGTAAAAGAGAAAATCAAATCAGAAGTTGGAACAGATGATGAGGAAATGATTGAAGAAAATATTATTGAAAAGTTGGAAGACTTAGATATTAAAGAAGATAAAAAAGAAACTACCATTGATAAAGTAAGAATTGGTATTACTAAAACAATTAGAAAAGTTGGTAGACCAAAAAAGAAAATTGAAGTGACTGAAGTAAAAGAAAAAAGAGGAAGAGGAAGACCTAGTAAAAAGGAAAAAGTTGTAGAAGCAGAATAAAAGATGAGTGTATACATCAAAATGGTTTTTTAACTGTTTTGATGTATATTTAATAAAAAATTGTATTCACTATAAAATATGACAAAAATTGAGTATTAAATGTTGTAAAATATATAGTAAGAAAAGGAACAAATGAGGTGTATATTATGGTTTACAATAAATATTTTAATGAGACAAGCTCGCAAAAAGTAAAAGATGTGATAGAAACAGTAAAAAGGAAAGTATCCTTTAAGAATATTTTGTTTGTATTATTGACTATATTGCTAGCTAATCAGACTTTTATAACTGACTTTTCTCCATTTACTTTTGTGTTATTTGGAGTTGCCAGTGTTTTTAATGTACCACTGATTTTGGTATTAATTTCTTCGGGGATTTCTCTTTTGGTTGGTGGAACTAATGTAATGGAAATTTCATACATATTATCTTTTTTTATTGTATTTACCTTAATTACGGCATTGATTAATATTGAGGGAATTAGTAAAAAGATTAGTGTATTTATTAAATTCATTATTTCATTTACAGCAATTGATATATTATTTAGTTTTATTAACAATACGTTCTTTACCAATATGTTTGCTAATATTGGTAATGTACTAATTGTAGCGATTCTTTATTTTATATTTACAATAGGTTGTTATGTTTTAGTCAATATTAATAAAGGATATCTATATTCGAAAGAAGAAAGTGTAGCAATGATCATTGTGCTTTCACTTGCTTGCACTGTGTTTAGTCCTATTGCTTTATTTGGCTATTCCATTTCTAATATACTAGTATTAATCGTTATTTTAGTTTATGGTTGGCGAAATGGCGCTATTACTGCTTGCGCAGCAGGGCTTATCTCTGGGTTATTTCTAACTTGTATTACGAACGCCCCGATAAGCTATGTTATATCACTTGCAGTGAGTGGTTTAATAGCAGGAATATTTAGAAAATTCGGTAAAATTAGTGTGATACTTGCTTTCATTGTCGGCAATGTATGCTTATCATATTATACCAATAATTTTGCTGATATTTATATGAGAGTAAGTGAAATGCTAATTGCCTCTTTAAGTTTGTTATTTATGCCTAAAGTATGGGAACTGAAGCTTGATCATCTCTTTAACCAAAATACTACCTTAAACAAGGCGTATGAAAATATGCTAGATAGTGCCAGTGACGCAAAAAACAAAATTGGAGCAATTAGTAACGTATTTGAAACATTATCCAATGTAGATTTAGAAACTTCACCAGAAGAAGAACAAGAAACAAGAGATATTATCAAAAAATACATTATAGACTATATAGAAAATTCTTGTATTGGTTGCAAAGATAGACATTCATGTATTGAAGAGAATAACTTAAATCTGATAGTGGATTATATTGTAAACAAATTGGATCATAACGAAGCTATTAATACAGAATTATTTAGAGAAGATTGTGATTTTTCAAAAAATATCATACAAAATATATATGAAGTATATAACGGCATTAAGATAACTAGAATTTTAAAAAGAAAAGAAAATGAAAATTCTAAAAAATTATCAATCCAATATAAAGAAGTGGCAAAGATACTGTCTAATGTATCTAATAATGTAAAAAATACTCCTATTGTTGATAATAAAGTACATGTAAAATTAAGGGATGAATTAAAGTTTTATGGATATATTGTATATGAAGATGAATTTGTACAAGATGGTGACAATATAGAATATACTTTTGTAACAGATATTTTAAATAATATTGATAAGCAAAAGAAAGAGATTGTTACACTTGCTTCTGACATATTAGAACAAAATGTAGTGATAAAACTGATTTTAAATAGTAGTAAAAAAGAAAAATCTAGAATAAAATTAGTCTCTGTTCCTGATTTTGAAATTCAAAATGTTGTTATCCATGATAATAAATCTGGAGAAAATATTTCAGGTGATTCCTATTTAATTATGGAACTACAAGATTTAAAGAATTTGAGTGTACTAAGTGATGGGGCAGGCTCTGGAAGTATGGCAGCAAAAGGTTCGCAAACTGTTATCAACATGCTTGAAAAATTACTAGAAAGTGGGTTTGAAGAAGATAAGGCAGTAGAAATCATCAATAGTGTTATTAAATTAAAGGGGGATGACACCAAATTTTCTACATTAGATGCTTTCATCGTAAATTTAAAAAATGCAGAAG
The DNA here is from genome assembly GCA_028692955.1 of Clostridia bacterium. Classification (GTDB taxonomy): domain Bacteria; phylum Bacillota; class Clostridia; order TANB77; family CAG-465; genus CAG-465. The sequence continues at coordinate 10,413 of JAQUWH010000004.1, forward strand.
CTGAATTTGTTAAAATTGGCGCAGCACCAACGTATATTTTACAAGATGGGCAAGTCACGACTATCACGAATACCAATATTCCACTAGGACTTGTGAAAACATCAGATTATATACCAATAGCAAAAAAATTAAATGATGGAGCCATCGTAGTACAGGTAACAGATGGAGTGATAACAGATAAGATGAATCCTACAGATAATTTTGTTACGAAGTATTTAAAAAATATTGATGCAACAAAAAGTATTAAAGTAATTGGTGATGAAATTCACAAATTAGTCATAAAAGAAAATGATGGAAAATTAAAAGATGATATGAGTATTATCATTAGCAAGATGAAAAATGTAAGAAAGTAAACATAGAAACAATGTGGGTAGCTCAAGTGGAACTAAAAAGGAATGAATTCTGTAATTTACAGGGTTCATTCCTTTTCTAGACATGTTTTGCCTAATTCCTTTTTCCTTTAGCTTAGCTTGGTATTGTTTCATTTGTATTTTAAATTTATTTTCAGTCTCTTTTTTATACTAAATAGTAACCTAAAATTGCTAAAATATGAAAATTTATTCATGGGAATTCTTGCAAAAGTATCATATATGATATATGATATATGATATTAGTGTATGCATCAAAGGTATGAATACAAATAGGGGGTAAATATATGAAGGAACGCAAAAATAATAATAGTGGTATATCATTAATAACTTTAGTGATTACCATTATTGTGGTAATCATATTAGCGGCTGCGGTGATATTAACATTAAATAACAACAATCCAATCAATAATGCTAAAGAGGCAACTTTTAAACAAGATGCCTCAACAGTACAAGATGATTTAAACTTGTATATAGCAGATAAGTATGCAAATAGCAATGGAAGCTTTGACATGAATGCACTTAATTTAAGTGATTCGACAACACCTAAAATAACTGATGAATTGACATCGGTGCAAAAGAGCAAGCTAAATGGTAAGGTTGAAGTGAAGAATGGTAAACTTGTATTCACAGGAACAACGGAAACAGAAAAGAAATGGTTCGAAGAAATCATTCAAGGTGGGACAACAAGTGGGGGCGGAACAGAACCAACTATTCCAGAGACTACGACTCCACCAACAGAAATAGTGACAGAAAATACAAAATACAAAGATAAAAACAATCAAGCAGCAGTAATCCCAAAAGGATTTAAAGTATCAGCAGAACCAACAGAACAAATAATAGCAGCTGGTCTGGTTATAAAAGACGAACAGAAAAATGAATTTGTATGGATTCCTGTAGACAATATAACTGACTTTATAAGAGAAGATTGGGGAAAAGGTTATACAGAAGCACAAGCACCAGAAGATGATAAGACAACAGAATATATTGCTATGAAAGAAAGTGTTAGAATCAATGGAGGTTATTATATTGCACGTTATGAGGCGGGAATACCAGATACAACACAATCTGCAACAAGTGACCACGGTATTGCACCTGATGGAACAAAAAAACCGGTATCTAAAAAAGGCGTGGGTGTATGGAATTATATTGAATGGGGAGTAAATAATGATACCGTAACATCAGGAGATGGAGCTGTAACTGTAGCAAGATCAATGTATCCAAAAGAGGATTCAAACACTGGGGTAGTGTCTACTTTATGTTATGATGTACAGTGGGATGTAGCTTTAAAATTTATTAAGATAAAAAATGATGCATATCCAACAGATAGTACTGATAAAGGAAATTATACAGGGGAATTATTGACAACTGGATATTATGAAGTAAATCATATATATGATATGGCAGGAAATGTATGGGAATTGACAATGGCTGCATATGATACTACTGGCAGAGTGGCACGTGGTGGTGACTATGATGGCACTGGCAATACTCGTCCGGGAGGATATCGTACTAACTATACGCATACAAGTAATTACTATAAAGATGTAGGTTATAGAATTGCCCTTTATATTAAATAAATATAAAAATATAAGTGTTGAACTAGCAAGGTATTGAAAAATGTATACAAAAGGTTATTCCTTTGTGTACATTTTTTTCTATTCTAAAGATTTAACCTTATTAAAATAAATAACAAAACTTGTGCATAGACTGTATGAGTGGTGATAATATGACAAGTATCATAGATTTTATTGAAAAGATAGTATGGAGTTTTCCTCTCGTAATGGTTTTAATAATGACACATTTATTTTTTACGATAAAGTTAAAATTTCCACAAAAATATACATTTAAGGGATTAAAGTATATGCTTTTTAGTGATAAAAAAAATAGCAAAGAGGGAATTAGTTCTTTTAAATCCATCATGGCAGTACTTGCTGCAACACTTGGTACAGGTAATATCATAGGGGTTGCAACTGCTATTATGATAGGTGGAGTAGGTAGTGTTTTTTGGATATTTATCTCTGGTGTTTTTGCTATTGCTACCAAGTATGCAGAAACTTTTATTGTACTAAAGTATAGAAAAAAAGATATCAAGGGCTATTATGGCGGGTCTATGTATGTACTCAAAGAAAGACTTGGTATGAGAAAACTTGCTGTTCTTTTTAGTCTCTTTGTGATATTCACAAGCCTTGGTATGGGAGCAATGATACAGTCAAATGCCATCACGTCTACGATTACACAAAACTTTGATGTTAATATCAGAGTAATAGCAATTATTGTTACAATACTTTGTGCGTATGTGCTACTTGGAAATGAAAAGAGAATCTCAAATATCAGTAGTATATTAATTCCAATTGCTGTTATTGCCTATTGCATTGCATGTGCTGGTTTGTTATATATTTTTAGAGACAATATTGGTAGTTCTATAGAATTAATTATGAAAGAAGCATTTAATTTTAGAGCAGCTACAGGTGGAATATTAGCATCAGTTGCAATAAAGGCAATGAGTTCTGGACTTTCTAAAGGGCTATTTACCAATGAAGCAGGAATGGGAACATCACCATTATTTGATAGTACGGTAAAAGAAACAGATGTTAAGAAACAATCTATTATGAGTTCTGTTACTGTCTTTATTGATACAGTATTTCTTTGTACCATTACAGGCATTATCTTTGTGGCTAGTGGATTATATACTACTGCTGTCAATCCTGTTGCCTATGCACAAAAAGTCTTTGAATTCTTACCCTATGGTAATATTATTTTTGTATTTATTATTGTCATATTTGCCATTTCTACGATTCCTTGTGCAGGGTTTTATGGAAACTCGGCTATTAAATATTTATTTAAGTCTAAACCAATTTACCAAGGTATATTTAAGATGATATTTTTAAGTTTTGTCTATTTTGGGAGTATCTTTAGCATACATTTTGTATGGAGTATATCATCGATATCTAATGCACTTATGGTGATTCCAAACATTGTTATGTTATACAAATTAAGTGGTGAAATAGAATAGAAAAAAGACCGATTTTTCGGTCTTTTTATACACTACACCAACTTGAACTTTTCAATGGTTATAGACTCTTCAGTAATAGTCATATTACTGATGTAATCCACTACCATTAAAAGATGATTCATTGTGGCGGATGTGTTTTGTGGGATGACATACTGGTGGGTTCCCTTTTGTAATTTGAGGTAAACATCAGTATCCATCTTGTCTTCTCCATCATATGTTGCTTTTAAAATTACATTGATATCAGCAGAAGCAACAATAGTCAGTAGTAATTTTCCAACATTGCAAAAATGGACATTGGCAAGCAGGGTAATACCATACGCACGGATTTCTTTTGAAGAAAAATTAATGTAGTACGGTCTGCTTATTTCTGCCTCTTTGCTAAATAAGTAATAGGCATCTTTCATTAGAAACGCCTCCTTTCTCTACAAAATTTTGCACGGATAATTGTTTTTTATGTAATCATTATACAGTTTTTATTTGAATATGTCAATCATCTTAAACAAAAATAGACAAAACTTGCCATTATTTTTACAAAACTATGATTCAAATTGATGAATATATTATAATAAAAAAATAGGGATTAATGGACTTTTTGTATAAAATTTAGTATAATGTGGATGGGTGAGAGATATGAGTTTTGTACATTTGCATATGCATACGGAGTACAGTTTGTTAGATGGGGCTATACGAATCGATGAATTAGTGAAAAAAATAAAAAATTCAGGGATGAATGCTGTTGCTATCACTGATCATGGTAACATGTTCGGTGCAATTGAGATGTACAAAGCATGCAAAGCAGAAGGAATTAAGCCTATTATTGGTTGTGAAGTATATGTAGCACCGCGTAGTAGACTAGAAAAACAGGGAAAAATTGATACAGAGCCAAATCATCTTATTTTACTTTCTATGAATGAAACCGGATACAAAAATTTAGTAAAATTGGTATCAAGTGGCTATACCGAAGGCTTTTATTACAAACCACGTATTGATATGGAATTATTAAGTAAGCATCAAGATGGCCTTATTTGCTTGTCTGCTTGCCTTGCTGGTAAAGTAGCAAGACAAATTGTCAATGGCAATATAGAGGGTGCAAGAGAAACAATTCAAGAATTTATCGATATCTTTGGAAAAGATCGATACTTTCTAGAAATACAAGATAATAAATTAAGAGAACAAATACTGGTAAATCAAAATTTAGTACAACTGTCAAAAGAATTTGGGGTAGAGTTAGTTGCTACAAATGACTGTCATTATTTAAATGAAGAAGATTATGCCTCTCATGAAGTGTTACTTTGTATTCAAACAAGAAAAACAATGGAAGATGAAGATAGAATGAGTTTTAAAACAAATGAATTCTACGTAAAGACAGAAGAAGAAATGAGACAAGCGTTTAGCTATGTACCACAAGCAGTTGAAAATACACAAAAAATTGCAGATAGATGTAACGTCGAATTTGAATTTGGTCATACGGTACTTCCTGAATTTAAGATTGAAGAAAATATATCACACTTGGAGTATTTTAAGAAAAAATGCTATGCTGGTATAGCTAAAAGATATGATGTGAACAATCCAGAAAAAATGGAAAAAGTAAAACAAAGATTAGCCTATGAGATAGGTGTCATTGATAAAATGGGATTTACGGATTATTTCTTGATTGTGGCTGACTTTATCCATTATGCAAAGAGTAATGGTATTGCAGTAGGTCCTGGACGTGGTAGTGGTGCAGGTTCTATTGCTGCGTATTTAATGGAAATAACAGATATTGACCCATTAAAATTCAATTTAATATTTGAACGTTTTTTAAATCCTGAAAGAGTTAGTATGCCAGACTTTGACATTGATTTTTGTTATGAAAGAAGACAAGAAGTGATTGACTATGTGGGAAGAAGATATGGAAAAGACCATGTGGCACAAATCATTACTTTCGGCACAATGGCAGCACGTGCTGTTATACGTGATGTTGCAAGAGCAATGGGATTTCCTTATCAAAAAGCAGACATGGTAGCAAAGCTAATTCCAAGAGATTTAAAAATGACGATTAATAAAGCACTGAAAATAGAACATGAACTAAAGACTCTGTATGAATCGGATGAACAAATAAAAGAAATGATTGATATTGCTAAAAAATTAGAAGGTCTTGCAAGGCATGCCTCAACTCATGCTGCTGGTGTTGTTATTACGAAAGAACCAGTAGTAAACTATGTTCCGTTATATGAAAGTGATGAATTAATATCAACAGAATATACGATGACAACATTAGAGGAACTAGGATTGCTAAAAATGGACTTTCTAGGCTTGCGTACTCTTACGGTTATCTCTGATACTGAAAAGTTGATTAAAAAAATACATAATATGGATGTATCTTATGGAAATTATGATGATAAAGCCACATATAAAATGTTGACTGAGGGAAGAACTACTGGCGTATTCCAAATGGAGAGTCCTGGTTTTAGACAAGTCATGATGAAAATGAAGCCAGATAAACTAGAGGACATCATCGTTATGATATCGCTGTATAGACCTGGGCCAATGGATCAGATACCAAGATATATTGCTAATAAAAATGACCCAGAAAATGTAGTCTATACACATGAGGCATTAAAACCAATATTAGGGGTTACGAATGGTTGTATGGTATACCAAGAACAAGTCATGCAAATATTTAGAGATTTGGCTGATTATAGCTTGGGAAGAGCTGATTTGGTTCGACGTGCAATGAGTAAGAAAAAATTAGATGTGATGAAAGAAGAAAGAGCTATCTTTGTTAAGGGCACAGCTAAACATGGCATAGATGAGAAAAGCGCTCATGTTATTTTCGATGAGATGGAAGAATTTGCAAAGTATGCCTTCAATAAATCTCATGCAGCTGCATATGCGGTAGTGGCCTACAAAACAGCGTATTTAAAAGAACACTATAAAGCAGAATTTATGGCTGCAACGATGAATAGTTTTATTGGGAATCTAAACAAGATACCAGAATATATTGAAGAATGTAAAAATATGGGAATAGAGGTTCTAAAACCAGATATTAATGAAAGTTATCTTAAATTTTCAGTGGTAAATGGTAAAATAAGATTTGCCTTAAGTTCCGTAAAAAACGCAGGTGACAATGCCATTTGCGAAATTATCTCTTCTAGAAAGAAAGAAGGTAAATTCACTAGTTTTATAGAATTTTGTGAAAGAGTGGCAGGAGATGCCATTAATAAAAAGTGTGTGGAGAGTTTAATCAAAGCAGGCTGTTTTGATGAATTGGAACCTACTCTTACAAGGTTTGATTTACTTGATTCTTTTGAGAGTATATTAGATAATATTAATCAAACAAGAAAAACAAATTATGCTAATCAAATGAACATGTTTGACATGGGAAATATACCCAAAGAGGCACAATCGATTGTAATCCAAAAAAGTAGTCAAAAGCCTAGTAAAAATGAATTACTTGAAATGGAAAAGGAAATGCTTGGACTATATGTAACAGGGCATCCATTAGATGATTATATGGAAGTAATCAAAAAACAAGCGACTATTAGTACCAAAGAGTTACAAAATGAGGAATCATCCGATGAAGAAGAACAAAGTGAAGAAAAAACTAACACAATAGACTATGATGGAAAAGTCGTAACAATATGTGGCATTCTTTCTCATCGAAAAACACTGATTACAAAATCTGGTAATCAAATGATGTTTGCTGAACTAGAGGACTTATATGGTAGTTTAGAATTAGTCATATTTGCAGGTGTTTTACAAAATCATGCCACTTTACTACAAGAAGGAAATATTTTGAAAATCACTGGTAAAGTAAGTTACAAAGAAAATGAAAAAACAAAGATACTAGTTTCAAGAGTTGAATTACTAGAAAAGAATAAAAAAATATATATTAGAATACCAAAAGATAAGCTAGAATTGGAAGGAGCAGTTATGACTTATATGAAAAATATGGATGAACAGTGTAAAGGGAATATTCCGGTTTATATTTTTTATGACGGCACAAGTAAAGTTAAGTTATTAAATAAAGAATTGTGGTTAAACAGTAATGAGACTACTATTGGTAATTTAGAAACATCTTTTGGTAAAGAAAATGTTAAGATAAAATAAAAAAATAGGTAAAAAATAAAAAGAAATAAAGAACTGTATTACAAATTTCTGTTCTGGCTGATTGTCTTGAAAGTGGACAAATAAATGTAAGGAGTACATTTTGTTACACTTGAAACACTATAAAAAGAAGGAGTAGTTCATTAGACAATCTATTAAAGAGTAAATTTAGACTTAAACTTAAAAAGGTACTTTTAGATGCTCGAAAATAATTCATACTGAGGAAATCTTTTAGTTGTAATGAAGGTAAATATCATATAAAATCATTTAAATTAAAGAATTAAGTAATTTTTTCTATCTTGTTGAAAAAAGTCGAAAATGTGGTATAATAAGATTATATAAATAAAAGAGGTATGAAATGGAAAAGTTAGTAGGATTTGCACCAATAATCATCAGTATCATCACTTCTCTTATTATCTGTTTAGTAATAAGAAAAAATAAAAAGCTATTGCTTACATTTTCTATATTGCTATTGATAATAAATGTTGTTTTGGGATGTTATACATTGAAAACACCTAATTTTGTTTTACTTGGTGATGAGAAAATTGAAATAAATGTGAAAAGTAATTTTAGTGATCCTGGTGTAGAGGCTAGTATACACAATAAAGACTTAAAGGAAAAAGTAACAACGGATGGACAAGTTGATGTAAACAAAGTAGGGGAATATACAATTACTTACAATCTAAAGTATCTAATCAGTGATGAGACCTTATCTAGAACAGTAGAAGTAAAAGATAAAGAGACACCAGTATTAACGCTAAAAGGCGATTCTGAGTTTACATTGTATTCAGGGGCAACATACAATGAACCAGGATGTACAGCAATGGATAATTACGATGGGGATATTTCTGCAGGTATCGAAACAAAAAAAGAAGAGATCAGTGATAAAAAATATAAAATTATCTATACAGTGAAGGATTCATCTGGTAATGAAGCAAAGATCGAAAGAATAGTTACAATAGTTGATCCACCAAAACCATCTTCTTCCAAAAATGGTGTTATTTATTTAACATTTGATGATGGGCCAAGTGCCAATATTACACCTCATATATTAGATATCTTAAAAAAACAGAATGTAAAAGCGACTTTCTTTATTATAAATTATAGTGATGCCAATGAATATCTAGTAAAAAGGATTGTAAATGAAGGGCATACAATAGCAATACATGGTTATTCACACGATTATAGATCTATCTATTCGTCTGAACAAGCATATATGAATAATCTTAACAAATTACAAGAAAAAATAAAAAACTCTACTGGGGTGAAAACAACAGTAACGCGTTTCCCAGGTGGAAGTTCCAATACAACTAGTAAGTTTAATCCAGGTATTATGACGAGGCTGACAAAGCTTGTCATCGCTAATGGATATCAATACTATGATTGGAATATTGAATGCGGAGATGCAGCAGGTGCTAAAACAAAAGAACAAGTATATAACAATGTGGTTAAATATTTGAGTAAGAAAAAGTCAAATCTTGTATTAATGCATGACTTTTCTGGAAATAACAAAACGTTAAATGCCTTAAATGATATTATTAATTATGGCAAAAATAATGGCTATACCTTTGATAGAATTAATGAAGATACGCCAGCTATACATCATGGCGTCAATAATTAAACTTGTGTATATACTAAAAGCTCAAAAGTTAAACTTTTGAGCTTTTAAATTGGTGATAATCTAGGTATTTATATTTTGTTCTTGCTATACATTAAATCTAAATAAAATAACGTCACCATCAACTACTACGTATTCTTTTCCCTCTAGCCTTACAAGACCTTTTTCTTTAGCAGCTACCGTAGAACCATATTTTACTAAATCATCATATGAAATGACTTCTGCTTTAATAAATCCTCTTTCAAAATCGCTATGGATTTTACCAGCAGCTTGAGGAGCCTTTGTTCCTTTTTTGATTGTCCAAGCTCTTACTTCTTGTTTTCCGGCAGTTAAGTATGAGATGAGTCCAAGTAAAGAATAACTTGCTTTAATCAATTGATCTAAACCAGATTCATTGATACCAAAATCTTGCATCATCATTGCCTTATCATCATCCTCTAGTTCACTTAAGTCTTCCTCTAATTTAGCACATAAGGTAACTACTTCGGCACCTTCTTTTTTTGCATATTCTCTTACAATCGCAACATTTTTGTCAGTATCCATAGTAGGTATTTGATCTTCCGATACGTTTGCAACATAAATAATAGGTTTAATAGTAAGTAAAAAGACATCTTTTAGTAATTCTTTTTCTTCTTCTTGAAATATAAAAGTTCTAGCAGGGTTAGAAGCTTCAAGGTGTACTTTTAATCTATTTAGTACCTCTAAAGTTGATTTTCCTACTTTATCTCCAGATTTTGAAAGCTTTTCAAATCTAACAATTGCTTTATCAACTGCCTCTATATCTGAAAGAATCAGTTCTAAAGATATGGTTTCGATATCCTCTATAGGGTCTATTTTACCAGATACATGGATTATTTTCTCATCATCAAAACATCTTACAATATGAGCTATTGCATCAGTCTCACGAATATGTGATAGGAATTTATTACCTAATCCTTCTCCTTTTGAGGCACCTTTGACAAGTCCAGCAATGTCGACAAATTCAATGGTAGCATACGTTGATTTGTCTGTATCATATAATTTTGACAAAACATCAATACGCTGATCGGGAACATTAACAATCCCTATATTTGGTTCTATGGTACAAAATGGGTAATTGGCACTTTCAGCTCCTGCTTTTGTAATAGCGTTAAAAAGAGTAGATTTGCCTACATTTGGTAAGCCAACAATTCCTATTTTCAAATTAAACATCTCCTTTAAAAATTCACTTAATATTATATCAAAGAAATGTGATAAGTCAAGGAATAGGTAAGTAACATATTTATTTTTTATTCATAAGATACAGTGTGATGAGTATGAAGAGAAGAATCAGTTATATTAGTAAGAGTGAAATGACAAGAAAAGGTGAAGAAATTGTTAGCCATGATTTTATTATTTTGCATGAAATAGGAAATGAATATAGTACATTAGCTATCTGTAAGAAAGAGATAGAAAAATTAAGTGAGCAAGATAATATTTATTATTCTTTACATTATATCATTGATAAATATGGAAATATTTTACAGTGTATTCCTGAAAATGAAATTTCACTTAGTTGTCGAGACATTGCTATTAATTATCATGCTATTAGTATTGGATGTATTCCTTGTGATGAGAAAGGTAGCTTTAGCAAGGCAGAAATAACCTCTTTACAGGCTTTGCTTTGTGATTTGAGTAATCAATACAATATCAGACAAGAAAACCTATTAAGACATTATGATGTGGTAGGAAAGAGATGCCCACATTATTATGTGGAACATCCTTTAAAATTTTGGGAAATAAAAAAAATGATGAAAAATTGACATAACATAAACGTTGTAGTATAATAAAGAAAAAAGAAGAAGTCCATATAATAATTTAGAGAGGAGAACACATACATATGTCCAATTTTAAACAATCTGATTATGAAGAACTTCGGTTAGATTTAAATATTCAATTTTTTTCCTTGCATCCTTTAGGAGAAATAGCAAGTATCAAAGACTTTATAACAGAAGACTATGATATAATATTGAATATGAAAAGAGAAAAGCCTTTGTATGGCTTTTTTAAGGAAAATAAGAAGAAGGTGTGCATTATTTTGGAGGATGTTTTATTCTTTGATAATGTAAACGAGATAATTCAATATATAGAAATAGTTGTATTTGATACGATAAATATTAATGTGCCCGAAGAATTTTATGCTTGCTATGTGCCTGCATATCGAAAATTATCTTTTAAAAAAGAAAAAGAACCCAGTAGCAATTAATTTGTTACTGGGTTTATATTTGTTCTTATAACATATCACTTAAATGCGTGATGTCTCCGGCACCGATCGTTAGTATGATATCGTCTTCTTGTATAATATCTTTTAAATAAGCGACGATTTTATCAAACGTAGCAATATAATGTGCGTCTACTTTATTTTTTTGAATTAAATCAACAAGATCTTTTGAAGAAACAACACCTTCGTCGATTTCTCTTGCTGCATAGATATCTGATATAATAACGATGTCTGCATCATTAAACGAAGTAGCAAAGTCATATAACAATTCTTTTGTTCTTGTATAAGTGTGTGGTTGGAATACAGCTATAATTCTATTGTGTTCTTTTTGTTTTGCTGCGGCAAGTGTTGCCTTTATCTCTGTTGGATGATGTGCATAATCGTCATATACTAATATATTTTTGCCAATATTTTTTTTGTATTCAAATCTTCTTTTAGCACCACAAAATTCATTTAAACTCTGTTCCATGCTTTCAAAAGAAATACCATGGGCAAGAGAAGTAGTAATAGCAGCTAATGCATCATAAACATTATGGATACCAGGAACTGTTAAATAGAATTCATGAGAAGTATCTTCATATACTAGTTCAAATGAGTAAAAACCTTTTACATTACAAAATACATTTTTAGCATAAACAGTTGCTTCAGGTTCACTTAGTGAGAAGGTATATATTTTAACATTTCTTTTTTCTAACTCTTGTCTTACTTCATTTAATATTTCCATACAGTTTAAATCATCATAATTAATAATTAAAATACCATCTTTTGGTAGCATTAAAATAAATTTTTTAAAAGAGGCTTTGATTTCCTCAATACCAGAAAAATAATCTAAATGATCTTCGTCAATGTTTAGTACAGTTGCCGTTTGATGTGGAAAATTTAAGAAACTATCAACATATTCACAAGATTCTAAAATATAATATTCGGATTCTCCAATTCTATAGTTTAAATCGTTTAATTTTTTAAATTTGGAACCAACTTGAATGTTAGGATCTAAACCTGCATCTATAAAGATAGAGGCAACCATTGAGGTAGTAGTTGTTTTTCCATGAGTACCGCAAATACAAATAGGGGTATCATAACATTGTAATAACAGCCCTAAAAACTTTGCTCTTTCATAAGTTGGAATTCCTAATGTTTTTGCTCTAACAAATTCAGGATCATGTTGATTAATAGCTGATGTATATACGACAATATCAGCATCTTTTACAAGTTCTGCATTAGAGCCAATATAGACAGGTATGTTATTTTCTTCTAAAATTTGGATCATATCACCTTCTGTTTTATCAGATCCGGTTACGACATATCCATATTTTTTTAACGCTAACGCGATGGCACTCATACTAATTCCACCGATACCAATCATATGTATTTTATTCATATCCTTTAAACTTGTAAAAGTTTTTTGCATTAAAAACACTTCCTTTTTATCTTCACTATTATACAAAAAAATATGAAAATAGTCAAATATTCTTACTAAATTTGTCTAATTGTGTCTAACGAATGGCTATTTATTGAATATATATGTACAATACTATATAATACGACTAAATAAGGGGGATGAGTACATGATTTTAGATAAAATTGTTGTAATTTCTTTGTCACTACTATTAATTACTTTATTAACAATACGATATATCAAAAGATATGCACCAGAAAATATTGTCATAGTGCCTATTATGACGTTACTGTTAAGTATATATATACCATTTGCAATATATAACGTTACTATACCGCTTTATTTACAAATTGTCATATTAACTTTCGGTGTGATAGTGCCTTCATTTTGCGTTACTCTACAATATAATAATATTATCCTATCAAGAAAAATATTATATTATTCTATGAAATATAACTATAGAATAGGAGAATATCAAAAAACAATTGATATAATTACAAAATTAGTTTCTCTGGAAGGTAGAAGAGCAGAGTATCTATATATGCTTGGCCAATGCTATAAAAGTATAGGAGATTTTATCAATTCAAGAGATTCCTTTGCGCTTGCTGTTGAATTTGATAATAAAGATTATAAATCATATTATGAACTTGGACGAGCTTTAGATGAGACAAATAAAAAAGACAGTGCTATTATTATGTTTAATAATGCCTTAAGATTAAAAGCGGATTTTTATGAAGCACAAGAGGCTTTGGGGATATGTCTAACTAGTAGAGGTGATTTTGAAGGTGCTGTTAAAGTGTACAGAAAAGCTTTAAGATATCACCCTGATTCGTATGAATTGTATTATAATATTGCCATGATTGAAAGTGAACTTGGTAATTATGAAGAAGCAATTCTTGCTTTTGAAGAAGCTGGAAAACTAAAAAATGACCTTTATACCGCTTTTTATAGTTTAGGTAAACTATATATATCAGAGGGAAGATATGAGGAGGCAATTGAGGCGTTAAAGAAAATATTAAATTCTACTACCTATGGGCCAAAAGGTTATTATACTTTAGCAATTATTTATGCTAAGCAAGGTGAATATGAGATAGCAATGTCTACATTAGAATATGCAATGGAATTAGATAGCAAGTATATTTCAAAAGCAGATGAGGAATATACTTTCAATCCATTTAGAGAAGATATTGAAAAATACAAAAAATCAAAAGAAAAAGCAAAAATAAAAGAGTTTCAAAAGAATGACTTTATGGAACAGAGTTTTAAGATATTTAAATTAAAAGAAAAAGGTGCTGAAGAAGAGGAAGAAATAGAAGAAATGCAGCATCATGCTTAAGTAAAAGGAGAGAAAATTCTCTTCTTTTGTATTGACATTGAACTGCTAATATGATATAAATTAAGAGTAACCAAACAAGTCGGTGTGGCGGAACTGGCAGACGCACAGGTCTCAAACACCTGCGGGAAACCGTGTGGGTTCGATTCCCACCATCGACACCATAAGATAAAACCTCCGCATCAAAGCGGTGTTAGATAAGGTCAACTGAAATAAGTTGGTCTTTTTTGGTCGAAATTTTAGACAAAACTAGTAAAATAAGGATTAATATGATGAAGGAAATATCTGCTGAAACATTAAATTTTGTATGTCTTTGAGAAGATGTACAAATATCTAAGCATTATATTGTTTATGGATTTCTAAATAGCAACGAAAAATGTAAATTAGGTAATATGACTAAAGAAGAATGTAAGAAATTATTTAAAGATAATGAAGGATTGTTAGAAATATAAAATATATTGTTTGTCACGTTTTGCGTTTTAAAAAGTAAAACTTGTATAAAATTAATTTATTTACGTTTTTATTTTATTCTAAAAAATGAAATATATACAAAAAAGCTCCCTTTTGGGAGTACATATTCATTGGAGCGGATTGTGGGAATCGAACCCACGGCAAAAGATCGGAAGCCTTTTATTTTACCACTAAACTAAATCCGCATAATTATATTATATCATAGCTATATCTACTTTACAACTTTTCATCATAATACTTTATTAAAAATATAGTAATAAAATTATATCATGCATTATATATTTTACTATAGTAACTCAGGAGTAAATGATAATTTATAAAAAATAATCAAAATATATTGACAAATAATGAAAATAATAATATAATAGATATATAATTTAATTTGCGGGTGTAGTTCAATGGTAGAATTCCAGCCTTCCAAGCTGGCTGTGTGGGTCCGATTCCCATCACCCGCTCCAATTGAAAACAACTTACGAACCAATATAGGCTCGTAAGTTTTTATTTTATATAAAACTTGAATGTTCTCTTTCTAGGAAGGAGGACATTTTGGTATGCTCGTGAATCACAAATTGCTTTAGAATATACTGAATTGAGAATTTTCGAAAAAGTTATTAAAAAAGAAATTATATCTGCTAAAAACAGTATAGATAAAGAAAACGATTGACTTATTGATCTCAACAAGCCAATCAAAAGAGGTAAAGGTAAATAAGAAAATAGTTGCAATTGTGCAAACATATTTTGTAATTCAAACTAGAAAACAAGAAATCATCTACCTTAGAGTGTTTTCAACATTCTAGCAAAATATTCATTAGCGGATTGTTTTCAGCGTTTTAATCATATGCTAGATTATAATAATATGATGTTATACTTCATCAATCACTTTTTAATCATCTTTTTCTTCATCGTCTAACTTTTTTTCAATTTCTTGTTGCTTTTTATAATTAAAAGCGGCAAACAGTAGTAAAACTATAAAGGTAAGAAGCGTTGCACTGATAAAAGTAATTAATAATGTAGTAGCAAACAATCCTAAATTGTCTACATAGTGTTCGGCATATCTAACATAATTTGAAATACCATTCATAATAGTTACTAAAGCACCAGCAATAATACTATATACTATTGTTGTTTTCATTGTCTTTTTGCCTTCACCAAAAAGGTTAATTCCAAGCATTAGGTTACGGATTAAAATGTAGATAGATACCACAAGGAAACAGATAAATTCAGCTACATATTGTTTGAAGCTTGCATTAAATACATAACGTTGGACGAGCATTGATACAATCAGTGTCACCATTAAAAGTATGCATGCCTCGCCCAATATTTTTTGCTTTTGTATTAAAATTCTTTCATCTTCTTGAATTTCTTTTTTCATTCTTTTCACCCCCAAAATAAATCATTTAAAGTTTTATTCAGTGCTTTGCAGATGGCAATACAAAGATTAAGAGTAGGATTATAGTTACCTGATTCAATCATACCAATGGTTTGACGCGTAACTCCTACTATGTTTGCCAAATCTTCTTGTTTCATATCTAGTTCTAATCTTGCAATTTTCATTGGTTTATTTTTCATTATGCACCTCACTTTATAAAACAATTATACAATATATATTACTTAATGTCAAATATATATTGCTTTTTTACTTAAAAAATATAAAAATCACCAAATATAGATTAAGAGTAGTTATTTTTATACTATGACATATGTACTAATAAGTGTTGAAATATACCAGTAATTAGTAATACGTATTAGAGTAAGGAGAAAACGTGTAGATTATTTAACTAAAATATTAAAAGGAGTATTAAAAGGTTATATACGTGAAATCATCAATAGGAAAGAAAATGAAGTTCTGTCAGTGGTAATGATGGATATTTTTTTGCTTTTTAAATAATTTTATGAAACAATACATTTTTCGTTATCTTTTTTTTCTGATATATGTTATATTATATGTAAAATAAAAAAGTAAGGTACAGTTATGGAAATTTTAAAAGTAGAAAATTTAGTAAAAACTTATGGAAAAGGGGAAAACAAAGTAGATGCTGTTAATAATATCTCTTTTAGTATTCAAAAAGGAGAATTTGTTGCCATAGTAGGAGCTAGTGGTAGTGGTAAATCTACATTATTACATTTATTAGGTGGAGTAGATCGACCTACTTTAGGAAAGGTAATTATTGATGGCAAAGATATTTATTCTTTAAGTGATGATGATTTAGCCATTTTTAGAAGAAGGAAAATCGGACTTATTTATCAGTTTTATAATTTAATACCAATATTAAATGTAAAAGAGAATATTACACTTCCTTGTGATCTAGATGGGAAAGAAACAAATAAAGAAAGATTAATGGAACTTATTAGAACATTAGGATTAGAAAAAAGAATTAACCATTTGCCAAATCAATTATCAGGTGGACAACAGCAACGTGTATCAATAGGGAGAGCTATGATTAATAATCCAGCTTTAATGCTTGCAGATGAACCAACAGGAAATTTGGATTCGAAAGCAGGTGAAGAAATCCTCTCTCTTTTGAAATTATCCAATAAGAAGTTTGAACAGACAGTCATCATTATCACTCATGATTTAGATATCGCAAAAGAAGCGGATAGAGTTATTACGATTGAAGATGGAAAGATAGTAAAGGATGAGAAAAACGAAAAATAAAAGAGGGTTGGGAAAATGAATATATTAAGAAAGTTTACGATTCAAAATTTAAAGTTGAATAAAAAAAGAACCATAGTAACAATCATTGGAATTATGCTATCAACTGCTTTAATTTGTGCCGTAGCAGGAATGGTATCTAGTACGCAAGAAACCTTAATAGAAACAATGAAAACTAGTAAGGGGGATTATCATGCAACTTTTAAGCAGGTACCTAAAAGTGAGTTGCAATCAATAGAAGAAAATAAAAAGATAGCATCCTATTTTTTAACTAGAACACTAGGCTATGCAAAAGCAACAGAGAGCAAAAATGAAAGCAAGCCGTATTACTATGTAATGGAATATGATAAAATGGCTTTACAAAAAAGTGCATTCACAATAATAGAAGGAAGAATGCCAGAAAATAGCAATGAAATAGTAATATCAAAACATATTATTGATAATGCAAAAATAGATTTAAAAATTGGAGATTCCATTACCTTAGATATTGGAACGAGACAATTAACAGATGGAACCGCTTTAGAGCAATCTAATTCTTATTTAGAAGAGAAGAACAAAGAAGGAATGGAAGAAGAAATTGTTAATGCCAAATCGAAAATCTATCAAATAGTTGGTATTATAGAAAGACCAAGCTATTTATTAGAAGGCTTTTCAGCACCTGGTTATACTATGATTTCTTATCTAGAAAATACAGAAAATATAGCAGAGGCCAATATTTCTATTACTTATGAAAATCCAAAAGATTTCGATGAAGAGACAGCTCAAATTTTAAAAACAATTAAAAATAATACAGGCATTGAAATAGAAAAAACAGTCAACTCTGACTTATTAAGATTTCAAGGTGCACTTGGAGAAGCTACCCTAAAAGTACTATATGGCATTGCTACTGTTGTTATTTTAATTATTGTTGTTAGTAGTGTCTTTGTTATTAGAAACAGTTTTAGTATATCCGTATCAGAAAAAACAAAGCAATATGGAATGCTTACTTCTATTGGCGCAACCAAAAAACAAATATCTAAAACTGTATTATTAGAAGGATTATTTATAGGGCTAATTGCCATTCCACTTGGCATTATACTTGGTATTGTTGCTATCAATATATTGATTATCATTGTAAATTACTTATTAGGAGATATGTTAAATGGAACCAGCTTTATTTATAGTGTTCCTATTTTACCAATTGTACTTTCTGCAATTATATCTTCTATCACCATATATCTGTCTTGTATGATACCAGCAAAAAGAGCTGCTAAGATATCACCAATCGAGGCAATACGTGGTAACAGCGATATTAAAATAAAAGCAAAGAAATTAAAAACGACTAAATTAACCAAAAAATTATTTGGTATAGGTGGTGTGATTGCTAGTAAAAACTTAAAGAGAAATAAGAAAAAATATAGGACAACAGTTATATCATTAGTTGTTAGTATTTCTATCTTTATTTCACTTTCATCTTTCTTAGAATATGGAAAAAAGATGACAGGAATGTATTATATGGATATGGATTATAATGTAACGGTATCTAGTGGAACAAAAGAACTTTATCAAGAGATTATGAAATTAGATAATATTAAACAATCTTCCTATTCTTATATTACCTCTGCTATATTAGATGTTGAGAAATATGGTACGGAATATGGTAAAAAGCTAAATGCTACTTATGGAGATGAGGACCGACCATCAGAAGGCTCTATTTCTGTGATAGCACTAAATAATGAATATTTTGATTCCTTTGCAAAAGAGTTAGGCATCAATGAAAAAGACTTAAAAAACGTTGTTATTTTAGAAGATGATCTAATGCGTTCTTTTGAGGATGGTAGTAGAAAAGTAGAGAATTTCTATCATCTAAATACGGGGGATACCTTTACTTTAAAAATAAAAGGTACAGAAAGAGAAGTAAAAATAACAAAAAAATCAGACATTAGACCAATGGGTTATGAACAAAGTTATGCAGATGGAGGATGGCTATTTGTATCAGAGGATTTCTTACAAGAACAAGAAAAAAACTATGTTTCTAGTTTAAATATTGAGGCCTCTGATGCAACAAAGTTGGAAAATAAACTAACAGAACTAAAATCTCAAAATGAAAGTTATGCAAATATTAATGTGACTAATTATGAAGCTTATCTAAAACAAGAGCAAAGATTAATTTTATTAATATCTATTTTCTTATATGGTTTTATAGCAGTAATCACATTAATAGGTGTTACTAACATCTTTAATACCATTACCACAAATATGATATTAAGAAGCAAAGAATTTGCCAACTTAAAATCAGTAGGAATGACAAGCAAAGAATTTAATAAAATGATTCGATTAGAAAGTATTTTATATGGTTTAAAATCACTATTAATTGGTATACCAATCGGGTTATTTGGGTCATATGCTATTTACTATTCATTTGCCAATGCTATTGATTTTGGATTTATATTCCCTTGGCAATCAATTTTAATATCAATTATATTTGTATTTGTAATTGTAGGCTTAACGATGAGATATTCCTTAAATAAAATTAATAAACAAAATATTATAGATACGATTAGACAAGATAATATATAATCAAAAGAAATAACATAACACAGGATTTCTATAGAATCACTGTTATGTTTGATTATAAAAGGTAAATCAGTATGTTAACAACCAACTTTTTAGTTGGTTGTTATTTTTTCTTTATAAGTAGTATGGCTTGAGTTTTGTCAAAAAATGTTGTAAAATATACTTGGTGATAAAAATGAAGAAAGAACAAGTGGAAAAAGATATAGAGAAAATAGAGGAAGAAATAACAGTTAAAAGAAAACAAGCAAAAAAGACAATGAAAAAAACAGTAGATGAATACAAGAAATTTGCTCTAAAAGGAAATATGATTGACTTAGCAATTGGTGTTGTGATTGGTGGTGCGTTTACGACTATTATCAATGCCATCGTCAATACAGTGATCACTCCATTAATTAGCTTGTTAACAAATAAGGTGGATTTATCTACTTTGTTTATCTCGCTTACTGGTGGAAAATTTGATACGTTAGCTCAAGCTAAAGAGGCAGGAGCAGTCACAATGAACTATGGTTTATTATTAAATGCATTTCTAAACTTCTTTATCGTTTCTGTGGTGCTATTTATTGTGGTGAAATATATTGATAAAATAAAGAAGAAAGCAACAAAACAAGCAGAAGTAGTCATTAAAGACACAACAAAAGAATGTCCGTATTGTTTAAGTAAAGTACCAGTTAATGCTATAAAATGTGCATATTGTACGAGTGATTTGGTAGAAAAGGTGGAAGTATAAGTTGAATAATATTAATATTTTGGTAGATTGTTTTAATCTAAAATATACATTAGAATGTGGTCAATGTTTCAGGTGGGAAGCAGTAGAAAACAAACCTAATACCTATATTGGTGTGATACATGATAGAGTTTTAAAAATAACACAAGAAGGTAATTTGTTATCTGTTAGTAGTAATAAAGAAGAAGATTTAGAAGAAATAGTAAAAGAATATTTTGATTTAAATAAAGATTATAGCAAAATTGAAAAGAAGATAGCAACTTTTGACAAAAAAATAGCTACTGCTGTCAAAAACACCAGCGGTATTAGACATTTAAGACAAGACTTTTTTGAAACATTACTCTCTTTTATTATTTCAGCAAATAATAATATTCCAAGAATCACAAAATCCATTCAAACGATTTCAAATCGATATGGTACAAAGGTAATGTTTGAGGGCAAGGAGTATTCCTTATTCCCAACAAAAGAACAATTAAAGAATGTGACAGTAGACGAGTATAGAGAATGCGGTGTAGGATTTAGGGACCGTTACTTAAAAGATACGGTAGAAGATCTGCTAAACAATAAAATAGATGTGAGTAACGTGGATAAGTTAAGTACAGAAGAATTAAGAAAAAAACTATTGACATTAAAGGGAGTAGGACCAAAGGTAGCAGATTGTATTATGCTATTTTCTTGCAATAAAGATGAGGTGTTTCCTATCGATGTGTGGGTAGAAAGAGTCATGTCAATTTTGTATTTTAAAGAATACAAAGGGAAGATGACAAAAAAAGATATCATGGAATATGCCACTAAAAAGTTTGGAAAATATGCAGGTATCGTACAACAACATTTATTTTATAATATTCGTGAAGGAAAAATAAATTTAGGTTAGCTAATAGTTGCAAAAAAAATGCTAATACTATATAATGTAATCGGAGGTTTATTTTATGGAAAATAAAGAAATAAATAATACACAAAAAAATACAGGAGTAAATACAATCATTATTATATTATTAATAATTGTTGTTTTAGTAGGAGCATATTTCATCTTTTTTAGAAATAGTGCTAATGTCAAATTGGATTTAAACGCTATTTCAAATTCAATTACTACCACTGGTAAATTTGATGAAATGGCTATGATGGACATTACAAAAGATGTTGCTACATCAATTTACAACATACCAGAATCTGACATTGAAGAGATTTATGGTAAGATGCCTATGATGAATGTGCAAGCAAGTACATACCTTATGATAAAAGCAGTAGATGGTAAAGCAGGAGAGGTAAAACAAAAATTAGAAGAATATGGAAATAAGTATCAAGAACAATGGGAAACCTATCTGCCAGCACAACTTGAGTTGGTAAAGAATAGAATCATTGTACAAAAAGGTAATTATGTTTATATGATAATTGCTGAAAATGCAACAGAGTTAGAAAAATTGATAAAATAGTTTTTTACGCTCTCATCGATTAAATTTTGGTGAGAGCATTTTTTTTGAGGTGCAGTATGGTTTTTAGTAGCGTAGTATTTTTATATATTTTTCTTCCTATTATGCTTTTTGTCTATTTTATAGTACCAAAGAAATTTAAAAATGCTGTTATGATTATAGCAAGCTTAATTTTCTTTGCCTGGGGCGAGATACGTTATATTATTATCATGTTAATACTGGCTGTGATGGACTATTTTTGTGGACAGAAGATTAATCAATATTTTGATAATAAGAAGAAAAAAAGAATATTTTTATGGATTGATATTGGTGTAAATTTGCTCATATTATTCTTCTTTAAATATTCAGATTTTATCATATCCAATATTAATTTAGTAACAGGTTTTGATATACCGTTACTAAACATTCCACTTCCTATAGGTGTATCGTTTAATACATTCCAGTCTTTATCGTATATTATCGATGTATATCGTGGAACAGTAAAGTGTGAAAAGAGTTTTTATAACTATTTAACCTATACTACTCTATTTCCACAAATCATTGCAGGACCAATCGTTAGATATGAGACTGTGGATGAAGAGTTAGTTGATAAAAAAATTAGTATGCAAAATTTTACCAAGGGAATGAAACGTTTTATACTAGGACTTGGTAAGAAAGTACTAATAGCAAATAACGTAGGAAAACTCTGGGCGATTATTGAAAGTGGAGAATACATCACTTTATCGCCAAGTCTTGCTTGGATAGGATTAATTGCTTTTGGTTTGCAAATCTATTTTGATTTTAGTGGATACTCGGATATGGCAATTGGTCTTGCTAATATATTTGGTATGAATTTTAATGAAAACTTCAATTATCCCTATATATCAAAAAGCATCACGGAATTTTGGCGTAGATGGCATATGACACTTAGTAGTTGGTTTAAAGATTATATCTATATACCACTAGGCGGAAATAGAAAAGGACTTGCCATACAGATTCGAAATATACTGGTTGTTTGGTTCTTAACAGGAGCCTGGCATGGAGCTTCATGGAATTTTATGCTATGGGGGCTATATTTTGGTATCATCTTGATACTAGAAAAGTTATTCTTACTAAAATTGCTAGAAAAATTACCACGAATTATAAGGCACATATATTCCATATTCTTAATATTAATCAGCTGGCTAATCTTTGCCTTTGAGGATTTAGGGAAAATAGGAGAATATTTTAAAGCACTATTTAACTTTAATTTTTCTGTTAGTTATAACACAGAAGGAATTTATTATCTAAAGAACTTTGCCTTGATTATCATCATTGGTATAATATTATCTACACCACTGATAACAAAGCTATTAAGAAAAATGGAAAGCAAGAGTAAAGTAATCCCTAGTGTTATTACAACATGCTTATATATCGCTATCTTCCTATGTTCCACTGCTTATTTAGTAAGTGATTCGTTTAACCCATTTTTGTACTTTAGATTTTAGAAAGGAGCAATAAAATGAGTAGTAAATTAAATAATAGAATATTTTTCTTTAGTTTTATGCTAATTTGGCTTGTGTTTATTATTTTAAATTTTGTTGTTCCTAATATCTCTTTCTCAGAACAAGAAAATAGGGCACTGGCAACAGTACCAGATTTCACATTTCAAAAGTTAGTAGATGGCGTCTATGTCAGTCAAATGGATGATTACATTAACGACCACTTTGTATTCAGAAATAACTGGATTAAAGCAAAATCTACTTTTGAAAGAGCACTCGGAAAAGATGAAAATAACAATGTGTATATTGGAAAAGATGGCTATCTATTCGAAAAAAAGTTACTTTCAAAAGAAGATTATAAAAATATAGATAAGGCAGTAGCAAGTATCAACAGTTTAAAACAGAAAATAAACACAAAAACATATTTTATGCTACTTCCTAATGCGATGAATCTATATAGCGATAAACTACCAGATTATGCTACAACGTATGACCAAAATGAAGTAATGGATTATGTGTATAACCTATTAAATAAAGACATTACAAAAATTGATACTAGAACAGTGCTAAACAAAAATAAAGAAGAATATCTATACTTTAAAACAGACCATCATATGACAAGTCTTGGAGCATTACTTTCCTACAATGAATTTAGAGAAAAAACACTAGCAAAAAAATTAAATGAAATGGACTATGTCAAAATAAGGGTAGCAAGAGATTTTTTAGGAACGCTTGATTCCAAAGCACAAATACAAAACCAAGAAGAAGATAAGATTGATGTATACTTTAATGAGTCAAATATTAATATTGAATCTGTTTATTATGATGGTAAACTTTCTAATACGTTATTCAATGAAGATTACTTAACTAAAAAAGATAAGTATTCCTATTTCCTAAACGCTAATAATGCAGAAGTTATCATTAATACGAAAAACAAGAATGGTAAAAAACTACTAGTAATCAAAGATTCCTATGCTCATATCATGTCACCATTTATGTGTGCAGATTACGAACAAATTGTATTACTAGATCCAAGATATTACAAAGCATCTATCTCAAACTATATCAACAAAAACAATTTTTCAGAGGTGCTATTTATCTATAACGTGGCTAATATCTTAAGTGACATTAGTATTAGAGGAATTACATAGAGATAAAAAAAGAATAATATAAATAAGATAATATACAATTAACACATTAAAATATTAGTTGACTAGTATTTTAATGTGTTTTTACATGCAAATTGACTCATAAAACTATTGTATAATATACAAAAAATATGTGCAAACTATCTATAAATAAGGAGATGAAACAAAAATAAAAAGACAATGTTGAAAAATGTCATAAATCGCTTGTAAAAAGATATGGTATACGATAAAATATATAGTATATGTTATATATTTATCAAAAGTAAAAGTAAACAAATAGCAAGAAACAGTAAGTAAATAGGAGGTTTGAACAAATGAAAACAAACAAGAAAGGTATATCACTGATTACGCTCGTTATAACAATTATAGTTGTAATAATATTAGCTGCAGCAGTGATATTAACACTAAACAATAATAATCCAATAGAAAATGCTAAAGAGGCAACGTTTAAACAAGATGTATCAACCGTACAAGATGATTTAAATATGTATGTATCAAATAAGTATGCAAAAACAAACGGAAACTTTGATTTAACAGCGCTTAACTTAAGTGATACAACAAATCCAAAGATAACAGATGAATTAACATCAGTATCAAATAGTAAATTGAATGGAAAAGTAGAAGTACAAAATGGTAAACTAGTATATACAGGAACAGATGAGACAGAGAAAAAATGGTTTGGAGAAATCATTCAAGGTGGAACAACAGGTGGTGGGAACACACCAAGTATGCCTGAGACTACAACTCCACCAACAACTGCAGTAACAGAAAACACAAAATACACTGATGCAAGTGGTAAAACAGCGGTAATACCAAAAGGATTTAAAGTATCAAGTATAGAAACAGAACAAAGTATAGATGGTGGACTTGTAGTAATTGCGCCGGATGATGTTGGAAGTGAGTTTGTATGGGTACCAGTATCAAATGTAGATGATATGATAGAAGTATCAGATACAACAAATCCAACAGATGCAAAAGGTAAGTTATATAACTGGTCAAAGGGAACAACTTATGTAGAAGGAACTCTAAATACGGATACAAATTTAAGGGAACCGGATTACTTAGATAACAATGCTTATGATAATAATGCAACTTATCTAAAACAAATCAATGACATATTAGCAACAAACCTAACCAATGGAGAGGAATTAAAAGCCTTAATGCAAGAAGACTTAAATAACATCTATTCTAGTGTAAGAGATAACCATGGCTTTTATATAGGAAGATATGAAACAGGGAATTTAAAAGAAACTAAGGTAGTATCAAAAAAAGATAATACTGATATATCAAATCAAACATGGTATACAATGTATGCAAAACAGAAGAAGTATGCAAGTGATATATCAAGTGATAGTGTAGAATCAAATATGATATTTGGCTGTCAGTGGGATGCAACAATGAGGTTTTTTGCCAATGATTATGTAGTAAATGCAGAGACATATAACGGAGGAAAATCTGCTTATTTTGGAGGTTCAGTAGAAAAAGCAACAGGAAGTGTAGAACCAGTTAAAAACATCTATGATATGTCAGGAAATGTAGGAGCTTGGACAGCTGAGGCGAACAGCTCCAGTAGCCGTAGCTTTCGTGGAGGCTATTACTTTTATAGTGCTAGCCCCCGTTATGCGGCTTACCGTGTCAGTACCAATCCGAACGGTTCTACCAGTTTCTATGGCTCTCGTCTTGCGCTTTATATAAAGTAGCACTGTCCACTGTTTGCTAAATTATAATTTAGTTGAACAGCCATGGAGACTGTATAGGAATGCATGATGATAAACTATTGATAATAGAAAGATAACTGTGTAAATGCAAAATGAATTGAACTGCACAGTTATTTTGCCGTATAAGTAGTGTTGTGTGTGTATTTTTGTAATATTTTTTTAACAAAATAGAAAAAGAAAACATAAAAGTGTAAAAATGCCATGAAATTGCTTGACTTTTAATTCTCCTTATGGTAAAATTAACTAGCATACATGATTGAACTTAAGTGGAGGTGTATTGTAAATGAGAGAAAATATAACATTAGCTTGTACTGATTGTAAACAAAGAAATTACGAGACAAGTAAAAATAAAAGGAATAATCCTGATAGAATAGAAGTTGAAAAATTCTGCAAATTTTGTGGAAAACATACAACACACAAAGAAACAAAATAGTTAGGAGTTGACTTGTTATGGTAAAGGGTTTTATTAAGGGTGTAAAAGCTGAACTTAAAAAAGTAGTATGGCCTACTAAAAAGCAACTGATTAATAATACAGTTTTAGTTGTAGCTCTTGTATTGGCATTTTCAGTGATTGTACTAGGTGCTGATATGATATTAGAATTCTGTGATGAAAAATTATGGAATGTTATTAGAAATGCAATTGGCTAAAACTATGATGTTTAATGTGAGGAGTTGATGAATAGTGGCAAACGAGAATGTTTCCGAAGAAAATGAAGAAAATATTGAAGATTTATCACATTGGTATGTAGTTTATACTTATTCTGGTTATGAGAATAAAGTAAAAGCAACTTTAGAAAAAATAGTAGAAAACAGAGGAATACAAGATAAAATTCAAGAAATTATTATTCCTATGGAAGAAGAAATTGAGATTAAAGATGGGAAACAAAAGACATCCATCAAAAAAGTATTTCCAGGTTATGTACTAGTAAAAATGATAATGAACGATGAAACATGGTATGTTGTAAAAAATATAAAAGGTGTATTTAATTTTGTTGGAATTGGTGATAAACCAATGCCACTTACTGAAAAGGAAATGCAAAGTCTAGGAATAGACAGTTTGGTAAATGTTGACTTTGAAGTGGGAGACAGTGTTAGAATTACAACAGAACCTTTTTACAACTATCCAGCGATTATTGAAGAAATATTTAAAGATAAAAAAAGGGTTAAAGTGAAAGTTTCAATGTTTGGTAGAGAAACAACTGTTGATCTTGAATTTAACCAAATACAAAAAATTTAGTATGCAATATATTCATATATTTAGATAAGTGATAATCCTATATTCAAGGGGGTGAAAAAGATGGCTGAAAAGAAAATAACTCATGTTGTTAAATTACAAATTCAAGCTGGTAAAGCTAATCCAGCACCACCAGTAGGACCTGCTTTAGGACCAACTGGTATCAATATAATGCAATTTTGTAAAGATTTTAACGAAAAAACAGCAAAGGATGCAGGTATGGTATTCCCAGTGATTTTAACAGTTTATGCTGATAAAACATTTGAATTCATATTAAAAACTCCACCAGCTGCCGTTTTATTAAAACAAGCAGCTAAGATAGAGAAAGCATCAGGCAAACCACATAAAGAAAAAGTGGGAAATGTAACAACTGCTCAAGTAGAAGAAATTGCAAAAATGAAAATGAAAGATCTAAACGCATCATCTTTAGAATCTGCAGTATCTGTTATCAAAGGTACAGCAAGATCAATGGGGATCACCGTTATAGATTAATTGTGGGAGAATATTACAGATATTCGTTATGACCAAAAGGAGGGAAATAGAAAATGAGCAAAAGAATGAATGAAGCTGCTAAATTAGTAGAGCCAGGAAAACTTTATGATGCAAAAGAAGCAATTGAAATTGCACTTAAAATGCCTAAAGCTAAATTTGATGAAACTTTAGAAATGCATATTAAATTAGGTGTTGATTCAAAGCAAGCTGATCAACAAGTTAGAGGCGTTATGGTATTACCTAACGGAACTGGTAAATCTAAAAAAGTGTTAGTTCTAGCTAAAGGGGATAAAGCAACTCAAGCAAAAGAAGCAGGAGCTGATTTTGTTGGAGATGACGATATGATCGAAAAAATCCAAAAAGAAAATTGGTTTGAGTATGATGTTATCGTTGCTACACCTGATATGATGGCATCACTTGGAAAAGTTGCAAGAATTTTAGGACCAAAAGGCCTTATGCCAAATCCTAAATCTGGAACAGTAACTGTTGATGTAACAAAAGCAGTAAGCGAAATCAAAGCTGGTAAGATTGAATATAGATTAGATAAAACTAATATAATTCACTGCCCAATTGGTAAAGTATCTTTCGGATACGATAAACTAAAAGAAAACTTTGATGCATTACTTGAAACAGTTATTAAAGTGAAACCAGCTGCAGCTAAAGGAACATATTTAAAATCTATTGCTATATCAACAACAATGGGTGCTGGTATAAAAATAAACCCTAGACAGTAGGTGGAGTAATCCATAATTCCTACCGAGGTTAAAATATTGAACGGAATGTAATTCTTGTTTGACATTTACCTTGGTAGTGTCTGGCAAGAATTTTATAGTTTAAGGGGGTGTACTAAAAGTGCCAAGTAAAAAAATATTAGAAGAAAAACAAAACAAAGTCCAAGAATTAGCTGAAAAATTTAAAAAAGCTAAAATGATCATACTAACTGAATATAGAGGAATTAGTGTTGAGGATGATACAAAATTACGTTCAACTATTAGAACAAATGGAGACGAATATGGCGTATACAAGAATTCAGTAATTACTCACGCAGCAAAAGAAGCTGGAATCGAAGGGTTAGAAAACCTTGAAGGACCAACAGCTGTCGTAGTTGGCTATGAAGATTATGTAGCACCTGCAAAAGCAATCAATGATTATGCAAAAGCAAATGATTTTTATACAATAAAATCTGGTGTTATGGATGGAAAAATGGTAAGTGCTTCTGAAGTAAAGAAACTTGCAAATCTACCATCAAAAGAAACATTATATGCAATGCTTGCATCTGCATTACTTGGAAATATACGTAATTTTGCAGTTGTTATTGATCAAGTTAGACAAAAACAAGAAGAAAATGCGTAAATAATTAAAAGCTAAAAATTTTTTATGATTTTAAGGAGGAAAATAAAATGGAAAAAATCGAAAAAATAGTTGAAGAAGTTGAAAAGTTATCTGTAATCGAACTTGCTGATTTAGTAAAAGCAATCGAAGAAAAATTTGGAGTAAGTGCTGCTGCTGCGGTTGTAGCTGCTGGACCAGTTGCTGGTGGAGCTGCTGCAGAAGAAGAACAAACTGAATTTACAGTAGTATTAAAAGAAGCTGGAGCTACTAAAATAGCTGTTATAAAAGCAGTTAGAGAAGCTACAGGATTAGGATTAAAAGAAGCTAAAGATTTAGTTGATGCTGCACCTGGAACAGTAAAAGAAAATATGCCTAAAGAAGATGCAGACAAACTAGTAGAAGCTTTAAAAGCTGCTGGAGCAACTGTAGAACTTAAATAATAATATGTAATATAAAATGGAATGGTTATGCTGTTCCATTTTTTTTATAGAAAAAATGCAGGTATTATGTATAACATCTTTAAAAACAAAATGATTTATGGTATAATAAATAATGTATGGGGGTGTAAGGTTTCGACAGATATCCAGAAATACAAATAGCGAGTAGTGGATTCTCGTTGGCCACTATAAAAACGAGAACTAAATTTTAAACGCAGATAGAAATGAATTTGCATTAGCTGCCTAGTTGGTAGCTTGTCTTACTATTTTTTGCTAGAGGGGATAGAAAGGCATCGATTTATCTAGCTAACGAATCTAACTGATCGTTTTAAGGTTAGTGGGTATTTTAAAACGATAGGATAACATATTTTTGTAAATGTTTCAGTGTTATTCTATTAAAGCAAACATTTACTGCACTCGGAGAATTTTGTATGAAAGGATTTTTGGACACGAGTTCAATTCTCGTCACCTCCACCATAATAAATAAGTAGTGTTCATAGTAGTAAGAAGCAATGGTTATGATAGATGAAATTTAAAAAACGTCATGAATGTGTTAAAAAATAAATCAAATATAAGAGATGAGAAAAAAATTGGAAACAGTAGAGGCTGACTTTTCTGTTATATAGAATTTTAGAATTAGAAAATTTGAATTGTAAAGAAACAATAAGTAAAGATGTATCTATGATGAATATGAATGAACTAATTGAATATATTACTAATCTTATAAGCGATATATGGAAAGTACATCCTTTCAGAAAATGAAAATACGAGAACTATAATATTATTTATATACAAATATCTACAAAATAATAGCAATAAAATTAATAAAGAATATTTAAAGAATGTAATAAAGGATTCCTTATTTAATCTTTAGGAAGAAGTATATTGAATTGAGTAAATTATAAGTTTTGCTTATATGTTGCAATATCAAAATATAAAGTGGGGTAATGTTATGAAAAAGAGAAGTATAATTATTGTTGTATTTGCTATCCTTATCGTTTTAATGTCACTGCTATTTTTGTATATTACAGCTAATAATAAAACAACATATACATTAAATATTCCTGTGATAAGTGACACGTCCAATGTGATTATATCATCAGATAATAGAAAAGTTGAATTTAATAAACAAGTAGATATCAAAGAAATCATAAATGTGCTTGCTTCTCATAATAGGACGACAAAAATAGAAAGTATTCAGGATTTTCCTATCAATGCTACTAAAGTGATTACCATAACTATTTCTCATAAAGTAGGTGGAAAATCTACATTATATGTGTATGAAAAAAATAGTAAATTTTATATTGAGCAACCATATAATGGTATCTATGAACTATCAGCAGACGAGTATAACTTTGTTAATAATGTATTAAACGGAAGCAATGTAGGGTTAGATTTTTATTATAATGATGAGCTTTCAAAAGGATATTTTGATATCAAAGAAATAAGGTCAGATTATTCCATTGAAGATGCTATCAAAGATAACTGCTTTGTTGTAAACCATGCTAAAGTATATAATGAAAATTTATATGAAGAGTTTATGAATAAGTATAAAAGTAAGCAATCTGCATTTTTAAGGCTGGTTCAACCAACCGTTGAAGGTGATTTAATTATTTATGATATTAAATATCATGCTGATATACAAAAAGTAATTATTGTTATTGATAATACTCGTGATAAGTTTACGACATCTACAGATAGAATCATCTCTTTACAAGAATACGATGAAATAGGAACATATAAATACAAAGATAATGAATATTTAATTGTGTATAATGGTGAAGTAAATGATACTAATTTCGAATCAGGTAACAATGTATTCGTATTAACAGTAGTGAATTAATTCATATTAGGAGGGGAAAAGTGGCAGCAACAAATACAGTATTTTTTTGTAAAGAATGTGGTTATGAATCAGCAAAATGGCTAGGTAAATGTCCTGGATGTAATAACTGGAATAGTTTTGTTGAAGAAAAAGTACAAAAAAAGTTAGGTGTTAAATCTGCAAAAGGATTTTCTACTACATTTGATAATAAATCAGAAGTGAAAAAATTAAATGATATTACTGTTGGTAAAACGGTAAGAATTCACACAGGTTATGAAGAATTAGATAGAGTGTTTGGATCTGGTATTGTCGAAGGTTCTCTTACGTTAATTGGTGGAGAGCCAGGTATTGGTAAATCAACTTTGATTATGCAAGTATGTGGTAATCTTTCTAAAACTGGTAAAGTGCTGTATGTATCTGGTGAAGAGTCAGAAGTACAAGTAAAGATCCGTGCGGATCGATTAAAAATTACTTCTAATGATATTTATTTCTTAAGTGAAACGAATATATCTGAAATAGAGAATAAAATTCAAACAGTAGAACCAAAATTTTGTATCATTGATTCTATACAAACAATGTATGATGAAGATATATCTTCTGTGCCAGGAAGTATATCGCAAGTAAAAGAGGTAACGGCAAGGCTTATGTATCTTGCTAAAAGACAAGGCTTAACCGTTATTGTGATAGGGCATGTTACAAAAGATGGTGTAATAGCAGGACCAAGAATACTTGAACATATGGTAGATGTTGTTTTGTATATAGAGGGGGAGAGATTCTTTTCTCATAGAATTATTAGAGGCGTGAAAAATAGATTTGGCTCAACCAATGAAATTGGAATTTTTGATATGGAAGATGTCGGTATGGTAGAAGTATCGAATATGTCAGAGGTATTTTTAAGCGATACAAATGCTAACTTACCGGGAACTTCTATTGTTGCAACATTAGAAGGTACTTCTACAATATTACTGGAAGTGCAAGCTTTAACGGCACATTCGTACTATAACATGCCAAGACGTGTATCAAATGGTGTTGATTTTAATAGAGTTAATATGATACTAGCTGTATTGGAGAAGAAATGTAACATTAATTTAGGAGAAAAAGACATTTATGTTAATGTTATTGGCGGAATTAAAATTGATGAACCAGCGGCAGATTTGGCCATTGCGATGGCCATTATATCAAGTTATAAAAATATGACAAACGACCCTAAAACAGTGTTTATTGGTGAAGTAGGACTAACTGGTGAGATAAGAAGTGTTACTAACTTTGAAAAGAGAGTAAGAGAAATATCAAAACTTGGTTACAGTAAAATAATTGGAAATAGAAGGCAAGTAGAAATGTTGAAGAAAGATGTAGCTGATTTAAGAGTAGAATTAATAGGAATTAATACTATCGATCAAGCAATTTCATATACATTAAAGTAAAGGATGGTGTAAAATATGGAGCAAGAACAAATATTAGAATTGCTAAAACTAGTGGCCCCTGGTACAGTATTAAGAGAGGGACTAGACAATATATTAAGAGCAAAGACTGGTGCTTTAATTGTCGTATCTGGTGAAAAAGAGGTAATGAATATAGCAGATGGGGGATTTAAACTTGATTTAGATTTTACACCAGCAAGTATTTATGAATTATCTAAAATGGATGGTGCAATTGTGGTAAGCAAAGATATCAAGAAAGTCTTGATGGCAAATGTACAACTTGTACCAGATCATAGCATTAAAACGATAGAAACCGGAACAAGACATAGAACAGCAGAACGTGTGGCAAAACAGACAAACGAATTAGTTATTTGTATCTCACAAAGAAGAGGAATTATTACTATCTTTAAAGGTGATTTTAGATATGTATTAAATGACATTTCTATGGT
Organism: Clostridia bacterium; assembly: GCA_028692955.1. Lineage (GTDB taxonomy): Bacteria > Bacillota > Clostridia > TANB77 > CAG-465 > CAG-465. The sequence continues at coordinate 43,822 of JAQUWH010000004.1, forward strand.
GGTAACAAGAGCAAATCAAACACTGGTAGCACTTGAAAAGTACAAAGCAGTATTTGATCATATGTTAAGCATCTTAAGTGAACATGAATTTGATGATATCGTTTCGCTTGAAACGGTAACAAATTGTATCTATCGTAGTGAAAGCATCATGAGAATGGAACCAGAAGTAAAACGTAGTATTGTGGAACTTGGTAGTGAAGGTAGACTAATTAATATGCAACTTGAAGAAATTATGGCAAATGTAGAATCTGAAGAAAAGAAAATTATACAAGATTATATGATTATCAAAAAAAGAAGTAATAAAAATGAGGAAACCATATTAAGTGAAATTAGAAAACTAGACAAAAAAAATTTACTGATTTCTGAAAAAATAATTCGTTTACTTGGTTATGAAATTACACCAAATATTTTAGATTATAACGTATCACCAAAAGGATATAGAATCCTTAGCAAAGTACCTAAAATGCCTGCGTATGTTATTGAAAAAACAATTGAAGAATTTACATCATTACAAGGAATATGCGCTGCTACAATTGAAGAACTTGATGAGGTAGAAGGTATCGGTGAAATAAGAGCACGAATTCTAAATCAATCTTTGCGTAGGTTACAAGAGCAGTATTTACTAAAAGGTTATACGATATAGAGTGTGGAATAATTTGTTTTATATTATGTAAACACTACAACTGATATAATTTAGCAATAACCGAGGAATATTCCAAAATCACTTTACTTTTTGCTTAAAGTGTGATATAATATAATTGTGTTAGATTAGATGTCGCAAGGGGGTATGACCATGTTTAATATAGGTGATAAAGTAGTATATCCAATGCACGGAGCAGGTACTATAGAATCAATCGAAGAAAGAGAAATGTTGGGAAACTCAGAGGATTATTATATTATAAAAATGCCGACAGGTGGTATGAAACTTATGGTTCCAACTAGTAAAGTTTCAAACATTGGTATTAGAGAGGTATCTGAAAAGTCTGAAGCGGACAAAGTTTTTGGTGTCCTTGAAAAACCAAAGAGTCCGTATGTGCATGATGCTAATTGGAGTAAAAGATATAATATGAATGTCGACAAAATCAAATCCGGAGACATATTGGAAGTGGCTGAAGTAGTAAGAGAATTATCTCATAGACATATGGAAAGAGGACTTTCTATTGGTGAGAAGAAAATGCTTGCTACTGCTAAAAATATTTTAATTAGCGAAATGGTTTTATCAGAAGAAGTAAATGAAGAAGCTTTAGATTTAAAAATAGAAGCTGCTATTAAAGAATCTTATGATGCTTCTGTTGTTTCAGATACCAATAGCAATGATGAAATGGTTATAACAAAGATAAATTTAAATTAGTAATAGAATTAAAAGAATGGATTTCGGTTCATTCTTTTTGCTTTCTTTTCTATTGATTTTTAAGTTTCTTTGTTATATAATCAAGACAAAATGATAGAATGTTAATGAGGTAACTATGAAAAAATATAGCGTAAATCAATATATAGAACTGTTAAACAAAAATAATTTATTAATAACTACGATTCATTGTAATCATATATTAAATGAAAAAATAGAACATGTATCATATAATTCAAAGGATATTCTTCCTCGTACTTTGTTTATCTGCAAAGGTGCTAACTTTAAAGAGGAATATTTGCAAAGTGCTATTAAAAATGGGGCAATGGTATATGTTTCAGAAGTGGAGTACTCTGTAAATATTCCGTGTATTTTAGTCAGCGATATTAAAATATCACTCTCTGTAATTGCTGCCTATTATTTTAATTATCCTGCTGACAAGTTAAATGTCATCGGTGTTACAGGAACAAAAGGTAAATCAACTACTTCGTATTTTATTAAGTATATTTTAGATGAATACAAAAAATCAACTGGGTTAAAAGATACTGGAATTATCTCCTCTATTGATACTTATGATGGTAAAGATACGGTTAAGTCATTACTGACCACTCCAGAGTCCTATGATTTGCAAGAACTTTTTTATCGTTCCTTACAAAATGGAGTGGAAAATGTTGTGATGGAAGTATCCTCTCAAGCTTTAAAGTATGGTAGAGTACATGATGTTGAGTTTGATATAAGTGTTTTCTTAAATATATCAGAAGATCATATTGGCCCTATAGAGCATCCTAATTTTGAGGATTACTTTGATTCAAAATTGAAGATATTTGCTAAATCTAAAATTGCTTGTATTAATTTAGATTCTGATGATAGTGATGTCATCTATCATAGAGCCAAACATGATGCAAATCAGATCGTTACTTTCTCTACAAAGAATAGTAAAGCGGATGTTTATGGGTATCACATTCGTAAAGAGGGACTAAAAACATTCTTTTGTGTAAAAACAAAAAGTTTTGAAAAAGAAATGGTGTTATCGATACCAGGATTATTTAATGTAGAAAATGCACTAGCTGCGATTGCTGTTGCTGATTACATGAAGATACCAGAAAAGTATATTTATTTAGGACTTAGTATTGCAAAATCAGAGGGGAGAATGGAAATTTATCATAGTAATGATGAAAAGATTGTTTCTATTGTGGACTATGCTCATAATAAAGTGTCATTTGAGAAAATATTTGATACAACTAAAAGAGAATACCCAGATAGAAAAATCATTGCTATTTTTGGTTGCCCAGGAAATAAAGCGGAAATTAGGAGAAAAGATTTAGGTGAAGAGGCAGGGAAGAGTGCCAACAAAATTTATTTAACGGAAGATGATCCAGCTTATGAATCGGTAGAACAGATATCAAATGAAGTGATACAATACTTAAAAAAATATAACGATAATTATACTGTAATTGAAGATAGAAGTGCGGCGATTAAAGAGGCAGTAAAGTTTGTTGCTGATAGTAAGGAGAAGTATATCATTTTAATTCTTGGAAAAGGAAATGAACGAACACAAAAAGTAGCAGGGGGACTAGTGCCATATAAATCAGATATGGTGAATATACTAGAATCTATTCATGATTATGAGAATAGTCATACTATATCTAATAGTAATCATTAATAGAAAGTGAAATGATAGAGCCAACATTATCATTTAATAATATTAAATTAGCAAATAACGAATTTATATCTTTGGTAGAATTAGATATTGATATGTTAGTATTGTAAAATAAAAAATGAAAAGTATGAATTATTTCTCATACTTTTCATTTTTATATACTATCTAGGCGTTATATTTTTTGCTTTTTACTGCATAATCCTTTAATTTTTCTGAAACAAGATAGTTGATGCTATCTGTTTCATACTTACCGATATCATTAAGTTTACCTGCAGGTATTCCTGTTAAAATTTCAATTCCCTCATCAATTGTTGAAATAGGGTATATATGGAAGTTTCCTTCTTTTACTGCTTGGATTACCTCATCATTTAAGGTTAAATTTTTTACATTTTGAAATGGAATTAAAACCCCATTTTCTTTATTTAATCCTCTATTTTTACATACTCTAAAATATCCTTCAATCTTATCTGTCACACCACCAATTGGTTGTATTTCACCCTTTTGATTAACAGAGCCTGTCACAGCAAGTGATTGGTTAATCGGAACTCCAGCAAGTGAAGATAATATTGCATATAGTTCTGTAGAAGAAGCACTATCACCATCAACGCCGTTGTATAATTGTTCAAAACAAATACTTGCAGTAAGGGATAATGGCACTTCTTGTGCATATTTTTCTCCAATATAGGCAGATAAGATATACACACCTTTTGAATGTGATGTACCACTTAAAGCAATTTCTCTTTCAATATTGACAACACCGCTTTTTCCAATGAATGTATTAGCTGTTATTCTAACTGGTTGACCAAAAGAATAATCACCTGTTATAGCAATGGTAAGACCGTTAATTTGTCCAACTTTGGCACCGTCTGTTGAAATAATAATATCGCCTTGAGAAATCATTTCATTTAAAGTATCATGGTATTTTGAAAATCTATATTTTTTTATATCTAATGCTTTGTTAATCTCATTTTCAGTAATGTTTTTTTTCTTTGTATTTTTAGCAATGAGATTAGACTCTATACATAGATCTGCGATATCTTGCTTAATAGCAGTAAGTCTATTTTTATTACCAGCACATTTTGAACTATATTCAATAATTGCTTTAATAGCACTAGCATCAAAAGGTAGTAAATCATTTTGTTTTACTAAAAAAGCAATATACCCTGCTAGTTTTAAGCTATTTTCTTTATTACGAACATAATAATCATCAAAATCAGCCTTTACTTTAAATAATTTTTTAAAATCTACATCCATTTGGCATAATTGTTGGTAATGCATTTCAGAACCAATTAAGATAACTTGCATATTAATTGGAATTGCCTCAGGCTTTAGAGAAACAACTGTAATTGGTTGTGCTATATCTCTAGAACTATCAATGGATAGCTCTTGATTGCGGATTACTCTTTTAAACGCTTCCCAAGTAGGCATACTACTTAATAGATCTCTAATATTAATGATAAGGTAACCACCATTTGCTTTATGAACAAGACCAGGCTTTAACATCATATAATTTGTTTTAACACCTGTTGGGTTTGTTTCAAACTCAAGCTTACCAAATAAATCAAAATAATTTGGATTTTTGCAAAGAATAACAGGAGCATGCATCAATCTATCATTATCAATGATAAGGTTAACCCTATAATTTTCCCATGGTTTATTTAATTGCTTTTGTTGCATCATCATAGGCATCATCATAGAAGGAGTAGGCTTTTTAGGAGCTCTTTGACTGTCTTCATATGCCTTAAATGCACCTATATTATTGATAACATCACTTTGAATAGAATACAAAAAGTTTTGTATTTTTAAATTATTTTTGTATTTTATTTTTAAATCACTCATACATTGTGTTACGGCAAATGTTGTTAGGTTAGATTGCCATTCTTCAATGACTTGTTCTGCTTTTTTATCTAAAGCATCTAGTTGTTTTAAGACTTCAAAAGTTTGTTCTTGAATCTTTGGACTTTTTTCTTGAAAATATTTTTTTGTCTTTTCATCTAATATGGCAAAATCTTTTTCACTTAATACAATACCATTGTGTACAGGGGAAAAATAGATCCCATCCTCTGTATTTCTCACCTTGAAGCCTTGTTCATAAGTAGATTTGTCAAACTCTTTCATAATATCTTCTTTTGCTCTGTCGTATCTATCCTGAATCGTTTTCTTTTCTTTTTCATACATATCGCCAGATAAATCTTTTGCAAGTCTTTCTAGTAATTTTTTAATAAAACGATTCATATCTTGTTTAAATTCAGAACCCATACCAGGCTTTAAACTAATAGCAATCGGTTCATTTGGATTGTCAAAGTTATAGATATAACAAAAATCGTTTGGTACACTTTCTTTTTGGCTAAGTTGGTTCACAACAGATAGAGCATAAGCAGTTTTACCAATTCCAATGCTACCAGCAACGTATAAATTAAAACCTTTTTGAGGTATTTGCATAGCAGATTTGATGGCGTCTAATGCTCTTTGTTGCCCTATAATTCCATTAAAGGGTTCAATATCATTGGTTGTTTCAAACGATAACTTTTCCTCTTTGAAACTATTTTTTAAGTCAGTGTACTTTAACTCCTTCATTTTCATATTTTTCCTCCATCATCTTTTGTATAACTATATTGTATTATATAATGAAAAAATATTCAACAAAAACAAGGAAAAAAATAAATTTCTAAAGAATAAATAAATACAGTTAATTAAAATAAAGTTGGATCTTAAAATAATTCATTTTAACACAAGAACAAAACAAGTCACTTTTTGTCATTGTCGACAAAAAATGACAAATATCGCTTTGATATATTTGTATAATGGAGAAAGGAGGGATATATATATGAAAAAGAAAATAATATATGCAGTGTTCATTATATTAGGATTAATTATTATTTGTGGGGTTATCTATACATGTAATCCTAACATGTTTAATTCGGATTTAAAAATTACAAAGATTACTAAGATGGATTATTCAATTACTCACGTTACAGCGACAAGAAAGCAAGGAGTATTGCCTGAGGAAGCAAAGTCGGAATATTATTTTATTGCAAATAACAAGGGGATTATTATAGATGTTATCGTAAAGGAATATTATACCGAGGATAGCAAGTTAAATCAAGCATATAATAAAATAAAAGAGTTGGTAGGATCTATTAGAGATAATCCAAGAATCAGAGATGGATGTATTGTATATAATCTATACATGTATAATAATAAACATGTTGATGAAATAAATACTTTCTTTAATTCAGCTGAAAATCCTGTTATAGAGAAAATTTAATTTAGTAAATTTTTAATATAAAAATTTTTTATTGTTGGCAAGTATTTCTTTGAAATATTTGTATAATAGTGTAAGGAGGGGGATATATATGAAAAAGAAAATAATATATACAGTATTCATTATATTAGGATTAGTTATTATTTGTGGAATTATCTATACATGTAATCCTAATATGTTCAACTCGGATTTAAAGATTACAAAGATTACTAAAATGGATTATTCAATTACTCATGTTACAACAATGCGTAAAGGCATAGTTGGAGATGAGAAAAGAAAAAAGGAGTATTACTTTATTGCAAATAACAAAAGAATAATTGTTGATGTAGTTGTAAGAGAATATTACGACGATGCAAACGAACTAAATGAAGCTTACAGTGAAATGAAAAAGTTTACAGGAGGATTTCAGGATAACCCAAGAATAGGGGATGGATGTATTGTATATAATCTATACATGTATAATAACAAACATATTGACGAATTGAATAATTTCTTTGGTCCAGCTGAAAATGCTATAATCGAAAAAATTTAATTTGTAGTACTAGAAATTCCATTTCAAAAGTGCACCTAAGTTTTAAAATTTAGGTGCACTTTTATGTATAATAGTATGGATTTAGTTTAAGTTTTCTTAGCAGTTAAATACTAGTTGTTTACGCATACCAATCGTGTAAGGTACACTTCACAGTAGCAGAACTGCCGTTGTACACTGTGAATGTAATTGTATATGTTCCAGCCTTTGCATCAGAAAAGTTTAAATCTTTAGTAGAATTAGGATTTAAAGTAATAAATCCTGCACCACCAGATACTGTGATTAATCTCCCATCCGGCCCCCACATTTGCACTATAACTTGCTCATTGCTACCTGAGACTTCAAATGTGGCATGGGCCCACCAACTATTGCTGGGTGAATAGATGTAGAAAGTTTCATTGGAACCTGTTGCTTGCCCACTTCCACTTACAGCCCGGGATTCCACTTGAGGGACTTCTTTTGCCATGACAGATGTGCCAAGACAAAAGCATACTCCTATAACTAATAGGATTGACAACGATTTTTTTAGAAAGTTGTTCATAAACTTATCCTCCAATTGTTTGATAAAATCCATACTATTAATACCAGTATAAAATGAAATTAAAATATTAAATACATTCTATGCTTTATATGACATAAAATCAAATAAATAGACAAATTAAGGCATGTATCGACAAAATAAGACTAATATATGTTTTTAATAAATATAGGTAACAAAAAACTCCCCATTGGGAAGTTAAATCTCTTTTACATAAATACAAGCATCTTCGTTGTTATCTTTGTAATAATTTTTTCTTGTATGTATCATGTTAAAATTACACTTTTCATATAGTTTTTTTGCTGATTCATTCGATTTCCTTACTTCTAGAAATATTTTCTTGACTTCGTGAATTTTTGCAAAATCAAATATATTACTTAAAAGTAGAGTTGCAATTCCGTTGCTTTCATAGTTTTTTTCAGTAACTACGGAAATAATATCCATGGTATCTACTACATAATGAGCTGCAATATAGCCGATTATTTCATTATGATAACAGGCACAAAGATACAAACTTGTATTTTGATTTAATGTTAAATCATCTAGAATATCCTTTTTCTTTAAAATAACAATATTTTGTGATTTTTCTATCTCAATTAATGCGTGAATATCATCTTGTGTTATCTCTCGAATTTGGATCTCATCTTTATTTATTCCCATTCTTCATCCTTTCAGCTTGTGTTGGTCTAGCATAAATAGCATCTAGTGTATAAGTATCGAATAGATAACTGTCAGTGTTAGTTATATCAAAGTAAGCATGAATTAAATCGGTTGTGCTAGGGTATAAGTTATATAACTTAGGTGAGTCATTTGTTAATTTATCGTTAAATTTATCAATACAATCACCAGCAAATATAATAGAAGTGGTAAGTGAAGTAATAGACTTTATCGCTACATCAATTTCATCATTTGCAATAGGTATTACGGTTTCTATTTTTATTTTTTCATCTTTATCTAAAGTTAACTTATAGACGGCATAATAGACTCTGTCATTTCTTGCATCAATGATAGAGGCAATAGTAACTTCTTTTGCACCATATAGTTTAAAAGCCTTGTATGCGATTAATTTTGTAGATTCAATAGAAAATGTTTTATTGTTATCTATCATAGAAAAAGCTTTAATAGTTGCAAGCCCAATTCTAATACCTGTAAAAGAACCAGGGCCATTGATACAAGCATATAACTTGATATCCTTTAACGTTAAATTTGCTTCTTTTAAAGTTTCATCAATGAGTGGCAATAATTTTTCGGAATGAGTTACTTCATTTGCTTTTGATTTTTCTATGATATTATTATCATTTAAGACAGCAACACTTGCAAGTCTTGTTGTAGTATCAATTGCTAATATATTCATGTGTTAATTCCTCCTAATATGAAAATAACGAATATCGCTATTTTTCTCGTCTTTTGTAATATCTATGGTAATCGTTCTTTTCGGTAGAATATCTTGTATAATATCAGCCCATTCTATGATACAAATGCCATCTTCAAAGTAATGGTCTCCAATGCTATCTAAAAAATCAGTAGAATCTTCAATTCTATAAACATCAAAATGGTATATTTTTTCTAAATTTTGCAAAGTATATTCATTTACTATGGTAAAGGTTGGGCTACAGATTTGACTTTCGATTCCAAAATACTGAGCAATGCCTGAAACAAAAACAGTTTTACCAGCACCAAGTTCACCGTTTAATGCAATAATATCACCTTTTTTTAATTCTTTAGCAAAAGTCTTTGCTAGTAGAAGAGTGTCATCTATACCCTTTGCTATATAACGATGATTTATCTTTATTTCTGTATGTTCCATTATTTTTTTTATTTCGTTTTCTAAATTATTGTTGGTTAAATTTTCCACAGTATCACCAATACTTATTATATCAAAAAAAGTAGTAAATAGCAATATATAGTTATTACCTAGAAAAATCTAAAATATGCCACAAATTATTTTTTAAGTCTTGATATATATTTTCTTTCGATATATAATATTATTGTTCAAATGAGTGAAAATAATGAAATATAAAATATAAATATAAAATATGAGGTGCAATATATGGATAATAGAAGAGGTATATCTCTTATCATGTTAATCGTTACAATCGTACTAGCTTTGATATTAATCATGTCAACTGCTGCTGTTGTTGGTAACGCTATTAATAATTCTAGAATTACTACTTTTGCAAGTGATGTTCTTGAAGTAGAGGATGCTGTTAAAAGCTACTATACGCAACATGATGAAATGCCAATTCTTGGTGAAGATAAGGTTTATTCACAAAAAGAAATAGGAGAACTTGTTCAAAAGGGAAAACAATTAGTTTTATTTGAGGAGGAACTAGATTTAAATGGAGATTTTAACGTAAATGGGGAACTTGGAGCTTTTTATATTGTAGATTTGGGAAAAATTGGAATTGAGCAAACATCAAGAGGATTAAAAAAGGATAATAGCGATGTGTATGCGGTGTCATATCCCTCTTTTCATGTATATTATTTGAAAGGACTTAATACGAGAAAAACATCCTATTTTTCCATGACATCTAGATTATCTAGTTTGATAAAGACATTTAATAGAAAAACTACCGCTTTGAGTACACAAGTGACAACACAAATGGTGGAAGGAATTACTGTAAAAAAGATAAATAAAAAATGGACAAATGTGCTTGGTGTTACGGTTGAAACTTATATTTCTGATACAAGTGAGTCTTTATATTTAAAAGTGCAAAATGGGGCTGAAGTGCTTATTCCAACAAAAACTGGTCAAAATGTATTACGATTAGATAGTCTTACAAAAGCATTAGCAGCAGATGGTACAAATTATACTTTAAACACAGATTTAAGTAAATATAACGCGGCACAACAAAAAGATAAATACATGGAAATTATTAAAAAGAAAAGTGGAAATATTGTTGGTAGAGTAAGAACAAATCTACAAGAATATGAAACAGAGATTCCTACTTTAAAAGGAGAAATTACACTTTATCCATCAGAAGAATATAACTTAGCTACTTTTTATATCGGTGACAATATTAGTGGCACAAAGGAAGTAAGATATGAGTATTTAACAAAATTTAATTCTCAAACCTATCCAGAACCATACTATGCAGGAATAACTACCTATGAACCTTCGTATATCAAGGCAAGAGGGAAAAAGGCAACAGTGTCAGAAGATGGGTATGTGGAAATAAAAATACCAAAGGAAATAGAAGGAATTGAAGTAAGAGCTTTTGACAATGCGGGAAATGTTAGTAATAAAATAACGATTAGCAATAAACGTGATATCTATATTGGTATAAATGCCAAATATCTTACTAAAATAAAGAGTGTATTTGACATTGTATTTAATAGTAATTCTAAAATTACAAGTGCAAAGGTATCCATTAGTAACAATGCTTCTAATTTTACAGATCCCATTATACTTACAGTACCAACTCCTACATCAGGAATCGCTAAAGTAGAAGATATAAAGTTTAATAGTTTGATTAATTATACTGACACTATCTACGTAAAAATTTCTGCTATCAATGCAAATGGTACTACAGAAACCAGAATCCAAAAATTCACCTTAAATAATGTACAAACTGATTTGGTTACTCCTGGTATACTAGTAACAAAAAATACCTACTATTTGATGGATGGAAAATTAGCTATGATTCCAAAAGGATTTGCTGTATCTACTAAAATAAATGAGCAAAGTATTGATAATGGACTTGTTATCTTAGATGAAATTGGTAATGAGTTTGTATGGGTACCAGTGGATAATATCGCTGATTTTGAAAGAGTAGATTGGCCAGTACAATTACGTACTGTTGCAGAAACGCCAGAAGATGAGGCAACAACAGAATATATGGCGATGAAAGAAAGTGTCAGTTTATATAAAGGCTATTATATAGCAAGATATGAAGCAGGGATACCAAGTACCACATCTTCGACAACGATTAATCATAACACTAAAGTAGACGGAAGTATCAAACCAGTATCAAAAAAAGGAGCAGGCGTTTGGAACTTTATATCTTGGGGAACATCAGCTAACACAGTGAGTCCTGGAAATGGAGCAGTAACAGTAGCAAGAGCAATGTATCCAAATGATAGTAGAAATCAAACAGGAGTTATATCAACATTATGCTATGATGTACAATGGGATATGGCATTAAGGCTTATCGAGAAAAAGGACCCAATATATCCGGGAGATAGCACAGGAAAAGGAAATTATACAGGAAAAATTTCTACTACAGGCGATAAATCGGAATATCAAAGAAATAACATATATGATATGGCAGGGAATATGTTTGAATATACAATGGCATCTTACAATTCTAATACAAAAGTTGTACGTGGTGGTAGTTATATTTGGGTAGATAGTAAAGTTCCGGCAGGTTATCGTGATGGGCGCTCATACGCAGACATCTATGAAAGTTTAGGCTTTCGTGTAGCATTATATATTAAACCTGATATGAGTGATGCAGTAAATGTTGATCCAATTTATAAAACATCAAATGCAATGGACATACTTTGTAAGCTTAGTACTCGAAATTTCTATAAATATAACGATGAGGAGGCGTATGTAGCAATCGTATACTTTACTTCTGCAACTTCAGAGAGTGATTATATGGCACCTTTGTTAGTTGGTCCAACATCATCCTCTGTTGTGTATTGTACAGACCATGATATGCAACCACTTTCAGCAACGGGTAGTTTTACATATAACGGTAAAACATATTACTATTCTAGTACTGGTCAATGGATGTCAACAACAGTTTATACAACCAATCGAGTTCTTTTAAATACTGCATCCACAAGATATATTAATTCAATTTCTGGCATGGAAGATGCTGCGAGAGACTTATTAAAGAAATGTCTTAATTATTAAAAATATTGAGTGAAGTGATTAAATTAGAATATAATTTAGTCACTTTTTCTTAATATTTGAATTGCTAGTATTAAATTAGCAAAAAGACTTGAAAAAAAAGTAAAAACCGTATAAAATTAAGATGTGATATAATTGTTACAAAAAGAGGGATAATATGAGATTAAAAAAAGGTATAACATTAATTGTTTTGATACTTACTATCATTTTAGCATTGATTTTGGTTACAGCAACGACACTTGCTATAGGAAATTCAGTTGAAAATGCAAGACTTGCTGCTTTTGCCAATGACTTAAAGGAAGTAAAAGACGCTGTAAAAGTATATTATATGGAAAATGACTTTTTCCCTACAGATGCTGATAATATGGAAGCTTTATCACAGAAAGAGATTTTTACATTAATAAAAAATAAAGTAATATTTAAACAAGACTTATCAGTTAACAATGATTATAATGAAAATGATGATTTAGGAGCCTTTTATAAAATAGATTTAAAAGTATTGGGAATAGAACAAACAATAAGAGGGATAAAGGAAAATGGACAAGAAGACGACATCTATGTTGTTTCTTACCCATCTATGCAAATATATTATATTGCTGGGGTAAAAGCCAAAAGTAATACTTACTATTCATTAAGCACAAGATTAACAGATGTCGTGAAAGTAGTCAACGCTCCTACAGAGTATCCAGATAATGACATACAAAGTGCTTATGGTATGACAGTAAAAAAGTTAAAAAAAGTGTGGACTAACACTTTAAATATCAGCATTGAGGCACAAATGGCAGCTACAGAAGGACTTTATTTAAAGGTGCAAGGAGGAACAGAAAAAAAGATAACAACTACTGTGGGACAAAATATTTTTAAACTAGATAGTTTTGATAAAATATATTCACAAAATACGAATACAATTCTAAACACCAATATACCAGCAACTGATATTAATAATTTCAATAATAGCATACAGGATAATAAATATATAGAAATTATAAAAAAAGATGAAGAAAAAGCAAGTGTTGTTGGAACAATAAAAGTTAGTCTTTCCAATTACGAAACCAATATCCCTGTCAAGGCTTCTGATTCAATATTGACACCGGGAGAGGAATATAATACTGTTACTTTCAAAGCTTTTGATGCAACAAGTGGAGTAAGGGAAGTAAGATATGAATATTTAAAAAAATTTGATGAAAGATCAACTTTACCTTCATCATATTATGATGGAGTAACAGAGTATGACCCATCATATATCAAAGCAAGAGGTAAGAAAGCAGAAATTGGTGAAGATGGTACTGTAAAAATTGACATTCCAAAAGAAATTGAAGGAATCGAAATACGTATTTTTGATAGAGCTGGAAATGTTAGTGATAAAATACTACAAAGCAATAAAAGAAATATATGGGTAGGAATTGAGAGAGTTATCTTCTCTGCGGATATGGCTAGATTTTTATTTACCTTTAATAGTAAAACAAATATTACAGAAGCAAGTGCTCAAATTAGTGGCGACGGGAAAACATATTCTAAATCAACGCTATTATCCGTGCCCAATGTATCAAATAATATTGCTAGTATAGAAGCAACTTTTACGGATATTAACATACAAGATACAATATATGTAAAAGTATCTGCTAAAAATGCAAGTGGCGATACTGAGACAAGAGTGAAAAAGTTTAATGTTACGGGAGAAGCTGTAAAGGATAATATTGGAAAGTTAATGAGTTATAGCCAAACAATAGACGGTAGAGCAGCAGGTACCTATCAAAATCCAATCATACCAGCAGGTTTTGCAGCTGTTAATACAGTTGATTCAAAATGGGATGCAAAAACGGGACCTGAATATAACAATGGTCTTGTGATTGAAGATGCCATTGGTAATCAATTTGTATGGGTACCTGTACCAAATATAGCTAATTTTAAAAGAATGGATTGGGCTAAACAAAATTATACAGTTGCGCAAACTCCAGAAGATGAAACAACAGCTGAATATATTGCAATGAAACAAAGTGTTACTGAAAACAAAGGATTTTATATAGCACGTTATGAAGCGGGTATACCAGGTACAACATCATCTGTAACTACCAATCATAATACACCAACAGATGGAAGTATTAAACCAGTATCAAAACAAGGAGTAGGAGTATGGAATTTTATTACTTGGGGAGTGATTAATAATACGGTAAATCCGGGAAATGGTGCTGTGACGTTGGCTAGGTCTATGTATCCTAGTAATGCTGAGAATCATTCAGGTGTTATATCTACTTTATGTTACGATGTGCAATGGGATGCTACGTTAAAATTTATGCAGGGTAAAGATTCGGAATATATCACAAATAGTACTGGAAAGGGAAACTATAAACCAAACCCTATGGCCGTTACAGGTAGTAAAGAAGAATATAAAGTATGTAATATATCAGATATGAGTGGAAACTTTTGGGAATGGACTATGGCTTCATATGGTAGTACTGATAGGGTATTACGTGGTGGAGACTTTACCTGGTTTCCTACTGACCGACCGGTATCTTATCGTGGTTCGCTTGACTTTAGTGGTACGGGAGGACAATACTACACAATGCGTCCAACATTATATATCAAAGGAACTGGTGAAGGTACTAAAAATCCAAGTGATTTAATTGGATTAAATCAAGCAGAAAAAAGTAGAAAACCATATATTCCGACTCAATTTGAATGGGTATCTGGAACTACAGTAGATACTGGGTATGTGATTAGAGGCAGTGATGGAAGTGAGTTTGTATGGGTACCAGTAGATGGCACTAAAATAAAATATGAGAAATGGTGTACAACAGGATTATCTTATACAGTTGTTACCAATGTGCCAGATAAAGATTATCCTACTGGGATTACCTCCGCTAATGAAAAGGTAATTGTAGATAAGGCTGGTGGGTTCTATGTGGGAAGATATGAGGCTGGCGTACCAGAAGGTCAGACTAAAATAGATGGAGCATCTGCTGCAACATCAAATGTATATGGAAAACCAGTAAGTAAAAAAGGCGCAATATCTTGGACTAACATAGATTATATACGTGCCAATGGTAATGCCATTAGCTACATCAGTAATACAGAAGTAACAAGTGGTTTGGTAACTGGAACATCATGGGATACTGTAATGAAATGGATAGACAGTAGTGGTAAAAATGTTATGACAAACAGTGCATCATGGGGAAATTATTATAATAGTACATTTATATATACAAATAGTGTGGGATTAAATGTTACTAAACCAATTAATAGCGCTGCAAAAATTCCTACTGGAAGCACTGAATATACTATTTCGAATAATATATATGATATAGCAGGTAACGTAAATGAATGGAGTCTAGAAAAAAATAATACTAACTATATTATTCGTTCTGGGTATTATGGAGACATGACACCAGCTGCTAATCGTGCGGCATATATTATTAATACTCTAACTAATGAAAATTTGGGATTTAGATTAATGCTTTATGTAAAAATATAGTTAAGAATAATTAAGAGGTAAAAATATGAAAAAAAAGAATGGTATTTCACTGATTTATTTGGTGTTACTCATTGTTGTTACATTAATTATAGTAGGTACAGTTATTGTGAATATGGATGTCCCGTCAGAAAGTACAAAGCTTAGTACTTTTACGAATAATGTAACACAAATACAAGAGGCAGTGAGAGCTAGTTACATGTTAGATGGAACAATACCACAAAAAGATGGCACTTTGCCATTAACAAAAGATGAAGTGATTGCAAGGGTATATGGAGATAATAGAGAGGCCTTTAGAACAGAGTTGATACTAAATAATGAAAATCCATATGTGAAGTTTTTGGAACTTGATCTTGGTAAATTGGGCATAAAAAAAGAAAGATATGGCTTTGGTGAAAAAGGGGCCGATGATATCTACGTTGTAACAACAGATACTTTAAGAGTATATTATCTTTATGGTACAGATTACAAGGGAGAAAGGTATTTTTCTCTTAATAGCAAAATAGCAAGTATTTTGGATATATCATATAGTGAAGAAGATAGTTCTGAAACTACTTCAACTATGTACAGTGGTATCTTTATTACGAAGAACAATGCACTAGCTACGAATGATATGGGAATTCATATTACTGCTAATATGAGTACAGGTGAAACGTTAAAAATAGGTTTTCAAGGTGCCACAGAAAGAATCATTACTACCAATGCTGAAAAAAATGTTTTTTCATTTGGAAATCTAGCTGAATTAAATAATCTTAATATTCTAAATTCAAAATTTAGTGCTACCGATATCAACACATTTAATAGTTTATCGGGAAGTAATAAAAAAATACAGATAACAAAATATAGAGGTACAGACATTGTTGCCAAACATGTGATTGATTTATCTAACTACGATGGTGTGACTCCTAGTATATCAGATGTTACTTTTACTCAGTATACAGGGATGAAGATGCTTCAAGGAACAGCTAGTGATGCTGACAGTGGCATAGAGCAGGTAAGATATGAATATATTAATAAACTTGATAAAAAGACACCATATTATGATGGCGTAATCAATATTGATGATGTGTATATGAAAAATAAAGCAAAAAGTAGTGAAATTACTGCTGATAATAAATTTACAATTAAGGTACCAAATGATGTTGGTGAAATTATGATAGCAGTCATTGATAAAGCTGGTAATATTACAAGATATACTAGAAGTGATGATTCAATGTATAAGATTTCAACTGCAATGGAGCAAATATGTCAAATTCACGGTAGAAATTATTATAAATACAATAATGAAGAAGCGTACGTTGGAGTGGCCTATTTTTATTCTGATGCAAATCCTGTCATGATGGGTCCAGTACTTGTTAGTACATCAGAATCAGCTGTTACATACTGTACTGACCATGATATGCAACCACTTACGACATTAGGAAGTTTAACATATAATGGAAAAAAATATTATTATTCCAGCAATCAACAGTGGTATCAATTTACAGATTGTACAACAGATAGAGTAATTATAAATAGCCTGGCTAATAAGTATGCAGTTAACGTTAAAGACGCAGCAATAGGATTGTTAGATAAAGTTTTCAATAAACAATAATACAGTAAGCAAAGTGTATGACCCCCTTATTTGTAGGGAATTATACACTTTGTTTTGCAAATATGCAATATAAAAAAATAAGCTAGAAAAAATAGTAAATTTTAAATTGTTTATATATAAAATCCATGATATAATACTTGTGTGATACTATGAAGATATTTATTATGTAGAAAATATATTTTGGTGGAAATTTAAAAAAATAAAATTTTTATATCGTTATATGTAGTTGAAAAATGTTATTAAACAAAATTTTCAAAATTAATTATAGGAGGTGTACTATGTGGACAAAAGAGCAACAAAACGCCATTGATATTCAAGATAAAAACTTACTTGTATCCGCGTCAGCAGGTAGTGGTAAAACCGCTGTTTTAGTAGAACGTGTGATACAAAAAATAATGAAGTATCGAGTAGATATCGATAAAATATTAGTAGTGACTTTTACGAATGCTGCGGCCAATGAATTAAAAGAAAGATTACTGGCGGCTATTTACAAAAAAATAGAAGAAGAACCGGATAACTACTTTTTAAAAAGACAAGTTAGCTTATTGTCTAGAGCAAGCATTACAACCATAGATGCCTTTTGTATAGAGCTTGTAAGAAGTAACTTCCATGTGTTAAATATAGATCCTAATTTTAAAATAAGTACCAATACACAGTCAGCTATTTTAAAAAATAAGGTAATGACGAAACTATTAGAAGAGGAGTATTCACATACAAAAGAAAACGATGAAAATGCAAAATGGCTATACAAAATACTAGAAATGTTTGGCGGTAAGGATGAGAAACTAATAGAAACATTATTTAATCTCTATACCTATATCCAAAGCTTTCCTTACCCATTTGAGTATTTAAAAGAAAGTATTGAAAAGTATCATAGGGATCATACCAATTCTGTAGATTTAGCAGCTACTGACTTTGGTGATGAAATATTACTAGAAGTAAAATCTAATTTGAAAATATTAGTCAAACAAATTGAAGACATGAAAAACCTCCTTGAGCAAAAGGATGAATTTACAAAACATGTAGAGTTATTAGAAGATGATTTAAATTACGTTAATCGATGTATCTATAGTGCTCATTCATGGGATCAATTGTATGAAACATTATTTTCTCATGAGTTAGGGAGTAATATTGTATCTAGAAAAATAACGGATGTGGTATTAAAGGATAAAATAAAAGATTTTAGAAACAAGATACCGAAGAAAACAATAGAGGATAGTAAAAAGAGTATCTATGCTACTACTAAAGAAATTTTAGCAGATAACGAAAAAGCGTACGAATATGTGGAATATCTATACCATTTTTTGTATCGTTTTGATGAAGAATATATGACAATGAAAAATGATATGGGACTATTAGAGTTTAATGATATTCATCATATTGCACTTGAATTGCTATACTATAAGAATGAGGAGGGTGTATATAAAGAGACAGATATTGCAAGTGGACTAAAAGAGAGATTTGTTGAGGTATATACGGATGAATATCAAGATACGGATTTTGTACAAGAAAAAATATTGCAAGCGGTTGCAAGAAAATCAAATCGATTTATGGTGGGAGATATTAAGCAAAGTATTTATCGATTTAGACAAGCAAGACCAGAAATTTTTAATCATAAGTATGAGGAATATGTCTTACTAAATGAGGAAAATCTGAATGAAGTAACGGATGGGAAAATCATTCTTGCAGAAAATTTTAGAAGTAGAAGGCAGGTAATTGATAGTATTAATTATATCTTTGAAAAAATAATGAGTAAGCGACTGGGGGAATGCAGTTATGAAGAGATAGAGACTTTAAAAAATGGGGCTACTTGGTATGAAGAAGAGGAAACCGTAGACTATGCTACTAAAATCAATATTATTGATAGTAACAAAAAGGAAAATGAAGAGTTATCGAAAGAAGATGATTCATTAAAAGAAATTTTTGAGCTTGAAAAATATGAGCAAGAGGCAATATACATTGCAAAAGAGATAATAAAACTAAAGAAAACGTTTAAGGTATTCACAAAGGATGGATTTAAAGAGACCAGTTACAAAGATATGGTAGTACTGTTAAGGTCCATTAAAACAAAAGGTATTATTTTAGAAAGAGTATTAAAGAGTTATGGAATACCAGCATATTGTGATAATTCTACGAATTTATTTGAAAGTGATGAAATAAAGCTTGTTCTATCATTTCTTAAAGTATTAGATAATCCGTTAAGAGATGTTGAATTAGTGAGTGTCTTATATAGTATCATTGGTAAATTTAATTTAGATGAACTGACGGATATCAAATTATATAAAGATAACAAAAACAAGGGAATGTATGAGAGTATCGTAGCTATTTTAGAAGCGGAAGATACTGGTTTATCTGATGAAGTGATAAAAAAAATAAGAAACTTTATGGATTTACTTTGTAAGTTTAAGAAATACGCGTTACATTATACTGTGTCAGAATTACTGATAAAAGTATATAAAGAGACAAATTTATATTATCAATTGGCACTTGAAAAGATGGCAGATGTCAAGAAAGCAAACCTCAATGTATTAGTGGAAATTGCAAAAGAATATGAGAAGAACTTTAATCCAAGTCTGAATGCATACCTTCACTACCTTGACAATATAAAAGAGACGGGAATTGGAAATAATGAGGCAAAAATACTTGGAGAAAATGAAAATGTGGTAAGAATCATGACCATCCATAAATCAAAGGGTCTTGAATTTCCAATTGTGATCCTTTCAGATACAACAGCACCTTATATGGAAAGAGATTTAAATACAGAGGTTATTATGCATCAAGACTTAGGAATTGGTGTTAATATTGTCAATGAAAAGTATGGTATTACTTATCCTTCTGCTATTAAAAATGCCATTAAAAATATAGCATCAAGACAAATGAAATCAGAAGAACTTAGAATGTTATACGTTGCAATGACAAGAGCAAAAGAAAAATTGGTGATTTTTGCTTCGTTAAATGATTATGAAAAGTATAACAGCAATACATTTGTCATTGAAAAAAATGGAAAAATAGATGCTAGTATTATTAATGGCAATAAATCATATTTTAAGAATATAAATATGGCATTATTAGATTATGATAGAGATAACAAAAAATTATTCGATATTAACGTAACAAAAGTAAATTTAAATGATATGGTAAATGACTTTGCTAGTAAAGAGTCGGATAACGAAAAATTGGTCTTAACAGAAGAAATTGAAAAACTTAAACCTTTGATTCCAAAGGAGAAGGAAGAAGAAATACAAACAAAAAGAACTGAAGTGTATGATAAAGTATCCGAAAACTTAAATTACCAATATCCATATAGTGAAGATATAGATACGGCAAGTAGAGTTAGCGTTAGTGCATTAAAGCAAGAATATTTAAATTCTTTAAAACAGGAAGAAGAAAATAACGGTACTATTCCTAAAAAAATAGAATGTGTAAACGATTTTAAGTTACCTTCTCTTTTACAAGAGGATAATAGTTATACTCCTGTAAGAAAAGGGATATTAGTTCATTTTATTCTTGAAAATTTAGATGTTAAGAAGTATATGACAAAGGAATCGTTACAAGAATATATAGAATCTCTTGTTTACAAGCATGTGTTAACAAAAGAAGATAAAAAGCAAATTAATTTAGATAGTATTCTTCATTTTTTAAATTCAAAAATTGGTACTGAATTAAAAGAAGCACATACTATTTGGAAAGAGCAAGAATTTATTTTAAGAGATGCTACCTTATCCAAAAGTGTCATACAAGGCGTGATTGATTTATATTATTTAAATAAGAAGAATAACATTGTATTAGTTGATTTTAAAACCGATAGAATGACAAAAGAAAGTGACTATATTAAAAAATACAAAATTCAACTTGAAATTTATAAAGAGGCAATTGAGAAAATAACAGGATTAACAGTAGAAAAAACATATATTTATTCTTTTGAATTAAACAAAGAAATTGAAATAAAGTAGGTGAGTAGGATAGAAAAAGATTATACTAATCATGAAGTTACTCATATAAAAAAAGGTGATATTGAATATTTACAATTTAAGAAATTAAATGAATATAGTGATAAGTTATTTCATGCCATTACACTACGACATGGTGGTGTCAGTGCAAATGAATACACTTCACTTAATTTTAGAAGTACTGGTTATGATAGCAAAGAAAATGTACTAAAAAATCTTGCTAGAATTTGTGATGCAACTGATATCAATAAAAACAAAATATACAAAGGAAAGCAGGCGCATACTTCGAATATATTACTCCTTAATAATGACAATAAAGAACCATATCAGTATGAAAATTTCTGCGAAGAGGAATATGATGGCTATGTCACTAATATAGTGGAAATAGGAACATTAGTTACGGTTGCCGATTGTAATTGTATCATCCTATATGATCCTGTAAATAATGTGATAGCAAATATACATAGCGGTTGGAAAGGTACAATAGAAAAAATAACGATAAAAGCAATTAATCTTATGATACAACAATATCATTCTAAAGTAGAAGATTTAATATGTTGTTTTGGACCTTCTATTAGAAAGTGTTGTTTTAGTAGTGAAGAACAAAGCTTCCAAGAAAAATTTACGACAATATGGAAAAATGAAGAAGAATATATTACTCATCAAGGAAAGCGATTCTATATCGATTTAATCTACGTTATCACAAAAGATTTATTAAAAATAGGATTAAAAAATGAAAATATTGTTGATTCTCATATCTGTACCATGTGCCATAGCGATGATTTCTTTTCTAACAGGGCATGTAAAAAGCAAAATTTTAAAGACTTTGGTACGCTAGCATCGATTACTATGTTAAAATAGCAAAAAAGTAATATGTATATTTTGTGAAAAACGTTGACTATATATTTCATGTTTGATATAATAATTTTTGAATGGAGGAATTAAAATGTTGAAAAAAATGAATTTACCGAATAAATTAACAATGTTAAGAATCATACTTGTACCTGTATTTATTGTATTTATGTGTTTGCCAAAAGAATGGGTATGGACAATATGGACTGCATTTGGCGTATTTGTAGTTGCAGCAATTACTGATTTCTTGGATGGCAGAATATCAAGAAAGAATAATATGGTAACAAAGTTTGGAAAAATAATGGATCCACTTGCTGACAAAATGCTTGTTTCAGCTGGATTTATTCTATTAACTGGTGCTGGGGTAGTTCCTGCATGGATGACTGCAATCATCATTTTAAGAGATTTCTTTGTCAATGCGCTTAGAATGTTTGGATCAGATAAAGGAAAAGATGTTGCTGCTGGTCTTAGCGGAAAAATTAAAACAATCTTCCAACTAGTGGGTGTTGTACTTGGACTATTCGGTCTTGCACTTGGTACTACTAATGTATTTGGAGAATTTATCGCAAGTGCGATGTCTATGGATATTCTAACTTTAATGGTTAATGTAACAATGACCGTTTCTGTCTCTGTTGCTGTGATTGCAACGATTTGGTCAATGGTAGATTATATTATTCGTTTTAAAGATGATATCAATGTGGAAGAATAATATATTGTAAAAAACAAAAAAGTCAAAAAAAATTTTAAAAAGCGTATATTATTTTTTAATATACACATATTATGAGTGTACATTGTTTTTCCTCTTCTAATTTTTATTATAATTAGAAACTATATAATGGTGTACATGTAGTTTAGTTATTTATTTAACTAACGAAACGTGGGTTTTTTATTCTACCCACGTTTTATTTTTATTTTTATTTTTTGTATATCCCAAAAAAAATTGCACATAATATGTTTAGACAAATTATTTTTTGTTTAGGAGGTATTATATGAAGGCTTTGAATAGTATTATATTAGCACTTGTTATCATAGGTGCAATCAACTGGGGATGCATAGGACTATTTAAAATAGATTTAATAGGTACTTTATTTGGTGGAGCAGGCTCTGCTATAAGTAGAATATTATTTACAATAGTCGGTATCGCCGGAATTTGGGCATTCACATTCTTTAGTAGAGTGGATAGAGTGGCTGAATAGTTTTAAAAAGAGTTATTTTATAACTCTTTTTTTCTTGTCTCATTCAATTTGTTATCTTTTTTCCTTGTGATAAGTTATATTATAATGTATAATGTTTTAAGAAGGTGTAAAGATGAAAAAAATTTTTAAATGGATTAGAAATATTATAATCCTTTTACTAATTATTGGCATTGGTATCTGTTCCTATGTTGTTTATGACGGATATCAATTATATAAAAATGCGATTACTAATAAAAGTATAGAAGAAGCAATTAAGGAAATCGAGAATAAAAAATATTATGTGACAAAAGGGGAAATTCCAAAAGATTTTAAAGATGCACTTGTTGCAATTGAAGATAATCGTTTTTATAATCATGGTGCTATTGATTTAAGATCTATTGGAAGAGCTATTGTGACAAATATAAAAGAGATGAAATTAGTAGAGGGCGGAAGTACCATTACACAACAACTTGCTAAAAACATGTATTTTTCTTTTGAGAAAAAGTTTTCAAGAAAAGTAGCAGAAGTATTTGTTGGTATGGACTTAGAAAAGAAATACAACAAGGATGAAATCTTATCTTATTATATTAATATTATCTACTTTGGAGATGGATACTATGGATTAGGGGCAGCATCAAGAGGATATTATGAAAAGCCAGTGGAACGACTTACTTTTGATGAATGTACTATGCTTGCTGGATTACCCAATGCACCAAGCGCTTATGCTTTATCAACAAATCCCGATTTAGCACAAGAAAGAAAAGCACTTGTCGTAGAACAGATGAAAAAATATGGCTATTTAAAATAATCAAAAAAGTTATAAAAAAGGCTTGACATTTCATATTATATGATGTAGAATATACATGAAAGTAGTAATTGTTACTATTTTTAGAAGGAGATATAATATGAATTATTCTAGGCAGCGTGAACAAATACTGGAATATGTTAAATCAGTAAAAACGCATCCTACTGCAGAAACAGTCTATCAAAAGGTAAGAGAAGACAATTCAAATATTAGTTTAGGTACTGTCTATAGAAATTTAGATCGACTATCAAGAGACGGTTATTTATTAAGAATTAAAATGGCAAACGATAAAGACCGATTTGATGGAGATGTTTCGAAACATTACCATGCAGTATGTACTCACTGTAATCAAGTATTTGACATTTTTACAAATTATTTAAAAGATACTGACGATAAAGTTAGTAAAGAATTAAATTGTAAAGTATTATCGCATGATGTAATATTTAATATTATATGTCCAGATTGTGAAAGGGGATTTTAAGATGGAATTAAAAGGATCAAAAACAGAAGCAAATTTACTTGCTGCATTTGCAGGTGAATCACAAGCAAGAAATAAATATACGTATTATGCTTCAAAAGCAAAAAAAGAAGGTTATGAGCAAATTGCAGCTATATTTGAAGAGACAGCTGGTAACGAAAAAGAACATGCTAAATTGTGGTTTAAAGCATTACATGGTGATAATGTGCCATCTACAATTGAAAACCTAAAAGATGCTGCCTCTGGGGAAAACTATGAATGGACAGATATGTATGCTGGTTTTGCAAAAGACGCAAAGGAAGAAGGCTTTGCACGTTTAGCTTATTTATTTGAAGCAGTTGGAAAAATTGAAAAAGAACATGAAGAAAGATATAAAAAATTACTTGCTAATATTGAAGAAGGAAAAGTATTTAGTTGTGGAGAAGTAAAAATGTGGAAATGTAGAAATTGCGGACATATTCATATTGCTGCAAACGCACCTGAAATTTGCCCAGTATGTGCACATCCAAAGTCATATTTTGAAATAAAAGCAGAAAATTATTAAGACAATAGGCAGGTATTCACCTGCTTATTTTATCATCAAAAAGGAGAAAATATGAAAGAATTAGAATTTTATAAATGTGAAAAATGTGGAAAACAAATATTTAATATGAATGATACTTTACTAGATTGTTGCGATACTGATTTAGTGATGTTAGAGCCTAATACTGTAGATGCTGCAGTAGAAAAACATATGCCAGTAGCAACTTTTCAAGGAGAAGAGTTAAAAGTAAAAGTTGGAGAAGTAGCACATCCAATGACAAAAGAGCATTTGATAGATGGCATCTATATTATTACTGATAATGGTATCCTTGTTAGCAAAGTATTAACTGAAAACGATGTGCCAGAATATACCTTTAAAATAGATGGTGCAAATAAAGTAGATGTTTATGTTTCATGTAATAAACATGGCATTTGGAAAGCTACTTTTAATAGATAAAATATTAAAATACATTAGGATTAAACTTAATGTATTTTTTTTGTTGTTTTTCGACAAAAACTGTCAATATGGCACGAATTTTGTCGAAAAGAGATTACATAACTTGACAAATTCCAATTAAAGTGATATAATACAATATATTCGAAACGAAGAATACAAACTGATTAGGGGGTATTAACATGTAAAAGTATAACCTTTTACGTATTTTCAAGACAATAATATATTATATTACAAAAATGGAGGAAATGAAAAATGGGTTACGGAGCAAGTATAGATATTGAGAAGAAAGAAAAGTTGGTTATAGAAGCTCTCAGAAATTCGGAAAATAAGCATCTAAAGTCGCTGTGGAGTGTATTGGAAAATACACAAAATACACAAGAGACTTTTCGAAAATTCGTTCTAAACCTAAATGATTCAGCAATGAATCATGGTTTGGAATTTGAAAAACTGTTAGCGGCGGTGCTAACACAACTCAAACAAGGCTTTATCACAATTGCTGATGCTTTGTATGGAAAGATATACGTTAACGCATCAGCGATTACTTATTGATTGCTCTAAAAGAAAATAGAGGTACAATATTTTGTACCTCTATTTTTTTTGTTTTGTATAGATATACCTTGCTAATTTATTCATTTTAATATATAATTTTAATGATATATAGATAAAAGAGGTAAACATGGAAAATATAGTAGAACAAATAGCATTAGAACTTGGTATTCGAGTAAGTCAAGTAAAAAATACAGTAGAATTAATTGATGGTGGAAATACCATACCTTTTATTGCTAGGTATAGGAAAGAAGTGACTGGTAATCTTGATGATGAAAAATTAAGAGACCTTGATGATAGATTAAAATATTTAAGAAATTTACAAACAAGAAAAGAAGAGATACTACGTCTAATAGAAGAACAAGGAAATTTAACAGAAGAATTAAGTGCTAGTATTAAAAATGCAAAAATATTGACAGAGTTGGAAGATATTTATAGACCATTTAAACCTAAAAAAAGAACTAGAGCAACCATTGCAAAAGAAAAAGGATTGGAACCTTTTGCAAAAATAATCTTAAAACAGTCAAGCGAAATAGATGATATTACTAAAATAGCAAGTGAGTATATCAGTGAAGAAAAAGGTGTTTTAACTGCTGAAGAAGCAATTGCTGGTGCATGTGATATCATAGCAGAAGATATATCAGATAATGCCACTTTTAGAAAAGCGATTAGAAGAATATCATATATGACTGGTAAATTATGCTCTGTTGCAATAAAGCCAGAAGAAAAATCTACCTATGATATGTATTACAACTTTAGTGAGAACATTAACAAGATACCTTCTCATAGGGTATTAGCAATTAATAGAGGAGAAAAAGAAGAGTTTCTGAAGGTTAAATTTGAATTAAATGAGGAAGAAATTTTTAACTATTTAGAAAAGCAAATTATAAAAAGAGAAAGTAGTGTTTCTGAACTATTAAAAGAAACAATAAAAGATGCATATAAGAGGTTAATTGCCCCTTCTATCGAAAGGGAAATACGTTCTGATAAGTTTGATGAAGCTTCTGAACAAGCAATTAAAGTGTTTGGTGTTAACGTTAAAAATTTATTAATGGCAGCACCACTAAAAGATATGGTGGTAATGGGATTCGACCCAGCGTATAGAACGGGTTGCAAAATTGCCATTATTGATGAGACAGGAAAATTAGTAGATTATACGACAGTTTACCCGACTATGCCACAAAATGATGTAGAGGGAGCAACAAAAACATTACTATCTCTTATCACAAAACATCATGTAGATATGATTGCCATAGGAAATGGTACGGCATCACGTGAATCAGAAAAATTTGTAGCAGACTTAATCAAAAAGGCAGATAGAAAAGTATATTATACGATAGTAAGTGAGGCAGGAGCCTCTGTGTATTCCGCTTCAAAACTTGCTACAAAAGAGTATCCAGATATTAATGTTTCTATTAGAGGCGCTATTTCTATTGCAAGAAGATTACAAGACCCATTAGCAGAACTAGTAAAAATTGACCCGAAAAGTATTGGTGTTGGTCAATATCAACATGATGTCAATCAAAAAAGGCTCGATGAAAGCTTAACAGGGGTAGTAGAAGATTCCGTTAATAAAGTGGGAGTAGATGTCAATACAGCAACGCCATCTCTTCTTGCGTATATTTCTGGTGTGAATGCAACAGTATCAGAAAATATTGTAAAATACAGAGAAGAAAATGGAAAATTTGGCTCGAGAAAAGAATTGTTGAAAGTACCAAAACTAGGTAAGACAGCTTTTGTACAATGTGCAGGATTTTTAAAAGTACCCGAATCTAACAATATTTTAGATAATACCATGGTTCATCCAGAATCCTATGCTATTACTGAAAAGTTATTAGAAAAACTAGGATTTAATGTGAAAAAATTAACTAAAAGTGATTTAGAGAAATTAAAAATAAAGCTTGAAAATAGTAATGTAGAACAATTAGCAAAGGAATTAGAAGTTGGTGTCCCAACAATTACGGATATTGTTACTGAATTAATGAAACCAGGAAGGGATCCAAGGGATGAAATGCCAAAACCTATTTTAAAGAGTGATGTGCTAAAAATAGAAGATTTATCTATTGGTATGATACTAACTGGTACTGTAAGAAATGTCATAGATTTTGGAGCATTTGTAGATATTGGAATAAAGAATGATGGTCTAGTACATATTTCTCATTTGAGTGATAAATATGTGAGAAATCCAATGGAAGTTGTATCTGTTGGAGATATCGTAAAAGTAAAAGTAATTGGAATTGATTTAGAAAAAGGCAAAGTTAGTTTAAGTATGAAAGATATAGATTGAGGTGTGATATGGAAGAATTATTAGCATCAGATAATGTGGTAAAAATGGGAATATTATTCATTGTAGCGCTTATTGCTCTGTTTTTTATATTTAAAAATATGTTTAGAAAAACACATCCTGGTTTAAAAGCTTTTTTCTTAAGTTTTGCCGTGAGTATACTCCTTGCTGGATTATTTGGGGTGATAGCCTATATGACAGAAAATCAGTATATTTTTTCCAATCAGACCAAATATTATGTGTATGGAAAAGTTCAAGAAGTAAATAAAAGTGCAAAAACAATTAGAATTTATGCAAGTAAAACATCATTGGATGACATGGATAAAGGAGTTGTTACTGCTAAATTAACTGATTTTACAGTAGTGGTCGAATTAGGGGATGGAGCAAGCGAAAGGAAAATACCATTAGATGAGATAAAAGCAAATGATGTAGTTCAGATTATGTGTAAGGAAAACAAAAGAGAAAACAATATGGTTACAGCCATTAAGATTGTTAAAAGAAATGAATAACAAGGAGGTATAGAATGGAAATTTCAGATTATGTTAGTACAGAAATTATACTAATGGTATCAATGATTATTGTATTATTAATATTAGTAAGACTAGTCTTTAAGTTTATCTCTATGCCAAAACTTGTAAAGGGACTGTTACTAAGTGCAACTGGTGTGGGAATATTCTTACTTGTTAATAGTTATATTGCAAAAGAAGAGCAAATGTATTTAACGGAGCCAAAAAATTATATTGTTGGCAAAATTGACTTTGTAAGTAAAACATTAAAAAAAGCTAGTCTAGATTCGGTGAGCTATTCTGGGAAATTAATAGGAAATGTAGTAATAAAAATACCAAACAATACACAAATCTATATCGAGGAATCTGGTGTTAAGAAAAAAACTAATATTGATGCATTAAAAACAGGTTGTAAAGTGACTGTCAATGTTCAAGAGAAAGTTAACACAAAGGAAAAGGAAGATATGACGGCTGTTAAGATACTTATAAAAGTAAAATAAATAGTAACCATTGATGCGACTTGCATATAAAGTTGATTAATGGTAGAATATAATTGTATATTATGGTGGATAATATAATTATCTATCATTTAGGAGGTATATATGAAAGAAAAAATTAAAGTAGCGCAATATGGTTGTGGAAAGATGTCAGTGTATACAATGAGATATGTATATGAAAAAGGCGCAGAGATTGTAGCAGCTTTTGATATCGATGAAAGTAAATTTGGAAAAGATATTTCTACTGTAATTGGGGGAGAAGATAAAGGCGTCGTTATTACAAGTAATAAAAATGCAGAAAAAATTTTATCTGAAACAAAACCTGATATATGTATTATTACAACAATGAGTTTGTTTAGTGAAACTTATGATGCTTTTGAAGTATGTGCAAAACTTGGCATTAATGCTATTTCAACATGTGAGGAAGCATTCTTTCCAATGAATTCTAATCCAACATTAACAAAAAAATTAGATGCTATGGCAAAACAATCTGGTTGTACTTTAACTGGTGCAGGTTACCAAGATATTTATTGGGGCAATCTAATTGCAACACTTGCTGGTTCAACACATAAAATAGCGAAAATTAAAGGTAGTTCTAGTTATAACGTGGAAGACTATGGTATTGCTCTTGCAAAAGCACATGGCTCTGGTCTTACATTAGAACAATTCGATAAAGAAGTAGCTTCTGTTGATAAGGTAACAGATGAACAAAGACAAGAGACAATTGAAAAGGGAGAGTATCTTCCATCGTATATGTGGAATGTGAATGGCTGGCTTGCAGCAAGACTTGGCCTTACTGTAACACATCAAACACAAAAGACAGTACCACAAACTTATAAAGATGATTTATATTCCTCTACTTTGGGAATGACAGTAAAAGCAGGAGATGCTACTGGTATGTCAGCGGTTGTAACAACAGAAACTGCTGAAGGAATTACTATTGAATCTGAATGTATTGGGAAGGTTTATGGTCCCGACGAATTTGATAAAAATGAATGGACTATCTATGGAGAACCTGATACAACTGTTATCATTAATAGACCGTCAACCGTTGAACTTACTTGTGCAACTGTTGTTAATAGAATACCTGATGTGATAAATGCAAGACCTGGATTTGTTCCAACAGAAGAAATGCCTGTTCTTGAATATAGAACAAAAGCATTAGAGACATATGTAAAATAATAAAACAGATAAGGATGTAATGAGATGACTTTGAATGAAAGTTATCTCATTTTTCTATTTGAATTAATATTTATTTATATAAAATATTATATTCCAATTGACAAACATTCGTTTCTATTGTATAATAAGTATATTCTAAAAGGGAAGTATAAATATGAATGATAAATTAGTAATAAAGGGTGCCAAAGAGCACAATTTGAAAGATATAGATATAGAAATACCAAGAGATAAACTTGTTGTATTTACAGGGCTTTCTGGCTCTGGTAAATCATCACTTGCTTTTGATACTATCTATGCAGAAGGACAGAGGAGATATGTTGAATCATTATCTGCCTATGCAAGACAATTTTTAGGTTTGATGGAAAAACCAGATGTGGAGTCAATTGAAGGGCTTTCACCTGCTATTTCTATTGACCAAAAAACAACTTCAAAGAATCCTCGTTCAACAGTAGGAACCGTTACCGAAATATATGATTACTTGAGATTGTTATATGCTAGGGTTGGTATACCACATTGCCCTATTTGTGGGAAAAAGATAAAGAAACAGAGCATCGATGAGATTGTTGACCAAATCTTGTGTTATGAAGAGGGAACTAAAATTTTAGTAGTAGCTCCTGTCATACGTGGGAAAAAAGGAGAGCATGTTAAGATATTAGAGCAAGCGATTAAAGATGGTTTTGTCCGTGCCAGAATTGATGGGGAAAATGTTGATTTATCAGATGGTATTCCTGAATTAGATAAGCAAAAGAAACATAGTATTGATATTGTTGTGGATAGACTAGTGGTTACTGATGAAATAGCACAAAGACTGACTGATTCTGTTGAACTTGCTATGAAATATGCTAATAATCTAGTGGTGATTGCAAAGGTAGAAGGAGAAGAACAGTTATTTTCTCAAAATTATGCATGCCCAGATTGTGGTGTAAGTTTGGAAGAATTAACACCTAGGATGTTTTCATTTAACAGTCCATTTGGCGCATGCCCAGATTGTACTGGTCTTGGTGAGTTACTTAGAATAGATGTTGAGAAAGTTATACCAAATAAAGAGAAAAAACTAAATGATTATGCTGCTATTCAAGGTTGGTCTGGCGCTGGAAGTATTGTTGATGGTATTAGTAGGATGTATATTGATGGATTATGCGCTTATTATGGAATTGACCCTAATACAAAACTCAAAGATTTACCAGAGGGCTTTATGAATATATTACTGTATGGTAGTAATGGCGAGAAAATTCCTTTCAAACACAATACTAAAACGTTAACAAGAGAATTTGAATCCGAATTTGAGGGGGTTATTAATACTTTACAAAGAAGATTTTCTGAAACAAAATCTGCTGGTATGAAAACTTATTATGAGCAGTTCATGTCAACAAGCCATTGTGATGCTTGTGATGGCGCAAGATTAAAAAAAGAATCACTAGCAGTTACTCTTGGTGGTTTAAATATACATGAACTTTGTAATAGAAATGTAGAAGCAATTAAATCATTTATCAATCTCACTTATGAGAAAATGTCTAATAAAAATAGATTGATAGCCGAACAAATCGTAAAAGAATTAAATAGTAGATTACAATTCTTAATTGATGTAGGTCTTAGTTATTTAACATTATCTAGGGCATCAGGTTCTTTGTCGGGCGGAGAAGCACAAAGAATAAGACTTGCTACGCAAATTGGTTCTGGACTTACTGGAGTATTATATATTCTTGATGAGCCAAGTATTGGTTTGCACCAAAGAGATAATGAAAAATTGTTAGTATCTCTTAAAAAGATGAGAGATTTAGGCAATACATTAATCGTAGTAGAGCATGATGAAGATACCATGAAAGAATCTGATTATATTGTAGATATTGGACCAGGTGCTGGTGTACATGGAGGTAATGTAGTATTTAGTGGGTCTCCCGAAGATATTTTAACTTGTGAAGAATCAATCACAGGCAAATATTTGAGCGGTAAATTAAAAATTGAAGTACCTAAAAAAAGAAGAAAATCAGAAAATGGATATATCGAAATTAAAGGTGCAAAAGAACATAATTTAAAAAATATCAATGTTAAATTTCCAGTTGGTGTGTTTAACTGTGTGACAGGTGTATCAGGAAGTGGAAAATCTACACTTGTCAATGAAATATTATATAAATCGATTACTAAAAAGATTAACCGTAGTAATGTAACACCAGGAAAACATGATAAAATACTAGGACTTGATAAAATTGATAAGATTATCAATATAGATCAATCACCAATTGGTAGAACACCACGTTCTAATCCGGCTACATATACAGGTATGTTTGACCCAATCAGAGATTTATTTGCAGCAACAAGTGAAGCAAAAATACGTGGCTATCAAAAAGGAAGATTTAGCTTTAATATCCCTGGTGGTAGATGCGAATCATGCTCTGGTGATGGAATTATTAAAATAGAAATGCATTTCTTACCTGATGTTTATGTGCCATGTGAAGTATGTAAAGGAAAGAGATATAGTAGAGAGACCTTAGAAGTAAAATACAAAGGGAAGAGTATCAGTGATGTACTGGATATGACAGTAGAAGAAGCTTTAGAATTCTTTAAAAATGTCACTACGATACATAACAAATTACAAACGTTAATGGACGTTGGTTTAGGTTATATCAAATTAGGACAACCATCAACGACATTATCAGGAGGAGAAGCGCAAAGAGTAAAACTTGCTACTGAACTTTCTAAACGTTCTACAGGGCAAACATTGTATATACTAGATGAACCGACAACTGGTCTTCATATGGCCGATGTTCATAAATTAATAGGGATTTTACAACGCTTGACGGACCAAAATAATACACTAGTGGTTATTGAGCATAACTTGGATATTATAAAATCTGCTGATCATCTAATCGATTTAGGACCAGAAGGTGGGGACGGGGGAGGAACGATTGTTGTAACGGGAACTCCAGAACAAGTTGCAAAATGTGAGGCAAGTTATACAGGAAAATTCTTAAGCAAGATGTTAGAATAAAAAGAAAAAATTAAAATGTAATATAAATATAAAAGGTATTTTAGAGGTTAGTCTAAAATACCTTTTAACTATTATGTACTAGTTATGATATATTGTGCTATGATTAGCAGCAGCAGCAAAGAACTATGATTATTAATATAATCCATATACAGCAGCAGTTTCCACCACCGAATAATCCGTTATTACATCCACATCCGCAACCACATGTGTTTCCACATCCACATCCGCATCCGCATCCGCATCTTTCTTCCATCTTGATTCACCTCTCTTTGCTCGAGTCCCGATTAGGGAATTGAACTGTCTAACCTAAAGAAGGTATCGAAGTTCAGTGGTCTAGATGTTCTATCTTTTGAGAAAAGAAAGCCTACTACGACAATCAATATGAGAAAACAGAAGAATTGATTATCTTTGCCCAACATATATAACACTCCTTTTGAAACCTGATTAAGAATAATTTATTTTAAATTTTTCTTAATCTAATATACTATATTCAAATTAATAAGTTGTTGTTACACATCTTGAAAATATTTTAATTCCTAATATATTTGCTTGATATTCTTTAGAACTATATGATATAATAAATAAAAATAGCATTAAAAAATGCTTATGTGGGGGTTCTTATGAAGAATAGATTGTATAATGTAATATTTCCTATATGGTTTTTAATTTTGTTCCCAATTGTATGGTTGATCGTTTTACCAGCTAACTTTATCATTGATACGATAGTGATTTTACTTGCTTTAAAGTTACTAAAAGTTACCAATCTGAAAGAAACATATAAAAAGACGATCATAAAGGTTTGGTTATTTGGATTTATTGCTGATTTTATAGGGGCTTTGCTTTTAATTGCCATTCAATTTATCTCTACAGGTACCTTTATGTCTGATGTGGTAGCTGCTTTAGCATATAATCCGTTTACTAATATTTATGCATTATTAATTACAATACTTGCTATTATTATATCTGCAATAGCGATATATTTGTTTAATGTGAAAATATCTTTGAAAAAAGTTGACCTTGAAGTAAAAACGAAAAAGAAAATTGCACTTGCACTTTCTATCTTTACAGCACCATACTTGTTTTTATACCCTTCTGCTATGTTGTATAAAGGGAATCAAGGTTCAGAGAACTTGCCTGAAGTAAGTAAACTACAGAGTGAATTTTCTGGTGATACAATTACAACAAGGATTTTTGCAGAAAGTGAAAACTATACCAATACTAGCTTCCTATATATAGATAAAATAGCAAATGTAGATTCAGAAGTAGTAGAATCGAATACAGGTAGCGTTGTTAATATGAAAATTTCTACTGATTTTAACGAGAATTCTGATATAAATGAGTATAAAAAATGGGCAAAACAATGCAGTATGATAGTTTTTATCAAACAACCAACTATTAACGAAGTGGCTGTGTATTTAAAAAATGATAACAAGGAAGAAATATGTAAATTAACCTATATTAAATCAGAGCTTGAAAATGAATACAGTATAGCATTTGAAGAATTGGAAAAAGAGGCAGTAAAACTACAAAACATTTTAAATAGTATAAAATAGGAGAATAAATGAATAAAAATGAGTATGTTGATTTAGAAATCATAGACAATGGCTCTTCTTTTGAAGGTATTGCAAAAAAAGATGGAAAAGTTGTCTTTGTACCAGGAGCCATAATTGGTGAGAAAGTACTTACTAAAGTAATAAAAATAACGAAAGATTATGCTATTGCTAGTTTAGAAGAAATTTATCACAAAAGCGTATATAGAACAGAACCCATCTGCGATGCATTTAAAAAATGTGGTGGATGTAGCTCTGAGCATATTGAGTATAATATGCAGTTATTACTGAAGAATAAAATGGTTGAAAATGTATTAAAAAAGCAAAAAGTAACCTACCCAAATATTGAAAGTACAATTGGTATGGGTATGCCATATTATTATAGAAATAAAGTGCAATATCCTATAAGAGTAGATAGACTAGGTAATACTGTTATGGGGTTTTATGCCAAACGTAGTCATGATATTGTGCAAAATAGTTGTTGCTTTATACAAAATAGGGTCATTGATATCCTATCAAAAAATATATTTGATTTGTTGCTCAATGAAGGATTTGTTGGGTATAATGAAGAAAAAGGGGATGGAGATATACGTCATCTCCTTGTTAGACGTAGCTATCATACAGGAGAAATAATGCTTGTTATTATTGTCAATAATGAAAGTTTATTAAGTGATAGAAGATTTGAAAAAATAACAAAAAGATTGATAGAACAAAATGAGAGTATTAAGGGAATCTTTTTAAATCTAAATGACAGTAACACCAATGAAATTTTAGGAGAACAAATAGTGAAACTATATGGAGAGGACTATATTACAGATAGTATTGGTGACTACACTTACTATATATCTCCAAAGTCATTTTTTCAAGTCAATACCATTCAAGCAGAAGTATTATATACAGTATTAAAAAATAGATTAAATTTACAAGGCAATGAAATATTATTTGATCTATACAGTGGAGTTGGGTCGATTGGAATATTTTTAAGTGATAAAGTAAAAGAAATCTATGGAATTGAAATAGAAGAAGAAGCTGTTACAATGGCAAATAAAAATATTGAGTTAAATCATGTGGAAAATGCGGAATATATCGCAGGTAGCGTAGAAGATAAAATAGAGGAATTTAAACAAAGAAAGATACATCCGGATGTTATTGTAGTAGATCCACCAAGAAGAGGATTAGATGAGAAAAGCATAGCCTATATATTAGATTTCAAACCACAAAAAATTGGTTATGTGAGTTGTAACCCTGCTACTCTTGCTAGAGATTTAAAGGTATTAGAAGAACAATATGATATCCATAGTATTACACCTGTTGATTTATTTCCACATACTGCTCACGTTGAGTGTGTAGCGGTGCTAGGTAAAAAATAAACCTGCAATCCGTTGCGATAGTGTATAATTTAATAAAAAGGGGTATGAGTAATGAAGAACGATACTTGTATCAAAACGAGAAAAGATGTAACAATAACATATATTGATAAAAATATATATTTATTAAATGGTAAAGAATCAAGTTATCTTGATATACTAGTATATGTAAATAAAAATGTGAAAAGCATATCGAGTATTATCTTTAAATTTAATTTTTCAGATAGAAATATAGGAATAGAAGAAGCAGATAATATTATTTTGAATATAAAAAAGATAGATAAGCCATTAATAAGAAATAATAATATATTAGTTAAATCGAATATAAATAAAGGAATTTCTGCTTATGAAGATTTAATAAGAGCAAGTATCAAATTGTGTAATATAAATGATAAAAAAGAAAGATACAATTTTTTGTATGATGAAATCTGTGACTATTTAGATGAAATTGTAGTTAAAAATAATGTATGTAGATTTGAAAACGACAAATGTGTAGCAAAGAAAGACACTAAATGTACGATGGGGTGTTGTCATCATTATAAAAATAAATATTTTGGGGTTTTATATGAAAGAAATTTACATTTATGTGAATACCAAAAAGATAATAGGTGTCAGGCAAAATGTATAACGTGTAAGATGTATATGTGTGCTGATATGAAGAAAAAGGGATATAAGTTTACTACGCAAAATGTGTTGTTGATAAAGAGATATTTTAATATTGCACAGAAGTTAGTAATAGTTTCGAGTTTCTTTACTACAAAGGAAAGGATAATGAGAAAATTACTATTATTTTCGATATAATTATTGGGGTGAAATCACCTGTAAATAAACCCTAGACATTACACGTTGAGTGTTTTGTATTTGCATCTTCACCGATACCGTGTAATGAAAAATGAGGAGAGAATATGACAGAAAAAGAAAAGATGTTAGCAGGACAAATTTATGATGCTAACTATGATATAGAATTATGCAAAGAAAGAGAAAAAGCAAAAGATATGTGTTATGAATATAACAATCTATTGCCAAGTAATAAGGAAAAAAAAGAAAGTATACTTAAAAGTCTGATTGGTAAAATTGGTGAACACTTTCATATAGAACCTGATTTTTGGTGTGATTATGGTTATCATATTGAAATTGGTGAAAATTTTTATTCAAATCATCACTTAGTAATATTAGATGGGGCAAAGGTAACCTTTGGGCATGATGTATTTATCGGTCCAAACTGTGGTTTTTATACGGCAGGTCATCCCTTGGAATATAAAGAAAGAAATATTGGTTTAGAATATGCAAAACCAATTACAGTGGGCAATAATGTATGGCTTGGGGGAAATGTGACAGTGTTACCTGGTGTTGCTATTGCTGATGGTGCAGTCATTGGTGCTGGTAGTGTTGTGACAAAAGATATACCATCAAATGTGGTAGCAGCTGGTAATCCATGTAGAGTCATAAAAGAAATTATGCAATAATACAAGAAATAGAGATTTGATTGATTCAAATTTCTATTTTTTCTAGTAAATATGTAATATTATATAAATTATGTTGATTTGTTCATATAACCATGGTAAAATATAGAAAGCATATGGCTTTTGCTATACATGCACAATTGTGTTGTATCGTTTGATGAACTCATTGGCTACATCATTCTAACATGTTAGGAGGAAATGCAATGTTTAATTCTATACCTACACATATATTATTTGAAATATATCAGGGGGAAGAAAAATATATTGCTACAATGGTACTTGCAAAGGAAGTGCCAAAAGACATTACTGATACGCAAAAAGAGCAGATAGAATCAGACCTTTTACTAGAAATTGTTGTATTGATTGAGATGGCAAAGAGGTATGATGCGAAACTTTATATAGCTGAGCCAACGAGGCATTTTTCAGAAGGTTATGAGGTTTCTACATCCTTGTTATTTATGAATACTGTTAGTATTGGAAAATTCTTAATCGATATTAGAGAGGAGTATGAATTTGAATAATTGCATATTATTACACTAAAAAGGAGAAGTATTATGTTTGATTTACCAAGAATACAAATTGCACTTGGAATACGGCCCGGAGGAATAGTTGAATTAGTCATAAAGGCAGAAGTTTATCCCAGTACACCAAAACAAATTCAAGAACTTTGTAGAACAGAAATGTTGGCAAATATTACTGAGATGATTGATCGAGCTTTAGAATATAATGCAACATTTTTCGTCAATCAGCCTCCCAAAATTTGCCTTAACAAAAATGAAATTGCAGTAACGTCAGCAGTGATCTTTAAAGACGATAAAAACATGAATATGTTTTTAAGAGAAGTTCATTAAGAAAAAAAGATTCGAATAGATAAATATTCGGATCTTTTTCTTGAAAAAATAACCACCAGTGGTGCTAGTGGAATAAAAAAGCTTACAGCTAAGCAAAAATTCTGATTTATGCTTTCATGATTTGTTCTGCACTAATTGTTGTAATTAATCGCCAAATATGATATAAAAGAAATATATAGTAAGTGATTTTATTGGTAAACGAATTAACAAGAATACGAGAAAAATAATATTATTTTTAGATTTGATAATATGAGTGAAAAACTAGCAATCAATCGTATTTTAAAAAATATCAAAGGAAATAGAATCGATATGCTGTCAATCAATACATAGGTAGATAGAATACTAAAATTGAAATAAAAGTATCACTTGTTTGATTCCATATAGATAAATGCTTGTGATATATCAAAAATAAACGAAGAAATAGAAAGGATTAACATGGCTGTAAATGTTTCACTAAACTAACTCTTGTTTTTTAGAGAAATTTATGGTATATTGATAGCAGTAAGTGATAAAAAGGGGTCAATATGTTTAAAAGAGAGGTAATAGAAATTTTAGGGGATAAAATGTGCTATTATGAGCAAGGTCAGGGGAAAGTAACTTGCGTATTTTCCTCTGGTCTGGGCATTCCATTTCCACTTGCAGATATGTATGAATTAGCCAATAAACTAAGTACGAATTGTAGGTGTGTGATTATTGATAGATTTGGCTATGGCAATAGTGATATTGTAAGTAAAAAAAGAACAATAGAAAATATCACAAGTGAAACAATAGAGCTGTTTGAAAAGATTAATATTCAAGCAGAAAACACTATATTTATTGGTCATTCTATTGCTAGTCTGCATGCTTTGAGTTTAGCCCAAAAATTAAACTTAAAAGGCGTTGTTTTAATTGACAATGAAAATATGAATACGCTTCCAAGACTCATCAGTAATATACTAAATTACGTATATTATTTATTTAGAAATACAAGAATGAAAATGAAATATGATATGAGATTAGTGAATTTGCTATTTGAAAATAGAAAAATCCCAAAATACTTAAAAGATGAAGGAAAGAAAATTATCGTTAACAAACTTCCAAATTATGACCAGCTGGACGAACTTAAGAATATGAGAAAAGATAAGAACTTACTAGAAAGTAGTTTAAAAGAGTCTAATATTAATAACGGATTATTGATTTGTAAAGAAAGTAGTAAGAAAAACAATCAGTTATTGCAAAAATATTTTAAAAAATCGAAGTTGATTAATACAGGTAAAACAAGTCATTTTATCCATTATGAGAAAAATAATCTATTGTATGCTGAAATTATCAATTATTTTGAATTATACAACAATGTTATTGCTCTATAGTAATTAAGTAGAAAGGAATGATGTCTCATGCTAAAACAAAAAGCATTTAATTATTTAACTTTAGTTCTTGCTATCGTTACGTTATATACGGCAATATTTGCTATTAACACACAAAAAGATATGATTATATGTACAGCTATGCTTGTATTAACCATTATATGTTATCTAATTAGTAATAAGTTTAACAAGCAAAGTACCAAGTTATCAAAGAAAGATAGAGAAGCAATAAAAGTGAATACCTATGTTAGTAAACCTAATAGTAATACTAGAAGAGTAGGAAACAAGAGAAGAAAATAAAAGAATAGGAGACATGTGATGAGTGCGACATTAGAAGAATATTTAAAAACAGTTTATGTATTAATTGCAAAAAATGGTACAGCAAGAGTAACAGATATCGCTTGCTCGCTTAGTTGTAGTAAACCAAGTGTAAATAGAGCGATAAAGTTACTAAAAGAAGATGGTTTTATTGATTATGAGAGTTATGGAGATATTTTACTTACAACCAAAGGAAAAGAAAAGGCTAAAAAAATTGTTAAAAGACATGAGATTATAAAAGGGTTTTTAGTACAAGTATTAGAGGTGAATGAAATAGTGGCAGATAAAGAAGCTAATACTATGAAGTACGCCGTTTCCGAGGATACGATTAAAAAGTTTGAAGAATATATTAAAACAATTATTGATGTTGATCAATTAAAATGTGAATATAACTCAAAGAGTGAAAAATGTAAGAAGTGCATTAAAAGAACAACACAATACCGATATGAAAAAGAAAGTAAAAAATAGGAGAAAATATGATAAAAAATAAGAAAGTTTTACTTGGTATGAGTGGAGGCGTAGATAGCTCTGTCTCTGCCATATTACTTAAAGAGAGAGGCTTTGAGGTAGTTGGCATTACAATGCAACTGTGGTGTGATGATGGAACGGCTGCAAAGGATGCAAAAATAGTATGTGACAAGCTTGGAATTGAACATCATGTGGTAAACTTTGAAAATGAATTTAAACAATATGTGATAGATGATTTCGTCACTAAGTATTTTGATGCTAAAACACCAAATCCATGTGTTGAATGCAATAGATATTTAAAATTTGGTATGATGTGGGAAAAAGCAAGAGAATTAGGAATAGACTATATGGCAACAGGTCATTACGCTAAAACGAAATTTTCTAAAAAATATAACAGATATGTCATAGCAAAATCTGATTCTATTAAAAAGGATCAATCCTATGTGCTGTATAATATTCAAAGTGATATAATTGAGCATATTATATTTCCACTACAAAATTTTGAAAGTAAAGAAGAGATTAGAAAAATAGCAATAGATCATGGATTAAGTATTGCATCAAAACCTGATAGTCAAGAGATATGTTTTATACCAGATAATGAATATGCAAATTTTTTATTAAAAAACACTGAAAAAAGCAAGCAAAAATATGCATTAAAAAGTGGAGACATTATAGATGTAAAAGGAAATGTACGTGGAAAACATACAGGTATTATCCATTATACAATAGGGCAACGAAAAGGCCTCGGTATTCAAAATGAGAAACCATTATATGTTATAAAAATTGACAATCAAAATAACCGTGTAATTGTGGGAGAAAAGGAAGATACTTACGCTAAAGAAGCCTTTGCTTCTGATATTAATTTGCTTGCCATTGATAAAATAGACAAGCAGATGGAGGTTATGGCAAAGATAAGATATGCAGCTAAAGAGGCAAAGGCTAGCATTTTCCCAACAGAAGATGAGGCTATTATAAAAATAGTATTTGAAGAACCCCAAATGGCAATTACACCAGGACAATCTATCGTATTTTATGATGATGATATTGTAATTGGGGGAGGAAAAATACTATAACTAGTCTTAATAAGAGGAAATAGTAACATAGTTTTTTGACAAATTGCAAAAAAAATGTTACAATAGAACAAGTTGTTTTTGTTATAAGAAGGAGGCGATAACGTTGGGAAAGAAAGTAGTAGCAATTGTAGGTAGGCCAAATGTAGGTAAATCCACTTTATTTAATGTGTTTGCAGGAGAAAAGATATCCATTATAAAAGATATACCTGGTGTTACAAGAGACAGAATATATGCAGATTGTGAATGGAGAGGAACTACCTTTCAGATTATAGATACAGGTGGTATTGAACCAGAATCTGAAGATATTATAATAAAGCAGATGAGAAGACAGTCAATGCTTGCGATGGATATTGCAGACGTTATTGTTTTTATCACTGATGTCAATGCAGGTGTAACTCAATCAGATTTAGCGGTAGCTGAAATGTTGAGAAAGACAAAAAAGCCAGTGATTCTTGTTTGCAATAAATGTGATAGAGTAGGAAAGCCACCAATGGAATTATATGAATTTTATAATTTAGGACTTGGTGAACCATTACCAATAGCTGCGGGGGGAAAACTTGGAATAGGCGAATTATTAGATGAGATATATAATAAGTTTGATAATGTAGAAAATGAAATAGAAGATGAAGAAACTATTAGAGTAGCCATTATCGGGAAACCAAATGCTGGTAAATCTTCACTAGTCAATAAAATACTTGGAGAAGAAAGAGTTATTGTTTCCGATGTTGCAGGCACAACGAGAGACTCTATTGACACTAAATTTAAAAACAAGCATGGTAAGTATGTATTTGTCGATACAGCAGGAATACGTAGAAAAAATAAAGTATATGATACATTAGAAAAATATTCTGTTGTAAAAGCAATGAGTGCAGTGGAAAAAGCCGATGTTTGTTTACTCATGATAGATGCAACTGAAGGTGTAACGGAACAAGATGAAAAGATTGCAGGACTTGCTCATGAAGGTGGAAAAGGTGTTATTATCGTTATCAATAAATGGGATTTAGTAGAGAAAGAAACAAATACGATGGTATCATATAAAAGAGAAGTATACGAAAAATTAGCGTATCTTGCCTATGCACCAATTATATTTATTTCTTCAATAACAGGTCAACGTGTGAGTAATATTTTTGAAATGATTAACCAAGTAAATGAACAAAATGCATTAAGAGTTCCAACTGGGCTTTTAAATGACATGCTAGCAGAGGCTGTTGCAATCACGCAACCACCATCAGATAAGGGTAGAAGACTTAAAATTTATTACATGACTCAGGTTAGTATTAGACCACCTACTTTTGTTGTATTTGTTAATTCAAAAAAATTAATGCATTTTTCTTATATAAGATATTTAGAAAATCATTTAAGAAAGCAGTTTGGATTTGTTGGAACACCAATACA
Source organism: Clostridia bacterium (assembly GCA_028692955.1). Lineage (GTDB taxonomy): Bacteria > Bacillota > Clostridia > TANB77 > CAG-465 > CAG-465. Next base: position 87,157 of record JAQUWH010000004.1, read on the forward strand.
TATGATAATAAGAGAAAAAGGTGAAAAGGAGTAGATCGTATGATTGATTTTTATACAATTTTAACTTTTTTAGTCGTCTATTTGATATGTAGTATTAATCCAGCCATAGAAGTATGTAAGAGAAAAACCGGTGAGGATATTAGAAAACTAGGAAGTGGAAATGCTGGTACCGCTAACGCCATGAGAGTACTAGGAACACCACTTGGTACATTAGTCATTATACTAGATGAGTTAAAGGTATTTGTCAGTTTCTTCCTAATGATGCTTATTACAAAATTATTTGGACATGAAATAGACACTGCTTTTAAAGTTATCTTTATACTAGCATCGATTATAGGGCATTGTTTCCCAATTTATTATGGATTTAGAGGTGGAAAAGGTGTTATAGTAGGTATTACTACAATGGCAATCTTTGACCCCACTAATGCCGCAATTTGTATTATAGCAGGGCTAGTAGTATTACTATTTACTAAAACCACATCAATGGCAACGCTTGCTGGTTCTATTTTATATGTCATTATCTCATTTGTACATGGATATGATTATATTTGGGCTGTTATCATTGCAGAGGCAATTGTAATGTTTAAACATAGAGGCAGCATCTATAGAATACTGACAAGACAAGAACATAAATTTAAATAATAAAGGAGAATAAATTATGAATAAAATATTAATTTTTGGACATAAAAATCCTGACACAGATAGTATCTGTTCAGCATTAATCATGGAACAATATGATAAAAAATTAGGATGTGATGTAGAAGCTGTTAGACTTGGTGATATCAACAAGGAAACAGTATATGTCTTAGAATATTTACATATAGAGGCACCAAGATTGATTGAGAGTGTAGAAGAGGGACAGGAAGTTGTTTTAGTTGATCACAATGAATTTCCCCAAAGCGTGAATAATATAGAAAATGCAAAAATTACTGCAGTTGTGGACCACCATAGAATTTGTGATTTTAAAACAGCAGATCCGTTATATTATAGAGCAGAACCAGTAGGTTCTACTGCTACTGTACTTTACAAGAAATTTAAAGAAAGCGATATGGAAATATCAAAAGAAATTGCTACTTTAATGGTGAGTGCTATTATCTCTGACACTTTGTTATTTAAATCACCTACCTGTACTAGTGAAGATGTAGAAATAGCAAATAAGCTAGCATTAATAGCAGGTATTGATATGCAAGAATATGGTCTTAACTTATTAAAAGCAGGAACTGATTTATCAGATGTATCTGAAGAAAAATTAATTAATTTAGATGCAAAAGAAGTAATGCTTGGAAATATAAAAGCAGTGATTGCTCAAGTAAATACGGCTTCTATTCCTGATATGATGACAAGAAAAGAAAAGATAGAACAAGAAATAAAAAAAGCAATCAAGGACAGAAACTTAGATTTATTTTTATTTGCTATTACTGATATCATTAATAGTAATTCGCAAGCTATTGTGCTTGGCAACAAAGCCGATATTGTAAGTGGAGCATATCACGTAACTTTAGAAAACAATACTGTTTTTTTAGAAGGCGTTGTTTCTCGTAAAAAACAAATAATTCCAGTGTTAACAGAAGCTTCTAAAAAATAGTTTTATATATCACCAAACAGTTAATTTTTAATTGACAAAATAAGATACATCATATATAATATATGTATGTATAAGGAGGAATAGTATTATGGGAATTGCAGCATTAATTTTAGGAATTATATCTATTATCGTTGGATTTGTGCCACTTTGTGGAGCGATCGCATATTTTCCAGCTATCGTAGGTCTAGTTCTTGGTATTGTTGATATTGTCTTAAAAAGTAAGAAAAATGAATCAAAAGGAATGGGAATTGCAGGAACAGTATTATCAGCAATTGCATTAGTAATCATTACTTTATGGATATTTGTTTTTGGTGTAGCTATTAGTAGCGATGAATTCCAAAATGAATTAGAAAATCAAATAAGACAACAACAAGAAAACAACTGGGAGTTAGAATAATTGATCCCAAAAATAAGTAAGATTAAAAATTACATATATGTCAATATAACCATGTTGTTATTATCATTATATGTAATTTTTTTTCCTTTTTTTGCAAAATTGCTATCCCTAATTTCTCCAACATTAACTACTTGTACTTACAAGAAAATGATGGGAAAGGACTGCCCACTTTGTGGTGGTACTAGATATATAGCCAATCTATCTAAAGTAGTAGAAGACCCAACTTATCTTATTCATCCCTTTGGGTTTATGATACTATTTGTATTATTTGAACTCATTTTTAGAATCGTGTTAATGATTAAAATAAAAAAGAACACAGTAAAGAATATAAAAAGCGTTGTATTATTTGATATCATTATACATATCATTGCTTTCATCTCGTTTGTTATTTATGAAATTGTATTCTTGTTAAATAGCTAAAACTTTCTATGATAAAAATATTGTGGAAAGTTTTTTTGTTCAACGTTAAATGTGGAATGTGTTTTTTTACACTTCAACATTTATTATATAATCTTTGTTCTGGACTTGTTATATTTCAATTAAACCTATTGCAATTAACATGAGTGAGGAGAGGATATTAGAGTATTTTTCCATGAAGCGATAATTAGTTGCTTTTGTACCAATTCTATTTCCCATCATTAGGAAAGAGAAACTAAAAATAAAAGTAAAAATAGTAGCACAGATAATATTAATACCAGCAACACTTGCTGCAATACCAGCGGCTACATTATTGATGGATAAAATTAAGATGATATTCAGAATCTCTTTAATGCCTATAGCCTTTATTTCTTTTTTATTTTGGTCTGTATTATTTTTTTTCTTTGTTATGATTTCTTTGAACAACGAATAGACACCGATGCTAATCAAAAAAATAGCACCAATTTTATTGGCTATATTTTCAGAAAGAAACATGGCAAGATAACTGCCAAGAAACATCGAAATGAAGGTAAAAAGGCTAGTGGAAAATGCTATTATTATATTCTTAAATGCAGTGATATGTATACTTTTTATTCCATATGATATGCCAATTGCTATATTATCTAGGTTAGCAGAGAAACTAAATAATAAGGCACTTATTAAGTTAATCAATATTTTACCTCCTTTCAAAAGCATTATGTTTTATATGATATATTAAATGAAAAACAAAATACTTTAGTGTATGAAAGGGACAAATATTAAAAGAGAATTAAGAATTCACACTAAAAAAAAAGATACATATAATAAAATAATGAATATTTTGGAGGAATAGTATGTCTATTGGAATTGCGCTTAGTGGTGGTTGGTTAAAAGGAGCCGCTCATATTGGAGTATTGCAGGCTTTAAAAGAAGAAAATATTACCATTGATTATATATCAGGTACAAGTAGTGGGAGTATTGTAGCGGCATTATATGCAAGTGGTTATAGTCCAAATAGTATTTTAACATTATTTAATATTTATAGTAAACAAATTATGAATTTCGACAAGAAGATAGTAATGAGACTGGTAACAAATTTTTCTAATACGATAAAAACAAGTGAATCAATCTTAAATGGTGACATGATTGAAATGATTATAGAGCATAGTTTGGGAAACAAAAAAATATATAATATCAATCAAATTCAAATGCCACTTGCCATTCCGAGTGTTGACATTAATACTGGAAAAATAATTTATTTCTTGAATAAAGAAGTTGACGAAGAAAATAATGATAATATTCGAGCTTTCAATAATGCATGTTATGAATATACAGGCAGTATTGCAGGTATTGTTAGAGCTAGTTGCAGTTATCCAGTATTATTTAGTACAAGAAAATATAAAGGGTATCATTTAATTGACGGTGGGATTAGAGTCAATACACCAGTTTCAATTCTAAAAAAAATGGGGGCAGATAAGATAATATCTGTTAGCTTTAATGGATTAAAAAATAATAATAATTGTATGTTAAATACTGCAATCAAAGCATTAGACATTATTGGAAGAGAAATGAATGAAGAAGAAATAATAAATGCAGACATTAATATAATACCAAACATACAAAGTAGCGATATTTCAAATACTAATTGTATTAATATATACGCTAATTTGGGGTATAGTACCACTAAAAATATGATTAAAAAACTTAAAATGATATAAAAATCAATAAATATCGACACGGTTCGCTTTTTTTACAAAATTCGACACGCTACTTGTGTTATTATATAGATATATTTATATAATAAAGGAGAGATGTTATGAAGAAAAAAATGGAAGCTTTTATATATAAGGAAGATAATGACCTTGAAAATTGTAAATTTATCTTTGATACTAAATTTGAAAATATAAAATTTTATCGAAATGTAGAAGGAATACTTACTCAAAATAGAGAAAGTGAAACCGATGAAATTCAAGAATTAAATGTATTTATTGGTAATATGAATTCATATGTAAATAACATAAAAAATTTAAATTTAAGTTTTAAAGAAAATAAGTATATTGTTGGGAAAGTAGAGGAGGTTATTATCATAGATGAAATTGTACGCAGTACAAGTTGTAAATCAAATCTTAAGTACTTTTATAAAACAATTTTACTAAATAACGAAGAAAGAATTATCATCTCTTCAACCTATGAAAAAGATTCCGTTTTTCTATTAACAGATAGAGAATTTAAATTAACATAATGTATTAATACCTTTTATAATATAAAAATAGAGATGTATCACAATAAGATACATCTCTATTTGTTCATTTACCAATGAACATTGCTACAATGACATATCCATAGGAAGGACTTTCTTCAATACCTATGCCAACATAGTTGTATGCATTTGATAAAATATTTTGCCTATGTGATTCAGAGGCAAGCCAAGATTTAACGGCATTTTCAACGCTAGGATTACCAGCTATATTTTCTCCAGCGGTTCTGTATGTGATACCAGCATTTTGCATCATTTTAAAAGGAGAACCATAAGTTGGTGATTCATGAGAAAAATAATTATTTTTTACCATATCTACTGCTTTTGCTTGTGCAGTGCTATTTAATAAATCATCTATTTTTAAAGGATTAATACCTTGAGCGGCTCTTGCTTCATTCATTAATTTTAGTACTGTTTCGGATGTATTAGGAAGTGTACTAGGTGTTTCTTCCGTACCATTATTTTCAACTTTTTTAACTAAATCTTGTCTAATCATTCCAACAGTATTGGTTGGTGTTATCACTAAATACCAATCATTTATACTTCCTATTACTTGAACATTAAGACCAGCTGGGAGTTTTAAGTAATTTGTATAGGTAGTACCAGGACCGCCTCTAAGATTGGTATTGGCACTGAGTACTTCCACCATGAATTTATCTAATTTTTGATATGCCTCAAAAGTTTGTGTGCTATTTTCGGTTATTTGAATAAAGTCTTTTGAAATTAATCCCACTTCATTATTTTCTAAAAATGTAATATAAAAGTTATCAATATCTCCCACTAGTTTTATAGCAGTATTTTTTGGCAACGTTTTAACAATACTTGAAGATTCAGTATTAGCCGTTTTTCTGAAATTGACTCTCTCCGTTACAGTAGCAAATTTAGTATCGAAAGTATTTCCAACGTATCCAAAAATTTGAGAAAGAAGGATCATCATCAGTATTGTGATTGACATGATAAGTAATTTTTTACTTGTAATATTCATTTTTTTCACCTCTAATTATATTTTGTGTCAAAAAATACTTTTTATTCAAAAAAAGTTTTATGTATAATTTTACCAAAAAAGGTTTAAACTACTAAAAAGAGGTGAATTTTGTGCAAAAAACAGATGGTGATATTTATTGGAAAAAGAAAACAAAAATACAAAAAATATACCCTTATTTAACAAACGACATATCAACAGAAGTGCTTGTAATTGGTGGTGGAATTACTGGTGCTTTAACGACGTATTTTTTAGCCAAAGAAGGAGTCAAAGTAACGGTAGTCGAAAAAAATATCATTGGTTATGGTAGTACCCTTACTGCACCCGCTATTTTAGAATATCAATTAGATATGGATATGTATAAATTAGAAAAAATGATTGGTGAAAAGGCAGCAGAAAGAGTATATAAATTATGTTTAAATGGGATAGATATTATTGAAAAAATCGATAAGGAATTTGATAAAAATACCGGATATAAAAGACAAGATGCTATATATTTTACGAATAAGTATATGCAAAAATCAAGCATGGCAAAAGAATTTGAGGCAAGAAAAAAAGCTGGATTTGATGCTGCTCTGTTAGATTCCCATAATGTTCTTAATGTATCTAGTGCTATTCTTACTAAAAATGCTAGTGGAATTATCAATCCCTATATGTTTACGCAGGGATTATTTGAATATTTATCTACTTTTAAAAATGTTAGAATTTATGAAAATACGAAAGTTGAACTTTGTAAATCTATGTATGACTATGTAGAATGTATTACCAATAATGATTTTAAAATAACAGCGGGAAATGTCATCTTTACATCTGGTATAGATACACTCAAATATCTAACGAATGTAAATGTAGATTTATATAAAACATTTACTCTTGTTTCAAAACCACTGATTCATCAAGAGTATTTAAGTGATAGAAACATTAATTTCACAGCAAGAGATAGTTTAGACCCTTATCATTATATTAGATTTGATAACAATGGTAGGATTATCTTTAGTGGTGAAAATGCAAAGTATACATCAAGATTCATGGATGATAAATATATGGAGGGATTTTCATCTGATAAGTATAAAAAGTTATATAATTCAATGAGTAGATTACTCAATACACAAGAGAATATTCCAATAGATTACACTTATCATTCTACATTTGTAAATACAAAAGATAATTTACCGATTATTGATGAAATACCGAATATGCCAAATTGTTTTTGTAATCTTGGTTTTGGTAGTAATGGAATTCTTTATGGTGCTATTGGTGGTAATATGTTAAAAAATGCCATTCATGGATTATATACCAAAGATATGACTATGTTTAAAATTAACCGATAAAACAGAAAAAGCTTCATAACATGGTAAACATTATATATTTTTGTATAATGGGGGTGCTACACCATAGAATATCACGCTAAAATTAAAGTACAGGGCCATTTTTAGATTATATACGCGACTTGTAATAAAAAGCAAAAAAACATTTAAAATGTATCTAAATATATGAAAATAAAATATTTTTTATATGTTTTTTTGCTTTTTTGAGCTTTCTATGGTATAATCGTAGCAAAAAAAGGAGGGACAAAATGGAAAAGCTACGAGTTATTTATAGTAAATCAAAAGAAGCAATTTACTTATCACATTTAGATTGTTTAAAAGTGTTTCAAGAAGCTTTAGTAAGAGCGGACATATCTGTGGGATTTTCTAAAGGGTTTAATCCAAGACCTGAAATGACGTTTGCGCATCCATTGTCTGTCGGAATTGAAAGTACAGGAGAAATATTTGATATTATTTTAACAGAGGAAATTGATATTCCATACTTTATTAAAGAATTAAATAGAGTATTACCAAGTGGTCTTACCTTACTTGCTGCTGAATATGTTAATTTAAATGAAAAGGCTCTGATGTCTAGAGTGTATGCCGCTACGTATCTTATCACATTTATTTACCCAAAAGATAAGTTACAGGGCAAAAACTTAAAAGAGATAGAGAAGTTAAAGAAGAACTATCAAAATAAGATGGATGATTATTTATCACAAAGAAATATTTTAGTGCTAAAGAAGAGTAAAGACAGAATGGAGAGAATCGATATTAAAACTCAAATTATTAATTACGAGTTTACATTAGATGGAAAACTTGAAATTACCGTATCAACAGGCTCTAGAACTAATTTAAAGCCAGAGTTTGTTTTATCTGGTTATAAAGAGTACATTGATGAAGAATTGGAATTTGAAATAAAGAGAACACGTATCTTATATATGTAGTCGTATAACCTGTCGACATATGTCGAATACTGGAATAATATGAAAAAAATGGATTTTATTGTAAACAAAGTATTGACTTTAAAAATTTATTGTGCAATAATATAGTTATACATGAGGGAAGGCGGTGTACTATTATGCAAATAACTGACGTTAGAGTTAAGAAAATTAATTCTCAAAACAGGATGAAAGCTATAGCTTCTATAACGATTGATGAAGTTTTTGTTATACACGACATTAAGGTTATCGAGAGTGATAAAGGATTATTTATAGCTATGCCTAGCAAAAAGACTCCAAACGGAGAATTTAAAGATATTGCTCATCCAATCAACACTGAAACAAGAGAGATGATCCAAAACGTTATTATTGAAAAATATAACGAGGCTGAGTAATAATAAGATTGTAAATAATAAAAGAGGGGAGTAACACCCTCTTTTCTGTTATAAGGAGGATTATGATGAGTTATCCAACAGAACATGTAAAAAATATTGTTGACCATATGCCATACAATCCTGGGATTTATATGATGAGGGATGAAGAGGGCAAGATTATCTATGTTGGAAAAGCAATTTCTTTAAGAAAGCGTGTAAGACAATATTTTCAAAAAACAGATAAAACAGCAAGAATTGAAAAGATGGTAACTTTAATTAGAGATATCTCTTTTATTGTAACAAGCAATGAAATAGAAGCTTTAGCATTAGAATGTAATTATATTAAAGAACATAATCCTAAATTTAACGTTATGTTAAAAGATGATAAGACTTATCCATATATACGTATTAATATAAAAGATAAATACCCAACTCTCATGGTAACAAGAAAATTAAAAAAAGATGGTGCCGTTTATTTTGGACCCTATACTAACGTTGGTGCGATGAGAACAGCTCTTGCAACAATAAAAGAAATTTTCCCAGTGAAAAGATGTAAAATAAATTTAGAAAAGAAAAAATTAAAAGCACCTTGTTTGTATTATCATGTTGGAAGATGTCTTGGACCATGTATTAATGAAATCAATTTAGAACAATACAAAAACATGATTAATCAAATCGTTTTGTTTTTACAAGGTAAAAATTCTGAAATTAAGGTGTTGCTTGAAAAAGAAATACAAGGATGTATCAATAGACTTGAATTTGAAAAAGCACAGGAATTAAAAGAAAGAATTGAAGGCATTGAAAAATTAAAAGAAAGACAAACTGTTTCTAATTTAAATGAAAATAGTACAGATATCTTTGGTTATATTGTTAATAATAATACTGTATACATACAAATCTTTAAGATTAGAAATTATAAAGTGGTATTACATGATAATATGGAGATAAACGATATTAGTAAAGATGAATTAGAAGATACTCTTGTACAAATTGTTACAAGATATTATCTTGAAAATGAAGATATGCCAAAGAAGGTATATATTAGTTTAGAAGAAAAAAACATTATACTTTTAAATTCCTATTTTAATGATAAGCAGGTTAAATTAGAAGTTTTTTGCCCAAAAAGAGGTGAGAAGTCACATCTTGTTAAAATGGTTGAAAATAATATCATGATTAATATAGAAGATAAAAAGAATAATGTGTTGGAAGACTTGGCACAATTGCTTGGATTTACAGAGGGAATTGACTCCATAGAATGTTATGATATTTCAAATTTAAAAAATGAATATATCGTAGGTTGTATGATTAGATTTGAAGATGGCAAATTGAATAAAAAGATGTATCGAAAGTTTAAAATTAGAAGTACCCAGACGCAAGATGATCCAAAATGTATGTATGAGGTTATATCAAGAAGATTAAAGCATGTGTTAGAATGGCCATTACCAGATGCAATTTTTCTAGATGGTGGTAAGACACAAATGTCTGCTGTAAAGCAAGCTTTTAAAGAGGCAAATGAAAACACTAATTTATATGGTATGATTAAAAATGATAAACATAGGACAAGAGGATTAATTGATTCAAAGGGAGAAGAGATTGACTTAACGCAGTCAAAGAATATACTAAATTTTTTAACGTTTTTACAAGATGAAGTACATAGATTTACCATTACTTACCATAGAAAATTAAGAGATACCATCAAAAGTAGTAAGTAATTATATAGAAAAATAGCTAATAATCTGAAATCTTTTTAAATTATTAGTTATTTTTAAACTACTAGTATGCAAAATTCTTGATGAGTTTGAGAACTTCCTCTCTTTGATAGAGAAATTTATCGTCCTCAATACACATATTGAATCTTTGAGTTTTAAAAAATATATAGATATATTTTATATACTATGATTTATTTAAAATAAATTAGGTTTAAACAAAAAAAATCAGATCTTTTTTTTTTATAAATAATATGATATAATATATACTATATTATGGAGGAGATACAATGCTTACCGATAAAAGAGAAGAAAAAATAATAGAATGTCTGAAATACGCGGTAGATGGTAAAGTTGGTAGACATGTTGAAGATTTTGGTGAATTTGAAAAATCAGTAGAAATATATCCACATAATGATGAGATCTTTATATTAGATACCTTACATGATAAACGTTCACTGTTATTTATTGATAGAAAAATATTGTTTAAAGTGAAAAATACTGGTGAAATTGAGTTATTAGGAGAATGTGAAGTAAGGGGCCCTCAAACAATTGATACTTGTCATACAAAAGAATTTGAGATTGCTAGAGGAAATTACGATGTTTTATGTTATGAGATGAATGGCATTTTTTTTGGAAAGAAAAAGAAAAAAAGAATGCAAGAAAATATCTCTAAATGTATTGAATTATCCGAAAGAGCAATTGAACTTATATTAGATAAATATAGCATGAATAATTAATAAAATAAATCCACATAATATAAGTGGGTGATAATAATGGGTAAAAAATCAAAAAACAATACAAAGAAAAATGATGAACAAAAAAAGAATAAAGTAATTGCTGAAACTGTAGAACATGTTGAAAAATAATGTTTCTGCTATACTTTAATTGGCTTATATGAAAATATGTTTTAAACTTCAGTATTTTATTGATACTGGAGTTTTATTATATAGTAGAAAGTGGTAAAATATGTATATGTGTATCTATAATTCAGCAATTGGCGATTTATTATTGGTAAGTGATGGGACGAGTTTGACACATCTTCTAATGAATAGAGAAAAGTATATAAAAGAAGATATAGAGCAATTTGAAGAAAAAGCAAATTTACCAATCTTTGAAAAAACAAAACAATGGCTAGATTGCTATTTTTCTGGACAAGAGCCAACCTTTCATGTTACTATTAACCCAGAAGGAACCGAATTTAGAAAAGAAGTATGGAAGTTATTACTTGATATTCCTTTTGGACAAGTTGTTACGTATAAAGAGATAGCACAAAAAATAGCCTTGAAACAAGGAATTAAGATAATGTCTTCACGCGCAGTTGGCAGCGCAATAGGGCATAATCCAATTTCCATTATCATTCCATGTCATAGAGTAATAGGTAGTAATGGCACATTAACAGGCTATGCTGGTGGATTAGAGAATAAAAGAAAATTATTAGAAAATGAGGGAATTGTAATTAAAAATTAATTTTTGAAAAAATTGACATTATATCTATCTATTTTTTACAAATACTATAAATGGGAGATGATAAAAATGTCTGAAAAAGAAAAAAGTGATAAAAAAGGCTCTCAAAAAATCATGTGTGGTGTAACTGATTGTGCACATAACTGCATTGATGATTCAACATGTAGATTAGAAGCCATTAAGGTTAATGTAATGCAAGATAATAGAAAAGCAGAATGTGAAGATGGTACATGTTGTAAATCATATGATTACGCTGGTGATCTTAATGAAACAGAGATAACTGGTAGAGATTAATAAAAAGAGTAGGGATAAATGCTATGATTAGTAAATTTATTCCTACTCTTTTCATATTATTTTTACATTTTTTACAATTTTTTACATCTATTACAAAATTCGACAATTTACTACATCTATTTGTAATATAATAAAGTCAAATATCATTTATTTATTTTCTTCTTGCCTTTTTTGGTAAGTTTAAAGTATCTAATTCGGTGTTAGAAACTTCTTTTACTGGAAAATAATCTATGATATGTTTTAAAAATGACTTAGTTTCCTTACTATTAATATAGTGAGAGTTAACGAAGCTATTGACAAATACATTAATGTCATTACTTGAAGGTATGCATTCAATACCCTTGAATAGTTCATTTGGTGTTACAATTAATGCAGCACATAATTTTAATACCATTTGTATGGTACATGCATTTTTACCACTTTCAATTCTACCTAATTGCACTGTAGAAATTGATATTGATTCAGCAAGCTGTTCTTGGGTAATACCTTTTAGTAACCTATAATTTTTTACATTGTTACCGAAAATTAATAAATTGTTGTTCTTTGGTTTATTAGCCATATTATCACCTTTTCTAATTATATCAATATTATTCATGTTTTTACATAGCATATTTGTATTAAAGAATATGCTTAATTTTTCAAAAATGTTTTTTCTAAAAATGTTTAAAATCAAATATGTTTTTTTAAAATATAATATAAATACATGTTTGTTTTATAATATTATCCCCATTTTTTTCTCTTTTATTCTAATATATTTGAATAAAATTATCATTTTCAAAATAAATATAATACGAAACGACAAATATTTTATAAAATTTTTAAAAATAGGTGTTCTTTATTGAAATATAAAAAATTTTATCATATAATATAGCTGAAGAGGGGAATCTAGTATATGAATAGTAAATTAGAGGTTTTTAAAAGTAATATAAATGGAAAAAAGATTGCAGTATTAGGACTTGGAATCAGTAACATACCTGCAATAGAGTATTTACATAGATTAGGTGCAATTATTTATGCACATGATATAAAAGAAGAAATAAATCAAAAGTTAAAAAACATGGAGCATATTATTTTCATGTTAGGGAAAGATAATTTAAAAAATTTGAATGAGATGGATTATATATTGCGTTCACCAGGAATCAAACCTTTTACAAAGGAGATAGAAAGAGCACAAGAAAATGGTGTGATTCTAACATCAGAGATAGAATTATTAATTCAACTCTGTCCTTGTAAAGTGATAGGGATTACAGGAAGTGATGGTAAAACTACAACTACTACCATTGTTTCAAAAATGTTAGAAGCTGCTGGTCACAAAGTATGGCTTGGTGGGAATATCGGGTTACCAATTTTTTCATATATTGACGATATTAAGGAAGAGGATATTGTTGTTCTAGAATTAAGTAGTTTCCAACTGATGACAATGAAAAAAAGTCCCAATATTGCTGCTATTACTAATATTTCTGAAAATCATTTAGACTATCATAGGTCTTATCAAGAATATATTGCAGCTAAATCAAAAATTTTCTTGTTCCAAAAAGAAAGTGACATATTAGTATTAAATCAAGAAAATAAATATAGCAAAGCTTATGAATTACTTGCAAAGTCTATCAATCCAAATGGTACAATAAAAAAATTTAGTATTAAACAAGAAGTGGAAAACGGCGCATTCTATCAAGATGGAAACTTTTGTTATAGTAATCATGGTAGAAAAGAACAGATATGTCCTGTTTCCTATATGAAACTTGTTGGCATGCATAATGTTGATGATATTTGTACTGCTATTACAATTGTATGGGAGTTAGTAAAGAAAGAAGATATTATTAAAGTAATACAATCATTTGGCGGAGTAGAGCATAGAATGGAATTTTTCCATGAAGAAAATGGAGTAAAATGGTATAATGACTCAATTGCTAGTACACCAACACGTACGATAGCAGGGTTAAAAGCTTTTGATCAAAAAGTAATACTAGTTGCTGGTGGCTATGACAAGCATATTGATTATGATATTATGGGTAGCTGTTTATTAGATAAAGTAAAAACATTACTACTTGTGGGAGATACTTCAACAAAAATTGAAAATGCTGTTAGTAAAGAACTAGCAAAAGAAAATCGTAATACTAATATAGAAATAAAAAAATTTGACGATTTGAAAAGTTGTGTTGACTATGCAAAATCAATTGCAAAAGAGGGAGATATTGTAGCGTTGTCACCTGCAAGTGCTTCATTTGATTTATATAAAAATTTCGAAGAAAGAGGCCGTCTTTTTAAAAAGCTAGTAAGTAACAAGTAATTATAAAAGAATTCATTAGTATACAATGACTTGTTTCAGACTATATTATTAGTCGCTGTTTGAACTTTAATTTACATAATGTTGACTTTTTGCAAAATTTGTTATATAATACTGAACATAGGCAATTCTTTAACCAAATTTAATTAAAAGGGGTGTTGTCATGTTTGAATTTGCCTTCTTGGAAGTAGTTGTGGATGTTGTACTAATCATTTGTGTTGTACTTGCCATGCTTGCTCTCCTTTTAGGTAAGGAAAAAATAATGGTCGTAATAAATGTCGTTACTTCAGCATTTTTCGGATTTTTATTCTTATTCTTCTATGGAAGATTGTTGATGAGTGCTGATGGATGGAATGTAAATATACTTTGTATTTTGGTATTTGGAGCATTATGCTACTATTATGCAAAATCTGCAAAAAAGTTTAAAAATAGATGTATAAAATAAAAAAGTAATCCTTTTTAGAGGGACTGACTATCGTAGTCAGTCTCTCTTTTTTGTAATAAAATTCGACAAGTTTCATATATATGTAATAAATTAAGGAGGATTATGAATGAAAAAGAAGTTTTTTATTACCTTATTGATAGTATTTACATTTTGTGCATGTACTTTCAATATATTTGCAGCACAGGGCTATGATTTTAAATTAGAATATGAAGGTAATGTAGTGCAAAATATAGAGGTGAAAGCTAATGTTAAATTAATTGGTAGTAGCGCTACACCATATTCCAATGTTAGAATAAAAGTAGATGTGAAAGGACCAGGTACCCCAACAATATTTGCCAAAGATTCGAATGGAAAAGAATTTGATATTATTAAACTTGGATACTGGGGACCAGCAGGTGGTTTTCCTGTAGGAGGTAACTTTACCAATACAACTCCAATAAGAACAAAATTTCCAGAAGTAGGTAAATATACGATTACACTAAGTTTACTTAATGTATCAAATGGAAACGCAGTTATTACTGCAGACAGTTTTGAAGTTAATGTTTTAAGTAATAATCCACCGATGGAAGAACCTAATGAATTACCACAGACTGGTATGGGACTTCAAGAATATATATTATATTCGTTGATTATTATTGCCATTATTTTGATAGCTATTTTAATGATTAGAAGAAATAAACAAAAAGAATAAACGATTAAAATACATACTTTCATTGGTATGTATTTTGCTTCTTATATGAAAAGTAATTATATTTGTATTAAGCTATCAAAATTAAAAGCTTGTTGTCTTTTCTTTGTATTCTTTTTTATCTTTGTTTGTATTGCTATCTATAACGAAAGTCATATGGTTAAATTTGATATAAACAAAGAAATCAGGAATGTAATTGCGATAAAGGAGAATTTGGAAAGTGGAAATAATGAAGAAGAAAATCAAAAAATAATCAATGGATTTCCTGCACTTGGAAAAATCATCATACCAAAAATTAATTTAAATACGTATATATTTGATGCAACAAATGAAAAAACGTTAAAAGAGGGAGTAACAAAATTTTATGGAGGTAATATCAATACGCAAGGAAATTTTTGTATAGCAGGACACAATTATTTCGGTGATAAAATGTTTGGCGATTTACACAAAGTAGCAATTGGAGATAAATTTTTGATTGAGGATAACTATGGTAGAAATTTAGAGTATGTTATTTATGATATTTCGAAAGTTTCACCAAAAGATGTAAGTTGTTTAAAACAAGAGGAAGAGGGAAGTACGCAAGTGACTTTGATTACTTGTACGACTGCTGCAATCAAAAGATTGATTGTAAAAGCAAAAGTAATATATGATTAAAAATATATCATTTTATGGTAAATGTATTAAAAATAATACAAAAATATCAAAAAAATATTGACAAGTAAGGTCAATTCATATATAATAGTGTAAAGTGTTTTAGCTTTACACTATTTTTATAGGTGAAATATGGAAGATAATATAGAAATAACATTGTTATATGATATCTATGGTAAATTACTTACAGAAAAACAACAAGAAATTTTTGAGAATTATTATTTGTATAATTTATCACTTCGAGAAATTGCTGAAAATAAAAAAATTTCTTATCAAGCGGTTAGAGATAGTATTAAATCAAGTGAAGCTATGTTAAGAAATTTTGAAGAAAAAGTAGAAATGTTAACATTGGTGAAAAGAGTGCAAAAAGCACGTTCCATCTGTGAAAAAACAGATATTAATAAATATAAAAAAGAATTACTGGAACTTTTAAAGTAAAGGATGATATAGAATGTTTGAAAGTCTATCAGATAAATTACAAAATGTAATGAAGAAATTAAAAGGACAAACGAGAATTACTGAAAAAGATTTAAAAGATATGTTAAGAGAAGTAAAACTTGCTTTATTAGAGGCAGATGTTAACTATAAAGTGGTGAAAGAGTTTATTACTTCTATAGAAGAAAAGGCGCTTGGCGAATCTGTAATGAAGAGCCTAACACCAGGACAACAAGTAGTAAAAATTGTAAAAGACGAACTTGTAGATCTTCTTGGTAGTAGTGAATCAAAGTTAAACATTGCTGCTAATCCACCAACTGTCATTATGTTAGTGGGACTTCAAGGTAGTGGTAAGACAACACTTGCTGGTAAACTTGCTAATCATTTAAGAAAAAACGGTAAGAAACCATTAATGGTTGCTTGTGATGTATATAGACCGGCGGCTATTAGTCAGTTGCAAACACTTGGTAAAAGTTTAAATGTAGATGTCTATAGCGAACCTGATTCTAAAGATGTTGTATCAATTGCAACTAATGGTATTAAACAAGCGCATTCTAAACTTTGCAATGTAGTAATTGTAGATACAGCTGGTCGTCTTCAAATAGACGATGAATTGATGAATGAATTGGTTAATCTAAAAAAAGCTATCAAACCACATGAAATTATGTTAGTAGTGGATTCAATGACTGGTCAAGAGGCAGTTAATGTTGCTCTTTCCTTTAATGAAAAAGTAGGGATTGATTCAATTACAATGTCAAAACTTGATTCTGATGCCCGTGGTGGTGCTGCCCTTTCTGTTAAATCTATTACGAAGAAACCGATCAAGTTTGCTTCGGTGGGCGAAAAACTAAGTGATTTAGAACCATTTTATCCAGAAAGAGTCGCTTCAAGAATACTTGGTATGGGCGATGTTCTATCTATCATTGACAAAGCGGAGGAAGCTTTTAGTGAAGAACAAGCGCTTGATTTTGAAGCCAAAATGAAAAAAAGTGAGTTTACACTAGATGATTATCTTGACATTATGAAGAAAATAAGAAAGATGGGATCATTTAAGAAAATACTTATGATGCTACCTGGGGTTCCTAAAGAAGTAAGAGATGCTGAATTTGATGAGAGTCAATTGTTAAGAATAGATGCTATTATTACATCAATGACGAAGCAAGAAAGAAGAAATCCAAAGGTACTCAATGCCACTAGAAGAATTAGAATTGCAAAAGGTAGTGGTAATAAAGTTGAAGATATTAATCGATTTATGAAATCATTTGAACAAATGCAAAAGACAATGAAATCGATGTCAAATAACAAAGGTAAAATGAATATTCCTGGCATGAAAATGCCGAAGTTTTAAATAGAAAGTTGAAAACTAAATAAATTCATTCATTGTAAGGAGGTGAATACTAATATGGTAAAGATAAGATTGAGAAGAGATGGTGCAAAAAAAGCTCCATATTATACAGTTGTTGTAGCTGATTCTAGATATCCAGCAGATGGAAGATTCATAGAAAAAGTAGGAACATATAACCCAATGGTTGAACCAGCAGATATTAAAATTGATGGCGAAAAAGTACAAGAATGGGTAAAAAAAGGTGCAAAGCCAACTGATACAGTGGCAGCACTTATTAAAAAAGCAGGAGTAGAATTATAGGGGGAAAAATATGTATAAAGAATTATTAGAATATATAGTCAAAAACCTTGTAAGTATGCCTGATAAGATCAGTATAGAAGAATTAAACGATGATTCTAAACTAACTTTAAAATTAAGCGTAGCAAAAGAAGATATGGGTAGAATAATTGGTAAAGAAGGTAGAATTGTACGTTCTATCAGAGAAATTATCAATGCCTATGCTACAAAAAATAATGAAAAAGTTTCTGTTCTTGTTGAAGAAATAAAAGAACAAGGAGAAAATTAAAATATGGATAGTATTTTAATAGGAAAAATTGTAAATGTCCACGGTATAAAAGGAGAAGTTAAAATATATCCCTACACTGATGATACTTACAATTTATCAAAGTTAAAAGAAATATATTTTGATAGCAGTCTAAAAGAAAGTTATGCTATTAAGTCATGTAAAATAATAAAGAATATGCTAGTTTTAAAATTACAAGGTATTGATACTGTTGAGGCAGCAGATGTACTGAAAAATAAGGAGTTATTTATTCCTAAACTTGTAATAGATGAAACAGACACTTATTATATAGCGGATTTAATAGATTGTGATGTAATCGATATGGAAAAAAACGATATAATTGGTAAAATAACGTATGTTTTCAATACTGGTGCAAATGATGTTTATGAGGTGGAAACTCCTGATAAAAACAAAGTTTACTTGCCAGCAATTAAACAAGTAGTTAAAAATGTAGATGTGAAAGATAAAAAAATATATGTGAAACTAATGGATGGTCTTATATGAAATTTATTGTGTTAACATTATTTCCAAACATGTTTGAAACTTTTGTAAGTACAAGTATCATCAAACGTACCATTGAAAAAGAAATTTGTACGATTGATGTGATTGATATTAGAAACTTTACACAAGACAAGCATAATAGAGTAGATTTTCCTCCATTTGGTGGAGGAAACGGAATGATTATTTCATGTGAACCTCTTGCAAAGGCAATTGATTTTTCAATAGAAAAATTAAAAAAGAATTCAGATAATGAATTTGATATTATCTATTTATCTCCAAGAGGTAAGGTATTAGAATATAAGCTTTGCAAAGAAATAGCAGATAGTAGCAAAAACTATATACTAATTTGTGGGCACTATGAAGGAATTGATGAAAGAATTATTGAAGAATACAATATCAAAGAAATATCAATCGGTGATTATGTTTTAACAGGAGGAGAGTTAGCAAGTCAAGTGTTACTTGATAGTGTAATACGTTTACTCCCGGGGGCATTAACTGATGGCTCACTTGATGAAGAATCACATACAAACTGTTTACTTGAATATCCACAATATACAAAACCAGTTATATTTAGAGGAAGAGAAGTTCCTGACATTTTATTATCTGGCCATCATAAAAAGATAGCTGAATATAGACAAAAAGAATCTATTAGAATTACTAAGAAATATCGACCTGATTTTCTAGAAAACAATCATAAAATTTAAAATAATCAAATTAATTATTAAGGAGGCGAAAAATAATGGATATTATAAAAGCAATAGAAGAAGAATATAAAAAACAAGACGTTAAAAACTTTAATATCGGTGATACAGTTGATGTACACGTAAAAATTAAAGAAGGTAACAGAGAAAGAATTCAGATCTTTACTGGTACAGTTATTAAATGTCAAAATTCTGGTCTTAATGAAACATTTACAGTTAGAAAAATATCTAACGGTGTAGGTGTAGAAAGAACTTTCCCAATGCATTCACCAAAAATTGCAAATGTTGAAGTAAAAAGAGAAGGTAAAGTAAGACGTGCTAAATTATACTACTTAAGAGATAGAGTAGGTAAAGCTGCTAAAACAAAAGAAAAATAGGAATCACTATTTTTCAAACAAGATAGAATTAAAAGTAAGATGAATCAAGTAATCTTGCTTTTTTTGTTGTTATTGTAGATCGTTTATGGTAAAATAGGTAAAAAGATTAATGAGCTATTAAAAATTAATCATGATAAGAAAAAAGGTGTTAAAAATGAAGCAAATATTATTTGCAACTGGAAATCCTGCAAAGATTAAAAGGTTCTCAAAGGGGTTGTTAGAAAAAGAAATAGAAGTGCTATCCCTTGTAGATGCTAATTTAGAAATAGAGGTAGAAGAAAATGGAAACAATGCAGTAGAAAACGCATTGATTAAAGCCAGAGCCTGTTATAAAGCAACTGGTATGACAACGATTGCCATGGATGATAATTTATTTTTAGAAAATGTACCAAATGATAAGCAACCAGGTCTGTTTGTCAGAAGAGTAAATGGGAAAAGATTATCTGACGAAGAGATGATTGAATATTACTCAAATTTAGCAAAGGAATATGGAACTGATGGCAAAATAACCGCTAGATGGGTATACGGAATGGCTCTAATAAAAGAAGGTAAGGAGAGTACCTATACATGGAGTAAAAGTGATTTTTATCTAGTGGACACTCCTTCTGATATCATAAAACCAGGCTATCCACTCAATACGATTTCTATTAACAAAAAATTAGGAAAGTATTTTAATGAATTAACAGATGAAGATAAACTACTGATTCAAGAAGATGAGAGCAATGTAATCAATTTTATTACCGAAAATATGTAGAACGTATATTAATTAATAAAAAATAATTAGAAGTGATGGTAATAATGAGGATAAAGAAAAGAATATAATTTTTTGTAAAGTGCTATACCAATCATTTAAATATGACTTGTCGAGGAGATGATATAGTGGAAGATGAAATAATATTCAAAGATTTAAAAATAGATTTTCAAAAATTGTTGCAATTAGGATTTATTAAAGAAAATGATTATTATAAATATGAAACTAAAATAATGGACAATCAATTTTCTTTAGTTATAAAAATAGATATGAATAATGTTGTATGTTCTGATGTTATAGAACTTTCTACAAATGAGAAATTTATGCTTTATTATGTTATAAGTGCAACAGGAGAATTTATAGGAAAAATAAGAGCAGAATATAACGACATCATTGAAAAAGTTAAAAATACTTGTTGTTCTAAAAATATATTTAAAAGTGAATATGCTAATTTGATTATTGAATATATAAGACAAAAATATAACGATGAACTAGAATATTTATGGGATAAATTTCCTAATAATGCAATATGGAGAAATAAAGATAACAATAAATGGTATGGAGCATTACTCATAGTCCAAAAATCAAAAATAAGAATTGAAGAAGAAGGAAGTATTGAAATTATTGATTTATTATTAGAGCAAGAAAAAATAGAAAAAATAGTTGATAATAAGAGATATTTTGCAGGTTATCACATGAATAAAAAACATTGGATAACGATCAAACTTGATGGCTCTGTTAATATAAATGAAATATATGAATTTATAGACAATAGTTACAATTTATCTAAAGGTAAGTAATAATATACAAGGAGAGAAAAAATGAAAATATTAATAATATGTAGTAAAAGATTTTATTCGCAAATTCCCAAAATAGAAGAAAACTTAATTGAAAGAGGAATAGAAGTATTTCTTCCTAACTGTTATGATAATCCAAATACAGAACAAGAAATGTGGAGTTTAGGAGAAGCAGAACATCAAAAATTTAAAGCAAAAATGTATAGACAAAGCGAAGAAACGATTAGTAATATGGATGCTGTTTTAGTTTTGAACTTTGACAAACAGGAAGGTAATAGTATTTACAAAAACTATATAGGTGGAGCAACATTTTTAGAGATATATGATGCTTTTAGATTAAACAAAAAAATATATTTATATAATAATATACCAGAAGGTATGCTATTTGATGAAATCCAAGGTTTTAATCCTATTATAATTAATGGGGAACTTTCCAAAATAATAAATAAATTAAGTGAGTAAATTGGCAAAAGATATGTATCAAAAAAGAAAAGAAAGACAAAAACAAAATAATCAAGATAATCAAACAAATAAAATAAACATTAACTGGGATATCGGGATTTAAAGACAACTCACTGCAAACTTTTATCAAATATAGGATTTTGAAAAATAGTTTATTACATATTAATAGAAAAGTAGGTGTAGTATATGGGGAACGAATTTAGCAATTTGTTATTAAAAGTGGAATCAAGAGATGAAATTAATCAATTTAGTAAGTTTAAAGTTGATTTAATAAAATATCATCAACAATATGCAAATAAATTAGGTTTGTTTGATATAGTAGTAGATGATTATGATGATAATAAAGCAATTAGAAACATAGGTGAAAAAGGATTTTATCAATTCTTAATTAATTATGATAATAGATATGTAGGAATGGTTGAATATCAAATACAAAAATCTGAGATAGATAACGAGTCGATCTTATATTTAAAAGATATTTATATAGAAGAATCATGTAGAGGGTTAGGTATTGGTTCTAAAATTATAAGTGAATTAAAAAAATTAGATTATAGGATTGAATTAGAATGCTGGTATGGAATGCCAGCAAATGAATTATATAGATCGATAGGTGCTAAAGAACTAAAAACGAGATATATGATACAATAAAAGGAGGTAATAAATTATGGCAAAAGATATGTATAAAAAAAGAAAAGAAAGACAAGAAAATAGAAATAATAACCAGGATAATCAAGGAAGCAAAACAAACATAAACTGGCTAATGGAGACATATGGAAACACTCACTCAAACCTTTATAAAATAAGGATTTTAACAAATTGAGTTATTACATATTTTGATAAATTAATAGAAAAGGAGATGATAATTAATGTCTAAAGAT
>JAQUWH010000005.1 GCA_028692955.1 Clostridia bacterium
TTCGTCTTCTGGTTAATATACATATTAATATTTCGCATATTCTGTTTTTACTTTGTTACTTTGTACATGATCTACTTTCATATATGTTCCTATATTTGAATTTCCATTATTTAATACAGATGCTACATATTCATATGCTCCTCCAGCCATATCATAGATGCCATAGATATTTCCCGTTGTACTTGCTTTTACACCATTAGTTGTGTTATATTTTGCTAAATTTGCATTTCCTTCGGAAAGTGATCCACTATCTTTACTTGCCCCTGCATATCCTGTTTTTAGCTTATATGATCCTGCTGTCCAATCCCCATGTGGGTTATTCCATGGTTCTTGTCCATATACACTTTGACATAAATATGCTACTGCTCCCCATTCTATATTTTTCATTTGGTGTGTATCTGTATTGTTATCTGTTCCCACACTTCCATTACTACTGGTCATATTCATACTTACCGTTTGTGCATTTCCCGTATGAATATTTCTCCAACTATATACATCTGGTAATACTCTTACTTGTAATCCAGTAGTATTTCCTCCTCCTGTATATCCTGAAGTTTCTACTTTATTTGGATCTGAACTACTTGCTTCGTATTTTGCTACCCAGATTCCACTTAACTGTGTTTCTCCAAATGTAAACGCAGGATGTACTGTATATCCCTCTAGACTGCTTCCATCACTTGCTACATTACTTGTTCCACTTAAAAATTTAATGTTAATTTGTTCTGCTGTTGTTGTGTGAGGGTTATCTATTTTATATGCATATCTTGGTATCCATACCCAATACGCTTTATTTCCATTATTATTCGTATAAATATTTGCCCATTTCTTATTTGCATAGTCATACCAGCTTATATCCTTATCTGCTGTTGTTATTTCCATTTCTGTTTCTACGTTACTAGCATCCCATTTTACTGCCTTTGTTGTAGCGGATGGTAAGTATGTTAAATTAGGTTTGTTATATTTTAATCCACCCACTTCTACTGTACTTGTTTTTCCTACAATCTCCTCTACCATTTGTGCTCTTTTTGTATCTGATCCTGTATATACTAGTTTTCCTTGTTCTACTTTTAACTCACTATCATATTGAGTCACTCCTGGTATATAATCTGATACTTTTCCATTCATACTTGTTATATCGAATGTTCCGTCATTTTTTGCAAGTTCATTTAAGGCATATAAGTTTAATTGCTCATTAATGCTTGCTACATCACTTCTAAAAGTCGCCTCTTTTGCATTCTCTACTGGATTATTATTATTTAATGTTAGTATCACGGCAGCTGCCAATATGATCACTACGATTATCGTTATAACTAACGTGATAAGACTGATACCTCTCTTTGCATTTTCCTTTGTTTTCACTATCAATTCCTCCATTTTTACATTATTATATTAACTATTGTTTACATTTTTAATAGTTGTATTATATAACATATATTATTTATATTTTATCGTATACAACTTCTTTTTGCAACTATTTTCGACATCTTTTGAATCAAATTTGGATTCATTAATTTATTTTGTGTATATTAATTATATTTTATGCGAAGTATCTTTCCCAATAAAAATAAAGTAAATTTAATTTATTTTTCATATGAACATGAAAAAAGATTTAGTATCTCTACTAAACCTGGTTATATAATACCACTTTTGCCTTAAAATTATGTTAGAAAGCACATCAAAGAAAGGTATTGGTGATTCAATTGCATAAAAATAATATCATTAGTAGACTTTCACCACCTAGCTGTACACTATTCCCGGCATACCATTGAAAAAGAGATGACTCAATATCATCTCCTTTACTACTCGCTCTTATCATTTTTTTAGAATTTACACCCAACTATTTCCAAAGAGCCATAATTTCAGCTATTTCCTACTTTTGAAATATTAGAAGAAGTCCTTGTTTTGTATCAGTAAGTATAGTCTTCATCTATCTTTAATTCATTATTATATGGTATCTCTTCTCTTTGTTTATCTTTTAGTGATATTCCTTGTTTATTTAAATGTATACTTAATTAATCTAATATATTAGACGCATCAATCTTAATCTTATCATCACCTAACTTTGAAATATTAATATCTGAAAAAATGTATTGTTGGTCAATACTTACTTGCTTTAATTTGCTAAGTTCCAATGCTCCTAAAAATGCAGTTACTACTTCTATATTCTCGCATTTATGAGTATCAAACATTTGGTTAAATACCATGTTTTCATTTGTATTAAGATACTCTACAATTTGCTTAACCTTATCCTTAACAGTTACTTTTTCATATAACGCAATTTTTTCTATTTCCTTTGCTTGTCGATTGATTTTATTAACATTTCTTTCTAAAATTCCAACATATAATTCACACAATTCACTTTTATCCAAAGCTTGTCCTGTATATTCTGCTTTTCTTTCAAATTTTATCTTTTCAAAAGCTTTGGCAAAAGAACCAAAATTTTGAGCATGCATCTCTTTGATTTGTTCTGATACTTCTTTGTATTTTTTGTATTCAATAATTTTTGCTATGATATCTTCCTCAGTAAGAGTTTCTTCTTCCTCTTCTTTTGGCTCAAGTTCGGGTAGTAATTTTCTTGCTTTTACATCAAGTAAAGTAGCAGCCATCACAATAAATTCAGAAGCGACTTCAATATTTTGTTCATTCATCTCATTTAAATAACTAACATATTCATCTGTTAAGTGACTTAAAGAAATCTCAAATATATTCATTTTATTTTTAGAAATTAAATATAACAATAAATCTAAAGGACCTTCAAAATTTTCTATTACAAAGTTATATTGAGGTTTATTATTTAGTATTATCTCTTGCATTTTTTCACCTATTTCTTTATTCTTTTCCACATTCTATTGCCAATGCTAAAGCAAGTTCAATCATTTTATTAAATCCAGTTTGTCTTTCACTTGCACTTAAAGACTCGCCAAGGATTGGATTATCTGATACCGTAAACATAGCAAGTGCATTTTTTGAAGTAATAGCAGCATTGGCATATAGTGCTAAGGTTTCCATCTCTACTCCTAGAATATCTAATTTTGATGTTTCTACTAGTTGTTCTTTTGATTTATAGAAAGAGTCAGATGTATATATTTCACCAACTTTGATTTGTGTTTTATTTTGGTTTGCTATCTTTTCTAACTTCTCCAACATATCATAGGAAACAACTGGGAACAGTTCCTCTAATTCGTTAGATACTAAAAAGTTTGAATCAGTATCTACTGTTTCTGCCACTAATATATCTCTTAATTTTACTCTATTAGCACTATCACTTGCCTCATTATTAGCTAAAGCACCTGCACTACCTACTCTAATAATATAATCTACATCATAGCCTTCAAATAATTCTCTTGAATATATACCCATGGACGGTACACCCATCCCACTACCTTGTACAGATACTTTAACATCTTTGTAATATCCAGTATAGCCAAGCATACCTCTTACTTCATTGTAACAAACATACTCATTAAGATACGTTTCTGCTATATATTTTGCTCTTAATGGATCCCCAGGCATGATAACTACTTTTGCTATATCACCAATTTTTGCGTTATTATGTGGTGTTGGTACCATTATCATATTTCAATTCTCCTTACCTATTAATCATTATCACAATTGTATTTAAATCCTCTTCGATATAAATATTGCTTCTGTTTTAATTCTTCCATTTGTTTTAGTTTGCCATTTAATAGTTTTTGTACTACTTCTTTTTCATAGTTAGTCTCACTTAATTTTGCTAACTTTTCTTCAATTATACACTTTTTTATACCCTTTTGCAATAGCTTTTGTTTTATCTCATAAATTGAATAATTCAAAAGACGCATACATTGTCTTATATATGCGTCTACATATTCCTTATCATTGAGATAATTAATTTTATTTAAGTATGCGATGACTTGTTCAGCAATATCCTCCTCACAATTTAATTTTTTAAGTTTATTCATAACCTCAAATTCAGTTTTTTTAGCTACTACAAGGTATCTTACTGCCTTTTCTTTTGCCTCATCAAAGCTCATAAAATACTCTCCTTATCCATCAATTATTCTTCAATATCTAGACTCTCTTCTTTATCAGACCCTGCTTCTGGAATTTCTCCCATACTCTTTTCAAAAGCAGTATTAAAATTGTCTCTTACTTTTTTATCTATCTCTTCCATAATTGCTGGATTTTCTTCTAGATATTGTTTTGCATTTTCTCTACCTTGTCCGATCTTTTGACCATTGTATGAAAACCAAGCGCCACTTTTATCAATAATATCAAGGTCGGTTGCAAGGTCAAGAATACATCCAGATTGAGAAATTCCTTTTCCATAAACGATATCAAAAATAGCTTCTCTAAATGGTGGTGCAACTTTATTTTTAACTACTTTCACCTTTGTTCTAGTTCCCATTACGTCACCATTTATTTTGATTGCTTCTTGTTTTCTTACATCAAGTCTAACAGATGCATAAAATTTTAAAGCTCTACCACCTGGCGTTGTTTCTGGATTTCCAAACATAACTCCCACTTTTTCTCTTAACTGATTAATAAAAATAGCTACTGTCTTAGATTTAGCTAAAACACCTGTTAATTTTCTTAACGCTTGAGACATAAGTCTGGCTTGTAAACCTATATGTGAATCACCCATTTCCCCATCGATTTCAGCTTTTGGTACAAGAGCCGCAACAGAATCGATCGCAATAATATCCACTGCTCCACTTCTAATTAATTGTTCTGCAATTTCTAAAGCCTGTTCGCCAGTATCAGGTTGAGAAACAATTAGGTTATCTACATCTACTCCTAAATTTCTTGCATAAACAGGATCTAATGCATGCTCTGCATCAATAAAGGCTGCGATACCTCCTAGTTTTTGTGCTTCTGCAATAGCATGTAATGCAACAGTTGTCTTACCTGAAGATTCAGGTCCAAACACTTCTATCACTCTTCCTCTTGGGAATCCACCAATTCCAAGTGCAATATCTAAACTTAACGCTCCACTAGGGATGGAATCTACATTTACATTACCAATTTCCCCTAGTTTCATAACAGAACCTTTTCCAAAATTCTTTTCTATTTGTGCCATAGCTATATCTAAGGCTTTTTTTCTTTCTTCTGATATCATAATACCCTCCTAAAAACATATCAAACATTCGTTCATATGTATTGTACTATAGAAATATTCTTCTGTCAAGCCTTTTCATGACATATTTTTAAATATTTTTAATTTGCAATATTATGTACATTTATATTTCATCTTCAGATGCTTCTTTAATCTTTTCTTTTATCATATTATTCATAGATATCACTTTAAAATCTGGTCTAGCAAAGTAATATCCTTGCACATATCTAACACCAATACGCTTTGCAAATTCTAAAATTTCTTTATTTTCTACACCAACGAGTATCAGTTCACATTCTTTTGCAGTAGAAAAAGTTAATAAATCTGATAAAAATCTCTGTTTATCTTCGTCTTCTAAGATGCCTCTTACCATTGAGATATCTGGTACAATATAGTCTATATTTAACATATTAATATCATCTAAATTTAAGGTACTAATACCAAAATTATCCAAGGCCACAAATCCACCATTTTTATGAATCATCCCAATAATATCCTGTAATTTATTGAAGTCTTTTCTTTCATAATTTTGAAATTCAACGATTACTTTATTTCTTCTCATCATATCATAAATTCTTGGTTTATTGATATAATTATCATAACTATATAAATCAACATTTACGATGATTTTATTTGCCTCTTTAACGGTTAACGCTTCAAAATCTTCTATACCATTAATGAGCAATATTTGTTGTAATTTATCATGTTTTTTAACATCTTTAGAATATTCAAAAAATTCCATGATATCTATTTTCTTTTTACTTTCTATTTTAGTAAATACCTCATAAGCCCAAACGCTTTGTAATTTTAAGTCTACAATAGGCTGATACAAAGTTTTAATTGCTCTTCTAGTCAATACAGAATCCAGTAGTGTCTCAAGTTCATTGACAGAAGCACGAGCCTTCTCTCTATCACCTGAAATAGCATCTGCTTCTTCTGGTTTTGCCTCTTTTTCTTGTTTATACGAGAAGTAGTTATTGACAAATTCCATGTATTTATTTTTTACAATTTTAAATTTACTGTAGACTTCTAAACATTTTGCTTTTGCATCCGCATCTTTTACATCTAATAATAAATAAAATAGTTCTTTATTATTGTTTAATTCTGAAGCTAAAAATTTCATATTATCATTTGTTATCTCACCTTCATTTAAAAATCTATCATGATATTTAATTAAAGTCAGTATAATTCTTTTTTCATCCTCTGAAAAATAAAATCTGTTTAGTATGGGTATAGCTAGTTCAACAGATTTATCATCATGTCCAGCAAAACTTTCAGTTCCATCCTCTGCAATTGTTTTTACATATGGTTTTCCTATATCATGTAACAACATTGTCCATTTTAATATTCTCTTTTGCCAATCTCCTATTGGTATTTGTGGATTTCCTACAAATTCAATGGCAGCTAGTGTATGTTTAAAAGTACCATATTTATGATATGTTGAGTTTTGTTGACAGTTAATCATATTCTCTCCATGTGAATTTACTTCATAAAATTCTGGAAATTGAGAAGCAAATATTTGGTCCTGACTAACTTTTGTCATGATAAAAGAAACATTATCATCAAACAAGATATTGGTATATACTTTTGTTAATTCAGTTGGATTATTATGATACATTTTTAGTTTTGAAATAATACCATTTAATTTTGCTACTTCTTTAATATCCATGATATCATTTGATATTTCTTCTGGTTCAATATACGTATCAAAAATCTCGCCATATTCGTCCATTTTATAACCTCTTTTCTATGTTAATAAAGTTTATTTATTTCATTATTATACTATTATATATTACTATAAATACTGCTTTTTTGCAAGAGTTTTAAAAGCAAATTAAGTATTTACATTTTATTTCATAAATCGCCTATTATCTCTATTATACGATTTTGTTAATTTTTAAAGTTTTTTACCCGTTATTGTTGACATTTTGCCTTTTTAAAGGTATAATATTTAAGTATCGAATAAAAAGTCAGCTAAACCCCGGAA
Source organism: Clostridia bacterium (assembly GCA_028692955.1). GTDB lineage: Bacteria > Bacillota > Clostridia > TANB77 > CAG-465 > CAG-465. The sequence goes on from JAQUWH010000005.1 coordinate 7,083, forward strand.
GGTTTGACTTGTTTTATTATGTATTAGGAGGAAATTAAAAAATGAATAATACTACACATAGTGTAAAAGCTAAAGAAATTGAAAAAAAATGGTATGTGATAGATGCAGCGAATAGACCTCTTGGTAGAGTTGCTAGCGAAATCGCTAAATTATTAAAAGGAAAACACAAACCAACTTATTCTACACATTTAGATTGTGGTGATAATGTTATCGTAATAAATTCTGATAAAATTGTTTTAACAGGAAACAAATTAAACCAAAAAGTTTATAGAACTCATTCTGGTTATATAGGTGGATTGAAAGAGACTCCTTACAAAGATTTAATGGCTAATAGCTCAGATAAAGCTTTGTTACTTGCAGTAAAAGGAATGTTACCTGGTAATTCATTAGGTAGACAATTACTTACAAATGTAAGAGTATTTAAAGGTAGTGAACATACTCATGATGCACAAAAACCTTTAAATTGGGAATTTTAGGAGGGAGTTTGAAAAATGGCAAAGAAAGAATATATTTATGCAACAGGAAAAAGAAAATCTTCAATTGCAAGAGTTAACATCATTCCTGGAACTGGTAAAATAACAATCAATAAAAAAGATATGAATGAAACATATACGTTAGATACTTTAAAAGCTATCGTATTAAAACCTTTTACAGCAACTAATCTAATGGAAAAATATGATGTTGTTGCTACCGTAAATGGCGGTGGATTCGTTGGGCAAGCAGGGGCTATAGCTCATGGTATTGCAAAAGCACTTGCTACTACAGATCCAGATGTTCATACAACTTTAAAAAGAAATGGTCTTTTAACTAGAGATTCTAGAGTAAAAGAAAGAAGAAAATACGGTCTTAAGAAAGCAAGAAAAGCACCACAATTTTCAAAGAGATAGACAATATATACAAAATCCTGCAACCACAACGGTTTGCAGGATTTTGCTTTTATAAGCTATCATTTTTATAAAAACGATAAAATAAAATTGTAATTTGTTATTTACAAAAGGCATCAATATTATCTTTATCATATTTTTGATTTTTAATCACTTTAAATGTTTCGTTATCTTTGTCAACATTATGCCTTACAACATCATAAAATGGTGTATCGTAGTACATAACATTTTCTCCTGAAATTTTTACTAATGCAAATCTTGGTGCTTGATGCATGTTAACAACTCCTATATAATCTATCAAGATTAGCAATAATACAAACATTATAAAATATCCAAAATTACAAATTAACCTTTTTATATAAGTTAATTTCTTCGTGAATTTACTAATACCTATTAAAGATACCATTACACCAAATATAGAATAAATCGATCCCCAGCTACTTTCACTAGGAAATATTGCAACAGCAGTAATTGAAATTAACACACCAAATATGATTAATATTAAACCAATAAAATTATTTCTGTTTTCAATTTTTTTATTAGTATAATCTATTGTATTAATTATATTTTCCTCCAGCTTATATTGATATTCTTTTTCTTTTACTTTTTCACCACTCATTAAGTCATTAAGTGTTATTTCCAATTCAGCACATAAAAGTTTAAATAATGATAAGTCAGGCATATTTCTTCCATTTTCCCAATTTCCTACCGTACGATCTGATACACCTAATTTTTCTGCTAATTCTCGTTGCGTCATATTTTTTTCTTTTCTGCACTCGGCAATAAACCTTCCAATTTTTTCTTGATTCATATTTTTCCTCCTTTCACTTTAATATTATATAAAAAATTTGTTCATTTTAACAGGAAATATCTCAAGGGTTAGCGTGAAATTGCAATCCATAAACTAGTATATCCTTTGTCTTTCATTTTTTTAAGTTGCTTATTTAATTTCTACCTACGAAATCATAAAAGAATTAAGGCCAAACCAAAAGGAATGAGTCCTGTAACTTACAGAATTCATTCCTTATTAAATGTACTGGTGCATGTTTCACACTTTTAAGATATGTGGTGCTATTAATTATACTCCATAGCATTTCCTCTTGTTTTATTCAATCTACTCCTTCTAATCTGTATAGACCGCACTGAACGTCCAATTTTGCTGGATAACTCTGTATCTGGGATTGAATGTTCTAGCACTTTTTGCTCTTCTTCTGCAGTCCATCTCCGTGCTGCATAAATTGCAGTTTTTCCATAATACCTATTCTTTTGAGCATTCCGAGTCTCACGAAATCTGTCCATATCTGCGTAGTGATTTTTTCTGTTTGGCAATTTTCTTCCCCCTAAACAAATTTTTGTTGATAAGCTACTATAGACATTTGCATTCCTATTATACTATTTATTTTATGTAAAGTCAAGAAAAATTCATTTTGCTTCAATAAAAAAGCACTATAAACTTAGTGCCTCTACTATATACAAAGATTTCTGATACTTATCCTATTATTTCTTGCACCCTACCAACTATACCAGACTCTAATCTAACTTTAATTCCTCGGGGATGAATGTTACTGTTTGTTAAAATATCTTTTACAATTCCTTCTGTTAGCTGTCCCGTTCTTTGATGTGGTTTTTGTACTATCATCACTTTTGTACCAGCCTTAATATTGTTTCTAATTGTTACATCCATTTATTATCACCTCATTTATTCTATCAAATTTTATACCATTAGTAAAATTATTTATTTTTACTGAACAAAAGAGTGCCTTTTACTAATATACAAAATGCACTCTTTATACAATTTTAAATTTTATGAATCACTTCTTCAGGAAGATAAAATTCATAAATACTCCTTAATTTAATTTGTAATATTTTTATCTGAATTTACCGATAATATAAAGAATTAACATTGATATCATTATATAACGCATTACATAAAAAATCCAATTATTTGGAGTAGATTCCTTTATACTTTCTTTATTTCCTGTAGCTCAAATCTATATTTCTGTGAAATATGAGGATACTTTTCTTTGTCCACGAGAGAACAAAACATATCATATGGTCTAATATATACTTCATTATTACCATATAATTGTCTATATACCACATATTTTTCTAATGTTTCACTATGCAACGCGATATCTTCCACAAGATAATAATTACCTTTAAAATGTTTATAGATACCTTTTATTTTTACTTCCATATTCATTTAGCCCTCCACTTTTTTATATTTTTTATCGCTATTTTGATAGGTCTTAAATTGTACTATAGCTCCTATAACAGACATAACAAGTATTGCAATAAAGTATATGTAATTGTGTTCTCCTTTTAATAAATAGAACATTTGATTAAACATAACATAGCTTCCTGTAACAGATGTTGTGATAATTGTAATAATGTACATATATTTAATAGCAAGAATTCCAACCAATATAGCAAGTACTAACCCAATTAAAGCACCTGCCGCCTCTGGTAAAAAAATACAAAGTAATCTACTTAACAAAATATATGAAGAAAAGAAGTTAATAAAAAACACTTGTAATTTGTATAACGGTTTTGATAGTACTACAGTTAGTATTGCAAGCAAAATTCCTGCTATAATAGCTACTGTTATACTAATTTGTGGAATGAAAATTGGTAATGAACATCCTAAAATAAAACCAATAATTGCAAAACAAACTCCTACCCAGAATTTGTGAAACTTATATCCTAGAAAACATGTGACGATAGAAAAAGCTAAAAAGATATATGGCATTAAGCCAGCAATAAAGTGTGACAGATTCATATATTCTACTGGTATATATGCTTCTATTTTTTGTATTAAATTGACAATTTCCATAATGGTTCCTCCTATTACTTTAATCCATATTTAGCAAGCGTCATGAATAAATTGGCATTCGTAAGCTTTTCACTCATTAATTTCCTAAATTGATATGATTTAGTCTTGTCCTAACTTCGGAGCTTTTCTAAATCTCGTGATAATAATCTCCTTCGTTTACGATATAGCTACTTTCTATCCTAACACCAGGTTATTTATTTTTTGTTAATCTTTTCAAAACAATTCACTTTACAAAATTATATCACAAGAGAAAAAAATTGTATACATTAACGATTCATATTATTAAATAATTCATCTATTAATATACTTATTTTTCTCACCTCCACACTGTTAATGCCTTTTTCATCTATGGAAATATATAATTTTCTACGAAGTACTTCATAATCTCCCATCGTATAATATAGTTCTCTTACTTTTACATTTAAAACTCTAGCAATCAATTCTAATTCCACATAACTAACACTTTCAATATAGTTATTTTCAAGTTCAAATAAAAACTTTTCATTTAGTCCAGTCATCTTGCTTAATCTATTTAAACTTAATCTAGCATCCATTCTTTTTTCTTTCATTACAAACATCAACATAAAATCACCCCTATCATACTATACAGTATTCAATGTTAATTAACCGTAAAAATAAATCAAAATATTAAAGTTAATTTTAATATTTTGATTTATTTTTCTATTCTATTAATTCAAGAGCATCTTTTTGTGATAAGCCTTCAATTCCTTGTATGTCATAATATGCTTCTGGTATATCACCTACAATGACAGTTTCTGCTACTACAATGTCATTGATATACTTTTGTGTATCAGAATAAATAGGAGATATCGTTCTTACATAAGAGCAGACCTCTATGATGATACTATGCCTCGTTTGATTAATTCCAGCCGATTCAAAACTTGATTTAAACTTTGCTTCCACCTCTCCCACTGGCAAAATCTTAATGCTTATTTTTGGTCCATAACCTCCTAGTAGATTACTCCCAATAATACTTCCAAGAGGTAGTAATATTTCACTTTCAATATGATTACTTAATTCATCTTGAACTTGCTTTGCAACTAATGTAGATATGCGATTCATTTCCATTACATTGGCCGATAATGATGTTACCCTATTTCTAGAATCTTTTTCAATGTTGATTAAGTTATCATACTTAACATCTTTTATATAATTATATACAGCCTTGTTAGTAGACTTAAGGGCAATTGATTTAATATGTGAATTACAAAGGGAAATTAAAGTCGGTTGTATTCTATTGATAAATAAAGAAGTAAGCATTATTACAAAAAAAACTAGTATTAGAAAAAAGACAAATGGCTTTTTAAAGCGCATTTGTCTTAATGTTAATTTATAATATTTCCATCTCATAGAATTACCTAATAATCAGTATCTTTTGACCAACAGAAATAGAATTTGGATTTTGTATATCATTTGTTTTGACTAATTTATCTATACTAGTTTTGTATTTTTTTGCTATATTCCACAAAGTATCTCCTGCTTTTACGACATAGATATTAATACTATCCAAATCAGAAATATCTAATATATTATCTTCAATCCCATTAATAGAACTTAGATTTGTCATATCTTCTATATTAGTATAAATTTGTAGCGTAATCTTTACTTCTATATCCGTTCCATTTTGTGTTACCTCAATCGTATCTCCTGTAATTTCTACATAAGCATTAGAAATTTCTGATATACCATCCACATCATATTTTTGATTAATCAATACATCAATTACTTTATTTTCAAGTTCCATTGTTTCTCTATCTTGTAGTAACAATGATACTTTAGCATTTCCTTCTAATTCTACCATATTGTTTACTATTTTTGGTGTAATATAACTGGTATCTAAACTATAATCTAGTAAGTTTGCATTGGCTGGCAATATATTAGTTATCGTTTCCTTAATATCAATATGGTTATCAAAAGTAACAGTTTTAGATACTGCTTCTACTGCTTCTTCTTCATAAGTTAACTCTCTATTTTGGCAATAAAAATCTTCGACATATTCTACTTCATCTTCTTCATACATAGTAACATCAACATTAATCTGAAATTGTACGCTTAAAGTTTTTGTAGTGGTAATATCTGGATTTAATTTGATATTAAAATCTTGCATCATATATTTAATATCAAATTTTGACTTATCACTAATATTTCCTAGTTCTACCATAGCAGAAAAAGGTACAAGAGTAATAACGCGCTTAACATCTTCTGCAGCATTTTCGGCAAGATAGATGATTTTTACCTCTATATCACCTTTTACCATAATTTTATTATAACTTTCTTTAAATTCAGTATTTTTTATTTTAGTTTCAACTTTTAATATTTCAAAAAAATCTTCTGCTTCTTTTGGTAACATGACATCTTCTCTAGAAGCAATCACACTTGATTTGTTTTGCATGATATTATTAAAAGTTTTATTACACATTTTGCATTCAATTGGCATATCGCAGTCAAAGTTTTTGATGACATCCACATCAACAACTTCTCTTACTCTCATTTTGAACATAATCTCACTTTTAATGGCGATTTTTCTTTCATTTGGCAAAGAAAAAATAACATTTCTACACCTTGGTTCTACCATCATATTCATTCCACTTTTAGCATTCTCTACAGTAAGAATTTCAGAATACGGATAGGACATAAATAAACCTCTATTAGCATAATTTCCATCATTTACTCTATAGATTACAAAATAATTAAGATTGCCAATTACCTTTACCTTACCATCCATTACCTCACAATCCGTAATATATGGTGTAACTATCACATTGACAATTTTGACAGCATCTGGTTTAGAATCCGGTACTATAATGTCTTGTTCGATCCAATCACTTATATTCTCATTCATAGAGCATTTATTTAAACTTAAACTCTTTTTTTGCATATTGACTAACATATTTTTATCCCCCTTAAAACTACTACTACACTATATGTTAGAAAATGATATTTATGCAATTAATTTTTTAAAATAAGTAACTTTAATCTTTGTACATCATATTATATATTAGTTGAATAAAATGTTATTCAACATTAGATAATTTATCTTTAAATGAAATAAAACTATATATAATCTCCTTAATTCCCATATATATTATTATATGGGAATTTTATTTCGTATATCATATAATTTAGATGATTTTAAATAACCAAGAGAATGTCTGCTATCAAAAAATCCTGCCATAATATATACATTAAATAGATACATGTTAAAGATTTTTGAAAGTGGACCTTGTGACACTTTTATGAGTTTTATCCTATTATATAACACAATTGAAATCTTCTTTAATATGAATCCACTAGAAATAGAAATATAGTTTTCTTTAATTCTAATTCTTTTAAAATAATAAATGATAGCAATCAGTAAAAATGATATTGCAATCCCTCCTACTGTATACAAAATAGATAAGCCAAGATTTTGTGCTACAATAAAAAACACAATATCAAAAATAATAATCAATAAAATCGAAATAATATTAACAGCATCTGGCTGGTAATTTATTTTAGTTTTAATGGTATATTCTAACTCTGGAAATATATGATTAATCACTTTTTCTATTCTTCCATTGCTACTCATGGGAATTAAGAAAGGTAACTCACTTTTTTTATTGGATATGCCAGCACAAATGATTTTAAGGGATTTAGCACCAAAAATTCTTGAAAGTAAAGTCTCTGTAATGGTAAATCCATTTATACTATTGATAGGTACAATATAGCTCTTACTATTAAATAGTCCAAACTCTATGATTAAAGCTTTTTCATTCTTTTTTAATTTAAACTTGCAATATTTTAATACACTCGTAACAATACTATATAGCACTGGAAGCACTATCGCAAAAATAGTGATTAAAAAACCAAGTAAATTATGCATAATTTCTTTTACAATACTTCCATCATTAATCATGGTAAAGATAAGTAAAATAACATTTACTACAATTACCATGTAAGTAACTGAAATGTTACAAATACTGTGAAATAATATATTTTTGAGACTATATTTTACATCGTATTTCTCTTCTTCTATGAGATCAACATCATTGCTATTAAATAAATCTTTAAATACTTTGTCTCTAAATTCTATAGCGTCTTTCTTTTTCACAATAAAATACATATCTTCTTTATATTTATTTTTAGCATTTGTATAAATTCTTAACTTGCTTACCTTGAATAGCTTTTCAAATATATTTTGCTCCACTATAATAGAAGAAATTTTATTGACACAAAATTCATATTTATCTTTAAACACTAAGTTTTTATACACAGTGATAACATCATCTTCATAAGAAATCCTTGTGATTTTCCAGTCAATCCAGTAAACAATAAACATAGTGATGATAAACAATGCTAGTAGTATAATAATTACTAAATTAGCATTAATACTATGATTCAATTCATTGATTTTATTGACAATGATAGCAAAATTGGTAATAATCAAAACAGTAGCAAGCCAAGTCATTTTTAATGTATTATCAATCACTCCAACGAAAGTGGATTTAAACGGTTTATTAAACATTTTTGATCCCTTCCTCTATTCTTAATATTCTATAAAATAAATCATCTATTTTACTATCATCTAAATAATTTATCTTGATACTCCCAGCACTTGTTTCGAGTATTAGACTGTAAAGACCAATAATTCTGCCAAGTGGTGACATCTTAATGACAATTTTATATACATTTTTCAGTAATACTACTTTTTTATTCATAAAGATAATACCATAAATTGATATTAATTTATCCTGATCTAAGCGATACTCATAATTAGAATAAACAATATTTGGTAAAAATGATATAAATACGATATATACGACAAATACTAATGCTGAAAAGTAATAAAAGTAGGTTGAAAAATCTTGAAAAAATAGATTAAGAACACCTAGAGTAATGAGTATTACTATAGTTACTAAAAATATAAATAGACTAATGTATAATTTGCTTTTTTTTGATACTTTACTATATTCCATGATTTCTCCTTTTGAACAGTAATACTTGTATTATTTTTTGCACGATATGCTTTTTATATTCAAAAAAGAAAGATTTTTATTATTTAGAAAAAAAGACAAAAAAAAAGACAGTATTTCTACTGTCACCCTCTTATTATCGCCTATAGTCTTGTATACTTAGGATTAGAAAAATCATAATTTGTTAATACTTCACCGTTTACTGAACTTAATTGTAAATTGTTCGTCACTAAATCAGCATAACTGTAAGATAACTTATTAGAAGTATCACATTCTTTAAAGACAAATAAATTAGAATAAGTACTATCGATAACTCCTCTACGGCAAATACACTTATTTCTTCCAATATTTGCTCTCACAAATATCTCTTGTCCGATATGTGTTTCCACTTCTTGCTTAACTTTAAGTAGTGAATCTTTTGAAACCATTTTAACCACCCTAATAAGCCTCTCTATGTCCTAAATTATAGCACTTTTCGATCAAAAAGTCAAAATAAAAGCAGCCTTGTAAGGCCGCTTTGTTTCAAAAATATGTAAACCAATATGATTATTATTGCATCAATATTAGTGTAATCAAAATTACGTTTCATAGTTGTTAACATTTATGTTACAATTATTTTTTAGAATGGATATATTCAATCGCTTTTTGTATTTGCGTATCTTTCTCAAGTGGGATGACCGTTTCATTTTCAACTTCTTTTGGTAAATCTACGCTAATATTAGGTTCTATTCCATTTTTATGGATTTCAATTCCACTAGCGGTATAATATTTTGCAACCGTAATAGAAAGAGCACCCCTTACACTTAACTTCTGTATTTCTTGTACAATACCCTTACCGTAAGTTTTATTCCCTATAATAGCACCCTTGCCAGAATCTTTTACAGCTCCTGCGAGTATTTCAGAAGCACTGGCACTACGTGAGTTTGCAACGATAGCAAGTGGTATATTAATCTGGTTATCATTACTGCATTTGTATACCTTTTGACTGCCATCTTTATACACTAATTTAAGTACATCTCCTTTTGGTAATAATAAGTCTAATATTTTAATGGTTTCACTTACAAATCCACCTGGATTGTTTCGTATGTCGATTACTAGTCCAGAAATATTGTTTTTCATTAACTTATCATACTCTGTTTTAAACTGTTCAGAGATATTATTTTCAAAAGATAATATCTTAATATACCCTATATTATCCTCTATTACTTTAGATTCAACATTATTGGCAGTGATAAGGGCTCTTTTAATATCCTTTTCTATCACTTCTTCGCCTCTTAACATGGTTAGATGAACACTTTCTCCAACGGTGCCTTTCATATTGTCAACACATTCTTTGTAGTTTTCTAGGCTTACCATTTTATCTCCTACTTTAGCGATGATATCTCCTGCTTTAATACCCGCTTCATAGGCAGGCGTATTTGGCATAACGCCAACAATCAAAATCCCACCAGTCTCTTTATCATATGTTAAATGGATACCTAATCCGCCATACTTTTCTGTGCCAGAGGTTAACATCTCATTGTATTCTTCTTCCGTCACATAATGAGTATAAGGGTCTCCCGCAGCATTAGCAAGACCACTAATTGCTCCATCAATTAGTTCATCCATACTAACATCATCTATATCAATATAATTTTTTTCTATTTTACTTAATGCTTCTTCTATTCGTTTGATATAATCAGAATTCCCAGCACTAGAAACGGTATTTTCACCTTCTAATACAGGCTTTAATACCGTCACTAAGCAATAAATAATAACAGTTGATATGACAAGCGTCAATGTGGCAATAATGGTATAATTAATAATTTTCTCTTTATCTATTTTAATTTTTTTTTCTTCTTCCAATGTAACTAACCCCTTTTATCTTATTTATTATACAGTATAATACACATTTAGTCAATTATATCATTGAATGAATTAGTATAAAAACATATTTTTTATAACATTGTTTTTATATTATAAAAATTTAAATAACACTATTTTTAAGCTACTTTTTGCACTTTTTTAGCAACATAACTTGACTTATTGGACAAACTATTGTATAATTTAATAGTAATTTAGAAATACTTATACACTTAAAATGATTTCAAGTATTTCCCACTGAGGGGAGGGAATTAATATATGCCAGGAATAAAAATAAAAGATAATGAAAGTTTAGACAACGCACTAGCTAGATTTAAAAAGCAATGTGCAAAATATGGAGTTCTTGCAGAAATTAGAAAAAGAGAACATTATGAAAAACCTAGCGTTAAGAGAAAGAAAAAATCAGAAGCTGCTAGGAAAAGGAAACACTAATCTCTGTGACTTTTAAATTTTAAATATAACTCTTGCATTATCTTAAATGTGGGGGTTGAAATAAAGAACATCTAATGTTTTATTAGATGTTCTTTATTTCATTTTCTGTCAAATAACGATACTTACCAAGTGGTAAGTCACCAAGTTTTAGATGTCCTATTTGTATTCTTTTTAATTCTAGTACTTTTAAATCAACTGCCTCACACATTTTTCTTACTTGCCTATTTTTTCCTTCAGATATAGTAATTTGTAATAAATTACTACTTTTACGTTCTACCTTTGCCTCTCTTGTTATGTAATCACCTATATCAACACCTACTTTTAGTTTTTCAATCTGTTCCTCACTCACTTTACCATTTATCTTTACAACATATACTTTTTCAACATCATGTTTTGGATGAGTTAGCTTATTGGCAAAATCACCATCATTGGTAAGCAGTAGTAGTCCTTCTGTATACATATCAAGTCTTCCAATCGGGTATACTCTTGCCTCTTCTTGTATTAAATCCACGGTACTATCCCTTCCAAATTGTTCATCATTGGTTGTCACATACCCCTTTGGTTTATTGAGCATAATATATACTTTTTTCTCTTCTAATGTTAATTCTTTATCATAGATAGAAACTTTGTCTTTTTCTTCGTCAACCATCATACCAAGGTCAGTTACTTTACTACCATTCACGCTAATACTACCATTTTGTATCAGTTCATCTGCTTTTCGCCTTGAGCACACCCCACATTTTGCGATATATTTATTAATTCTAATCATCTTTTTTCCTTTCCTAATTATTATCTTGTTCTTTGTTTTCTAACTTTTTTAACACTTCTTTGTAATACTCTGGTAAATCAGATTCAAATTCAACATACTTACCAGTAGTTGGATGAATAAATCCTAGTACTTTGGCATGTAACATCTGACCACTTACTTTAAACTTAGTATCTTTATTTCCATATACTTCGTCACCTACTAATGGGTGTCCTATATATGCCATATGTACTCTTATTTGGTGTGTTCTACCCGTTTCAAGTGTTGCTTCCACTACGGTTACATTTGAATCGTAAAAACGTCTTAAAACCTTAATATGCGTGATTGCTTCTTTGCTGTTTTTGTAAGTAACTGCCATTTTTTTCCTATCTTTAGAACTTCTACCAATTGGATAATTTATCACCAAATTCTCTTCTGTTATAATTCCCTTTACAATAGCAATATATTTTCTAGTGATACTATGTACTTTAAATTGTTCAGAAAGTTTTTTGTGAGCGTTATCATTTTTAGCAACCACTAATATCCCTGATGTATCTTTATCGATTCTATGCACAATGCCAGGTCGCACAATACCATTAATAGAAGACAGTTTATCCTTATGAGTATACATTAGAGAATTTACCATTGTACCAGAATAATTCCCATTGGCAGGATGAACTACCATTCCTTTTTCTTTGTCTATAATTAAAATATCTTCATCCTCATAAACAATATTAAGTTTAATATCCTCTGCTTGTATATTTGCCTCTTTATCTTCTGGAATATCAATGGAAACAATATCATTTTCTTTTAATGCATAACCAGCTTTTTGTTTTTTTTGATTTACAACGACATGCTCGTCATCAATTAACTTTTTTATATAACTTCTTGTAATGCTATCCACATTTTGCACAATAAAGTTATCAAGCCTTTCTCCAACGCTTTCTTTTGAAACATTAAATTCCATTTTTTCTCCTTATTTTTGAAATAATTTTCCAATCATCTCTTTATTATATTGATAGGTTTTGTTACAAAAATTACAATTAATTTCTACAAATCCTTGATTTTCATCGGCTATTTTAAAAGCTTCTTCTTTTCCTAAAGCAATAATAGTTTTATCAATTCTTTCTAAAGAGCAATCACATTCATATTGCGGGTATACTTCCTCTAGTAACTCTATATGATTATCTCCTGAAATTGTTTTTGCTACATCATCCATATCAGCTAAATCACTCATCAGTCCTGTCACACTAAAAATATTTGTATTGATACTCTCAATGATAGTAATAACTTCGTCACTACAATCAGGTAATGGCTCAATAATATAGCCTGCTGCCATATCTACCTTGTTATCCTTTGCTATATTGACGCCGAGTGCAACTGCACATGGTGTTTGTTCAGATGTAACGAAATAATAAGCAAAATCTTCTGCTATTTCTGAAGATACTAAATTAGAATAACCAATATATGGCTCTTTTAATCCTATGTCTTTTATCACATTTAGGTAGCCTTTTCCAACAGCTTTTGCTACATCTAATTTACCAATTGAATTTAAAGGCAATTCTACATTTGGAGTAGAGGCATATCCTTTTATCTTTAAGTTACCATCGCCACAGGTTACCATGCTACCAATCGGCCCATCGCCTTTTATTTGTACTGTAATTCTATTACCTTTTTCTTTTAATTTACAAGACATTATAGATGTCATTATTAAAGTTCTACCAAGAGCAGCAGTCACAACATTAGATAAATTATGTGTATTTCTTGCTTCACTTACCATTTTAGTGCCATCCATTACCATGACACTAACCATCCCATTATGTGCCAAGTATTTTCTTATTCTATTTTCCAAAGTTTCTCTCCTTTTATTTACTCTATCTATTTTAACAGATTTTATCTATTTTTTCAACAAAAAAGCTCCTCAAATCTAAATTAGATAAGAAGAGTTAAAAAAGCAATATTGCCTAAACAATTGATTTTTTCTTTTTTAGTCTTTTAGATAACGTAATAGTAGTACCGCTATCTTTGCTAGAATCAATGGATACTTCATCCATAAAAGTTTCCATGATCGTAAATCCCATACCAGCATGTTCTAATTCTGGTTTTGAAGTATAGGTTGGTGTAGTAACAAGTTCAATATCATCTATTCCAATTCCCATATCAATAATCTCTATTTTGATATCATCATAATCTTCACGTTTTGTATAGATGTTTACAATTACTGTGGATTCATCATTGAATATACCATCATAACCATGTTCAATTGAATTAGTGACTGCTTCCGATACTGCAGTTTTGATATCCATTAATTCATCAATTGTAATAGCAAGGTTGGATATAAAAGTGCTAACAGCAACTCGTACTGGTGCTACATTTTCAAGTAATGCTTTAATCTCCATTCTCATAAAATTTTCCATACTACTCACACCTCAACGTTATATGATTTGATATATTAGAAACTTCTAATAACCTTTTTATACTACCACTTGGATTTAATATTGTCATTTTAGAGTCGATTAATTTTAATAGATTATATCTACCAAGTATGAGACCAATACCACTACTGTCCATAAATGTTACTTCACTTAAATCCACTACACATTCTTTTGGTTGATATCTCATTATATATCCATCCATTACCGTTCTAAGCATTTTACAAGAATTCATATCTAATTCTTCATTCAAACTTAAATTTAAATTTCCGTCCTCGTATTTATATGTCATAATATCACCTCAATGAAAGTATAACATGATAAAAGTAAAAAAAATGTAGAAATTTGAAAAAGGGCAAAAAAAACACAACCCCACTCGTCAGTGGAATTGCATTCGTTAAATTACTCATAGGTGGGGCAATTATGCCGCTCTTCCTATGAAATAATTTTTTTAAAGTTTCCTAATAAATACATGGTGTTACCACCACTTGAGGTTAAGCAGCGTCTGCTACAACCTCTACATCAGGTACCTCAACTACAGGTTCCTCTATAGTCTCCACTTCAGGAGTTTTAATAGAAGTTTCGGTAGCTTGGATAGCAGCAGCGACGGCACCCGTATTGCCTTTGTCATCAACAACGCCTACGTTGTCGGCGCTGTCCCAATCAAACTTCTCTGCTGGTTCAGCTTCATCAGTATTCTGCCCGCCGGAAATTTGAGTAGAACCGTCCTCTTTTTCCTCTACTTTCGTAACAGGAGCAGGCGTAGGAGTTGCTTCTGGGGCAGAAGGAGGTAATGTTATGACATCTTCATCGGATGTCATATCCTCTTGAGGTTTCGCAACCTCTCGTTCTTTTACCTCCTCTTTGGCTGCAGTGTCATCTTGCTTTGTTATCAAAGCAAGATTTTCTGTAGTAGCCTCATAGGTGATGTTCACTGGTGTGTTGGAAGAACCCACATTACCCGTTGAACCGTTGTCAGAGCCACTATTTTCGGAGCCATCTTCCACTTCCTCGAATGAAAGGTTAGTAGAAGTAGTGGACTCTTTCTTCTCAAGAGCTTCCAGCCTTTTTGAGTATTCATCCTGCTTCTCATGGAGCTTTTTGTTATCTTCCTTAAGAGCCTCTACACTTTTGGACAAGGCGTCAATCTTTTCAGATTGAGCTTTATCCCGCTCCACCATCTCCTTGCGAAGAGAGGAAACTTCCTCTATAAGGGTAACACCTTCATCAGAGGTAAGGAGAGTTACCTTGTCTGCTGACTGATCGTTCCGTACACTCAAGTTAACAATGGTAAAGCCCATTGCTATCATTACAACTACCAGCAGCGCTATAAGCGCTGCTAAAACACCCGTTTTATGGGTGGAAAGCCAGTTGCTATTTTTCATCATGTTGTCCACCCTTTCTGATGGTTGTTTTACAACCACTTTGGCGGCAGCTTTTGCTGCCTTTTCTTCTTCGGCTTTCACTTTGGCCTCTGCAGCTTTTGCTATAGCAATAGCTTTTTCGGCTTCTGCTTTTGCTTTTACTGCTGCGGCTTTTGCTTTCTCAACTCTCGTGGGTTGAGAATTACTAGAGATGTCTTCCATCTCTACTTTTACCGGAACCTCCGGGGTGATTGCTGTTTTTGTTTTAGCCATGGTAACTTCCTCCTAGTAAATTTTTTTGTAATATATATATATATAAAAGGAAACTATATAATACCACCAAAAAGTCGGTAGTTATATAAGTCTCCCTGAATTTTCAAAGAGATATAAAATATTTCTCTACTATAATTATAGCACAAAACAAGCAAAAAGTCAATTTTATGTAATATATAACTTAACATATTTATCTAATATATAGTTATATTACATCATACCTTTTTGCTTGTTTGTATTATTTTTTTATTTGATTGTTTTGTTTTTATATTATTTTACTAATTTTGCTTGAACAACATATCTACCATTTTCTATTCCATAATCACATGTTGATAATGTTAATATTGTATCATTTTTGTTTACTTCAACTTTTGTATCGTATTCACTTTTTGCTTTTAATGATTTTAAGAAAGTTTCATAGTCATCTGCATCTTTAAATTTAGTATCAATATAGAAAAAGTCTGTATTTGTTGTGTATGTAGCAAATATTTGAAATTTGTAATTACCATATAATGTTGAAAATTCTATATTTTGATGAGTTTTAAAGAATTCTTCTTTTTTGTAATTAAACAATGGTGTAAATCTAGTATCCACTTCTGTGTTATGACCATAAATGATATAATGTTGCATTGATTGTTCCATTTTTTTGATATCACATCTATAATCTAAAAAGTTTTCTCCCCATTTTGTCTCTTTATTATCCTTATCTTTTCTTAAATATCTATCGTTATTATCTGACTGAAAAATAGCGGTATCAATACTTGTGCCAGATATTCTAAGCCATCCTACAACATCTTTATATTGCTTACTCAATATCGTTGACTCTTCTTGTAAATTTCTCTTTGTACTTGGTAACTGGTTTTCAGTCTTTTCAGTCAATTGTGTTTTTTTATCATCATTTGAAGTAAAGAAAAAGGAAAGTAAAAATCCTATTAATGCAATTCCAAATATTGATGCTAATATAATTAAAATTCTAGTATTTCTTCTCTTTTTTACATTAATCATTATATTCTCCTTTCACTTCCTATTTCCCAGTATTAGGGTTTGGTATCCAGTCACTTTCTGCTTCTTGATTATTTGTATTTTGCTCTGTATTGTTATTTTCACTTGGTTGTGTATTTGTATTATTATTAGTTTGGTTATTATTTGTGTTTGAATTATTATTTGAACTATTGTTATTATTAGTATTGCTGTTTATATTACTACCACTTGGTGTACTTGGTTTTTCATTTTGTTGTATCGTTCCTTTTATTTTAAATAAATTAGAAGACTGTGCTTGTGTTCTAGCTCCACTATTCAATGTTGCTGAACCAGCAGCAATTGTGATTGTTTTGTTATCACCAGCACCTTTAATATTGCTTAGTGTTACCTTCCAAGTTTTACCACTACCAGATACTGTCTTTGTAGCTGTAAATCCATTTAATATGACATGGTTTGATGATAAGTTTACTGATTTAACACTTGAGTTATATTGTACCGTAAATACAACATTCTGCCCCTCTAGTATAACAGTAGGACCAGATACAATAAGACCTGTGCTTTCAGCTAACATTGGCTTGTTCGATGGTAAAAAAGCACACATTAAAACAACAATAATGAATATATATGTTAATTTTCTCATTTTTTTTAATTTTGACATAGGTGTTCCTCCTAATTATCTACATTACTATTATACCACAATTTAGTTATTATGTCAATGATTTATATCTTTTAGGTTGTTAGGTTTGGCACATATATAAATTACATAATTTTTGAGATTTAGTAATATCCTTATGCAAAAATAAAATGTTAGTATTTAAAATACTAACATTTTATTTTTCTCTTTATCATTTATGCTTTAAAATCTAGATTAAAGTAATTATCTTTTTCATCTAAATTTGCCATTTGTGTATACATCATTGTAGATGCCACATCTGTATGACCTAGTAATTCTTGTACTGTTTTTAATTCAGCTCCATTTTGTAGCATATGTACTGCAAATGAATGTCTGATAGTGTGTGGAGTAATATCTTTAGCAATTTTTGCTTGATCTTTGTATTGCTTTAATATTTTCCAATATCCTTGTCTTGTCATTTTTTGACCGTTTGTATTGATAAATAAAGTTTTCTCTTCTTCCGTTCTAATTAATAAAGGTCTTACTTTATTTATATATTCTTTTATACATTTTAATGAAAGGTTACCAAGAGGAATATGTCTTTCAGCATTTTTCTTTTTCACTTTTATATAGCCATTGTTTAAATTAACATCATCGACTTTTAAAGATACTAATTCTGTTACTCTTATACCAGTTGAATACAATACTTCAAGCATCGCTTTATCTCTTTGACCTTTTAATTCAGATAAATCTGGTTGTTCTAACAATTTTTCTATTTCAGAAGAAGTTAAAATCATTGGCTCTTTTCTATCAACTTTTGGTGATTCTATATTATCAGCAATATTCTCTTCTACTAAATTTTTACTAAGTAAATATCTGTATAAACTTTTAATAGAAGCCGTACTTCTTGATATCGTTGAATTCGATTTTCCTTTCGCCAATAGATGGTTAATATATTCTTGCATATCTTCCTTTGTAAGGTCGAATATTTTTTTATCATTTGAATCAAAATAATTGCTAAATTGCATAATATCTCTTTCGTAAGAAGCAATTGTATTTTGTGATGCTTGTCTTGCCTTTAAGCTATCAATAAATTCGTCGATTATAATTTTCATTGTTTTACCCTCCATGTCTTTCTATAACATTGTACACTATTTTTTGACATTTTGCAAGCATTTCCTCTAAAAATTATGTAATGTTTCAAAATTTTCACCTTACATACATATGAATCCATATAGATGTGCTATATGCCTCCATATAAGGATATCACCCCAAGTGTAGTCAATTGCTCCACAACGATTGATAGAAACATAATAGAGAAGCCTATTAGAACCCTAATACTCTCCTTTGCAACAAGAGACATTTTCGAACTTTCTCTTGCTATTATTTCATGATTAAATTTTAATGAATTAGCAGAGGTATATAAATAGGCAGGTATATACAAAAGATTTGGTAGAATAACCAATAATAAAAGTGCCACTAAACCTTTTCCAGGCCCAAATATTGAAAATAACGTTGGTATATAAATGCCTATTGCAAGTCCTTTTGATATACTTAATATGCTCATGACATATGGTGCTATTAAAGACAATGAGACAAGATAGATGACTGTTACTAAAACTATATTAGCAATCATCCCATTTTTAATGACATTAATTCCGGTAAAATTCTCTTGTTTTGTTAATTCTAACGTTTGTCTCATACTTTTTAGTATTTCTTCTTCGACACTAGCATCTATCATATTATATAATATAATTCCGACAACAAGTCCAATTATAAGACAAAAAAATATAACACTTAGTACTTTAAAGTTCTCTTCTATATAATTTCTTAAATATTGTTTCATAGTTATCACCACACAACATCATATGCTATGTGGTGATTTTTTATACTTTTTATAGCAAAAACTTGTCTCTTTCTTGCACTGCTAACTCATCACATCTATTGTTGTATGTGTTATCACTATGCCCTTTTACTTTCACAAAACGAACATTATGAGTCTCAAGTAATGCTAACATTTCTTCCCATAATTCTATATTTTTTACCCTTTCTTTATCGGCTTTTATCCAGTTATTTTTCTTCCATGAATAAAGCCAGCCTTTTTCAACTGAATTTACCACATAGGCGCTATCACTATATACGGTAACATCACAAGCCTCTTTTAGTAGTTCAAGTCCTTTTACTACAGCTGTTATCTCCATTTTATTGTTTGTAGTATTAAGTTCTCCTCCACTAATTTCTTTTTCTATCCCTTTATATATCAAAATAGCGGCATAGCCACCAGGCCCAGGGTTTCCACTACAAGCACCATCTGTATATATTTTTACGTTTTTTACTTTCTCTTCCATGTATCTTCCCCCTTGAATAATTTCAGTACATATGTTAAACTAAAGTATATAGTATCATATAATGAAAGAAAAAACAATAAAGTGAGGTGTAATTGATGAGTGTAGTTGGTTTAATTGCAGAATATAACCCTTTTCATAATGGGCATAAATATCATATAGAAAAGTCAAAAGAAATTACTAAAAGTGACTGTTGTGTAGTAGTCATGTCTGGAAATTTTACACAAGCGCGGTAATATTGCTATCTACGATAAATTTACAAGAGCAAAAGTTGCTATTGAAAATGGTGCAGATTTAGTATTAGAACTACCTACTATTGTTGCTAATTCAAGTTCTAGGTTCTTTGCCCTTGGCGCCATTAATTTACTTTCAAAACTTGGTATCATTGATAGCATTTGTTTTGGTGCGGAAACGGAAGATATCTCTGTTTTAAATGAGATTGTAGATATTACTAGTAAGAATGAAGAGAGAATATGGAATGATATACAAGCATATCTTAAAACTGGAGTCTCTTTTGCAGTAGCTAGAGAGCAGGTATTACGTAGTTATTTAACCCAAATACAATTAGAAAATATATCGCTTCCCAACAATATTCTGGCAATTGAATATCTCAAAGCAATCAAGGATTTAAAAAGTAATCTATTACCTTTTAGCATAAAAAGAGAAGTATCTGATTTTAATGAAATCATCTTAAACAATAATAGTTACCATTTCACAAGTGCTACTAGCATACGTAACTCTGTAAAATGTCAGAAAATAACTACACTGGATCGCTATATGCCTTCTACTTCCTATAAAGTAGTTACTACTAAAATACCCACATTTAATGATAGTCTTTTTGAAATATTAAAATACAAAGTCATTACCATGTCAAAAGAAGAATTAAGTAATATACAAGAAGTAACAGAAGGTCTAGAAAACAAGATTATAGAGGCAGTAGGGATATCAAAAGATTATGAAGAATTAGTTCAGAATATTAAATCTAAAAGATATCAAATGAGTAAAATCAAAAGAATGCTAAATAATATTTTATTAAATATAACAAAAAAAGAATTCAATAATATGATGAACAATCATTTAACTTATGCGCATGTTCTTGCTTGTTCAGAAAATGGTAAAGTGCTATTATCGAGCATTGCTAAAAATTCTGATATTGATTTAATCACTTCATTAAGTGAAAACACCTTATTACAAGTGAGTGAAAACACTCATCGATTATTAAAATATGATATACTAGCAAGTAATATTTATAGCATTGTCAATAATAAAAAAATAAATACAGACTATACAAATTATTTATAATTTGTATAGTCTGCTCTATTATTTTGCTTCTAGATATTCTTGAGCTGATTCAATGTTTAAATATACATTACCCTCTTTGTCCATTAACCAAAATTGTCTTTTATTTTCTTCAATTTGTCTAATAGGTTTAATCGTATCAATTAATTTATCAAAATCAATCAAATAAAAATCTTTACCACTATCTTTTAAAGCTATTATTTCCTTTATTCGTTCATACTTCTTGTCATCAAAACTTTCCTTTAAGGTATTCACATCTGTAGATGAGTAATAAATTCTAACACCAGATGAATCCATAAATAATTGTTCAGCTGCTTGTTCTCTTGTTGTTCCATTGCTATTAAATAGCGTCATTTTATTAATATATGAATTAACATCTGCTTGTAACTCACTTTTATCGGTTGTAACATTAGACATTCTCATCCCGTTGACTACTTTTGTATATCCATAGTTATACCCGATATTAATACTAACCGGTTGTATGACATTAAATGTGATTAATAAAATGAATACAGATAGAATGGTAAGTACAAAATTTAAAAACATAACAATAATTCCAAATACTACGCTTTTTTCTCTTGTTACTTTTAGCCCTATACCAAAACCAATCAAACATAAAACAGTTCCGATAATAGGAACGTTATAGAAAATAATGCCTGCAATTGCTAATAGAATTGTAACGATAATTAAACCCATAAATTTCTCCTTTTTTATTATTTTCAATTATATCTCATTCTCAATTTTTTTTCAATAGAAAACATAACAAAAAGAGATTTAAATATCACTCTAAATCTCTTTTATTTATTCCATTAATTATAGTAATTCAATGATAGCCATTTCAGCTGCGTCACCTTTTCTTGCTACTAATTTAATGATTCTTGTATAACCACCTTTAGCTTCATACTTTGGTGCGATTTCGCCAAATAATTTTTCTGTTAAATCGATTGTTTTTCCATCAAAATCTTTTATTTTGTTAATTGTCTTAAACATTTTTCTTCTTGCTGCCAATCTAGATGGTTTATCAACATTGATTTTCTCAGTCACAATTTCTCTATCAATTACTTCATATTTATTTCCATTTTTTGAAGTTTTTTGAACTTTTACTTTTTTACCGTTTTTATCTAGTTTCGCTCTAGAAATTTTCTTTTCTTTTACTTCAAAGTTATCTTTTTCTTTGATAGCTAAGTCTATTAGACTATCTACTAATGGTTTTACTTCTTTTGCTTTTGCAAGAGTCGTTTCAATTTTACCATTTAATACTAAAGATGTAACTAATCCGTTAAGTAAAGCTTTTCTTTGAGATGTAGTTCTAGAAAGTTTTCTTGTTCCTGCCATTTTAGCGTTTCCCTCCTTATTATCTAATTAGTCTTCTTTATTTTTAAATTCAAGACCTAAGTCTTTTACTTTATTAATGACTTCTTCCAATGATTTTTTACCTAAATTTCTAACTTTAATCATATCTTGTTCAGATTTATTTACTATATCTGCAACAGTATGAATACCAGCTCTTTTTAGACAATTATATGGTCTTACTGAAAAATCTAAATCTTCTATTGCTGTCTCTAATAATTTATCTTTCATAGACAATTCTTTTTGAGACATAATAGACATTGTTTTAGCAATTTCAGATAAGTCAATAAACATTTCTAAATGTTCATTTAGGATTTTAGCTGCCATGCTTAATGCTTGATATGGTTCTATAACTCCATTAGTCCATATTTCCATAACTAATTTATCAAAATCAGCATCTTGACCAACTCTTGTTTTTTGGACATCAAAGTTTACTCTTTTAACAGGAGTATAGATTGAATCAATCGGTAAAACATTTACTGCTAATGTAGCATTTTTTGTTCTATCTCCATTGCTATATCCTCTTCCTTTTTCAACTGTCATGTCTATATTAAGTTGACTACCTTCTTCCACATAAGCAAGGTGTAAATCTTTGTTTACAACTTCAATCGTAGAATCTGTAATGATATCTCCAGCTGTTACTTCACAAGGACCTTTTGCCTTAATGCTAACTTCCTTTACATCCATGTCATCAGATTTTAAGCAAACTTGTTTCAAGTTTAATATCAAATCTGTAGCATCTTCTGTAACACCTGGAATAGTAGAAAACTCATGAGTTATTCCATCAATTTTTATACTATTAATTGCATAACCTGGTAGTGAAGAAAGTAATATTCTTCTTAGAGAATTACCAAGTGTAATTCCAAATCCTCTTTCTAAAGGCTCTACCTCAAATCTTGCATAATATGTGTCAACATCTACCTCAACACATTTTATTTCTGGTCTTTGCATTTCAATCATTTTATTTCCTCCCTCTAGTATGCTCTGATTACACATACTATTAATTTACTTTAAATGATTTCAACTAGTTTTTAGAGTATAACTCAACGATTAAGCTTTCTGCAACTTCTAACTCAACGTCATCTCTTACAGGTTTTCTTAATACTTTTGCTTCTAATGTCTCTTTATTAAATTCTAACCAAGAAGGAATTGCTTTTAATTTATTAACTTCTAAAACAGAAACTACTGTTTTGTTTTCTTTCTTAGCATCTCTTACTTTGATAACATCTCCAACTTTACAAATGTAAGATGGAATATTTACTTTTTTACCATTTACTTCTAACATTTCATATCCAACTAATTGTCTTGCTTCTGCTCTAGAAGTACCAACACCAATTCTATATGCTATGTTATCTAATCTTAATTCTAATTGTTCAAATAATGTATCAGATGTTACACCATCACGTCTGAACGCTTCATCATAGTATTTTCTAAATTGAGATTCAGAAACTCTATAATAATTCTTAGCTCTTTGTTTTGCTCTAAGTTGAAGCCCATATTCAGATAATTTTGTTCTAGCCTTTCCGTGTTGTCCTGGTGCAAATGGTCTTCTGTCAATTGAACATTTATTTGAATTACATCTTGTTCCTTTTAAGAAAAGTTTTATGCCTTCTCTTCTGCATTTTTTACAAACTGCATCTGTATATCTTGCCATTTTATTCTTACACCCCCACTATATCCTTCTTCTTTTTGGTGGTCTACAACCATTGTGTGGTATTGGAGTAACATCTTTTATCATGTTGATTTCCAAACCTGCTGCTTGAAGTGATCTGATTGCAGCTTCTCTACCAGAACCTGGACCCTTTACAAATACTTCTACACTTTTTAGACCATGTTCTTTTGCTGCATTAGCTGCAGTTTCAGCTGCTTGACCTGCTGCAAATGGAGTATTTTTTCTTGAACCTTTAAATCCAAGACCGCCAGCACTTGCCCAAGATAATACATTACCTTGAGAATCTGTCATTGTAACAATTGTATTGTTAAATGATGATTGGATATGTGCAGCACCAGTTGATATATTCTTTTTAACTTTTTTCTTTGCTACTACTTTTTTCTTTCCAGCCATTTCTTATACTCCTTTCTTTCCAGCAATTGGTTTTGCTTTGCCTTTTCTTGTTCTTGCGTTCGTTTTAGTTCTTTGTCCACGAACTGGTAATCTTCTTTTATGTCTTTGTCCTCTATAACAATTAATTTCCATTAATCTTTTGATGTTTAGAGCAACATCCTTACGAAGGTCACCTTCTACAACATAATCTCTTTCGATTATTTCTCTTATTTTAGCTTCTTCTTCTTCAGTGAAATCTTTCACTCTTTTTGTAGTTTCAATACCTGCTTCTGCAAGTATTTTTCTTGATGCAGAACGACCCACTCCATAAATAGATGTTAGTCCTATTTCTGCTACTTTACCTTTTGGTAAATCTACTCCAGCTATACGTGCCATTTGATTTTACACCCCCATATTAACCTTGTCTTTGTTTGTGCTTTGGATTTTCGCAGATTACACGAACTACGCCGTTTCTTCTGATAATTTTGCACTTTTCACAAATTTTCTTTACAGATGGTCTTACTTTCATTTTAAATCCTCCTTAAAATTTTGTTAATTCATTAACAAAAGTAAGTATATATAATAAACAAATAACTAAATATAAAAGTTACTTAGGCTTGTTCACTTTTACAGCCGCTTCAGTTTTTGCTTATTGCATAATAAAAAATAATTGGAATTATTTTGCTCTCCAAGTAATTCTTCCTTTAGTTAAATCATAAGTTGATAACTCAAGTTTTACTTTATCACCTGGCAATATTTTAATATAATGCATTCTTAATTTACCTGATATATGAGCAAGTACTTCGTGTCCATTCTCAAGTTTTACTTTAAAATTTGCGTTTGGTAACGCGTCAACGACTACTCCCTCAACTTCGATTACATCATCTTTAGCCACAGTCAATTCCTCCTATTTTAAATGTATAAAAAACGCTCTATTGATTACTAGGGCATTAGTTAACACATATATTATAACAAAGATATATGTTATTGTCAACGAAAATAGTAAAAATAATATGAAAATTCCGTATAAATATTTAATTTTACTGACAAAATATTGATTATAATTTCAAAATATGATATAAGTAAACTAAATTAGTTTAAGGTGGATGTATTATATGGGAAATTATAATTTTAGAGAAAGTTATGAAAAGAAAGTAGAAGAACAACAAACGAAAAAAGATTTTTCTTCATCACTTTCAAAATTTATTGATAAATTTTTAGCAATTAGTGAAAAAATTATTTATACTGTTATTAACTTTATAGCAAAACACTAAATAAAGTTATATTGATTTTATACTTTAATAATATGACATGGAAAAGGCGCTTAAATAGCGCCTTTTAACATTAATCGACAAACTCATATCCTGCTGCCCTCATCCCTACGTCATTTGCAGGAATATTAACAGTCAGCAAATCAGAAAAGCGAATTGTATAGTGTAAACTACCTTTTATGCTACACCAGCCAACAATTTCAGCGATTTTTCCAGACCGAAAGTTGCGTTCCTCTCTAAAAATAACTTTTTTTCCGAGTTTATATACCTTCTCATTCACATTTTCTTCGATAGCTTTTGTTTCATCACATCCACAGTCACACTCGTAGCCTCTTCTTGATGCACAGTCGTCATTATGTTCAAACTTCATTACATTTCCTCCTTGTATTTTCGGAGGTTACCCTCCGAATTAGTCATTCGAAGAGTATGATACCACTCTGCTTGTTATTATAGCACACGTACAGTTGGATGTCAATTCCAACTCCAGCTTTTATATCAATTGCCAACACACTCGATTTACATAAAAATAAATAATGTGTCATAATATTATCCCTGCGAAAATGGGAGAAAGAGGACATTATAAACGAGTTATTACAAAAAAATGGATCATCCATTATAGTGATCGGTACCAATCACGTTTATCCACCCAGATGGATATTTTCGGTGGATAAAACTTCCTCTACCATGCTAGTGCTGACCTGGTACAGTAGATTCAATCAAGCGCAAGAGAACCCCACTTATTACAGCGGGGTTCTCTTTTTTAATCTAATGTTAATATTTTGACACCATCATTTGTAATGACAATAGTATTTTCATAGTAGGATGTCATTTTTTTATCCATAGTGGCAATTGTCCATAAATCTCTTTTGACATAAACATCAGGTTTTCCTTCACATATCATAGGTTCAATAGCAAGTGCCATACCAGCTTGTAATCTAGGTCCAGTTCCTTTTTTTCCTATATTTGGAACTCCAGGATCTTCATGCATATCTTCCCCAATACCATGTCCTTGAAATTCTCTAAGTAGTGAAAAGCCTTGTTTTTCCACATAGGTTTGAATCGCATTTGAAATGTCACCTACTCTATTACCAGGTACTGCCTCATTGATTCCAACAAAAAAAGCATCTTTTGCTACATCAATTAATTTTTGATGAATCGGTGATATTTTACCTACCGCATAGGTACGTCCCGCATCTGAAGCCCAGCCATTCTTGTAAGTTCCAAGATCAACACTAACAATATCGCCTTCTTTTAAAATCACACTACTAGAAGGTATTCCATGTATGATTTCATCATTCACAGACGTGCATATTGCCCATTTATATGATTTACCGCCTTTATATGGGCATGGTACCCCTTTAAAGGCAGGAATTGCTCCATGTGCCAACATAGCCTCTTGAGCTACATCATTTAAATACAGTGTTGAAACACCAGGTCGTATATTTTTTTCTATTGCTTTTAGTGCTGCTTTTAATGCTACAGCAGATTCTTCCATCAATTGTATTTGATGTTCATTTTTAATTGATATCATTATTCACACCTTCTATTTTACTTGTTCTTCCATTTGAAGAAATTTTTCAGGATGGTCTATATCTTCCTTTAAATTAGTAGAATCTTCCCTTATATATTCAGGTAGATCCTCTAAATCAGAATCGTTAATAATAGATTGTTCAAAAGAATTCGGATGTACTATATTTCCCTCTTTCGCTTGTTGAATTTGGAATAAGCTTACTCCAGAAAGAGTACGCAAATAATTTCCCGCATCTCCCTTTATTCTTTGTATTCCCATATTTTCCTTAAAAGTATTCAATAGTTGTGATAAATTAGTCGCTTGTGGATAATGAGATTTTAAGGAATCTCCTAAATGTTCATGTAAAACATTATATGCATCTACTAATTCAGGTTGTGTTCCATTTTTTACAATAGCATTATTTAAATTGATTGCTATTGTCATAAGCTCACTCATATTTGGTGGTAATTCTTTATTCTCATTTCTAAAATTTAATACCCCACCGATTGAATTTTTTACTGCTTGATATTCTTCCGGCACCTTAATATTATTGATGTTTGATAACTCCATTAAGTCTTTCTCTTTTTCAATTTCTTCACTTGAATTTACACCATTTTGTAAACCTTCTAAAAAATCATTTGACATACAAAATCACCCCTTATTTCTCTAACACTTCTTCTGCCATTCTTTCAGGATGACTAGAAGAATCAATTGTTTTCAATATTCTTTTTTTTCTATAATACTCTAGTATATCTTTAGAATTTTCTTTGTAAGTATTAATTCTTTTTTGTAATGTTTCTTTAGTATCGTCGCTTCTTGAAGAAAGTTTACCGCCACAAATGTCGCAAATGTCATCTATTTTAGGTGGGAAATCTAAACCATATATTTTTCCACATTGTTCACATTTTCTTCTCTCAAGGATTCTTCTAAATACTAATTCATCAGGTGCTGTCAGTTCTATTGCCATATCTACTTTCTTTCCTATTTTATTTAGTAACTCATCTAACAAACCAGCTTGCTCAACCGTACGTGGATAGCCATCTAATATAAATCCATCCTTACAATCTTTCTCTGATACTCTTTTTTTCAATAATTCGGTAATAATCTCATCAGAAATCAATTCACCTCTTGTTAGTTTTTTGCTAATCTCTTTGTCCGCCTCTGCTTCATCTCTTAATATATCACCAGTCGATATATGTGGAATATTCAACTTTTTTGCTAATATATCTGCCCTAGTTCCTTTTCCAGTGGCAGGGCCTCCGGTTATTACATATACCACTATATTTCACTCCTTCCATTTTTCACATCTTATATTATCACACAAATTTCGTCAAAAGTAAATAGTATTTTTATATTTTTGCACTATATCCTTCTATTACAATTCTATTACATGATATCCGCAAGCTCTAGTAAGTCTGTTCATAATAGCTAAACCAAGTCCTTTTTTTTCTACACCTTCCACAATAGATAAATCAAGGTGATATTGATCTAACTTTCTTAACATTGTAAATATATTTTTAGCGATTATTTCGAGATTCTCTTTTGGCCCTATATTTAGGAAAGTAACATTAGGATAATTATTATATTTATTCTTATTTTCATCAAACCCCATAATGCCAATCTTTTGATTAGTATTCTCTTCTATGATTTTACATATACCATGATATTCTTTTTCATCGTTATTGCTATATACCATAATTGTTGTTATATTAGGTGCATAATGTCTATGTTTCATGCCTGGAGATTCTACTTTTTCATCTTTTCTTGCTTCACTAAATAGATGAGAGTCCAACTCTACATTTAGACCTATACTTGTTATATTTTCAGGTGTTATTGCTCCAGGTCTTAATATTTTTACAGTATCGTCTACCACTTTTACTACTGTTGATTCAAGTCCAATATTTGTCATTCCACCATCAATAATATAATCCACTTTATCTTGCAATTCAAAAGCAATGTCTGACACAGCAGTACCACTAGGTCTACCAGATACATTAGCACTAGGTGCTGCAATAGGTACTTTAGATGCCTCTATTAACGCTAAAGCAATTTCATTACTAGGCATTCTCACTCCTATTGTATCTAGCCCACAACTTACCAAATTTGATATTACTTTTCCCTTTGGCAGTATAATCGTAAGAGGACCAGGCCAAAAATTTTTCATTAAAAGCTTTTCATTATTACTAATACTGCATGCCACTTCTTCTAACATATCATTATTACTAATATGTACAATAAGAGGATTATCCATTGGCCTATTCTTGGCAACAAATATCTTTTTAACCGCTTCATCATTTAATGCATTGGCACCTATACCATATACTGTTTCCGTGGGAAATACAACAACAGCACCATTTCTAATACTATTAGCAACGGTAGTCATTTTATCTTGATTAATTCCTTGATTACAATTAATGAGTTCTATCATATTCTTTCCTTCTTTTACACGAGTAAAGAAGAATAGTTTTACCTATTCTTCCCTACCTAAATTTAAAGCTTATTCGTTATTTTGTCCATTTTTATTCTTTTTGTTTTTTAATACTAGCATTGTTCCTGTATAACCTATGATGACTACTGCTGCTACTACTAATACTATTAGAGTATCTGTTCCTATAAATCCACCAGTTACTGGTAATTTTTTAGGGTCATTGTAGACAACTTTTACGATTACTTGTGAGTCATATTCTACATTGAATTCATATTCTCCTGAGTCCATAATATAGTTGCTTGGTGCTTCTATTTCTTTAAAGTAATATTTTCCTTTTAGTAATCCACTAAACTTTACTATACCGTTTTCATCTGTAATTCCTGAATCTATTACTTCACGTTTTTCATTTAATAGTTGGAAAGTTACTCCAGGTATTGTTTTTTTGGTGTCTTTATCTTTTTTAATTATTTCTAATTCGCCTTGTACTCTCTTGTTAATAATTTCTTTAGTAACAACTTGTTTGTTTTCCACTATTTCGAATTCATAAAGTTTTTTATCAATTACTACATTATCAGGAGCTGATACTTCTTTATAGTAATATGTTCCTAACACTAAGTCTCCTAAGATTGCTTTGCCTTCTTCGTTAGTTGTAACTTCAGCTACAATTTTCTTGTTAGAGTCAAATATTTGGAAAGTTACTCCAGCAATAGGTGCTCCTGTATCATCTATTTTTACAAACTCAACGCTTCCTTTTTTGTAGTAGTTGATCATGTTAGCGATTGCTACTTGACCATCCTTTACAATTTCAACTTCATACATAGTATTGTCTACTATGATGTTATTTGGCGCTTTTGTTTCTTTATAGTAGTATTTACCGATTACTAATTTCTTAGATTCAGCAATACCTTTACTGTTTGTAACAATTGTATCTACTAGTTGTTTATCTTTATTATAGATTTCGAAAGTAATTCCTTCTAAAGGCACTTCATTTTCATCTACTTTAATAATCTTGATATCA
The DNA here is from genome assembly GCA_028692955.1 of Clostridia bacterium. Lineage (GTDB taxonomy): Bacteria > Bacillota > Clostridia > TANB77 > CAG-465 > CAG-465. Next base: position 37,741 of record JAQUWH010000005.1, read on the forward strand.
CCTTTTTTGTAGTTATTAACCATATTAGCCACAACTACTTGATCGTTCTCTTTTAAAGTAAATTCATACATTTTACTATCTATAATAATGTTATTTGGAGCTTCTACTTCTTTATAGTAATATTTACCCATTACAAGTGCTTTTGATTGTGCTATACCTTTTTTATCTGTCACAATGGTATCTACTAGTTTTTTATTGCTATCGTAGATTTCAAATTTAATTCCTTCTAAAGGTACTTCATTTTCATCTACTTTAATCATTTTCAATTTACCTTTTTCAAAGTAGTTAACTACTTCTTTACTTACGTTTTTATATCCCATTGTAAATTCATGTTCAGTAGTATCTAATATAATACCAGCAGGTACTTTTGTTTCTTTGTAATAGTAAGTTCCACCTTTTAGTTCTTTAGTTTCTGCTGTACCGTCAGTACCAGTTGTAATTGTTTGAACTACTTTTTTGTTTGCATCAAGAATTTGGAAAGTTACGCCAGCAAGTGGTGTATTATTTTCATCTTTCTTAACAATTTTGAATTTACCTTTTACTAGTTCATTTTCTACTCTTACTTCTATTGTTTTATTCTCACTAGCAATCGTAAAAGCATGTTCTGTTGTATCTTTTATAACCCATTCAGGTGCTTCTACTTCTTTATAGTAATATTTACCTAAAGCTAATGTATTAGTTGCAGCTTCACCCTTTGAGTTTGTTGTAATTGTTTCAACTACTTTTTTATTTGCATCTAGTATTTGGAATTTTACACCAGCAAGTGGTTTATTATTTTCATCCACTTTTATAATTTTAAGTCCACCAACAACTTTTCTGTTTTGGAAATTAAATCTAGTTACTACATTAGTTGATACAACTATATTAACACCTTCTATTGGAAGTATATAACCATCTGGTGCTTCAGTTTCTACTAAAGTATATTTACCAATTTTAATATTTTGGAATTTAACAATACCATCTTCAGGTACTGTAGCTTGAGCAACTACTTTTCCGTTTTCATCTCTTAATTCAAATTTTGCTCCTGGAACAAGATTACCAAATTGGTCTATTTTTCTAAATTCTATAGAACCAGTTAATGTAGGCCATCTTAATTCTACACTATCATTTAATTCAATTGGTTCTTTAGAAAGTTTTACGAAGTCTTGTTTTCCATCGTTTAAATTCCCTGTACCATATATTTTACCTTTTGTTGTACTACCTTTTGAAGTTAAATTGATTTTTAAGGTAGATCCATCTTCTTTTTCATTCATGTATACATAGAAAGTATCACCATTATTGAAAGTATCTTTTGCATTACCTTTGGCATCTACTATCTTAGCAGATTGAGGCGCATTTGCTAAACTAGCTTTTACGTTAGTTACGTTATAGCCAGTTGCGACTACTTTATATGGTCCTGCTTTTAACAAGCCATCTTGGTTTGTTAGTTGCACGTCTGCGGTATTAGCATACATATGAGGATTTACATAGTTAGGATTATTAATCGCTCTACTGATAATTCTTTTAGCAGCAGCTGTTGCTCTTTGCATATAACCTTCGTACCCAGCTCTTGGAGTAAAGTTATCAAGGTCAACAATTACATTAGCTTTTAAAGAATCAGTAGGATTAGCAGATTTAGCAATTGACCACACAGCAAGTTGTGTAGCAAATCTTGCTTCTTCATCACTATTAGTACCAAGTTGTGCTGCTGAATAGTTTGGATAACCATACATTAAAGCAGCAGTAGTAACAGGTGAAGCATCTCTTAAATAGTTAACAATAGTTCCTGAAGCTCCTGGCACATATAGTGTATAGTCTAGACAATAAGCTATACTCTCACCAAGCCAACCTTCTGAAAAGCTCATACTAGTACCATAATACTCATTATCAGCTGGTGTATTAATATATCTGAATGAAAATTTTAATTGATTTTCATCAGCTAATACAATAAATGGTCCTATCTGTACTATTAATAAAACAACTACTGCGATTAAAGTAATTAATTTTATTTTTAAATTCTTAACATTCTTTAATTTTTCCATGATTTTATCCTCCATAATTTTTGATTAAGTTTTAAATAAACCGCTTATAAAATAATTATATCACAGTTAATTGCATAAGTCAACATTTTTCACGCTATTTCCCACTATTTTTATCATTTTATGGTTACATAACTATTTTTTGGTATGTCGATTTATCGATATTATTCACTACTTAATTTTGTAACATAAATGTAATATTCGCCTGTTTTCCTTATCATTATACGATATTTTTAAATATCATTTGCTGATACTAAAGTTCCCTTTACGCAAATTCTACTTTTTGCCATATCCGAACAAGTAATAAGGGTAATTTCCTGTACAGAACTATTTTCATTTAACACATCAATTCTTGTTGGTTCAATTTTTTCAACTGATGTTATTTTATAGATAAACTCTTTTGTTCTTGTAATAACTCTTACTTGCGAACCAATCTGAACCTTATGTAAGTTTCTAAAAATTTCCGTATATATATTATTATGAGCTGCGGCACTAAAATTACCATATTCACCTGGATATGCACACCCATCAAATTTTCCAATATAATTCTTTAATGATTCATCATCAGTTCCCTCAACTACTTGGGCTCTGATTCCAACACTTGGTATATCAATGACTGCAATAGCACCTTTTTTTACTGTTATAATATCTTCATTTGATTCTTCTGGTTTTACACCTACTTGTGGGGCGTCTGGAACATTTACTAATGTATTAGCAATTTCCTGTGTTGTCGCTAATTTTTGCAAGTCATTTTTACTAAATAAATCTTTTATGAATATAGCAACAATTGATAATACAACGATTAACACCACTATAATTACGATATGTGTGATTCTTGATTTCATATCTTATACCTCTTTTCGACATAATATACTACTAGTATAACATAAAATAAACGTCAAGTCAATATTATGTCATCTGTTTTATGATTAATTTAATATCGCCTCAATTGCATCCTATATATATCTATAAATTTATAAATTGTCAAAAAAAAGAACCCCGTTAAGGGTTCCAAAGTTACTATTCTTCTAACATATCTTCAACGTCTTCTGACACTGGATTTGCAATAGTCTCTTTTCTTTTCTTTTCAGAAATATCTTTATCTTTTCTTATTTGGCCTTCTATTTTAGTTATTAAAGATTCTAATCCATAGTAAATATCCTCACAGTTTTCTTCTGCTAGATAAGTACGTGATCTGTACTCAATTCTTATATCAATATGCTGTTTTCCTTTTGATTTTTCAGTAAAAGTTACATGGCATATTGTTTCTGGTTCAAAGAATTTTGCTAATTTTTGAACCTTTTTTTCAGTAAAATCTCTAAATGCATCTGTTACTTCTATACGAAGCCCTGTTATATCTAATTTCATAGTAATCACCTCACAGTTATATTATACACTATTTTGATTTTTTTTCAAGCCTATATCCACTTTTTCACCAAGATTTCACTCTACAAACATAGTAGTTTAATTACAACAAATCAAACATATCTAATTGTTCAGAACGAGGCATACCATTTAAGCAGCCAGCCTTTTGTAAAGTTTCAACCGCTACCTTACCTATTTTAGCAGCCCCTGCCATTTGTTCAATAGAAGTAAATCTTCCTATATTTCTTGCTTCTACTAATTTATTGGCATCTACTTCGCCAAATCCCGTTAATGCGGAAAGTGGTGGTCTAATGCCATCCTTTTCAACTAAAAAGTGAGTAGCGTCCGACTTATAAATATCCACTGGTAAAAAAGAAATATTTCTTTCATACATCTCTAATACAATTTCTAAAATCGGATACATATTCTTTTCTTTATTGCCAGCAGCATTACCGAGGGCATCAATTTCTTTCATGGTATCTTTTACTACCGTTTTTCCTTGCAACATAAAATCACTATCAAAATCATCTGCCCTGATAGAAAAGAAAGCAGCATAATAAGCCATTGGAATATGTACTTTAAACCATGCAATACGAAACGCCATCGTTACATAAGCAGCAGCATGTGCTTTAGGGAACATATATTTTATCTTTTTACAAGAATCTATATACCAATCTGGAACTCCATTTTCGCGCATTAATGCCTCTTGTTCTTCAGTTAATCCTTTTCCTTTACGCACACTTTCCATGATTTTAAACGATGGATTTGGTGGTAATCCTTTGCCAATCAGATAAATCATAATATCATCTCTTGTACAAATCGCATCACTTAAGGTACAAGTTCCATCTTCAATCAAAGTTTGTGCGTTATTTAACCAAACATCGGTACCATGTGATAAACCAGATATTCTAATTAGTTCTTCAAACGTTGTCGGCCTCGTATCAATGAGCATTCCCCTTACAAATTTAGTTCCAAATTCCGGTATTCCAAAAGTTCCCACTTCAGAATTAATTTGTTCTTTAGTAAGTCCTAACGCATTGGTAGAGCTAAAGATAGACATCGTCTCTGGGTCATCTAGAGGTATTTTTTGTGGATCAATGCCTGTAATATCTTGCAGCATCCTGATTACAGTTGGATCATCATGGCCCAGTATATCTAGTTTTAATAGATTCTTATCGATTGAGTGATAATCAAAGTGTGTCGTGATTATACTAGAATGTGGATCATCTGCGGGATGCTGTACTGGGCAGAATTCATAAATTTCTCTTCCTTTTGGTACTACAATGATACCGCCAGGATGTTGCCCTGATGTTCTTTTAATGCCCGTGCATCCTTGTGCTATTCTATTAATCTCTGGTGAAAGCATTGTTTTGTTTCTTTCTTCCAGATATTTAAGTACAAATCCATAAGCTGTTTTATCTGCTACCGTACCAATTGTCCCGGCTTTATATGTAGTACCTTTACCAAAGATAACTTCTGTATAGCGATGAGCTTTTGCTTGATATTCTCCTGAGAAGTTAAGGTCAATATCGGGCTCTTTGTCACCATTAAAACCAAGGAATGTCTCAAACGGAATATCCATTCCATCTTTGTCAAGTCTATGTCCACATTTTGGACAATCTTTATCTGGCAAATCAAAACCATTTTTAACGCCATATTCCAAGAATTCAGAATACTTACAACTTGGGCATCTATAATGTGGTTTTAAGGAATTTACTTCTGTAATTCCTGTCATATTTGCTACAAAAGATGACCCTACAGAGCCCCTTGAGCCAACCAAATATCCATCCTCATTTGATTTCCACACTAGTTTTTGTGCAATAATATACATTACCGAGAAGCCATTTTTAATAATAGATTCTAGCTCTTTATCTAATCTTTCTTCGACAATTTTAGGTAGTACTTCTCCATATAATTCATGTGCCTTTGTAACAGCAATCTCTTTTATTGTCTCTTCACATCCATCAATATGCGGTGGACATTTTTCATCAGAAATTGGACTAATTCTTTCACACCAATCAGACACTTTATTCGTATTGGTAACTACAATTTCATACGCCTTTTCAGGAGAAAGATAATCAAATTCTTTTAACATTTCTTCCGTAGTTCTAAAGTATAACGGAGCCTGTTTATCGGCATCACTATACCCTTGACCCGCCATAATAATTCTTCTGTAAATTTCATCTTCTGGATTTAGAAAATGGACGTCACAAGTACCAACAACTGGTATATTGAGTTTCTCGCCAAGCGCAATAATCTTTTTATTAATATTAATTAAATCTTCTTTAGAACTTAATTTCCCTTGGTCTAAATAGAACTGATTGTTCCCTAGTGGTTGAATTTCTAAATAATCATAAAATCTTGCTTTATTTTCTATTTCTTCTTCTGTCTTGTTTTCAAGTACAGCTTGATATAGTTCTCCTCTTTCACAAGCAGAACCAATCACAAGTCCTTCTTTATACCTATTTAATAAAGATCTTGGTATTCTTGGTCTTTTATTAAAGTAAGTAAGATGCGAGTATGATATCAATCTATATAAGTTTTTAAGTCCAACATAGTTTTTAGCAAGTAATATAATATGGTTATATGGTAATTTTTTAGCCTCTTCCTCTATTTCACTATACATGTAACCAAGTTCATTTATTCCCTTTTTTTTTGCATCTTCCAACATTTTTAAAAAAACTTTAGCAGTTGCTCTTGTATCATTGATTGCTCTATGAGCCCCTTCAAGTGATATTCCTAAAAATTCAGCAATTGTTCCCAATTTATGATTTTCTACACTTGTATACAACTCTCTTGCCATCGTTAAGGTATCCATTACTTTGGGTTTGAATTCTAGCTTTTGTTCCTTTGCAAAATGAGAAATAAAGCTAATATCAAATCTTGCATTATGCGCAACTAATATACTACCTTTTGTAAATTCTAAAAAAGTTGGTAATATCTCATCAATCGTTGGCGCATTTTTTACCATGTCATCTGTAATATGAGTAAGTTCCTGTACATTTTTAGGAATATTTTTTTCAGGATTGACAAAAGTAGTAAACTCCTCGATTATCTCTCCATCCTTTACTTTACATACTGCAATTTCAGTTATTTTTTCCATTTTAGGATTGAACCCTGTTGTTTCTAAGTCAAAGACACAGTAAGTATCCGGCACTTCTTCAAAAGGAGCAACATCTTGTGTAAGATACCCTTCCACACCATAAAGCACTTTAATAGGTGCAGCATCCACTATCTCTTGTGTGGTTGGATAACCTTTTTCTTTTTTAACCAACTTTCCAAATTTACCAGTGATATAATGGATAGCATCAGGAAAGGATTGTGCTACTCCATGGTCCGTAATTGCAATTGATTTTTGTCCCCATTTTACTGCTTGCGCAATGATGTCAGAAGCAGAGGACACTGCATCCATAGCACTCATTTGTGTATGTAAATGTAATTCCACCCTTTTTTCTTTTGCTTCATCATTTCTGATTACTTTTTCAGGTGCCTCTGCAGTATTAATGTTATTTATCATAATGCCTAATTCTTTAGCATAAGTATCAAATTGTGGTCTTCCCTGAATTGTAACAAATCTTCCTTTTGTAAGTTTTGGATTTACGCTTTCAAATTTTTCTTTATCTAAAAACATTTTACATGCTATCGTACTAGTATAATCTGTAATATCTAAGGTAAGAAGAATCTTACCACTTTTTAACTCTCTACTATCTATTTTAAATATTTCACCATCAAAACAAACTCTTTCATAATTAGTATTTATATCTGTAATTTTTATCTTCTCAGTGGCAGTAATAGCAATACCATAGATAACATTTTCTGGTTGAGGCTTTTTAGCAAGCTTTCTTTCTTCTTTTTCTTCCTCTGTTAGTTTGACTCGCATTGGGTAATTATGATCTGATGATCTTACTGGTGCACTAGAAACAAAAGAAGGTGCATGATTCGCATTTTCATTATTAAAAGCATTTTTTCTTACCAAATCTTCTAGTTTTATACTAGCAGGTCTTCCTTCTTCTGATGTACTAATAGCATTCGGATCATCTTGTATCACTACTGTATAACCAGGTCCATACTCAACCAAAATACATTGATTAATATATTTATCAATTTTTTTGAGCGATAAAAAGCCAGAAAATTTTTCTGTTAGTGTTATTTCAATTTTTTTTGTATCTGGATCAACTACTGTTTTGCAATTTTCAAATATTTTTCTTGTATATTCATACTTTTTGGTTACAATCAATATTACGTTTTCAACATTCTTAACAGTAATTTCATTTGTCTTACCAGTATATTGATAATCTATTTTAAAACTATTTAGTTCATATTCTTTACATGCTTTTCTTTCAAAGTCTTCGATGTCATAAAGAGGAATGTTATCATTACTTGTTGCACTAATAATAACGGCATTTAGCTTTTTTGAGAATTTTACTTCTTCAACTTTTGCTTCACAGAATTTATTTTCATCATTTGCTATATTAAAAAAAACGTCTTTTACTTTTTTATCCATGAATCCATTTCCTCCTTTTTTAGACAACTCTATTATACTATTTTTTCTACTATTTGTCCATAGATTATATAGCTAAGAAATTATTTTTTATCAAGATATGTTCCTATTAAATCAATAAAATTTACAAAAATAGAAATAAAATATAACAAATATCACATTCATTCATACTATATATTATGGAGGGAGGAAATAGAATGGACTTTTTAAACCAAAATAATTACTGTAATCATTATGGGTATACCGACTATCCTGAAGCAATCAACCCAATGGAGATAGCAAGTTATTTTAATAATAATACATATTATAGAAACAATTTAAGAGGTAATAATTACGGTGGTTACAATACATATCGTATCGAGAATCCAATAATGAACAGTGATTTAGAAAATGCTCTTAATATGATCAAAGATTCCGTTATGGACGAAGCAAACGATAAAGCTTTTTATACCATATTACTAGAACAAGCAATAACAGATGAGGATAAAGATCTTATTAAATTGATACGTGATAATGAAGTAACACATAATAAAATACTACGTGATTTGTATTACACTTTTACAGGTATCACTTTACCACCTGCAAAGCCAAATGCTCAAATAAAACCAATGCCTTATTTAAGTAATCTAAAAAAAGCATTGATGGGCGAAGTAGAGGCAGCAGAAAGATACAGAAAAATACTAGCTGCAATGCCTGACAAAACTTCTAGTTCAAGCATCATGCACATATTAGTGGATGAATTAAGACATGCAAGTTTATATAACTATTTAATCTCTAAAACGAGATTTAATATGTTAGATAAATCATCAACCGAACCAACAGATTAGTAAATACTCATTCATTAAAACCAAAAATACACATCAAGCGATGTGTATTTTTAGTTAAAATTTCTTAATTTTAACAGCATTACCAGACTCAAGTAATTCTATATGGTTTAATGCTTTACCAGTTCCCACTGCAACACATGATTGTGCATCTTCTGATATCATTACTTGAATTCCTGTTCTTTCTTCAATTAATTTATCTAGTCCCCATATAAGGCCTCCACCACCAGTAATATAAATACCCCTTTCGGATATATCAGCTGAAAGCTCCGGAGGTGTTTCTTCTAAAACAGAATGAATACCATCTACAATAATGTTAGCACATTCCTTTAAAGCTTCATAAATTTCTTCCGAACTTAATTCTATCTCAACGGGAAGTCCTGTTGCAATATCTCTGCCCTTTACTAGCATTGTTTCCACAATTGGTTTTGGATACATACATCCGATACTTATTTTTATATCTTCAGCAGTTCTTTCACCAATCATTACATTTCTTCTTTTCTTTACATATCTAGTGATTGCTTCATCAAACTTATCGCCAGCCACTTTTAAGGTTGTGCTCTTAACAGCTCCGCCAAGCGAGATAACTGCAACATCAGCAGTACCTCCACCAATATCTACAATCATACTACCATATGGTTTTCCTATATCAATACCAGCTCCAATAGCCGCTGCAATTGGTTCTTCAATCAAGAATACCTTTCTTGCGCCTGCATGTGTAGCAGCATCAATAACAGCCTTCTTTTCCACTTCTGTCACACAAGAAGGAATACATATCATAATTCTTGGTGAAAATATAAACTTTCCACATACTTTATTGATAAAATATTTTAACATTTTTTCTGTAATCGTGTAATCAGATATAACACCATCTTTTAAAGGACGAAGAGCAATAATATTTCCAGGTGTTCTCCCAAGCATTTTTCTAGCTTCTTGTCCGACAGCTAAAACTTCATTTGTATTTTTATCAATTGCTACTACAGACGGCTCTCTTAACACGATACCTTTTCCCTTGACATACACTAGTATCGTTGCTGTTCCTAAATCTATTCCAATATCCTGTCCAAATATCACTTTTCTTCCTCCTGTTTTCTGTTACAATTATATTACATTTTTATTTCATTTGCAATCAATTTAATAAAAGTTACCAAAATTTAACACATTTTATTTTCGACATAAAATGCCTTTTTTCAATCATTGCTTGTGTATCTATACTTTTAACCTTATTTCTCTAATATTTTGCTCTTTTTAAGATAAAATATTCGTGATAGATCGTCTTTTAATTCAATAAAACAGAAAAACAGATAGTTTCTTCTATCTGCTATGATTATTTATTTATTTACCAAAATTTTCGAATCATTTATTTTCTTTTGCATATATTTTTGTTTTGTTGCCATTCCACCTCTTATATGCCTTTCATTTTTATGTTGTTTTAAGAGCTCTTGCACTTGTTTAGCAAGTGATGGCGATATATCTTTAAGTCTATCAGATAAATCTTTATGAATGGTTGATTTTGATACATTAAAATGTTTGGCTGCTTCTCTTACTGTTTGCCCTGTTTCTAATACATATACGGCAATTTTTTTTGCTCTGTCTTCTATAGTATTAATTTTATTATAATACATACCCTTACCTCCATTGCTTGTTACATCTATATGCGCAGGGACAAGATTTATGTATGTATTGACTATTTTTTCGACTTGATTTTTAATTTTGCTTTGTTTAAGAAAAACAGATTGTATTAAGCTATCTATTTACCTATTTTTTATACTGCCTCTTTATGAAGCTTTATATCTTTTAATTTTATATATTTTTTCCTTGTTGCAAGCCCCCCTCTTATATGTCTTTCATTTTTATTTTGTTCTAATACTAGTTTTACCTCTTTAGCAAGAACTGAATTGATTTTTTCTAGTCTATCTGTTATATCCTTGTGAACAGTGGACTTAGATATACAAAATACTTTTGCTACCTCTCTTACAGTATCTCCTGTTTCTATCATATATCGTGCAATTTGAATAACTCTTTCTTCAATTTCATCTGTTATGTACATATTGATTCCTCCTACTAATATCATTTCACTTTGTTACTATTGTTTCCCCATTTTACTTAAATATGCTAGTAGGATCTACATTTTCATTATTTAAAAACAGCATGAAATGCAAATGTGAATCATCTTTTATCTCTCCAATAGCTGTATTACCTATATATCCTATTTTGGTTCCTTTATTAATGGTTTGTTTTGCTTTTACTAATACTTTTTCTGATAAATTAGAATAACAACTTTTATATCCTTGTCCATGGTCAATAACAATGGTATAACCATAGAATGGGTCACTATATATCTTTTCTATATTCCCCTTTTCAATTGATTTAACAACACTACCTTCATCTGCCTTAATATCAATACCGTCATGTATTTTCCACAATTCTAATGTTTTAGAGTAAATTACTTTATCAATAGAATATATTTTTATAATTTCACCGTCTAATGGTTTAGAAAAAGCGAGCGGTTTTACAGTAACTTTTTTAGGTTCTTCCTTTTTCTCTACCTTGGCTATAGCTGCAACCACTTCTTTTTTATTCTCAGTCCCTGCACTGTTGGTATCGTTATTAGTTGTGTGATTATCTTGCAATGCTGGATTAGCAGTAGCAATGCTTGATTCATCTGTTTTATCCGTATTATTAAAAACAGTATAATCTTCTTCATCTAAGTTTTTTAGTTTCCTCAAATTGAACGTCACACTTGTTACAGCCAGTCCAATCATTGCTAGTAAAAGAAAGAAGTATGCTTTTGGAATTTTTTTAATTTTCTTTTCTTCTTTTACTTCCTCTACTTCTTCTTTTTGTTCTACTTCACAATGGCTGGCGCCTTTCCTTGTATAGATTTTTATTTCCTGCTCTTCTTTTTTTTCTACTACATCATCTTTTTTACTATTGTCGTATACTTTAAATTTCTTAACCTTTACACTAGTATTGTTCTTCCTTTTTGCCTCCACACTATCTTCTCTTGTATATATATTTCTTATTTCTATATTTTTAGCATTATTACCAATACCTTTTCTTAATTTATTTTTCTTTATTACTTCTTTCTTTTGTTTCTTATTCTTAAATATATTATTTAATTTTATTTTCATCCTATCACCTTTTCCTTAGTTTAATTTTTCAATTTTTACCCCTGTATAATAATGTTCAATAATCTGCCTATAATCCATACCATGACTTCCATAATAATTAGCACCTACTTGACTCATACCAACACCATGCCCATAACCGATTACATGAAATATCACCGTACTGTCTTTTATTTCAATGGTAAAATTAGTTGATTTTAATCCAATCATTGTTCTTAATTTTTCAGCGCTTACCTTTTGGTCTCTAATCTGAACATTTTTTACTCTTCCTGTTATAGTATAATCACCTATCTTGATATTTTTTATATCACTACTATTATAACCTTTACATAGATTATTCTCTTTTAATTTATTCAAAAACTCATCACAATTAATTTCTACTGTACTAGTTCTATTCGAATACGACTCATCTTCTAAACTTTCCACTTTTACTAAATAACTTAATGTTTCACCTCCCCATATTTGACTAATATCTTCTGTCCCTTGCGGACTACTTGCATGGAAAAATGCTTTGATACATTCCCCATTGTATGTTATAATTTCATTTTGTGTAGATACTACTGCTGTATTAATTCTGTCCCAAAAATCTAATATTGTTCTTTCGTCATAGCCTCTACGCCTCCAAATTTCAAATAACTTCTCTTTTGGGTAGAATGCTTGACAATGTGCATAACTGTCACACATATCAGCATCTTCTCCTTCTGCATGAGCAGAAAGCTTTCTATACGTATATGTCCTAGCAACCAATGCTTGTGCCTTTAATGCCTCCATATTATATGTAGGTGACATTTCAGATGGGACAACCCCTCTTAGATAATCATTAATATCCATTGCTACAATTTCTCCTGTTTTTGTATACTTTACTCTTATAGTTTGATCGGCTTTATATTCAATGGTATTTTTTTCTTTTTTTTCTTCAATCTCTTGTTGCTCTTTTTTCTTTTTATTTTGCTCTATTCTAAATAAATTCATACAAAACAATATTACAGTTAATGCTAAAAAAAGGTACAAAAAAACAAGCCATTTTTTCAATATATATCACCTTAACATATATATATTCATGACTTGTTTTTTTATGACTGTTTGTCCACAAAAACAAAAAGAAATGCAAGATTTCTTGCATTCCCCCTATTCAATTATCCTTATGTTTTATTTTAAGATCATTTCTTCTAGGAGCTTTCCAACGTTAGAACCTAGTTTATACTTTAATCCTTCTGTTTCTTCACAAAATTGTTTTTCATTTTGTATAGCTTGGTTTATATTTGGTTGAAATTTTTCAAAAGCCACATTTCTTTTATTGCATCCAAATATTTCCGCAAGCTTTACTTCTAAGTATCTTTTATTTTTATTAACCTTTTTATTTTCTAGCATTTCTTTTTTATTTAGGCTTAATATTGCGTCATTGTGCATCAGTAGGAACAATTCAAATGTTGGATTTGACACGAAAACAGAGTAGTTGTATTTTTCACATAAGCTTAACATCTTATCATATTGTTCTACACTAAAGTTTTGTGGATCTCTATCTATAACAAAACACACTTTGTCTATCTCTTTATAGTATAAAAATTTGCCGTCCTCTAAATCCTTATTAAAATTATCAATCTTTCTTAACGGATGACTTTCTCCCATTTCGCTTTGATCATTTTCTATAGGTATAATTTCAATAAGTGAGTTAATATTTATTTCTTGAGCATTATCTCTTATTCCAAGAAAATATTGTATTTCTGTTTTATCGCCTTCAGGAATAATATAGTATTTTGATTTTGGGGGTAAACCTAATGAAGTTCTTACTAATTTACTCGCCTCTCTCACTATTTATCATCTCCAATCGGAAATAATGCTTCAAATATAGGTACACCACCATATCTTCCATCCAAGTAAGCCTTATCTATTTTTCTGTCAAATCTTTCGTTATAATCTTCTAGTGAATATAGTTTTGTTGGCCCATTTTTTTCTCTATCAGCAAACCAAATTTCATCTCTTCTTAGTAATTCGAAATCCAAAAGTCTAGATTCATGAGTAGTCACAATTAACTGTATATTATTTCTATTATTATTTCTCAAAAATGTTTCTACAAACTTATAAGTTAGTTGTGGATGTAGACACCTATCTAATTCGTCGATAAGGTAGACTCTTGTTGTTGTATCATTTAACAAGATTTCTATCAAATCTAATACTCTTCTTGTTCCATCTGATTCTTCTGAAAATGAATATTCACCATCATTATTTATATGTTCAAATTTAATCGTTTTGATTTCTAAAGTCTCAGCACTAATTTTTTCAAATATATATAATTCATTATTTGCTCTTAAAAAAGTATTGGATTTAACATTCCTATCGCCTTGTTTAGTTGCGTCCATGTAATTTTTTTCTGTAAATTTTACCACATCATTCAAAATTTGTGATGGAATTCTGGTTGCTAATTCATCCATTTTAACTGGTTCAATCTTACACTTACTAATTCCAGTTCCAAATTTAGAAACAATCTCTGTAATTTTTTCCAAATTTTCTTCTGAAGCATAATAGGAATCGTCAATCATTTTTCCCTCTGGTGGTATGACAACTAAGGCTTGTGAAAACCAGTTATAAATATCTCTAAAAATTACTATATTATTGTTTGCTTGATATAATGCATCTTTGTTTCTATTCATAACAGTAAGAAACAAAACATTATCTTGATCTTGTATATCCATTGCATATATCTTCAATCTTTCTAGTGATATTTGATTATTAAAGTATTTTTCATTTAATTCTATTTCTTTATTTACTTCTCTAACAAAAATTTTATTTTCTTCCCCATTTTTATTTAATTCGTATAGCCATTCTGCTTTAATAGAATTTTTTGATAACAATACATCAAAGCCATATGAATAATATTTATCATTGATCATTATTTCAAAATCGAAAGTGGTTATTTTATCTTTGTTTTTTGAATTAATTTTGCAATACATGTTATTAGTAAAACGAATTCCTTTAGTTATTATTCCCTGTCCAAAATCAATGGCTCTTAATAGACTAGACTTACCTGAAGCATTTGCTCCAAATAATGCTGAAAATTTTAATAATTTTAAATCATCATTAGTTTGAATATGATCTTCTTTTCCTCTAGTTCTACCAGAAATCATTGATATTTCTTGGGCATCATCAAAAGATAAAAAATTAGATATTTTAAATTTTATTAACATACTTTACCTTCTTTCTATTATATTATATGTGAATTTATCACTTTTGTCAACCAATTTATCTTTGATTTCATGTCTTATTTTGTATTTTTATGGTTTTTAAGTGTTTTTTTCTCCTAAATACTCAAAAAAGCGAGATGATTATATAAATCAATCTCGCTTTTCTTTTACTTACTATTATTCAAAATCATTAGCAGCTCTATTATCTGTATCAAATAATGCAACTGTTCCTTTGATTCTATTGTATATATCATTGTTAGCTATCTTCCAAGTGCCATTTTCAAACTGTAAACCAAGTGAATTATTTGGCATATCAGAACCAGGAGTTGAGAATCCCATGTATCCTTCATAATCCCATTGTGATGTATTGCCTTTACCAGTTGATTTATCATTTTGATTGTATGAAACTCGAACATCATTTAATGAATCAACACATGTTATATCAAATTTTACTCCAATATATCCATTTGCTAATGCCTTATTTAAATCAGTTTCACCTTTTGGTAAAGCAAGTGTTGAGTTTGGTAACTTAAACTCACCATACCAAGATTGAATGTAGTTATCATCACTTGTACTCATCATATTGTCTGTTAATTTAAATGAATTACTACCAATTCTTAATGGTTCTAATTTAGAAGACATTGAACTAATATTTCCAGTTGATTCTACTGTTGTACCATTTCTATAACCATCATTTGGTTTAAAGTATATTGTATATCCACTTCCTGCAAATTGAACATATTTACCAGATGATGTCTTATAATATAATTCTATATTATCATTGAATGTATTACCATCTTTTGATACATAATAGTAACTTGGTTTTATATCTATATATCTATTATTTGAACCACCTTTTGCATATTTACCCGATGTCTTTAAATCAAAGCTGATTCTATAGCCAAGTTTTGGCGCTTGTACATAATTACTTTCTGTATGTTTGTATGGTCCAAGTGGTAATATTAATTTTGATGGAACTTTATTAATATTTGTTCTATCTGTTGTTACGTTATTACCATTTCCATAGATACGTAATTGTTTGATACCAGAGAAGTATACTGTACCAGTAATGCTATTTACTTCACCTGTTGTAGAATTAATATTTCTAAATACATTTTTAAAATTTACATCTAAGCAATCTGTTACTTCGAAATCATATATTCTTCCTATATTAATGACATCTTGCCTTTTTTGTGCAAAATATTTTGCATCTTGTGACATATTTAATCCTAAATCAGTATGATTTTTGGTTTTATTACCATCACATGTATACTCTACTTTGGATATTTGATTATTATCAACATATTTATCAGTAGTAGAAGTAACACTAATAAGATTAAGTACTGATCCTTCAAAGTTACCTTCTGGCATATTATATGTTACACCAATAATTTTGATATGGTTACCTGCAGCGGATACAGTATCCGTTTTATCCGAACTAGATTCATCAAATCCGCTTGTTGGTGTGGCAGTAATGGAACCACCTTTTGAAACTTTAATTTTTTCGCCTGCTTTTTTAATTTGTCCATTTGTAAGTTGAATATCAAAATCAAATATAACATAATAGTATTTAAGATATTTTTCGGTATCCTTAATCAAATCTGAATTATATCCACCACTAGCATTTGCTTTAATTTTTGGCATTAGTGTAAATTGAGTATTTTTCTGAATAATGCCTTGATCTTTATTAGAATGATTAACGGAATTTTCAGATTTTATCTCTGCATTACCTAGAACAAGTGGTGTATATACGTTTATTTTTGTATTATTTAATGCTGTAACTGTAGCTGTGGCTTTGCCCGCCACTTTTCCTAAATTGCTATTCTTACCATTTGCTACAACAGAAACAACATCATAAGTAGCTCTACCAATAGGTTCTCTTAATCCGTTATATTTATTGCTTGGTACATCTAACACAGTGGTATATTCATCTTTTTTCACATTATCACCAGATTTAACCGTTACCGTATTTAGTGGTGATTTTGTTCTTAACTCATCTCTTGATGCAGTTATTTTGCTATTGATATCTACATTATAACTTAAACCAACAGAGCCATTTCCATTTACAACACCATTTTGCGAGTTACTAGAAAAATATCTAGTACTTTCATCAGCTGTAGAATTGTCTACTCTTGCTCCTGTTAATTTATACGTATCATAAGTGTAAATATCATATTTATTTTTTCCATCATTATCAAATCCTACTAAATTATATACTAATGTATATGGTTTGTATGTTGGAGTTTCTACATATGGTTTAATTTGTTCGCCAGCTGGTACATAAGCCACTTTACAAGTCCCGTTAGCACCTTCACTGACAGAGTTTAAATTATTACCATCTTTTTTTGGATCAACATCTAGTTTAGGAATAATACCTGTATCATTATTTGGAGTATCAGGATCTTCTCCTGGCTTATCTGGATTAGTAGGTGTTGTTTTTGTATAATAGAAATCGATACAATAATATTTACTGTTCCCAGTAACATATACTTGTGATTTTGGGGATGTTGTTGCATCATCTCTATTTTTCATAGCATTTCCTAACACATTATCATAACCTACTCTATATCCTTGATAATTGTATGTAGCATTCTCATACATAACAGTTCTAGATTTATCGATTAGAATTTTATCTCTTAATCCAACAACATAGGATTCACTATAACCAGATGGAACAGATACTTTAATTTTTCTGTATCCATTAGGTACTATTTTTTTAGTATTATTATCCCAACTATCAGTCAGAGTCTGATTTAAATTGGTTAATTTACTATCCAGTATGCTATAGTTTCCTTCACTATCTTGTACCAAATGCCTTACAAGAACAGTTTTAGGTGGTTCTTGCTTAAGTTTTACAACAATCAAGGTATTATCATTGATGTTATTATAATTTTCCTGTATATTTTCTCTCAATGTTTTGAAGCTATTAAAATTGTAATTTAATTTTGAATACCAGTCTTTCCAATTAAGTTCTTGTTGACTTGTTGTATAACCAATTTTATTAAATACATATCCATCCAATTTAGGAATTGTGATATTTTCACCAAATTCATTACCATCTTGATCAATTAATGTGCCATCTTTATTTAATGAAAAAGTACCAGTAATACTGTTAGCAGCTTTACTTGTTTTTCCTGTTATGTCTTCCTTAATAAATTCAACAGTGTATTTTTTCCCAAATATTTCCATTGGTACATATAAATAGTTATCAAATACGTTTAAAAGTGCTGTTGTATGCAGAGCATCTCTATTATCAGAAAGCGTATAACCACCTGTTATATCATTCTTTGGTAAGATACCATGCATATCAGCTCCCCAGTATACTCCACCTGTACTAGAGTCATAAGTTGATACAAGGGCATTATATCCTTCAGCCGCATTATTCCACTCTTTTTTTGCATATTCAGACTTTGTTCTAGCCATTTCTGAAAACATTGTCTTGTAATATGCTTTTCCATCTATAGTTTCTTTGCTATACAATTTATCATTCGTGAATATAGTATCTTTCAAAAAGCTCTTTTTAATAGCCCATCTTGTTACTTGTGCAATACCATTCTTTGTATCAGCTGTTTTGATAAACATGCGTCTATCTATATATACATTTTGTGTTAAATAACCAGAATCATTTCTAGCTATATTACTTTCAAATTTTGATACTGCTATTTCCCTAGATTCCGCCAAATTATCTATCTTTTCTATTGTCGACATATCAAGCCTGTGTGTTATATTGTTATTAACCGCTTTAGAGCCAAATGTAAGATTTAATGTTGTACCTGGATCCAAATCACTAATTTCAATTATTCTTAAATATCCACTATATGTATCATATCTTACCTTTATATCTTTTCCGGTTGGTTCATTTTCATAGCCATTTTTAGATAAATTGTCTTTATGGAATACCATTGCATAACTGTCCCATGACGACTCGCCTCCACCGCTGTTCATACTGACATTGGTATCCCACTTTCCATATCCTATACTATTAACATAGTCTTCTTCTACACTTGGTGTTGTAATAGTATTGATATAAATATATTCTCCATCACCTGAATCTTCAGTAATATTTCCTTCAAATTTTAAACTAACTGCTTGTACATTGCTACCGATAAAGGAAAATATCATAAAGCATATAAATAATAAAGCTATATTTAAAATTCTTCTTTTGCTATTTATAATTGTTTCTTTATTCATCTATTTTCCCTCACTTTCAAGTAGATTTATTCCATAATTTTTATCTTTCAATAAAATATTTAATAATGGCTTTTGATTTACATATACATTGTCATTGTTAAAGACAAGACCTAAAGCTACATCAGCATAGCATGTAATTGTATTACCTTCATATTTTGTATCAGCTATATCCATAAATAGTATGTTTTTATCTGTATCTGAATTCTTTATTTCAAATTCTATTTTTGTTCTTGCTCTATAACTAAATCCATTGTAATATACAATAGGCAATTGTACTGTTGCTTTTCCAGCTAATTGTATCTTATTTGATTTTACATATTCAACATACTCTTTTACAGTATTATCATCATATAGGCCAACTATAAAATCATTAATCTGATTTTTGAATCCTTCTTCTGTTATTGTGTTATAGTCTACATTCAATATTGCCTTATAATAATTTTCAACTCCACTTTTGATAGCAGCATATTTATTTTTGATAAGTCCATATGCCTCTTTAGGATTTTTTGCTTTATCAACTGTATCTACTGTAAATTGCGCTTCATAGATTTCCTTTGGAATATCTTTTAGAATATATGGATAATCTGCTTTATTAGATGGTAAGTTATTTTCATCTGTCTCTATTACTCCACCAGTAATGTCTGTTATGTTATATTTTTCATAAGCGTTGATAATTAATTCATTTAACTTTCCTTTTGTTATATCCTTATTACCATTTAATTTAGTTGATGTATTTTTAATAATACCATTTGCTAGTAAATCTCTTACTGCTTTTTGTTCAACATCAGAATATGCTTCCATATCTTTTATCTTAACATCTTTTACTTTTCCATATGTTTCATCTAACAAAGTATTTTTAGCTTTGGATAAATATCTTATCACATCGATATATGCAATTCCTTGTGTTTCATTTTCTGCAGTAATTTCATTATTTGAGACTATATTTTTATCTTTAGCATACACAACCCATTTTTCATTGCTATATGTTTCAGTAGTTGCCATATCTGATATATCTGCTTTATCTAGTAACATGCCTATCATTACTTTAATCGCTTCAGATTTGGTTACTTTCTCTGTTGATTTAGCAGAAGTATTATCGTATAGTTTATTAAATCCGTAAGTATTCATTTTCTCTTCATTTAACTTTTCGGTCTGTCTTTCTTTAAAAGTTAGAAGAAAGATAGTAGCAAACACAACAAGTGCTATTACCACCACAGCTATTACGGCAAGTAATATCATTTTCTTTGTATTTCTAGTTTTATTTGTTTTTTTCTCTTTCATATGACACCCCATCTTTAATTATCTATTTTGTTATTTTACACTTCCTGCTGTAATATTTTGTATTGGCGTTTTTACTACATAAAACATACCATACTCTTCCACAACATTTAATGGTAAATCTATGATGCTTTCTTTCTTTGTACTATCATATTTAAATGTGTTATCTGTTCCTAAATCACCTAGTAACACATTTTCCATTTTATTAGATGTTACCGTATATTCAATTTTTACTCTTACTCTATAAAGTTCTCCATCAAAGTAAATAGCTGGCATTTGTGCTTTTGCCGTACCTGTAATTTTGATATTGTTTTCTTTTACATATGCTACATATGCACTAATATCTTCGCTTGTTACTAAATCTAATGTTGCATCTGTTAAGCTTTCTTTTAATTTTGCTTCATCGGTTGTTGTATAATCAATGTTTAATATTGTATTTAAATATTGTTCAGCACAATATTTAAGTGTATTATATTTTTCTTTTATCTTTCCATAAGTTAACTTTGCATTGTTATATTCATCTGCATCAGAGATATAATTTTCTATTTCATAGACTTCTTTGTTGATATTTGCAAGTGTATATGGATAATCAGCAATATTTTTTGGTTCTTTTGCTTTATTAATATTTACTTTTTCATCTTCTAATGTTAATGTATTGTATTTTAAAGCAAAGTTAATTACTAACTTATTTAACTCTTGCTTTGTTAAAGTTTGTCTCCAATTATAATCCTTGTTTTCTATGATTTCATTTTTAATCATATCTTTGATTGCAAATTGTTGATCTGCTTTAAAAGATTCTAAATTTTTCACCTTTACTTCTACATCTGTATCCAAAGTTTTATTCAGTAACTTAGCTTTTGCTTTTGATAAATAAGTAAGTGCATCGATCAAAGTTGCTTTTTCATTTTGATTTACTTTTGTTATTTCACTACTGCTAATCATTTCAAAAGATTTTGCATATTCTACCCATATTTGATTATCATATTCTAACTTGTCCTCATAATCACTAATACCATCATAATCTGGTAGGATAGAAGTTAAGTCTACAAGTTCATCAATGTTGTTTCTATTTAAAGCTACTCCTATTATCATTTTTAAAGATTCTGATTTTGAAACAGTTTCATTTGATTTTGTTGTTTCATTATTATATAGTTTATCAAAACCATATGAAATCATATCATTGTCATAGTTAATATTACTATTGTTTTTGTTAAAAATAAACAGTAATGCCACAACAATAATTGCAACAACAATAATGGCAATGAATAAGATGGTTATTTTTGATTTAAACACCTTTTTCTTTTCTGTTTTTTCAATCTTTTGTTCCCCTTTTTTCATACTTTCACCTCAAATAAAATTATATACTTATATTATACATAATAAATGAAAAACTAGCAAGTAAATATGTATATTTTGTTAAATTTATACCCACATTTTTCCGCCTTCTTAACACAATTTTTTTGTATGTTTTTATGTTAACGGTCTGACATTCACTACTAGTTTAGCAATATCATCTTGAAGTGTACAAAAAGTCTACTAACACTTATTGTTAGTAGACTCATTATTAAATATTTAAAATTAATTATGGTTTATCAATTAACCAATCCAACACATTTATTTTTTTATTCCATTATATGAGGTTTCAAGATCCACATCATCTATATCTTCAAAGTTTAAAGCGTAAGGAAAAGAACCAATTGAAATGTATTTTTTATATAGCATTTCCAAACTTTTTTGCCAAGTTTTGGCACTACATACGAAAAAACTTCTCTTGCTCATATCTACTTGATAAAAACAAAAGAAGTCTTTGATTATGATATTATGGATTACATACTTTACAAGCATAGAATCCCATAAATTGTTTCATTAATAACGTTCCACTTTGATCAACTTGGCACTTTACAACCATAGAAGCTGCTTGTTGCTTTGTAATTGTGTATTCTGGTGTCATTTTTTCCTTGTTGGATACTTGATATTCTGGACAGTTCTTATCTTTATGATATAGATTCATTTTGAATTTAGAGTCTGCTGTTGGAACTGTAAAGTAGTAACGAGTTGCAAGAGTTAATCTTGTTATTCCAAAAGCTTTTGTATTTAAATATTTGTTTCCTACTGAAATACCTTGTACAAAAGCTACCAAGCCAACATTTTCAATAGAGGCATACATATCCTCTTGTGTTGTAGGTGGGAACGAGAAGCTATAGGTAATACCAGCACTTCTTGCATAAGAATTATTATTATTCGTCGCATAAGATAATTCTTTTACTACTGTATTGACAATAATATCTCTTCTTAAAGATGTTAGTTTATTGACTACTTCCTCTAGTAATAAAGGAGCAGTTATATCCACACCAATTAATTCTTTATTGTTATTGGAATCAGAGATATAAAACGATTTATTCGTAGCCTCATTAAAGTTATTATACCCTAGGCCTTTGTTTGACATTCTATGGGTGATATAATCATCCATCGTAAAATCTATTTCATGAAAAGAAATAGCATTATTGCTCGTAGATATACCATCTACCATAGCATAATTACCATCTGGATTTTTTACTATTGTATAGGTATACGAATAAAATCTCTTTGGTTTTAAGGCGTGTTGCATTACTTCAGAATTTCCAGATTGATATCTCTCAATTGAAGAAACTTGAACGCCATCATAATCTATAATCGCTACAGCTGGTACAAATAATTGTAAATATTTTTCAGCAGCATCATTTCCCTTGATATCAAAATTATTATATAATGAATTAAAGAATGTATCTACTGCAATTTGTGCATTAACACTTATTTTTTTATTTTCTGTTCCTGAATAACCATAATCTATGCTTGCATCTTCATTTTCAACTTGTTTCATTTCATTACTTGCATCAGAAACAGCAGAGTCAATGATTTGTTGATAATATATTTCCTGTTCTTGCGCCTTAATAGTAAAGGAAACATTGATATACACAACAATAATCAAAGGAAGAATTACACCAATAAATATTAATGATAAATCTGTAATTTTCATATGCATCTTTATAAACTATAGTAACTATAGCCTATCTCCTTTCTTCTAAAATTTTACTCACCTAGATATTTCTTGTAAATGCTTTTTGCTTTATCAGAGGTTGCAATTGCCTTTACTATATTTTTATTTGTTTCAGATGAATAATTTCCTTCATCCCATGTTCCATAAGTAGATTTACTATACCACCAAGAAACATCAGATTCTGTTGGTTCTTGCATTAAAGCAATTTTATATACTCTTCTAATTGCCTCTCTACCATTTAACTTCCTATCTACTACTTCTTTTCCAAACATAAATGTTGAAACGTATTTTTCTCCTGTATAACCTGTTGCATTATACCATGAAAGCACCTCGGAAGTCATTGGTATTCGTTGATATGCACCATAGAACAAATTATAAATAAAATTCTCTTTTCTATCTTTATATTCTTGGTATATTGGTTTTGTTATCATAACAGACTGTAAAGTTGCATTGCCTATTTTACCCCATCCAGCAACTAAAGTAAATTTAGCATAATCGTTTGGGATTCCTCTTACATTGCTATACACAATCTTGATTTCTTTATTTGGTTTATCTTCTGAAAATGTTCGCTTTGAATAAGTAAAGCCTTCCTCTTTAATGTAATCAGACATATTATTTTCATTAATATTAATAATCGTCTTATCAAAATATTTTATTTTATAGGTAACCGTACTACCAAATACTATTTTACTTGATAACTCTCCTAAAATATATGGTCCTGTAAGTTCAGGTTGTGTTAAGTTCTCCCCACTACCTCCACCAGATGTAGCTGATTTTTTGATCTTGATAGTATCTTTGCTACGTACCGTTGGATTAGATGATATTTTCCCATGGAATACATTATTTGCAATTTGTGCCGTACACAAAACAGCTCCTGGTGTATCTGAAATCATAGAACCTAAATCATCAGATTTCAATTCAAATGTTGCAGTCCATGTATCAGCAGCACCTATTTTTTTATCTATACTACTTGGTAAGACACTTTTTTCATTGTCAAAACCACTTAATTTCAAATTTTCTTTTAACATCTTTGGTATATCATTAATGTTATCTGTATAGTTTTGAATTTTAACATCATATTTTACTTTTTCACTTTGGTTCATCACATAGGTTGGGTAGCCATCTTCTTCTTTTATTGTTAAGCTTTTATTTAAGTCTATTTCTATATAAATATTTTCTTGTATTAAGTCACTAATAGCTGTTTCTTTCCATGCATTATTTTTAACAATGCCACCATAGTTGATTTTAATTCTTTCAATAGAAGAAGTTGGAACAATTAAATTAAATATTGCTCCTGCCATAGTGGTACTACTATTTTTTAATTTAACATAGATTTGATCTCCTACATTTAAATAATAAGTACCATTTTTAAGTGATCTTTTATCTACACTTTTAATATCTACTTCGTTTACTTTTCCTGTTTTTGCCTCAAATATATCTTTATTATAATCAATATAATATTGCTCTATAAACGGTGCATCTGTTATGGTAACACCATTTTCCATTGCATAAACATCCTTTGTATAGGTTTTTTTATGTACTTCAAGTTGAATATCATATAGGTTACCAGTATTTGCAAGATTTGCAATATAATTATCATACATTGCTTGGGTAATATAGCCTGAGTTTACCACTTCATCTACAAAATTGGTAGTCACTTTTAAAGCTAAATTATATGACATATCGTCTTGTCTTTCAAAATGATTGTATAAAGGAAATAAAACCATCAAGATGACAAAAACTAACATAACAATGACAATGCTTAAATTATCTTTCAAGTATATTCCCTCCTTTTACTAGAAAAATTCTATATTGGTTGCTCTCTTAATTGAGATATCTACAATTTTAACATTGTCTTTAGTATCATAGCTTACTTTATTATACGTTAAAATGTATTTTGAATCTTTTCCATCTTTTGCCGCAAGAATAGCATAGATATCCTTGATAGTGGCGTCTCTTGGTAATTGCATTAGCCCTTCTATTGTCACATTATATTTTGTGATAACTGCATTGTTGCTATCAGTTGTGATGGTTCCATTATTTTCTTCATTACCATATAAATCTCTTGCTACATAATTGTAGTAATAAGAAATTACCTCATTGATATTAAGCAAGATATCTTGTTCAACTGGAGTTTCTACAATAGTAGCGCCACCTTGCACTTCTGTATTGTAATCGTAGGCAAGATTAGCAAAATTAGTAATAGAGCCAAACAGATAAAGTGTTATTGTCAGTGCAACGATAAACACAAATATATATGCACCAGTATATAACGCTTCTAATGCTGAATCTTCCATACTCTTCCTCCTTTATTTTTTATATTCTGCCACCATAATGGTAGTAAAACCTGATTTTTCTTCTACACTTGTTACATATAAAGTGGATTCGTTAATATTACTGATTAACTTTTCTTTTGCTTCCGGTGTTGTGTAATCTAAATTTTTATATCTAAACAACACGATAGTGTCATTCATATAACGATTTAATGCATTAACAATTTCTATTCCAGTTTTAACATTTCCACTAAAGGTGTACCCCTCTTTTGTACTAGTTCCTTCTTTATAGGTATCAAACTCATCAAAGCGGTTTTGAATGGATACATCCGTTTCATATACTTGAGAATAGATTCTTTGCATTTGTCCTACAGAAAACAGGACTCCGCTTGTCACTATAATCGTAATTAGTACACCAACAGCAATCGTTATTGCCTTATTTGATGCATCATCCAAAACACTCACCTCCTAGTTACATTTGAATAGAAGCATATCGATACGATTCGTTTTGTATCGTTCCTCCATAATTAATATATACTTTCATATTATTGCCTGTATCAGCTCCAAAAGTAAGTGTATTAAATAATACAGATGCAATTGTCGTATTCGTATTTCTAATAATAACCGTAAATTGATCTCCCTTATTCATTGGATACACTACTGTTTTGCCTGTAGGCGAACTGACATCATCAATCTTATATAATCCTGATACTAACGAAATCTCAGAGGCATTCATTCTCTTATATACATTGGTATCGGTTATATCTAGAGCATTGGTAGCAATTTCATTTACTCTAGCTCCCTCTAGCATATCAATAATTTGACTGCCTGTGTACCTTTCTTCTGAAAGTTCATAAGCTAAAATCAAATTATCATAGATGTTCCCACGAGAATCTTTAATTACCCTATCTTTTTCGAATTGATTTTTATATAGATTATAATCAAACGTTGCTACGATTTCTTTGTACGTATCATCTTTATATGAATATATCACTGGATTATATTTTTTTGCAACATGTTCTATTGTAATATCGTACGCATTATCACTTACTGCCAAATTTTCTATAAACTTATTATACATGCCTAGTGTTAAATAACCTTTATTTTTTACATCATTAGCAAAATTTGTGGTTATCTTCAAAGCAAGTGAATACGATATATCATCTTTTTTCTCAAATGCAATATATAATGGCAATAAAAAGAATATTACAACAGCTATTATAATCGAAAATACCCTTTGTAAACTATCTTCCATCTATCTTTCTCCTATTTATATTTTATAAACAATTTCAACTAATAAAACATCTTCATTATTGACTGACTTTGTCATAGTAAATTTTTGTGTTGGAACAATGAATTGTAAGGCTTGATTATATGACTTTTCATCTAAATTTGTCCTAGAACTTTTGACCACCACATTTTTATTAGTGGCATCTACATTGGTATAGCTTTCAAATGAGTGATCTTGGCGAATATAAGTCACATTAATTTGTGCTTTTTCATCTCTATAGAAGTAATTTAAAAGATTGATAACATCTGTACCTTTTATTTCAACAGTATTATCTGTTTTTAGTAATATATTTTCAATATAATTAGCATATTCCTGTCCAATATCAGTACCCGTTCCAATTGCATTAACTAAATCTTTTGAGGTACTATAATATGCTAGAACTCCGGTAATTGTTGCAATCGTTACAAATACGCTTGCTCCTATCATAATTGCCCTCATTGGTGCACTTTCATCCACTAAAATCGCCCCCTTACCTATGTGCTTTAAAAATCACTCCGATAACAAGTGATTTTTAAAACATATATATATATATGTTTTAAAAGGTATATAACTATAGTATAATTATATACCTTTTACTTATTGTTTTCTATTTTTCAAAGTATAATCCAACTACGTTATCAGAACCAGCTATTTTAATAACATGTGATTTGTATTTTGCTGTTGATGGAGCATAAGTCCCAGCCGCACTACTATCACTTAAAGCACCAATCCCAGATGGAGTATATCTCTCAGAAGTGATACTTGTTGTTGTATAATCACCTGCCACTGTTGCTGTTACTTTTCCATAATTTGTAGTAGTTGTTCCATTTTTTACAATGAGAACCATGCTTTCATCTTTGTAATATCTTTTGATAGCAGTTACTACTTGAGCTCCTGTTATTGTTGAATCATCAAAATCTGCTGTTAGTTGTGCTTGCAAACTCTTTGATATGTTAGATACTTGCTCTTGCCCACCCTGTAACATTTCTTGACCCATACCTGTAATTAACATAACTGCTGCTATGATAATGATGGTAATAAATAATCCAACACCAATCATAATTGCCTTTTGTGCGTTATCCATATCTTTTCCTCCTATTTCTTTTTAAAATATATCCCAATAACATTATCAGAATTATTTATCTTAATTAAATGTGCTTCAAATTGTGCAGTAGTTGGTACATATGTTTTAGCATTACTAGCATCTGACAATTTTCCTACCCCTTCAGGAGTATTAGCAGTAGTTGATTGCACGGCACCATAGCCTGTAAAATCGTTTCCACTTGTATAGTTATTTGGATTAATTTTTCCATAACTAGATACACCTTTGCCATTATTAACAATTAAAGCCATTGTTTCATCCTTGTAATATCTTTTGATAGCAGTAATGACTTGTGCACCAGTTACAGTTGCTTCATCAAAGTCTGCAGTAAGTTGTGCTTGCAAGCTACTTGATATGTTAGATACTTGATTTTGACCTTGTGTTAACATATCCTGTCCCATTCCCGTAATCAGCATAACTGCTGCTATGATGATGATAGTAATAAACAACCCAACACCAATCATAATCGCCTTTTGCGCATTATCCATTTTAAAATTCCCCCCTTTAAATATTTATTTATTAGTATTTTTACATTAGAAAGACATATTATTAAAGTAGCTCATCATTTGCATAATACTTACCACCATCAGTGGTGCTACTAAATAACCGCCTATTAAGAGTACCATTGGTGTAAAGCCTAATGCTTTTCCCATTGTTACTTTCTTTTGGATTAATCTTTGATTTCCTTCTTTTCTTCTTTCATAGAAGAAAGATCTTTCTGTTTCCAGTTCATCAAAGGCAGCTCTAACTGGTATTCTTTCAACAGCAGATTCTAATTGTTCTACTATTCTTTGGAAATCTTTATATGGGACGGCTTCTTTTAACTCTTCTAAGGCTCTTTCAGCACCAGATTCATAGTTATTTAAGCAGGTATCAATCGGTTCTTTAAAAGCATAGGAGAATCTTGAAAGCCATTCAAGTATCGTTTGTACGTCAATTCTATCAATATACATTAGCATCAAGATAATAGATTGGAACTGCATAATTTCATTTTCTTTTTCCATCTCTCTTATTTTGTTCTTAACATACAAGATAAACGATGGCATCATGTATGCTATTAATGCAATCAGCAATGCTGTAAATACTTGCCAAAACTTAAGGTAAGATTGTTTGACTGCTTCAATTTTAGAATAGATTCTATCTACTGAAGTATTATCTACTTCACCAGTAATTGGATCTATCATCTGTGCAGCAAGTTCTTCTTTTGTTACCTTTTTATTCTTGTATTTATCAATATATGTTTTATCTGTTTTATTAATGGATTCTGCAGCAGCTTGTTGCTCTGCACTAAGTTTACCAAATGATAAGAACTCTTCACTTATTTTATTATAGATAGAAGATACGTCAATACGTTGCATATTTAGTAATAGTATTAACGAAGCAACGAATGTAATAACTGCTGCGGTTAATTTATTAACATATAACCATTCAATAGTTAAATAAGCATTGGTATTTTTAATCAATGCAGTTTCTTTTCTATATTTTTTAGTATTTTCTCTAGTTTTAAAAGCATCTACTATCAATTTAAAAAGACGAATGTTATATAACTTCTCTTGCCATTTAATATTTGATACTCTGTCAAATTTTATTTCTTCTACGTCTTCTTTTATAATTCTTAACATCAAATACGATATAAATATCGAAACGATAATTAAGGATTGAACAAAGAATCCGATACTACTATCATAAAAGTTCATTAAAGCTGGGAAATTAGATTCCGCCCATGCCTGTAATGGTTTAATCGCTACCAATGGTACAACAGCAATAATGGTTAAACTTCTAAACATATAGTTAATTTTATCTCTTTTTAATATTTCTAGATAAATATCGCTTAATATATTATTTAAGTTCTTTAAATAGACAGAAGTCCCGTCTACTTTTCTGTCACCTAGATCAAGTGTCAAGTATGATACACCAGCAAATAATTTTAAGAACCTATTTGGTGCTGTATCATAATATCTTTCAAGTTCTATTTCCGGATTTTCAGAAATCATTGCCTCTTTAATTCTTCTAAGTTGAGGAACAATTTCTTTATCTCCCAAGTCATCTATTGCGGAATTAAAAGCTTCTTCAACCATTCCATGCTCATGAAATGCATGTCTAATACTAGTAAATGCTTCCGGCATTTGTTTTAACATTTTTTCTGATACAGATGTAATACCTATATCAATTATTTTTTCAGTTACAATTAAAACACCAATGATGACAATTAAAGACATATATAAATCATCAACTAAATTAAGGAATACAAATAATGATACAAATAGGAACAAAATAGCTCTTATTACAGTTCTACCAGCTCTTCTTCTTAATTCATATTCAGTATAATCATTTGTCATTTCAAGTTTTAGTCTTGTTTTTTTCGTGTAATATTTAAGGACAGGCATTTTAGTAAAAGTTAAATAGATAATTTGATAAAATTTATCAAATAAATCTTTGTAGTTTGTTTTTTCTTTTACAACAAGCTTATCCTTGCTATATAACACAGAATTTTTGGTATACTTACGACGTATTATTTTGTAATAAAATAGTAAACCAAGTATTCCTATTACTGCAACTGCGATAAGGATAATTGCTATATTTGTAATCATTCTATCACCTCCAAGCAGTATCTATGAAGTCATCAAATGATCTCACATCTTCAGCTGACATATTTTCTCTCATTGCCTTGATATTATCTTCAGATATCGGATTAGAAAATACATATTCTCCATCTACAAAGTTAACAATATCTTTGTAAGTATAATTACCATTACGAGTCATATGACCAAAATATTCAACTGCATTATCCATAAAGGAATCTAGTTTTCCATTAATATCTTTTGCTTTTCTATAGTCATTATTATAACTAAACTTTTTTTCTAAAGGAATACATTCCGTGATTCTTTCAATATATCTAGTACCATCTACTCCTCTTTTTAAATGTATATCAAAGTTGATAACTTGTACAACCTGTACTTCTGCAACATTTTCAGAATTAAACATTCCTATTTTTAATAGTGAGTTTCTAAGCGCAGTAATTAAGTTAGGGAATGTTTTAGCATGGTGAGTAAACAAAGTAAACTTTGAGGCAACCTGTGCCATTTGAATCATCCAAGCAGCAACTGGATCAGTTGCAACTTCTCCAAGGATGTTAACACCACCATCTGTTTTCTTTTGAACGTCTAGACCTTCTTGTCCAGTGATCGTATCTGTTTCTCTTAATGACAAGATGTTATGATATGGGTAAATTTTTCTTAAGTGCAATTCGAATGCAGTTTCCTGTACACGAATCGTAATCGTTGGATATAAATATTTCATAACAGCCATTAGAAGTGTTGTTTTACCACAACCTTGCTCACCTGTTATCGCAGTTACTCTTGCTCCTCTTATTAAATATTTAAGTAATTCAATAACATTTTCTTTATTTTTATGAATCAATAATTGCTCTGGTGAAATAAGCGTAGGTGGAGCAAATTTTCTTACGAAAAATGCCCAAGATTCAGAAAAGTTTGGTCTAAGTACAACGACACGGGAACCATCTTTCATTTCATTGATTTTGTAACCAACTGATTCAGATAATTGTCCTGGATTATTGTATTTATATATATTTTGACAAACTCTTTTTAATTCTGCTTCACTTCCAAAAGAAAGGAAGGATAAATACGTAGCTTTACCTTTATAGAATATCCATACGCTATCGTATGACATTGGCATTTTTCTGCCTTTCATTTGTTCTATATAATCATCCATATCAGATAATTGGTCTAGGAATGAAGGAGGTATACCTGATACGCCACCAGATACGCCATCAATATTCATATCCCTGATATCATCTACTACACTATAGCCTTTATATTCTTGATATATTCTTTGTACTACTATTTCAAGTTTATCATCAAAACTTAACGTATCTTCTGATATTTCTGTAGCAAAAATATTTCTAATTTCGTCATCTGTAATAACGTAAGACGAAACCTCTGGATCAAACTCATACTTTGGAAAATCCAAGTTATATTTTGTGATAAATTGAGTTAATGCTTCCGCTTTGTATGCCTTTTTGTATACATGCATCAATATTTCAAATTTATCTTGTGAAGTAAGAGCTTCAACATCATCAAATGGTATTGCATTATTGATGTTATAGGCATTTACTTTATAGTTGTTTCTTAACAAGTCAAACATAAGAGTTTTTACATACTTCTTATCACTTTTGTCAGCATAACCTGCTCCACGTAAAGCCTTTTTCAACTCATATTTAACATTCTTTCTTCTTTCAAATTCTTCTTCAGATAATGCAAGGTCATATAAGTTCATTCTTGTAATTTCGTCGAATTGTTTCTTTATATAATCTTTCATTTTCTCAACACTATATTTTTCTTTTTCTCTTGATAAGTCCGTTAAATTGTTTTCTTTTTTTTCTGTTTTCTTTACTTTGTAAACAAAGAAAGTAACAACAAAACCGATTAACAGAATGATCAGTAGTAAGTTAAATATAAACGCAACTGTCATTATATCACCTCTTTATACCATTTAATTATCTCTTAATTTTGCCATTTCGAATATTTTTTCTACAATTTCATTTGTTTGTAAAATAAACTGTCCGTTATAATCTTTAGGATCTGCATTAATATTTCTATAGAAGAAATCAACAACATTTCCCATATTACAAGCATCCGCAAAAAGGAAGTTATGCGGTACTGCATATAACATATCTTTTATTTTGTATTTTAGACGTATATTAGAAAGATTAAATCTTGACTTTGGTTCATAATCTGCAATTACTAAAATTTTATTTTTATCTTTTAATTCTTCCATAGTATTTACTTTATCAAAAAACTCTTCAAATTTAACTTCATCTTGATTTGTTACACATACTACAATTTCAGCGTCTGCTAATGTATCTTTTATATATTGTTCGTTTTGTCCTTTTGGTAAATCAACAAAAACAACATCATATATTTCAGCAGCTTTTCTTGTAATATATGGAAAATTATTGACTAAATCTCTATATCCATCTGGATCTTTTGAAGTCATACCATACAAAACATCCAATCTGCCTTTTAATACTGGCTTTGCATAATTTTGTATCGCATCAGAAGTTAGTTTATTACTTGTTACAAGTCTAATAAGTGCACTAACGCCTAAGTTTGAGTTCTCTAATACACCACTTTGCTTTAATTGGTCATATGCAGTAAAGGATGCCTCTACTTTTTTTGAATTATAATTTCCTTGCATTAGCAAGCAACTTGTCTTATGTACAATCCCCATTAGAGTACTAACGGCTATTGCAGTATGTGTATTACCGAGTCATTGCTACATCTGGGCTCCAAAATACGATTCTTGCCATTAGTCTTTCCTCCTTTTAATTTCCTTTAATACTTCTTTTGAAGTAACATCATCTATAATTTCAGAAGTAATATCAGCAATGGTACTAGTATATATTTTACTATGCTTTTTAAGTCCAATGATCCCACTAAATTGTGAATCAATATTTGCTAATTTATCTGTCTCTTCATCTGGAATTTCATAAGATGGTTCTTGCCAATTAATGTTATAATCTTCAACTTGCTTTTCAAAATAATCTTCAGCAGCTCTAGACATAAATCCTTTATGTAAGACTTTCGTCATCTTAATTTCATCCTGATTATATACTCTAATTGCTTTTACAATATCTCTATCTTTAGCAGTTGATAAAACGCTAGTAGTCATAAAGAAGTACATTTTATCAATGCCTCTTGTTCTAAAAAACTCATATGATTTAGGACTATCCATATCAATTAATATATAATCATATAACCCTATATTGATACCCTGATCACACATATAATTTTCAATATCATGCATACTATCAAATCCAACAGCAAAGTCTATACTATTGTATTGGGTTACATACGCTTTTCCTATGTTGTTTAAGGCTGGGACTATATATTTTAATTTTCTATCTAATGTAGCATCCACAACTAAAACAGATTTGTTCATGATATTAATTGTCTTTGCTAAATTGATAACAAAATCATATTTTTCCATATATCCTATTAATCCAATTACTGGCATATTTTTTCCTCCTAAGTTAATCTATTCTTATTATATAGTTCCATTAATTAATTGATCTCTTTGATTCTTTTGTGAACTAATTGCATTTTGTGATCCAGAAACTACACCACCGTATTTTTCTTGATTTTTACTTTCATAATCAGTAATAGAATTTTCGATATTTGCTCTAGCTTCATCAGATAATTTATTTTTAGCTTGTTCTACAATATCTGCATTGTTCTTGATTAAATTCATTACTTGTTTATTTGGTTGATAATTTTCAGTTGTTCTTGTCACAGTAGTTGCAAAGTTTTTGTAATCTTTAATTAGTCCAAATAATATAGTAGTAAGTTCTGTTTCAGTAGCAGTTTGTATTTTTGTCATTTGCTTTTTAATTTGTTCAGAGACGTAACCTTGTGCTTTGACAGCAGCATCATCGTTTACTTTTATTTGAGCATCTTGATCTACATATTTTGTAGCATACAATTTTGTACCCTGTTCTAAGAAAGAATCTACAGTAGCAGCATTTAATAGTAATCTCTCATCTTCTCCAAGTTGTAACCACATAGTTTCGCCTTCGATTCTTTTTACTTTCTTTTGTGCTAAAACAATATAGTCAGTTCCGTTAGGGAACATTATTCTAATATCCACGCTATCATTTTCTTGTAAATCACTTGGCATTAAAACAGTATTGATTTCTTGACTTCTGATATCTGAAGCCATAATTTCAGTCGTAAGCATAGTCTCTGTAAGAGGTACACTTGCTGCAATACTGTATTTTGCAACCTTACCTATTACTTCTCCAGCAGAAGTAAACGCACCAGAAGGCACAGTATTAATGTGCACTCTTGTTACGTCAGTAACCATGTCTTCCGTAATAACTTCACCTTGCACTACGTCTTTTGTAAGCATAGTAACCGGTTTAGTAAAATTAGCTAAATACTTCTTATTAGTACCATCCTCATATGATTTTATGGTACTAATTGACCACCATATGGTAAGACCAATTCCTACAACCCCAATGCCTATACCGATTATAATTCCTTGCATCATTTTCTTTTTAATTTGACTCATTCCTATCATTTGTATCATACCTCCAAAATTAATCTTAATTACTAAAAAGTATATCTCCTTTTATGAAAAAAAGCAATCGTTTTTATGGTCAAAATCCCCTCAAAAAACATTTGTTAAAAAAATGAAATATAAGTGTAATATTTTTGAAATATCACACTTATATTTTGATATATTAATACATTTTTATACATTTATTTCTGATAACTCAACATTAAACAAGAAGATACGAAACAGTTCCTTTAAATAATCTAAAAAGTTAGAGTTACTAATATCATTTAAAACAATTAAGTCTTTTTCTCCCAGAACTTCACTAGTATTCTTGTCAAGAACTTGTATTTTTCCTACAGGTGTATTAGCTTTAATGGGAGCACTAATGGCATCGTTATATTCAATCACTTCTTGTGTTTCCACTTTGCTTCCTTTATTTTTTAGTACAGTGACATCCTCTCCAATGGCTATTTGAGCGGTATCAGTAATACATTTATTGATTATTTTATCCTCAATAACTGCATCTTTTTCATATATATTTTGTATTTCAAAGTTAGAAAAAGCGTAGTTTAATAATTGTGTGGATTCTTCTGCTCTGATATCTGAACTTGGTGCTCTCATGACTACTGCTAGAAATGTGGTTCCATTTCTTG
This sequence comes from Clostridia bacterium, assembly GCA_028692955.1. Classification (GTDB taxonomy): domain Bacteria; phylum Bacillota; class Clostridia; order TANB77; family CAG-465; genus CAG-465. The sequence continues at coordinate 73,643 of JAQUWH010000005.1, forward strand.
TAGCAGTGGATGCTAGATTAAATAAAGCTTGTGATGTTGAGCCAGTCTTTAAACCATTTGCTCCATCATAGAATCTGATTAGCTTATTTGTATTAGTAAGACCAAAAGTCCCATCTCTTAATGTATCCATCCAAATTGAAGTAAATTTTAAGATATCTGGATGTTTAACAATTAATTCTCTTGACATGATTGAAATATCCTTTGCAGTTGTATAATGTCCTTCTTCATCTATTCCATGAGAATTTTTAAAACTAGTATTCTCCATGCCAAGTTCTTTTGCTTTTTCATTCATTTTTTTAACAAAATTTTCCTGACTACCTGCGATATGTTCAGCCATTGCAACTGTTACATCATTAGCGGACACCACACAAATAGCTTTAAGACAGTCTTCAACCGTTAATTCTTCTCCTACTTTAAACCATATTTGTGAACCACCCATTTTGGATGCAGTTGCACTACATTTAATTTTATCTGTATAAGCAAGTTTACCCTCATCAATTTGTTCCATAATCAAAAGTAGGCTCATAATTTTTGTAACAGAAGCAGGCAATAATTTTTCATTCTCATTATTTGCATAAAGAACAGTACCTGTACTCGGTTCAATCAATATTTGAGAAACAGACTGAAACTTAAACTCTGGTGGAGTTAAATTAACAGATGTACTAATACTACTTTCAGCAGAAGAAATTTTTTTGGTTTTATTGTTAGTACTTTCCTTTGTCTTATATAGATAGGTCGTTGCAAAAATCTGACTGGAAGTGACTACTATCACTAAAACAAATAGCACGATTTTTTTTATTAATTTATCCATAATTCACCTCAAAAAAACACATAATACGATGTATTACTACATTATATTACGTGTTTACTAAATTATGATTTATATTAATAACATTTAATTGTTATGTATTTATAATAATATACCAAATTGTCTAATATATAACAATAAATTCAATCGTCTGTTCTATTAAGATCCCTATTTAATCTTTCAAAATAGCTAAAACAAAATTTATCTAATCTTTCTTTTTCTAAAATTATATTTTTCATAATAGCCTCTGATACAGTACATGCTAAATTGTATTGCTTTCTTGTAATTTCTCCTAATCTCATTGCATCCTCAAGCTCATCTTGATCTAATAAAATTAGAGTATCTTGATTAGTAAGAACTACATCCAAAAACAAATCATAAAAATATGGTTCTATATGATCACTAATAATATTTTCTGCTGTTATATCGATATAGTATTGAATAAATTCTTTTTTCTCATTGTATACTGCTGTAATCCAGTAATTGGTATTTTTTAAACCTATTTGTAGCCAATAGAAATTCCTGTCAGCGATTTTTATCGGAGTAGTATTAGGATATTTTTGGATAAGTGGTTCCACAATATCTTTTATATGTATTAAACTTGAAACTCCAATTTTTTTATTAGCTTCTATTATGTCGCATTGTATATACTCCTTATTTAACACTCTTTTCCAATTTATTTTGGACATATACTTTTTTTCCATTATTTTCTCCTTGAAAACTATAACAACTTAATCGATTTATTAAACTTTATTCTTATTATACTAGTTGTCATGTTGCCCTTCCATTACTTCAGCACATCTTGGACAAATATATCTATATTTTAAATCCCTACCTATATAGATAGAATATTGATGACACATCGCACACTGTACGCCCTCGTGTTTTGCCACCTCAACACTTTCTTCTTCAGCTTCCACTAGATTCAATTCAGAAATATTTAAGGATAAATAAACATCATCAAAATTGGCTTCTATAAATTCCTTTGTTTCTTGTTTTACATTTAGTGTAATAAAAGCTTCTAAACTATTTTTGATAATTTTATCATTTTTTGCTTTATTAATAGATTTTTTAATCCAAGTAATAAGTTTAAATATTCTATCCCACTTTTCTGCCTCTTTAGTAATGTCTATTTCTTCCTTGATTAATTTTTGTCTGCATATTAAAATATTCTTTTCGTCACTTGCATCCTTATGCCATATATATTGCCACACTTCTTCTAATGTAAATGGAAGAATAGGTTCAAAAAACATAACAAGGTACATTAGGATATCATACATAGTAGACTGTGTGCTTCTACGTTTCTTACTATCTTTTTTTAGAACATATAGTCTATACTTTATCACATCGAAATATTTTGCTGAAAGTTCAGATTTGCATAGTTTAGTTAATAATTCATAAACTTTCTTAAATTCCAAATTGTTGTAGGCGTTGTATATTTGAATATTAAATTTCATAGCAATTCCGTAAAAATAGCTATCAATATCTTTTCTATCTAATACATTCACATAGTCTTTTAGTGGATTAAAATCTGTAAGATTAGACAACAAAAACTTAAAAGTCTTTCTGATTGTTTTATACGCCTTATTGGTATTAATAATATAATGTTCATTCAACTTTATAGTATTTTCGTTTGATTTAGAAATAGCCCATAATCTTAAGATATCAGTACCATATTTTGAAGCAATCGTCTTTACCGCCTCTTCAGATTTCATTTCCTTTTCTTCTACTACATTGGCAACTTTTTTATCGATTTCTTTTTTCTTATTTTTGTTTTTATCTTTATTTTTCGTCTTATTTTCAGTATTGCTTTCTAGAAACTTTTCTTTATTTTCAGCTAGTTGCATATTTTCTTCAACATCAGAATGAATCATTGCTTTGTAGATGGTATTCATTTGTTCATCAAAAGAAGAAGCAAAGCTAAATCCTTTTAATTTTCTGTAAAAGCTAGTTTTACTTTCAATTGCTATATCTTTGTAATTTTCGTCTTCATCAATCATATCCATTGACATATATTTAAAAAACTCATTTAAGTTTCCACTATCTTTAAATAAAAAAGTACATCTGCATTTTGGGCATATCACTTGTCCTTTTAATATCTGTTCTGGGCTTTCCTTATACCAAGCTTCAATTCCTTTTTCTTTAAACAAATTTCCTATTAATTCATTGGTCATGTCACTTACAATTAATTCATTACACTGTGCACAATAGAATACAGGAATAGGGAGTCCTATACATTTGTTATTTGACACTACTACCTTTTCTTGTTGATTAATTTTTTTGATTTGCGCAACAAGTTCTTCTTTTTTATACTTTTCATTAGCGGTAATTCTGGAAAGAATATTGTCAAAATTCTCTTCCGATATTTTATTCTCTTTCATCAAATACCATTCCGGTATTATTCTATAGATCAATTCTTCTTGACATGTTTTACATTTTTGTATAGTAGTCTTGACGTTATTAGAATAATAAATAAAATTATTATCTTGTAAAAATTTTACAATCTTTTCTCCTACTTCTTTGTAATATGTATTATTATAAACTAAAGCAATAGGATTTGTTTTTCCATTTTCATCTAATGCACTGCGTATATTACCCATAGCAAAGTCCTTAAAAATAAGATAATCTAAATAAGTAGCACCAGACGATACAATTCTAATACCACTTGTATTTTTTTCATCCACATAGATATATTCTCTAGGTGCTATTGTTACTTTCACTGTTTTTGTATAATTGAGTGGATTAGAGCATAGAATTCTTTTTAATTTAATTGCTTCAAATTCCTCTAACACTACGTATTTAATATAAAAATTATATTGCATAAATTCTTCTACTTTATCACTAGCAAGTACAAAGAACTTCTTCGCTCCATTTTCAAATACTTGAACCAAGCTATATTTAGTATCTTCAGCTAATGCTATATTTTCACTAACAGTCATTGTCCATGGTGCAATGGTAGTAGCAATAAAATATAGATTTTGCGGATTTCCATATTTTTCAAATAAATCATTTCTATCTCTTATAATTTTATATAGGATATAATAATTTTTCACTTTAATATCTTCATGAGTCATCTCGTTTTGTTCTAAAGGACTTTTACACTTGATGCACCAATGAACCGGTATTAACTTCCTATGCAATCTCCCCTGTTTGTATAAATGCAAGAAATTAGTGATAATTTTATTTTCATTTTCCGAATCTGACATTAATTTATAATGCCTTGTATAATTAATCACTGTCCCTAGATTATTGATTTCAACTAATTGACGTCTTAGCTTATCAGCTAGCCTTTTTTTAGCCTCTTGCCTTTCTTTAAGACCACTTTGTATATCTGCTTTATTATTACCTATATCTTTTTCTTCTGCACTTTTTATATTATCTTCCAGTCCACTATCTGAAAATATAATCTTATCATCTACTATATTTCCACTCATAATTTGAAATCTTACAAAAATATCTTTTAATATTTTATTTAATACAACCGTTGTATCAAGTACATTATCAACTTTGATAGGGCTATTATCTATTCTATATCGATTGCTAGATAACTTATTTTTTTCTAATGCTTGTCTATATCTTGCTTCGTCTTGAATCTTTTCTAAAAAATACTCTTGTCTTTTCGGCAAATTACCATCTGTAGGTATCGTATTTTTAGGTAGATTCATTATATCAGAATAGTCCTTATCTCCTTTTATTTTCATTTAATCACCTTTTTAATTATATTTTATTGTATCAAATAACAGGATTCTTTTCAATCATTTGCCAATATATTACAAAAAAATATAGCACTCATTAATAGCACTATATTTATATAACAGCTTAAACGCCCCGTTATTAAAACGGAGCGCATAGTTTTTAGCTTACCATTTGAGCGGTCACATTACGAGCAAGTTCTTCCAAGCGATCGGAGGCGTACCGCCTCACTCTTTCGTTTTGGCTCACTTCAGATAAATACAAAAGAATATTCTGATCCGTTATTTTTAAGATGGAAATAATCTGCAATCTTGGTTCTTGAGAAGTAAGAGCTACTTGATTATGAAAACCAGTGTTTTGGATATTTCTTAACGCTTTGATTTTTTGATTCAAGTTTCTCCCATCAGCATTGAACTCCCGAAATAAGAATCGGTCAAGCTCCATTTTTTCCTCACTATACTTGCTATTAATTATTAGCATAATAATACCTCATCTTTCTTATAATATTGTTTAGACTTCTTTTAACAAACAGATTTAAAATTTTAAATTCTCACACCCCTCAAATAATTATTTCGGACATAAATAGAAAACATATTAATTGTACTATAATTATGTCATGTTGTCAAGCTTTATTCCATAATTCTACAGTATATTACATTTTTAGATAATTATTTTATCATAAGGAATTAATTCTCTGGTTTCTCCAGCAACATAAGGAGCAATCTGATAGCGATTAAAAATGAATATTAAACCATCTTTGGTAAATATAAAATTCTCAAAATTTTCTTTCATAGGTCTTAAACCATCTTCAAACATTTGCTCATTATAATATTCTTTTATTTTATCATTGTTTTTTAATTTTTCAGAGAAATAATCATGAAGTTTATTTAATAATTGGTCATTTTTCTTCATCAAATCTTCTATCATTATTATTTTATCTCCCTTTGTGTTATAGCTTATGGTATACGTATTAGTAATAGGATGTGCACCAGCAAAATCATAGAACACATCAAATTCAACTGAAATAAACTCATTGTAACTCGAAATATTAAATTTGATATCTAATGTAAATACTTTATCTATTAAATCTGCGCTTTTGCCAATATAATCCTTAAAGATATTTAATTTATCATCTACCAATTTTTTGATGGCAATATTTAACTTATCATATTTTGTAACAGGATAATAAATATTAATATGATATTGATTATTGTTTTCGGTTATCTGTTCCATCGTACAATTTTCTATACTTTCTATATTGTTATATACTGCTTTAACATTTGCTTTTCCATTTTCAATTTGAATACCTACAAAATACGTCAGGATTATAAACACAAAAAAAATAGAAAGTGCCAGAATGTATTTTTTAGTCATTTTTTATCACCTTATACATTATATGCACTTTCTTTTTCTTTATTATTTAATTTTGTTTATCAAGTTCAAAACCATATGGCAAAAATTCACTCAATTTTTTGTTAATGATAGTACCGGATACATACGTAATGATATCAACATCTTTACACATATCTAATATATATTGTAAACATACTCCACAAGGTACCAGTGTATCATCTATTTCATCACTACTTGCCTTCCCACCTACAATGGCGATGGCACTAAAGTCCCTTTCGCCATGCGATAAAGCATTTTGAATGGCAACCCTTTCAGCACAGTTAGAAAGTCCAATGATTGAATATTCTTCTATATTAGCTCCAATATATACCGTACCAGATTTTGTAATTAATGCTGCCCCAACAGAATAACCAGTATTAGTCGCAACTGCATTTTTCCTTGCATTCTTTGCAATAGTTATTAAATCTTCATTTGTCATACCTTACCTCCTAAATATATTAGAAATGAAACTTTCAATATCAGGTCCCATTAATACAATTTGATAAATAATCAATACTACTAAAATTCCCATGGCAGCGCTCATAATCATGTATAATGGTTTTGCTTTTGTATTTTCGATTCTTAATTGTATTATCATAAAGCTAAGCAAGAACGTAATTCCTCCAACGAATATACTCCCTGTAATAAGGTAAGCAAATGTCGTAATTCCAAAAGCAAGAGCTACTCTTGCACTAGGAAAAGATTTAGAATAATTCTCACTCTTACCAAAGATACCTTTTAAAATAACAGCTAATAATATGATAGTAAATATAATAGTAGCTAGTATATGTAGTTTAGAAGACAAGATGGATGTTAATATAGAGGTAGTTGCGTTATATAACTTGTCTGCAAACAAGAAGTAAGCTACCACCAAAGCAACACCTGTTGATATTAAGACTCCTCCTGCAGCAATATCTTTTGCTGCTTTGGCTCTATCATCATAACGATCTGTAATTAAATCTACAATGTATTCAACAGTTGAGTTTATCATTTCAGAGAAGATAACAAAGCCAATAGTTAAACATAAGCAAGCAAATTCTGTTTTAGTAAAATCAAAGAATAAACTAGCTATAAAAACTAAAACACCTATTAAATAATCTATTCTTAAATTTCTTTCCGTTTTAAAAGCCTTAATCACTCCATCAATGGCATGTCCAAGTGCCGTAAAGAATGTTTTATTCTTTACTTGCTTTAATTCTTCTAGATGCTCTATTTTTTCTTCTTCTTTTTTATTAGTTTTTTCTTTTTTCATCGACATTGATTTTCCCAACTCCCACTTTTTCTAAAGTTTTCTCTTCTAATGTTCTCATATCCATTTTTTCGCCATCAGTCATATGATCATAGCCAACAAGATGACAGATACCATGAGTAATCATGTAGAGTACTTCTCTAAATACTCCTGTAGCATACTCTTCGGCTTGTTGTTCTATCACATCAAGACACAAGAAGATATCACCGAGTTCAATTTCCCTTAACTTCTTTTCTTCCTTTTGCTTTGATAATAATTTAATTTCATCTCTATCATAAATAGGAAAAGAAAGAACATCAGTCACTTTATCTATATTTCTATACTCCTTGTTAATTTCTTTAATTTTTTCTTTACTAACAGTTTCTATAGATATATATACTTTATCATTATCTATTTTTTCCTCCTCTAAAATACTATATATGATATCATATATATATTCATAAATATCTGTTGTCGCATCTTTTGTCTTTTCTTTTATAAATGTAATCAAATTCTCATCTGTTTCTATTACTATATTCTCTTTTTTCATTACGATTTACTATTCCCCTTCAATAAACTTACCGACTTCCTCGTTGATTACAAATTTAGTAGTAACAGAAATTCCATCTTCTATCTCTGTTATCATAGGCTCATTATGTTTCAACACGCCATCAGTAGTATTATTCTTAATTTCATTTAGGATATACTCTTCCGCTTCTTTTCTTGCAATTTCAATTAGTTCCTCTTTTGTTCTTGTCACATTGATTTCTTTGTATTCGCTGCATTTGTATAAATCAAAGGAAAGCTTAAACCCAAATAAATTAATTTCTTTACTATATTTAGTTATATCATATTTCTTTGATTTATTCAAATAATTTAACATATTTTCTTTTGAATTAATACCAATTCCGATTGTATATAGGTTCTTATTTTGATATTCTCTCTTAATTTCTTCGTAACGATATTCCTTGACTAATTCATACTCACAATCAACTCGTAAAATCCCCTTTGCACTTACTTTAATTGGGTCAATATATTTACTATATATGGTTCCTTCTATTCCAATTGTTCCAGCTTCTATATAACTACCAATTTTAAATTTAGCCGTTCCGTTTTCAGGGACAATTTTGGTAATAATGCCTGATTTTTGTGCCACTACATTTCCTATACTACTATTTTGTACATTCTTCCCATCTAATTTAGTCTTTTCAACAATCTTAATGATGGCCTTTGTTCCATCAATATCAATTCCTGCCCAAGAAATATCATCCACCTTAGTTCGTAAAGCATTGACTACTTCCTTCTTATCTAATCCGATTTTATTTTTTCCAATGTACATGCCACTTTCCTTTAATTTGGTTATTATCTTGTCAGTATCGATATACTCATTTCCCTCTACTTCAATATTCCATATATAAGTAGAGAATAGGATAGAAAAAAATATGACTAGAGATATTAATATGAATATTAATTTTCTTTTTCTATATTTAAATAGAAAAAAATAGATTCCCTTTTTGTCTTTGATTGTTACCTTACATTTTGTTTTTTTAGCTATTTTTTTTAACTTTTTAAACTCATATATATTAATCTTAAAGCGAACTATGCCTTTAACAACATTTCTAATATCCCAGATTTTTACATTATTAATTCTACATAAGTTAATAAAACGCTCTGTAAAAAAGCCTTCAATTTGTACGGTTACTATTCCCATCATATTTTGTACATTACTTGTTAATCCCATATCACTATACCCCTTTATCTTTTATAATTGATGCTATATATCTTTCCTTCTATCACCAATTCAAAATCAGTTATTTCTTTTATATCCAGCTGCTTGCCATCTATCACAACATCCATATTATTAGCTTTTATTTTTATATAATCATCATAATAATCTACTATTTTTTTATATCCTTCTATTAGCACATTGACATCTTCTATCATAGTGATTTTCGTTGATTTAGATACCACTTCAGGAGGTAATTCTAAAAACTCCGATACTCGTTCCTTGGTAGAAGTTATTTTAGATTTGAACTTCAAATTATCCTTTATTTGTTTATACCACTTTTTTTTGCCCTTTTTCTTTGTATTCAACGCCATCACTCCTTATAAAGTATATTAATACATATTGGTTTTTATTCTTCCTAAAACATCAGTCAAATGTCGAATTTTGTAGATATTTTCCCTAGTAAAAGCTTACATTTCATGTTGACAATTAGCATAATTTGTAGTATAGTAAGAATATGTGTAAAAATATGGAATTAAAGGAAAATTATATTTTAAAAATTGGTATGTGTGATGATGAGTTAGGTAGTATCAAATCTTTTTCTAGCATGCTGGAATCTGCTATAGAAAAACAAGATTTAAATGCCAAAATTAGCTTAATAACTACAAACCAAAAGGAAATGTTTGATGCTGTGTTTAATAAGGAAATTGACATTCTTTTTTTAGATGTAGACTTTAAAAATAATGGAAAAAATGGAATAGAATTTGCAGAAGACTTAAGAAATGTAAATAAAGAATTTTTTCTTGTATTTTTATCTGCTCATCAGCGATATATGCATGTATCTTTTTTCGTAAAGGTTTATGATTATATCGTTAAACCAGCAAATAAAGATGTAGTAGAACACCTAATAAAAAGATTAAAAGGCGAATTTGATTACAATAATAAATTATTCTTACATCTAAATAAATGGATAACAGTAAGAATAGATGATATTTTATATATTGAAAAACTAGGTAATAAATGTAATATCATAACTACTTACAATACACAAAGCACCACTAAATCTCTTGAAACCTTATTAAATGAGTTGCCAAATTATTTTAGGAAATGCCATAGATCATATATAGTGAATGAGAGAAAGATTTTAACGCTTGATAAAAAAGAAAAGTATGCTTTCTTCCCTAGGGGAATCAAGTGCCCCATCAATTCATATTTTGATCTATAATTTAAATTTACAAAGGAGCTTATTATGGAAAATATATTAATTTTTATTTCAAATGTAGTTATACAAACATTTATGTGTGCTTATCCACTATATGGTATAAGTAAACTCTTAAAAAAGGAAGAGTATTCTAAAAAACAAATAATTTGGTTATGTATTATATCCGTGATAACCGTAACTATAATATTGCTCATAAAACAAGTGTCAAAAATAGCTAGCATGTTCACTAGTATAGTGGCTTTGTTTTTAATAGCACATTATATTTTAAAAAATACTTGGTTAAAATCGCTATTAATCGCAATTCTCGTTATCATTTATAATGGGATAACTGAAACACTTTGTTTCTTTATAGGAATGACATTATTAAAAAAAGAAGTAGTAGAAATAGCAACTCAACCTCTTTCATTAATAGCACTATCAATGTTACAATGTATTTTATCATTTATTATACTTGAACTTATACATTTTATAATCAACAAAAAAGCAAATATCAGTTATATGTTTGAGAATGTATCGTACAGACAAATTTTAGTATTTATTGGTGCTTTAACGCTTTGCATCTTTCCACAACTAATTATATTTGTATTAACAGCTTATTCATATCCAGCTATATTTTTAATAGTAAACTCATTACAATTTATTATTATCTGTATATTCTTGTTTGTATATCTGAAGAAATCAGTTGAACATGAGAAAACACAATCAGATTTATTTACCAGTGAACTACACAATAAAACGCTTGTGGGAATGGTTGATGGTGTTCGTACGTTAAAACATGATTACAACAATATCATGCAAGCTTTGAATGGATATGTTTCAACAAAACAATATGATAAGATACAAACTCATATTAATGGCGTATTAGACGAATGCAATATAGTTAATAATTTAGCAGTCATAGATCCAAGCATATTTAATGATCCTGCTATCTATGGTATTGTAGGTTCCAAATTTTTCTTAGCAAACGAACAGAACTTACAATTTGATTTTGATATAGTAACTAATATAGCAGAAATACAGTTTCCTATGCCTGATCTTTCAAGAATACTTGGCATATTACTAGATAATGCGATGGAAGCAACTAAAAAGTGTAGTAATCCTTTCATGAGATTAGAAATGAAATATGATAAGAGAAAATGTGCGGATATTATTCGTGTTGTAAACACTTATGATACTTCTATTCATATTGATTTAGATGAAATATACAAGAAAGGCTTCTCAACAAAACAAGTAAAATCTGGTATTGGATTATGGGAAGTAAAAAAGCTAGTATCAAAAGTAAAAAATGCGCAAATATATGCTACCATAGAAAGAGACAAATTTGTACAAAATATTATTATTGAAAAGGTAGATTAACAAGAGATTAAAATAGAGCCTACAAATGGCTCTATATTCTTGTGTATTAACAATGTAAAGAGTGAGTCCTACTCTCTTTTTAGAACTCACTCTTTCGTTATATAACTATTTATTATTTAAATCAATTACTTATCTATTAAGCATTTTGGTGCTTTTGGTTGATGCAAAAAAAGGCAAAAGCAGCTACTCGTTGAGCTTTTTGCATACTTTTCAACCATTCTCTTTAGTATCTTTTTCAATTTTCTTCCCTCCTTTTGTTTTTTAATCAATATATAAATTATACCATTACGCTATTGGTAAACCATTCAATTTATTTTTCTTCAAAAAATATAAACTATACGACATAAATATATAATCTTTGATTATATTAAAATGAACATTTATATATTGATTATTATCTATATAATATGAATAATATTTTTATTATATTATCCAAATTATATACTAGGTGTTGTAATATTGTTTGAATTCTTCAGATTCATAACTATGTTTACATTTAAAGAATTTATATGCTACATTAGTTGCTGCCAAATTGATAAACAATATTGTAAATAAAATTATATTTGCTATCATTTTATCTTTTATCATAAAAACTGACACAAAATATAAAAGTAAAAATGATATAGAAGCAAATATTTTTAATCTCTTTCTTTTATTTTTCTTTAAGATCGGAATTTCTTCTGTATCTGCAGGTGCAATTTTTAATATGATATAGATTGAGCTTATCAATACTGCTGCATGCAGAAAATATATTCCTATCGTATTAAATTCTATGTACTTTGATATTAGAACTGGTGCAAGAAATATGATTATTGATGATATAAAACAAATAATGTTTGTTCTTGCATGGGCACCTCCAACAAAGGTTTTGTACGCAATAGTGACGGCTAACACAATTCCTACTAATGGTAATATATTTAAGAATAAACTAATAAAAAAGATTGTCAAATATTTTGGTATATCCTCTAATATTCTAGTTATTCCAAAACACATTATCTCTCGTTCGTCTCCTATGACTTGTTCACCTTTATATAGAAATTTGTCTATAATATATTCACTCATTTTTTCGACCATTTTCTACCACCACTAATGCCATTATAGTGCATAATTTGAGATCGTTTTAAAAACCAATTTAAAAATATCAGTTTTAACTATATTTTTAATATATTCTAATTTCGCAATCGTTTTATAACATTTTACAACATATTTTTATCAATCTTTTTGATGAAATCATTGATAAATAGACAAAATACAACTCTTTATTTGTTTACATAATTTCAAAATAAAGATAAAATTATTGTTAAGAATAAACTATTCTTAACAATAATATCTACGAATATATATAATTTTACTATATTGATAGCAATATATTTTACATGTGTCACAACTATTATTTAAAATAGCAACTACTTTATTACTTTTAGCCGTTATTTTCTCCCCATTAATATAGTAATACCCCTCCGCTTGATTTTCGAGTCTCTTCATTACGTTACATTACAAGTAAAACTTACTGTTGATAACCCAATCGGTAACGTAGTGAATACATAACTTAAATTTTGACCAGCAATAACAGGGGTTTGCGTTGCAGCATTTATTTTAAAAGTTCCAGTTTGGTAAGTCATACCAGTTGGTATTATATCTTGAAAATTAAAATTTGTTATCGGTGATAAAGAAAGGTTAGTTATTGCAATTGAGTAAGTAATTGAACCACCACTAACAACTAAAGCACTACTTTGTGTCTTTACTAAAGTTACAAGTGTAGTATCCAATAACTGTGCAGTAACGCTATTACTTGAAAAATTGACTTGTTGTCCAGATATAGTTACATTTGAAGTTGCTTGATTGACATATTGTGTAGCCATTTATTTTGCCTCCTATGATTATTATATGTTGTCCAAATAATATGGTGCTTTAGGCATGTACAATAAATAGCATAGAAAAAAGAGCCTTACATAGCTCTTCATTCTATAGGTTACCATTTAATATGTTTTGATACATCTCTTGATAAGATTCTGTAGTGAGTAATTCCTCTCTCAAACGATGATACATACCATATATTTTTTTGTCAACAAACTTGGACCAATATCCAAAATCATCTCTTACTAAAGCTTCTCGTAACAAAGTTGCAGATATTGGTATTTTACTTCTTGGAATCACTAATTGGGCTATGCCTTTTAAATCCTCTTCTTGAAACCATTTGCTTCTATATTCATCATCTCCATATACAATTAATGAGGGCATCTGATGAAGATATGAGTTAGCTTTTCCTAATACATAGTTTCCCCACTGATTCATAATATCTTCTTTTCTCATTAAATTAGGTATTTCTTTTACAATAATGGCGTCTGATTTATCATTATATACGGTAGTAATAACTTCGATTCTTGTCGATACAAGATAGGGATCCCTATATGTTCCATGTTCTTCAGATGGTCCCACCAGAATTAATACTTTATCACATAATTGGAGAGCGCGGCCTACCAAAGCTTGATGTCCCAAATGAAAGTGTTGAAATCTTCCAATTATTAATCCAGTGTCATATTGCTTCATAACTACCCCCTCCTATTATAGCTATCATTAAAATGTTATTTTATTAACTTCATGATTATATCATTTTTACTATATTTTTTCAATCATTAGTTAGCAATTGGAGCGCTAGTTTCGTTTAGAAAGTTTTTTGTAACATAGTTTTAGTTTATTCATAAGATATATATATATAAGGGAGGAATTTTTTTATGAATGAAAATTGTTTAAATAATGCAATACATATTGGTGATGAGGCACCTTTATTTAATGCAAATACTACCCATGGACCACTAAAATTAAGTGATTATGCTGGTAGATGGGTTATATTATTTAGTCATCCGGGTGATTTTACTCCTGTATGTACTACCGAATTTATTGCTTTTTCAAAAATGGAACCAGAGTTTAAAACCAGAAATTGTGCTTTAATGGGATTATCAATAGATAGTACACCATCTCATTTAGCATGGATAAAAAGCATCTATAATATGACAGGAATAAAGGTTCCATTTCCTATCATATCCGATTTAGATATGAGCATCTCAAGAAAATACGGTATGTTAGCTCCTGATGTAAGTACTACGCAGACCATAAGAAGTGTATTCTTTATTGACCCAAATGGAAAAATAAGGGCAATATTACAGTATCCAATGACAAATGGTAGAAATATAGGGGAAATTTTAAGATTGCTAGATGCAATGCAATTAAGTGATAAGAATAAAGTATCTACTCCAGCAAATTGGATTCCCGGTTCACCTACCATAGTTACTTCTCCAAAAACATCAGATGAAGTATTTAATAATACAGCTAATCAAAACTGTATAGATTGGTATTTATGTTATAATGATTCAATTTCTTCCATTGGAATAGACAAAAATTTATTTTAAGGAGGTAATATTCTATGGATGATTTTTTATTAAATGATAATTCTTGTTGTTGTAATGATAAAGGTAGTTTTTCTAAAATATTAAATTGTTTTGGTGGAAATAGTTGTATTTTTATCATTCTAATCGCCATTATTATATTATGTTGTTGTTGTAAAAAATAACAAATAGAGCAGTGTATTAAAAGTTAATGCACTGCTCTATTTAACTACAATTCAAGTGCTAAAGAATAGCCTCTTCCTCTTGTAGTTAAAAGGATATCTTTCCCTGCTGTATTTTTGATTTTTTTTCTAAGTTTTGCAATATGTACCCTAAGCACCGATGAAAAAGAATCAAAAAACTCATCATAGATATGTTCCAAAATCTCTTCGCTAGAGACGATAGCTGGATACCTAATTGCTAAATATTCTAAAATATCAAATTCTTTTGCTGTAAGTTCTAATCTTATATTATTATAACTTGACTTTCTTGCTATAGGATCAACCACTAATTTATCTAATATAATATTAGGATTTCCTCTACCTCTGAATCGTCTTAAAACCGCTTGTATTCTTGCGTAAAGCTCATCCATGTTAAACGGTTTGATGATGTAATCATCTGCCCCAAAATTTAATCCTTTGGCTATGTCAGTACTTGCCGTTATAATAATAATCGGCGTCTCAATTTTTTCTTTTCTTAAGTATTTTAATATTTCAATGCCATTTTTATCTGGTAGATTTAAATCCAATAAAATTGCATCATATTCATTTACATATGCTTTTTCTTCTCCTTCTAGTCCATTGCAAGCTATATCAACATATAGTCCAGCCTTTTCTAATTCAATTTTCATACACTTTAATATTTCACTATTATCCTCAATTATTAATAATCGCATAAAACCTCTCCTAAATATTAAAGTAATTATACCAAATAAGATGTTAATTTTATGTTAAAAAATATTATTTTTTTTAATTATTCCATCTAAATTAAAACTTGGTACAAACTCTTCTTCATGCTTACCTATCTTTTGTATATAGCCATTTTGCATATTAATTTTTTGTAAATATTTTTTTACAATATTCAATTCTTTTGTCGTTATTTTCCTATTAATTTCACTATATAAATTTGCTTTATTTGTGGGAAAATATTGCGCCATAATGCTAATATATGCGTCTTCACCTAAATTATTTTTAATCCAATCTAAAATTTTAAGTGTTTCCATGACATGAGAAGGTAACATCATTTGACGTATCATGATTCCTTTTTCTATCATTCCTTCCTCGTCAAAAATAGGATTTCCTACTTGTCTATGCATCTCAATAATAGCAGATGACGTTATCTCAAAATAGTTTTCTATATTGGAATATTTTTTTGCCGTTTCATTTTTGTAATACTTAAAATCTGGTAAATAGACATCAATATATCCATCAAGATTTTGAATTGCCTCTTTACTATCATATCCACTTGAGTTATATATCATTGGAACCTTTAAGCCACATTTTCTTGCCTCTTTAATAGCCTCCTTAATTTGTAACGAATATATGGTCGGCGATACTAAATTGATGTTATGTGCCCCTTTTTCTTGCAGTTCTATAAAAATTTCTGCCAATCTATCTATTGTTATTTCTTCCCCAAAACCCTCACTACTAATTTTATGATTTTGACAGAAAACACATTTTAAATTACAGTTTGAAAAAAAGACAGTACCAGAACCATTTTTTCCGCTAATACATGGTTCTTCAAAATAATGCAAATTGGCCAGTGCCACCCTTATCTTGTCTGTTGTTCTACAAATACCTACTTCTCCTTTTACCCTATTAATGCCACAATGGTGAGGACAAAGGTTGCATTTTTCAAGTGTTATATCCATACGATACTCCTTATATTCTTTCATTATACTATTTATACTACCAATTTTCAATAAAAAAAGAACACCAAAGTGGGTTCTTTCTTATTTTTATTTTTTTATCTCATTATCACAATGATTTGTTTCAAATATGGCTTTTATATTTTCGAATGTATCATTTGCAATTTTATTTAAGGCTTCGTTAGTAAAAAAAGCTTGATGAGAAGTAATTACTACGTTTGGCATAGAAAGCAATATAGATAAGTCTTTATCTCTTATATATGAATTAGACATATCATTTAAGAAAAACTCTTCTTCGTCTTCATACACATCTAATCCTAACCCACCAATATGACCTTCTTCTAATTTTTGTATTAAACTTTCTGTATCAATTAACTTTCCTCTACTAGTATTAATAATGTAAATACCTTTTTTCGTCTTTGCAATGGTATCATGATTAATAATTTTATTAGTCTCTTCTGTAAGAGGACAATGCAATGAGATAATATCAGATTCTTTTAGTAACTCCTCTAAGCTAACATATTCATAGCCAATTTCATTAGCTGCTTTTTCATCTTTATATACATCGTAAGCAATCACTCTAGTGCCGAAGCCCTTCATGATTTTACAGAACACTTTTCCTATTTTACCAGTTCCGATAACCCCTACAGTCTTTCCATGGATATCAAAGCCTAATAAACCATTTAATGTAAAATTATATTTCTTCGTTCTTTGATACGCTTTGTATATTTTTCTATCAACATCAAGCAATAATGCTACCGCATGCTCTGCAACTGCGTAAGGCGAATATTCTGGAACTCTTACTACTTGAATACTATCTGCCATATGTTTCATATCTACATTATTAAAGCCAGCACATCTTAGTGCTATTAATTTTACGTTGCATTCTTTTAAAATTTCTATCGTATCTTGATCTACTAAATCATTGACAAAGATACATACAACATCAAATCCCCTAGCAAGTGGTGCTGTCTCTTTATTCAGCCTTGATTCCAAATATGTTATCTCATAACCATATTTTTCGTTATATTCATCGAAAAGCTTTTTATCATATTCTTTTGTATCGAAAAAAGCTATTTTTATCATAATTTACCTCCTATATACTTCATTATTATACTACTTTTTTTATTATAACTCAATAGTATTAAAATTATTTGTAAATAGTTGGAAAATTTGATAACTTGAATTTATATCATACATATGATATAATATAAACAAACGTTAAAGGGGACGGGAAGATGTTTTTAGGAAATGCTATTGCTACCAGTGAAGTAGCAATAAGTGATGAGAGCAAAGAGTTGTTTGCAATCGGCTCTCATGTGAATTTGCTTAACAAAAATGAAGAATATCATAGTGCAGTAAAAGATTTAATTGAAAATGAGATTACAATGCAAATGAAAACCTACATTCAACATGGTCATACTACTTGCTATCAACATTGTATTAATGTATCATATTATAGTTATGTTATTAGCAAAGCTTTACATTTAGATGCTATTAGTTCTGCTAGAGCAGGATTACTACATGATTTATTTTTGTATGATTGGCATACTTTACAGGAAAAGGTTCCATTATTTGAAATGCATGGTTTTACTCATCCACAGAAAGCACTCAATAACGCCAAATTATATTTTGAATTGAACAAAAAAGAAGAAGATATAATTTCAAAACATATGTGGCCACTGACGATGAAATTACCAAAATATAGAGAAAGCTTTATTGTGATTGTTGTCGATAAAATATGTTGTATTGCAGAGTTCTTGAGAGAGAAAAAATGGTTTAAATTATTGTTTGGTTTAAGTTATAACCAAAGTGATTTTATGAAGAAATAACAAAAATTAATGAAACTGATTAAAAATCAGTTTCATTTTGTTTTTCAAAGTTAATCTCTACATTACCAATACCACAATCAAATTTAACCATATTATTACCTGTACCTATTGTATTGTCAGAACTTACCTTGCTTCCATTTAATTTCATTACACCTATACCAATCTCTGTTTTAATAGTGTAGTCATCTTGATTGCCAAGTATCGTAAAGTCTAAATTGCCGATTCCACATTTTGCTTCACTATTTCCCGAAACTTTAGTTGATATAATGATATTTCCAACTCCACAATCTAGATTTAGATTTTTCAAATCACAATTATTTAATGAAGTTTTACCTACTCCACCTTTTATTTTTGAACTTTGTAGAGCAGCTACATTGTCAACACTTAAATCACCAAGACCAATATGTAATTCTAACTCTTTACTCTGAAAACCAGCAATACTGGATTTTCCTACTCCAGTATAAATTTTTGATTTTTCAAGAATCACATCTTTTGGTAGATAGATGTATATTTCTGACTGATCAGAATTAACATTAAAGATTTTATTTGTTTTTTCTTCTACTTGTAATGTACCATCCACAACATTTACTTTAAACTTTGAAGTGACATCTTTTGCTTCAACTTTAAACTCATTTCCTTGTTTAATATATAATTTTGATATACCAACATCAATATCCAAATAATTAATATCAGTAAAAACTTCACTATATGTTATTTTTTCACTACTAATCTCTTCATGTGTAACAAGAGAGGTGATACTAAATATTGATGTAACAGCCATCACAATGCCAAATATAATATTAACTGTTAAGAATATAGCAAAAGCTACCGCTAAATACTTGATAATTCTTTGTACTGAATTCATTTAATATCAATACCCCCAAACATACATACTCCATTTACATACACTGTTTTAGCATTAGCATCCGCATTTTTTAATGATTTGTTTGAAACTCCGCCAAATATTGGAGTAGATTTAACAACAACATTAACATTACTTGGTACTATAATAGTAATACCACCAAATATTGCACTTGCATTAATTACTTCGTCTTTATTGATAATTGCATTTCTAATATCATAAGTTACACCACCAAATACAGCATTTAAAGTGGCACCTAAAAATTCTTGATTTGATAAATCAACTTTTTGTTCACCAAAAGTAGCATAGTATTCATTCTTGTCATTTTTATTTAGTTCTCTTACCTTTTCAGATACTTTTTTATTGATTAATTGCCCAAATAAAATGCAAAGACCAATTACTAATAATATGGCTGGTATTGCTAATTTTCTTATAATGTCAAAAGATAATATACCTTGTGCTGCTAGTAACAAAGTCACTCCTATTAATACTCCAATAATGTCTCCTGTTTTATTATTTGATTTAAATAACCCAATAAAACATGGAATAATGATAAATAAGGTCCACCATCCAGCAAAGAAAATATTAATATCAGTAATTCCAAAAGCATTCAGTGCTAATATTAGCCCAATTACTATAAATATGATTCCCCATAAAGCATTTCCAATTTTTTTCATAGAATCAATTCCTTTCTTTTTATTATATTTTAGCATACTATTTGCATTATTACAACACAAATCCTATGATTATGTATTATAACTGTAATTATTATGAAGACCCATAATAGAATACATATAATTGATTCTTAAAGAATTAATTGTCTTTTTTAAAAATCATATCTATATTAGGTAATTAGATAGTATATATTTTTAAATTTAATAAATACTATCTTATGAAGGAGGTATTATTATGGAAAATAATACTATGAGTGTACTAGATTATTTTAATAAAGCAATAAAAATGGGAGAAGATTCCTACGCTTTAGTAATTGAAAAAGCAACAGATGAAGAATTTAAAAATTTATTGCAAAGCCAATCTAAACTATATGAAGAATTTTTGCAAGATGTAAATGAAAGTTACAAAACAATAGACAAAAAGCCGGAAGATACCCCACTAATGCAAAAGGTTATGGGATGGACTAGTATACAAATGAGTACGCTTGCTGACAGTAGTAATTCACATATATCCGAAATGCTTATTCAAGGTGCAATAATGGGAATTATAGAATGTAGTAAACTACTAAATAGTTATCAAGATATTGATAGAGATTTATATCATAAAATTGAAGATTTTAGTAAATTACAATATAAAGTGATTGAAGAATTAAAACCTTTTTTAAAAAAATAAAATAATGATTTTAAAGTATTTTAGATATAGTAAAGGAGATGACTTCAATATCATCTCCTTTACTACTCGCTCTTATCATTTTTTAGAATTTACACCCCAACTATTGACGACAAAGAGCTAGTATTTTTAATAGTTATAATATAGTCATTTCTAACTGGTGGGAATGACCGGAATCGAACCGGTACGCCTTTTGACGGGCGCAGGATTTTAAGTTTTAAACGTGATTTAGTATTTATCATTTTTTAGTGTTACTTAACACTACTTAAAAATGTTGATATAGATAGCTATTGTACTACTTTTTATTATCAAATATTGATATATAAATAACCATCAAGTATTACAATATTTTAGTAGTTTCAAAATAAATTGTTAGAACAATGTTAGAACTTTTGGCAAAGTAACAGATAATTTGCCATTTGATAAAACTATCTTAACTTGAAAAAGTTAGGGTAGTTATTTTTTGGCTTGAAAGGAGTCAAAATGCCAAACGTAAACATTAATAATATAAAAAACTATTTGTTCTACAAATTACCAAAATGTATTTTAGAGAATGAGCCATATAAAACAAAGTTAAGTTCGACATCTAAAATTGCCTATATGCTTGTATTAAATAGATTAAGTTTATCTATTAGTAACAGATGGGTAGATTCAAAAGGTGATGTCTTTATCTATTATTCAAGACAAGAGTTACAAAACGATATACCTACTAGCAAAAAAACTGCTATAAGTGTATTTAAACAACTAGAAGAATTAAACTTGATACACCAATGTGAACAAGGAAAAGGGCTTGCATATAAAATATATGTTGAAGATGTATTTACACAAGTTTATGAGAAGAAAAAAGTAGTAGAAAATTTACCCAATACTAGTGTAAAAACTACACCACCACTGGTGGAAAAATTACACCCAAATAAGAATAAAGAAAATAAGAATGAAAATCATAATTCTTCTAGTATAGAGTTAGACAAAATAAAGGACAAATGTCTACTTAAAGATTTTAGCAAAACAATTTTAAAAACAGGAGTATCAATTGGTAGTTTATTAAATGCTACTATTGATACTCTTTATTATTTGCCTGTACTTACCATAGATAATAAAGATTATAACAATACTGAAATACGTACCATGTTAGGTGGAATAAATGAACAGCACTTACAAAAGGTTGAAAGTATATTTCTTACTAATTATGAAAATGTAAGAAATTATAAATCATATTTAATTACTTGTGTTGCTAATGTACTACTAGGTAAAGATATACCAAGAAACATGATAACATTTTCTAAAAAATATGTTAGTAATTACAAAGGCAGAGAATACACAGAAGAATTTATGGAGAGTCTATATGACAATTTAGACTCTCACGAAGAGGAATCACAGGAGTTAGAACTGTGATTCTTCTTTATCTACAAAAATAAATTTGCGGTAGCATTTTTATTTTTTGTAGCAATATATTTTGGTTACAAAATATATATTTATCAATTTGTGCATAGCACTTATTGATAAAAAGGGTGCAGGAACTCCTGCCACCGATACACTTTTGTAAAAAGTGTTGTAGTGTGTTACAACACTTTAACTTAAGCAGAGAAAAGTGTCATTTGAAAAAAACAAGGAGTGATGAAAAATGAGTTATGCTATTATACGAAATGAGAAATACAAAAGAGATAATTTAAAAGGAATATATCGCCATAATGAAAGAAAAAATACCAACTATTCCAATAAAAATATTGATAAAACAAGAACATATTTAAACTATGCTATCAAGCAAAGTAACAATAGTTATGAAAAAGAATTTGATAGATTAAAAGAACAAAATAACCTAAAAGGGCAAATAAAAGATGTTAGTAATATAGTATGTGAATATATCATCACATCTGACATTGATTTTTTCAGAAATATAGGTTTAGAAGAAACAAAGAGATATTTTCAAGAGTCATATAATTTTGTTTGTGAGTATAAAGGACTTGGTGAAGAAAATATATTATCTGCAAATATACATTTAGATGAAGAAACACCACATATGCACCTAACTTTTATACCTGTTGTATCTTCTATTGATAAAAAAGGTAATGAAATAAGAAAAGTTGCTTGTAGTGAGTTTTGGAAAGAAAGAGATAGTTATAGAATACTACAAGATAATTATTATAACTATATCACTAGTAAAGGTTTTGATTTACAAAGGGGACAACCATCAGAAACAAAACATATTTCTATGGAAGATTACAAGAAAGCCACTAACTTTCACAAAGTAAAAGATTTAACTGATATACAAATTAAACAACCTAGTATAAAAGATATTAGCCAAATTAAAAAAATAACTATTGATAGAGATACTAAAATAGAAGATGAAATTATCACTCCACTCAAGGCTCAAAATTCCATTTTAAAGGAACAAAATATCAAACTTGTAAAAGAACTCACCAAAGTAGAAAATATCGTAAATAAGGCTGATATGTGTGTTTTAGAAAATAAAGAACTAAATAAGAAAAATAGAGAATTGAAACTCGAAAATAAGACATTACGAAAAGAAAATCACAAACTTTATGATATTTTAGATACTGCAAAAGATATTATCCTTACAATATGCAGATGGGTTGCTAGAAAACTTAATCTTACCATTGACAGGACTATTGATACTATTGAAATAGAAAATAACATTTGTATTGAGCCATCAGAACAAATTCAAAAGCAAAAGTATGAAAAAGAATTGGAACAAGAAATTGAGATGTGAAAGACCACTTACAAATTAGTAAGTGGTTTTCACATTCATAACATACGACTCTTTGCCATGTTCAACAAATCCGAATTTTAAAAGGAAATTTTGTGCTTGATTGTTTTTCGGAAGAACAAAACAATGAATAAAGTCTATTTGCTTTTTCCTGGCATGTTCTAGGACTTTTTCGATTAATAGTTTTCCAACACATTTGCCTTGATATTCCTTTAACACAAATATCTCTGTTACACAAAGACAAGTATCACTGATTTCAACATAATCTTCTTCATACTTTGTATCTGCATATGCGATAATCGTATTACCATCAACTACGACAAAAAGCGGATTATCTTCATCAGAATCATATTCATTGTAAAAAATATGTCCTTCAGAAAATTTGTAACCAACTGTATATTCGTCCATTTGCTTTAAAAATTCTTTTTGTAGGGTAACAAACCTTTCGCTATCTTCTATCCGAAGTTCCCTAATTAAAAACTCCATGTCTGACCCTCCATAATATAATTGGTATAATATAAACTTAATATGTTCTTATTATACCATTATTTTACTGTAATTTCAATAATTATGTAAATTATAGCCTTAAATTATAATATTATTTGTCCATGTGTTATTTCAATAGCCTTACATCTTATCATATTTTCATATCTAACATCATCAAAATAATTGTTATCATTAGGTGGTAAATAATTCTTTCTTAACTGCTTTTCAACTAATTCTAGCATATCTTTTATTTCAATCTCTTTATAATCTAAATAACTATCAATAGCACCATTTATTATTAATTCATGGTACTTAATAGGATTACTTTTCCTTAATTCTTGTTTAATTAAATAATGATAAATGCTACCTTTTGACACATTTACTCACTCCTAAAACATTCTAACAATAAACATATTCCATCTCGTATGCCATCTTTATAATACAAGTCATTTAAAAGTGCATTTCTACAAGTACAAGTTTCTTCATATTCGTTTACTAAATCTTTTATTACATCTTGCTTATCACTAGGTACACACTCTTTGTTACTAGTTAAAAAATTATTATAATCTTGCTTAATCTCATCTGCATAATTATCATAATATTGTTTTTCTTTGTGACTCATATATGGTAAATTACCATCAAGAGCAGTAACTAACTTATCAAGCATATTACTTTTATTACTAATATCTATTGATATATTTCTCATAATCTACCCCCATTTTTTAGCATTATATATCATTTTATATCGTTTGCCAACTAGTAATCGTTAATAAATAATATCATAGTAGTGTATAATATACTAAAAGGTGTGATAATAGTGAGATTGAGCGATGCAATGAAAAAAAGAGTTCTACAACTCTGTGATGAAAGAAATATAACCATCAATAAAATGTGTACTATTTGTGGTATTACACAATCTACATTAGGCTCATTTTATAATGCAGAAAATAGTGTCTTAAAAGTTAGAGTTATCTACAATATTTGTAATGGATTAGGTATTACTCTAAAAGATTTTTTTGATACTGATTTATTTATAGATTTAGATGAAGAAGATTAGCCAAAATTGACTAATCTTTTTTATCTAAATTTCCTTAAAGTTTTTTTATTATTTTAACTAGAAAATAATATCAATATTATTTTTCTTCAACCAATTATTTATTATCTCCATATTTTGTTCAAAAGATTTTCTAAAATCTTCATAATCTTGATATTCAGTAACAGGAACTACTTTTCCATTTTTTTCTTTGGTATAGCTAAATTGAATAACCATATTTTCTTTTTCCATATCCGAATATTCAATAATATTCATACCACAATTTAAGATAAAATTGATACATTTTTTTATATCATCTGGCATCCAAATACTATTTAATAATTCTTTAAGCTTTACAGAAAAAGTTAAGTAGGTTTGATGGTCAAAATATACTTTGTATTTTTCCATTCCATAAATGCAAGGCATCTTTTCTTTCCCAAAGTTTATATAGCCTTTATAAAGTTTTCCATTGGCACTAGTAGGTATATTATTAGTTCCTACCATTAGCATTGTTCTTTTTTTAAGAAAATTTAAAATATCAAATACAGAGTCAATTCTATTAGACTTCACCTTTCCTTTTATACCATATCTATCATATAAAGCAAACGCTATTATGGCAGTCAATATAGTGCATAAGCAGGAAATTACCGAAAAAATAAAATTCCAATTATCTATGCTTGTTAAAAAATTTATAATCTCTCTCATATTTACCTCATACAATTACTTTAATTTATATTTTTTTATTAATAATTTCTAATACCTTTGGTATTTCAACAACATTGCTTTTCTTACCCATATGTCCTATGCCTTTAATTAGCATAGGAATACCATCAATGGCAACTGGGTATCTTTCTAATACATCAAATGGCACTATATGGTCATCATTGCTATATATACAATATTTCTTTTCTACTTGTTCTTTAAAGTTATTGATTTCTTGTTCAGATATTTCAAAATCCTTAACTGCATTGTATAAATCTTCTCTACCATCAATTTTATATACATCAGAAAAGCCTGCAAGACTAATATACAATTTAATATTTAATTGATTTTCGTGTAAATACTTAACAATTAATCTATTTCCTATCGAGTGTCCTATCACTATTAACTCATCAGTTAACTCATCTTTGTAATTATCTAGTATATCTTTCCACAAATGATACCTTGCATTTTCTTGTACTGGAAATTCAGGTACTATAACTTGATACCCTTTATTTGTTAATTCATCTCTTAACCACTCAAATACTTTTGGTACTCCATTGTACCCATGTAATAATAAAACTTTACTCATAATAATCCTACCTTTCTATTCTTCAAATATTCCTTTGTCTTTTACAGCAAGTAACCATTTTTTAAAATCTTCTTCTGTTTTAGTTTCATCTTTCATCTCTTGTCTAATTTCTTTAACCCTTTGCTTAAACCATTCAAATTCTTCCTTGTATTGTTGATTTTTAGGATTTCTTTGCATTCTTAAAAACTTTTGTTGATAAGCATTACGATATAACCTATCTATGCTATTTTCATCTTGTAATTTCTTCTTTCTAAATAACTGTGAGCCAATTTGTCTACAAGTAAGTCCATCTTGATATACATTGTTGCAATAGATTTCATCAGTTCTTTTTTGTGGTACAAAGTATTTACCACAGTTTTGGCATTTCTTAATAGGAAAGTCTTTCATAGCAATAAGTTCAACTAAAGAGATATACAAGATACTAGCAAAGCTCGTACTAGATATGAAATATGGGGATTGTATTAGTTCCTTCTTTTTATCTTTTCTAGTAATACCTATTTGCTCATATATATACTTTTCTTTTGGTCCTGCTGGCGCTACTAATAGCCAGTTTGCATTTGTTTCAAAATCTAGTTCAAGTTTATCAGAATACTTTTCTATGGCATTTGTCATTCTACTAATTGATAGAGTATAGTATCTTTCATATGGTGTAAAATGTTCTATCTCTTTTAAATCATACAAGTTATACACATAATCAACAACTCTAATAAAATCACTCTTTACCTTTTCTATATCTTGAACATAATTGTCAAAGATATATTGTATTAACTCATCATATTCCTGTTTAGAATACATTTCTTTTAGTTCTATTTTCATATTACACATATTAGTTAAAACATACAGTCCAAACATTTCTGCATATTCTTTTAATTCATCAATATTACCAAAGTCAGTATTTAAAAAATTAGTTAGATAAGTTCCAGCAACTTCAATACTGTACTTTCTTTCAGTTCTAACATAAAATAAATTATCATCATTAGTTACATATTGATTACATTTAGGAAATTTTTTTATCTCATCTTTTGTATAAAACATATCAACTTTGTTTAAAACTATCTTATATTTTTTTACATACCTATGGTGAGTAATATACTCAAGTCGATTGTTTTTATCTACATATATACTGATTGGTAGTATTTCGTTATTCATCTACATCATCCTTTTTTAAACTTATTTATTCTCTTTTAAAATAACATGTTAGTATTTTATAAAATTATAACATATACTATTGACATTTGCAAGTGGTTTATGTATAATATTGTTAGTAATATATAATATTATTACAATGTATTATCCAGTAAATAGTACATTGTTTCACTATATTCATTATTTGATAACAAATAGTTAACTAAAAGAAAGGGGGATTAAATGAGTAAAAAAATTATGATTCTTGATATGTTCTATAACAATCATTTAAAGCAAATTGAAATTGCAAAAGAATTAAATGTATCAAAAGCATATGTAACAAAGATAATTAAATGTGATAGTAGATATACTACTGAAAAAAATACTAGAAAAGAAGATAATGTATTTAACAGAAGATTATATTTATATAACTATTTAAAAGATTACAGAGCAAAGAAAAAAGAAGATAAACAACTTGATGAATTTGTAAAAAAACAACATGAACAAGCAAGTTATGAATTATCTGCAAAACCACATATTTCAAAAACTAGTTTAAGGAAATCTTGTGGTAGTATTTATGACTATAACAGTAAAACAAATAGTTTCCATGTTAAGAAAAATATATGTGTGTCTTTTGATATGCCTAGAACTATCAATATGAATAAGAAAATTTTAATAAGAGAAAAGGGGTGATAACTTATGAGAAATATTGAAAATATATATAATGTCATGTTTCATGATTATCCTGATATTGTTAATCTAAAACAAATGATGGAAATGTTAGGTGGTATAAGTTCTACACTAGCATACAAGATACTAAAGTCAAATACAGTAGGAAGTATTAAGGTAGGTAGAGAGTATAAAATACCAAAGGTAAATATTATTTCATATATCATAGCAAATAATTGAATAGTTGATTTGCTATGATATAATTCTATCTATCAATGGTAAATTAAATTTAAACTGTTATTTGAGAAAGGAGTAAAATGTTAACAGGTAGTTTACAAGTAAAAAAAGGAATTTATTATGCAGTAATTAATCTGTATGATGAATTTGGAAAGAGAAAACCTAAATGGATCTCTACAAAACTAAAAGAAAAAGGAAATAAGCAACATGCTAAAAGAAAGTTACAAGAGATTATAGCTGAATTAGAAAACAAAAACCTTAACCCAAAACCAAGTGATGATATCTTTGAACGATATAACAATATGTTATTTTGTGATTATATGAAAGAGTGGCTAGAAAGTATAAAAAATAGTATTGCTAAAACAACATACATCGGTTATAGTCAAGTCGTAAATGGTAAGTTGTACTCCTATTTCAAAGAAAAGAAAATAAAGTTGATAGAATTAAAACCTATCCATATTATGAACTTTTATGAGTATCTTGCAGAACAAGGATTAGGCAATAATACTATTAGACATTATAATGCAAATATTAGTAAAGCATTAAAGAGAGCCGTTATAAAAGAGATTATACCAAGTAGCCCTATTGATAAGATGGAAAGTATTAAAGAAGAACAATATATTGGAGATTTCTATTCAATAGAAGAACTTGAAAATCTAATGTCAATACTTAATGGTACCTTTATAGAATTACCTATTTTGATTACTAGTTATTATGGACTGAGAAGAAGTGAAGCTGTTGGTATTAAATGGAGTGCTATTGATTTTAAAGAAAAGACAATTACAATTAAGCATACAGTAGGTTATGGAAAAGTTGATGGTGTTACAGGATTTATCTTTGAAGATAAAACAAAGAATGAATCTAGTTATAGAACATTGCCACTTATTCCTATTGTTGAAGAATTATTATTAAAGCATAAAGATAAACAAAATAAAGATAAAAGATTCTGTGGTAATACTTACGATACTAAGTATAAAGATTATATTTGTAGAAATGATGTAGGCGAGCTTATTAAGCCAGGTTACATTACTCAAAAATTTGCAGAGATTTTACAAAAAAATAATTTAAGACATATTAGATTTCATGATTTAAGACATAGCTGTGCTACTTTACTTAAAAGAAATGGTGTTAAACTAGAAGATATACAACAGTGGCTAGGACATTCTAGTTATCAAACAACATTAAGGTATGCCCATTTAGATGATGAGCAAAAGAGAGAATCAGCAAATGTTATTACTGTTGTATTTGCAAAAGAGCAAAAAAAAGAACAAATTATTTTAGCCGAATAACTTGTTTTTTGATAAAGTGTTAGAACTTTATTTATATATTTATGTAACATATGTCATTCCTTTGGTGGGAATGACCGGAATCGAACCGGTACGACTTTTAAGGGTCGCAGGATTTTAAGTCCTGTGCGTCTGCCAGTTCCGCCACACTCCCATAAGTATTTTGGAATGACATATGTTATATACTAATTTATTTATTTGTTAGAACTTTTGATAGAACTAACAAGAATTTTTATTTTTTAAAGATTGCCAATGTAAGTTGTAGCAACGTTTCTGACATTTTGAACTCTAATCTACGTTAAAGATTTTAAGTCCTGTGCGTCTGCCAGTTCCGCCACACTCCCATATATAACAATAGTAATTATAACAAATATAATCACTATTGTCAATAATTATATACAATATTTTTTATTTTACTACTTTATCTTAAATTGATATGTCTCATCCAAAGTAAATAAAATAGTATCTTCCAACACATTATTTGGAATCTCAAATGCGATAGTTCCAGTAGTTACTTTACCAGGTTCAATTTCATGTTGAATTAATGTGGTATTACTATATATTCTGTTATAATCTGTTTCATATGGATTACCTTTGTTATCAATTAATCGGATGGATAGTCCGTATAAATAAGCATCATGATATGATATGTTTTTTATATGAACTTTAAAACTAACATATCGATATCCTTCTTTTGCTTTTACCACATTTTCATTATTGCTATCAAGATTATTCTTTTCAATCTTTACTACAAGATCCTCTAAATTAGCATCTTCTCCTAATTGGTATTTTGGTATAAAGTTGTCTCTTTCATACTCATCTTCTATAACATAACTACTATGTTTCTCTAAATAGTCAAATTCGCCTATACAAAAAACAATTACTCCTAACCAAACAATGGCTATTGCCATAGAAATACTAGAAACAATCACTCCGGCAATCTGTATTCCCTTTGAATTATTTTGGATTACTTTTTTACTTAATGCAACAATTCCAAATACAAAAGAAATAATAGCAGGAATTAATGCAATTGCTCCTACAGCAGGTATGATAGCAATGAAAAATGAAAAGATACCTAATATCAAAGACGCTATAGCCATATGAAAACCTCCTTACGCTTTTTTCTTTGCTTCTTTTTTTGATTTTAATTTACTAAAGAATTTATCAAAAGAGTACCATAAAGAAGAAGCAATAAATACAGATGAATAAGTACCTACTACAACACCAATAATCAGTGGCAACGAAAATTCCATTAATGTTTGTTGATTATTTAAGATTGCAAATACATATACAATGATAATTGCCGTTACTGTTGTAATAGAAGTAATTAAAGTTCTCTTTAACACTTGTGCAATACTAACATTAATTGTATCTAATAAGTCTTTTGATTTTGTAATTTTCTTTTTATTTTCTCTAATTCTATCATAAACAATAATAGTATCATTAATAGAATAGCCAATAATCGTTAAAGCAACCGCAACAAATGTAGTATTGATTGGGAATTTAATAATCCCATATATTGCTATTAAGAAAAGTACATCATGTACTAATGAAAGTACAGCTGTTAAGGCAGCGGTAAATCCTAAAGTCTTAAACCTTATCGCAACATATATTAAAATTAATATAACAGATGCGATGATAGCAATTAATGCTGAATTTAATAATTCTTTTCCATAAGATGCTTGCACATTTCTAATAGACGGTTCTTCCATCTTTGTGTATTTTGTTTTTAATGCTTCTACTACTTTTCCTGAAGTTTCTTCATTCATAGGATTACTTGTAATAGAAACTGCATTATTACCACCAGTTATTTTTTGCACAAGTGGTTTTTCATTGGTAATACCTGATACTATATTTTGAATTTCATTATTATCGAATTCTTCATTTATATTGGTTTCAATTTTAGTTCCACCCTTGAAGTCTACATCAAATTTATAACCAGTAACAAGACCATAGGTAATACCACCTACAATAATTAAAAGAGATATTATAACTAATAGTTTTCTATGCTTTAAAAAGTTAATGTTCATATTATTTTACCTCCTTTTTCATACCTAGTAACGAAGGTCTTTTTGCACCTGCAGGTAATATTTGTTTTAAAATAAATTTAGTGATAATTACAGCTGTAAGTAAACTTACTACAACACCAATCGCTAACACGATTCCAAAACCTTTTACTGGTCCTGTACCAAATATGTATAATAGTATTGCTACTGCAAAAGTTGTTACGTTTCCATCTATAACTGCAGTCATAGCAGTTTTAAAGCTTTTTTCAAATGCTTTTAATGGTGATAATTTATTTTTTAATTCATCTTTAAATCTTTCAAAAATAATAACATTAGCATCTACTGCCATACCCACAGAAAGAATAAGTCCCGCTATACCTGGTAACGTTAAACTAATACCAGTTGATGACATGATAAGTAGTACAATAGCTACATATGCTGTAAGTGCTATACTAGAAATCACTCCAGGTAATTTATAAAATGCAATCATAATAATACAAATAATAACAAATGCAACAATACCAGCCATAATACTAATTTCTAATGCCTTTTGTCCAACATATGGCCCAATATATTCTTTACTCACTACATTTAAATTAAATGGTAATGTTCCAGAATCTATTAACATGGCATACTCTTCAGCCTCTGCTTTCTTTTCGGTATAAGTACCTGCTCCCATTGTAATAATTGCTGTATTAGATTCTATTTTTTCATTCACAGTTGGAGCTGTTATTTCTTCCGTATCTAAGTAAATAGAAAGTGTTTTACCAACCAAATTTCCGGTTGCCTCTGCAAATTTTTTGGTTCCTTCCTCACTAAAGGTAAGTACTACATGTGGTGAAGGTAAGCCTGTTTTATCCGTAGGATCTTCACTGTATTTTGCCGTTTTTATATCATCTCCAGCTAATAAAACGTTTCCATCTGGATCTCTAAACTCAATTTTAGCTGTCTTATCTAATCCTTCTACAGCACTTAATGGATCCTTACTTTTATCATTGATATCAGCAGGTATTTCAACATATATCTGACTAGTTGCTTCATCTGATCTAACGATATAGTCAAATATATTTTTTGCTTCTAATCTTTTTTTGATAACTGCTTCTGATTTTTTTAAATGTTCTGTTGAGATTTCGGTTCCATCATCCGCTTTTGCTTGATATACAATTGTACCACCACAACTTATATCTAATCCTGTCTTTATCTCTTTTGCACTTTTAATAATCGTCTTT
>JAQUWH010000013.1 GCA_028692955.1 Clostridia bacterium
ATTCATAAGTATTTACTTTTGTATTTGCTGTATCTACAAGACTTGTAACATCCCCATGTCCGTTATAGATATAGTAATGTTTTGTTTCGTCTTGCTTCCTTGCTAGTAATTCTAAACCGTAGGTATTAACTGCTTTTTCTTCGTTTGCATTTCCTAGTTCTAGTATGACTTTTGTTCCATCATAGATATATTTGGTTGTTTCATCTGTTACTTTTTCAGTTCTTTTTCCAAGTGTATCATAAGTATAGCTTGCTACTTGTGTATTGTTTTTCTTTACTTGTACTAGTTCATTCTTTTCGTTATACACATTGGTTATTACGTTGTTTCCTGCTGTGCTTGTTAGTTGATTTCCATTATTGTCATACGTATATGTTGTGTCTTCTAGTATTTCTAGATTTTTCTCACTTACAGTTCTTGTTAGCTCATTCTTTGCATTATACGTATAGGCTTTGACTGCTCCATCTGTTTCTTTTTTTGATGTGATGTTATTTACATCATCATAAGTATAGGTGTCGATTCCGTTTACTGCTTTAATTCTATCTAATGCATCGTAAGCAAATGTTTTTTCATTGTCTTTTGTCTGATTGTTGTTATTGTCATACTCGTAGTGGTTACTTGTTATTATATTACCATTACTATCTTTAGTAGTCAAGCTTTTTATTTGCTTATCTGGATAATACTCATATTCAGTGATGTTTTGTTGTGTTACTTTCTTTTGCAAACTACCATTTGCATTGTATAGATATTCTGTTGTTTCTTCTCCACTTATTACCTTCTGTAGTCTGTCTACTTTATCATATTCTTCTTGCTTTGTATTTCCTTTTGCATCTGTTATGATGACTTTGTTGTTATTATCTAAATATTCGTAGTTTACAGTCTGTCCATTTTGATTATCTGTTAACACTCTATTTAAGCTATCATATGTTTTTTCGTTATCTCCTGTTTGTAAAAGATTGTTATTGTTATCGTAGTGATAAGTAGTTTCCTTGTTGTTTACTGCCTCTTTAACTAATCTACCAAACACATCGTATTCATAGCTAAAAGTATCTTCGTTATTAGTCGTATAACTTATCATATGATTGTTTTTGTTATACACTTTCGTTTCTTCATTACCTAGTTGATCTATTTTCTTTGTTTCATTAGAACGTTTATCGTATTGATACTGCGTTACATTTCCTTTTGCATCTGTTTGTGTTAAGAGATTGCCTGCGTTATCATAAGTATAGCTTGTTGCTTTATTTAACGCATTGATGACTTTTAGTAAATTGCCTTTGACATCATATTCGTATTTTGTTACATTTCCTTTTCTATCTGTATATTTTGTCTTGTTATCGTTACTATCATATTCGTAACTTTCAATATGTCCTTCTTCGTCTGTTTTGGTTAAAATGTTATCGTTATTATCGTAGGTATAACTGATTGAATGATTACTTGCATCAATTGATTTTGTTTGTCTTCCTAATGTATCGTACTCTCTTCTTTCTATTACATTGGAATAGGCATCTTTGCTTTCAATCATTCTATCTAATGCATCATAGATATACGTAGTTACATTTCCTAGATAATTTGTTTTACTTGTGTTATTTCCATTCTTATCATAAGTATAAGTTGTGGTTTGATTGAGTGCATTTTTTTCTTGTATCTTATGATTATTTTCGTCATAGGTGTAAGTTGTAGTATTGCCATTACCATCTACTTCTTTTGTTTTATTGGATACATTGTCATATTCATAGGACAATACGATTTGCTCATTGCCATCTTGTTTTTTATCTATTTCTTTGACAATATTACCGAGCATATCATATTCTAGTCTTTTTTCTAGGTTGCTATTATCTACTTTTTTTACTGCTTGTTTTAGTGGATTATATTGTATATGGAGTAGATAGCCACTCTCCACTTCTTCTGTTGTTACTAAATTACCATTGCTGTCGTAAGTATGGATGATTTCATTTTGTAACTCATCTTTTTCATTTATTTTGTTACTAATCAAATCGTATACATATTCTTCTTGTATCACATTATCTATTTTTGTACTTAATACATTACCTCTTTCATCAAAAGTTTGAGTCGTGATACTGCCATCACTTTTTGTTTCTTTGACAAGATTTAACTGTGCATCATATTCATAGGTAATCGTATTTCCTCTTCCGTCTTTTTTACTGATACATTTACCAGCTTTGTTATATGAATATTCTAAAGTTTTTCCTTCTGTTGTTTCTTTTAAGAGATGATCTAAATTATCATATTCATAGGTTGTGGTAATGGTATGTAACTGTTCCCCTTCACTATAATTTACTTTTTTAGTAATAGGCTGGTTATATAGATTATATACGTACTGTATATTTGATGTTCTATTTGGTAATATTTCACTTACAAGATTACCAGCCAAATCATATTCATACGTTGTAATCACTTGATTTGGTTTTTCTTCTCTTGTTTTGTGATTTTGTGCATCATAATTAAAGATGGTTGTATTTCCATTTCCATCTGTTTGCGCAATCACATTTCCTTGAGTGTCATATACCTTTTCTTCTGAAATTGTTTTGCCATTCTTTGTGACAGATTTTTTGGTTTCTTTGTTATTTTTGTTATAAGTATACGTAATGATTGTAGTGTCTGGTAAAGTTTCTGTTATTTTATTATTCATATTGTCATAAGTATAGCTAGTCTCTAATGCCGTTAGTTCATTGTTGTTCAAACTGTTTCCCTCTACACTAGACTTTTCAATCCATTCTTTTTGTAAGATTACTTTGTTAGCATAGTTATAGCTATATTCTGTTACTTTATACTTTCCATCTGCTATTTTTATTTCTTCTTTGATTTTGTTGTTTTCACTATCATAGTGATATTTTTCTTCTTGCCCAGAAGAGTTTGTTGTTAGGATTACATTGTTATTGCCATCATAAGTATAGTTAGTAACAATATAACTAGATGCTTCTTGGTTTAATTCTACTTTTTCTTTACCAATCTTTTCTTTTTGTACGTTTCCTACTGCATCATATTCGTAACTCGTTACTTTAAATAAATTTGTTTCAATTTCTTCCTGTTGCTTGATCACTCTATTTAAGTTATCGTAGCTATATATTGTATTCTTGCCAATTTCATCTACTTTACTTGTCATTCTTCCTGCATTGTCATAGTTGTATGTAAAAATCGCATCTTGTTTTTGATTTTTTGTTACATTTCCTCTAAAGTCCTTTACTTCAACAGATGTTGTATAAGCGGTAGCATCTTGATAAGTTTTAGCCGTTTTTGTTGTATTACCATTTGCATAACTATAGGTTATTTCTTCAAGTAATTGCAGTCCGTTATTTTTTTCTAATGCTTTTTTAACTCTATTATTTAGCACATCATATTCGTAAAGGTAGCTTATCCCATTTGCTTTATTTTCTTTTATCATATTGCCATAGGTGTCATATTCATAAGTTGTACTGTTTCCTTCTTCGTCAGTTAATTTGATTAATTTTGGTGCTTTGTTGTATTCATATATTTTTGCATTTTGATTTCCATTAGTTGTTTTTACA
This sequence comes from Clostridia bacterium, assembly GCA_028692955.1. GTDB lineage: Bacteria > Bacillota > Clostridia > TANB77 > CAG-465 > CAG-465. The sequence continues at coordinate 3,525 of JAQUWH010000013.1, forward strand.
ATATTGTTTTTATAATTAAATTCATTAGTAGTTTGAATGCCATTTTCTACGATTTTAGTATTATTTCCAGCGTTATCATACGTATAAGTGGTAATTGTTCCTCTCGGTGATGTTTTAGACAACAACCATCCTATTTTGTTATATTCATATATGGTAATATTACCCAATGAATCTGTTTCTTTTGCAACATTTCCATAAGCATCATACTCATAACTGGTTGTTTTACTATTTTGATTTGTTTTACTTTTAATTAATCCTTTTATTCCTTGCTCGTTGTATTCATAATTTATTTCACTAGCATCCATATACTTTTCTTTTAACAGTGTAATACCATCTGCTGCATAGGTATATTCTATGTAATTTCCATTTTCATCCGTTTTCTTTGTCATATTGTTTTTGTTGTTATAGGTATAAGTTTTTGTGGTATCATTTACTTTCTCTGTTAAAACATTGCCATTTGCATCGTAAGTATAAACCATAGTTTTGCCAGTATAATCTGTTTTGTTTGCTATTTCTCCATACTTGTTAATTGCATCCACAAGATTGTATGAGATATTTGTCACAAGTCCATTTGCCTCTTCTTGTTTGATGATATATCCTTTGGTATCAAAAGATTGCTTTTTGGTTCTATTGTTTTGGTCAGTTATTACTGTAGATCTACTATCTTCATTGTACACATACGTATCAATTTTCCCATGTTCATTTTTAATTGTTTTTACTTTTCCTAAATCATTGTTATCCGTAGTGTAATACGTTAATTCTTCTACCACTACTTCTTGACTGTCATCATTGATTTCTGTTATTTTAGATAAAAATCCTTGTTCGTTATACTCGTAATGGACACTTTTACCATTGACACCACCAACTTGTACTAACATACCTTTTGCATCATAGATATAGTTTGTACTTCTACCAAGAGGATCTATGATTTTACTAATCTTATCGTTTGTATATTGAATTTGATATTCCCTACCAGCATAATCTACAATACTATTAATATGACCACTAACACCCACATTGATAGTCGTTATATTGCCATATTTATCCGTCACTTGATACAGATTACCATTTAAGTCATATTGATAAATAGAACCTGCTTTTGTGGTTAATGTATAAATTTCATTAGCGTAACTTAATTGATTTCTTGTGTTTGCACCTGTATAATTACCATTTGATTGTTTCTCAAATATATTCATACTTCCATTTGGTAAGTATATATATTTAATATTTTGATTATACACATGATTCACAACTTTTGATTTAAGACCAAAGGACCAACCCTTACCAAAATCGCCTATTTCAGTATCTTTTGAATTATACGTTCTATCTAAAGATAAGTCTAAATTTGGTATTTCCACTGAAAAGTCACTATATGTTTTTGAATAATTTCCAGTATAACCATTAATACCAGCTTGTCCAAAATGTTCACGCGCTATTTCTTTTCGTTCAGGTAAAAAATCGGTATATGATAAATCTGTTTTAAGAAATTCTGTATTGAACGGTACGCCATATGAATTTGAAGGAATTTGTGGCCCACTACCTACAGTTGTTCCATTTTCCACCCTGGTAGGGCCATCTGTTGTTCCCCAGTAATTGTATGTTAAATCTTGTGTTATACCAGAATTATTGCTTACTCTTCCGTATATTTTATTGTACTTTATGATATTATTTTGTGCAGTGGGACCAAAAGATATTGCTTGTAACATTTTATTTTCTCTAGATAATTCGGAGTTAAGCAAATACAATGTACCAGAATTTAATATAATACTATCAATATTGATATTACTAGTATCAAATATTGCATTATTAATCAATGCTTTTCCTGTCTGATTGATATTCATATATGACTCTCTATTATACCCGCTTTTATTCTGTGTTTGTATAGTAATAGGTTCATCATTTGTTCCATTGCATAACAAAGTTCCTTCAATATTAAGTGGATAAGTATCTAACAAAGTAATATGTGTGTTTTTCTCTATTTCCACTACTTCATCTTTTTTAACAGTGACCATGGATAAAAGAATTTTACTAGTATTATATAATTTACAAGATCCTACACTACCATTAATATAGGTACCAGAAAGTGAATCATTATTAATATTACTGTTATTATATATATTTTTTAATATAGTTGCTGGTGCTCTATGCATATCAACAGAAATACAATAACTATTTTTTACTTTGTTATCTTTTATAGTTGCAATAGCATTTTCATAGGGAGAATAATAAATAGTATTATTTACAGTATTATTAATAACATTAACATTTCCACCAGAAGCTATGCTAAATGAATTATTAATCTCACTATTTGCTATACTTATTTCCACTGTATCTTTAGAATTTATAGTACTGTCTATATTACAATTATTAATTTTTAATGTTTTGCCTTTTGAATCGATTCCATACAACATATTTTTTACAGATGTATTGTTAATCTCTATCTCATTTCTCGAATATAGCCATTCTCGGCTTGCAAAATTTGAGGGATAGTATCCACCATACTTTATTTCGGCATAATTAGAGGTAAACTTTCCATTTATTCCTACTCTTATATCATACCAATAATTAGACTTACTAATTGTTTGGTTTAATCCAGTATCTTCTACAGCTGTTATTATAACTTTATCTTCTTCTGTTCCATTTAGATTTAATTGTCCATATATCATAGGGCCTTCTTCTTTGGGAATCTTTATCATGCTGCCAGCCTGCATATTCACTATTACATTTTCTGGTATTGATGGCAATCCATATACTCTTTTTGGTAAATTATAGCTTCCAACATTTGTACTAAAAGATATTATATTTATTTCAGGATGTTTTAGTCCCTCAGTACTTATATTTCCCGATACGCCGTTTAGCAAATCAGAACTACCATAAGTATATCCAACATCAATTGGAATACCATCGTAGTTTTTTATTTTATTGTCTCTTATATCAACTGTTGAGTTTTGATTTGGGGTATATGATATTCTACCATTTCCATTAGTATTATTTTCTATGATATTATTCACTATCTTTGTATGGTTAGCAACACCACCTACTGTGTGATATATAGAAATACCAGATTCAAAGGTAGTGTTTTCAACATCAATATCACTAGCTCCATTTAGATAAAGTCCAGTACCTATATTACAATTGTTTATCTTAATCTTATTATTAATTGCTGTAATACTATTGATAACTTCTTTTATGTTAGTATGATTTAATTCAGTTTCATTGGAAGAATAAATACAATTTCTATTGCTAAAAGAACTGGCATTCCCACCGTATTTTATTTCTCCATAATTAGAAATAAATTTTCCATTTGTTCCTATTCTTATATTGTCCCAATAATTTGATGTATTAATTGTATAATTTAGTCCAATATCTTCAAAGGAAGTAATAATAACATTATCTGCTTCTGTTCCATTTAATTTCAATTCTCCATTTACAATAAGGCTTTCATCTTTAACTAATTTAATCATACTGCCAGCTTCTACATTTACTTGTATATTTTCTGGTATTGAAGCCATACTGTATACTCTTTTAGGTAAATCATATACTCCTTTTGTCGTCCAAAAAGAAGCAATATGTATTTCTGGGTATTTTATGTTATCTATATTTCTATTTCCAGATATATTATTTAATATATTATTATTCCCAATAAATAATTGCAAGTAGATTGGTACTTGACCATAATTTTCTATTTCATTATTTTTAATTTCTACTGTTGAATTCTGGTTTGGGGTATAAGATATATTACTATTTTTAATAATATTATTAGTGATTTTTGTATGATTCTTTCCTTTTCCTGATGTCTCATATACAGAAACAAATCCTTTTATAATATTTTCATTAAGACTCACATGGGAGGTGTCTTTCATAGAAATTCCAGTATCTAAATTACAATTATTTATTTTTGCAGTTTTCCCCTCTGAATTTATTATATATAACATATTTTTTACAACTGTATTTTTAAGTTCTATTTCATTTCTAGAATATATCCATTCGTAACTGGCAAACATGGAAGAACTATAGCCACCATGTTTTATTTCAGCATAATTAGACATAAATTTTCCATTTATTCCTACTCTTATATTGTACCAATAATCTGATATATTTATTTTTTGTTCTATTCCACTATCCGTTTGACATGTTAAGGTTATCCTATCAAATTCTGTTCCATTGAGATTTAAACTCCCATCTATAAAAAGAATAGATTCTTTGTTAATTTTTATGATACTACCAGCATCTACATTGACTACAACATTTTCTGGAATAGTTGTTGCATTAAAATAATACGTATTTTTAGGCAATGTTGTACTTTCTGTAAAAGAATTGATTTGGATAGCAGTTGAAACACTGTCTAGATTTTTAGTTTCGACAATGTCACCTTGCTCGTTTAAAAATTCAACTTGAACGTTACATGTTGTCCCATTAACAATATTTGAAATGGTAAAACTAGTTTCATTCGTCGTTGTTAGTAATTCATTGTTATTGTATATTCTAAAACTATATACTCCTTGTGAAGGTGTCACATTCAGTGTTATACTATCCAATGTTTTGTTTTGAATCTCCACTACATTTTGTGCACTTTCTAAAGTCATTTCATGAGCATAACTTTTAGAAAATAACGGCATAGTAATTATAGCTAAACAAATTACTATGCCGATAGTGATATAACAAGATATTTTTTTCATCAAAATCACTCCATTCTGATAGTATTATATCGATTTAATTGTGAGGATTTTGTAATTTTTTGTCGAATATTATTTTTTAAGTCGATTTTTGTAAAAATATATACTTATCAACAAAATAGAGCCAAACATTTGGTTTGACTCTATTTATTTATATGCTTTTTTTATTAATATCTCCTTGTTATTTCACATCATGAAAGGTTCTAGCGATAATATCAAGTTGATGCTTTTTAGATAACTTTATAAAGTTAACTGCATAGCCAGACACTCTAATCGTAAGTTGTGGATATTTCTCTGGATGTTCCATCGCATCTAATAAAACGTTTCTATCTAATACATTCACATTAATGTGATGTCCTGTTTTTTCAAAATAGGAATCCAGCAACACTGTCAATGTCTTAATTTTATCTTCTTCTGTTTTACCAAGTACAGATGGAGTCATCGTAAATGTATAAGAAATACCATCTTTACTCTCTTCAAAATCTAGTTTTGCTACTGAATTTAAAGCAGCTAATATCCCTTGTTTTTCTCTATGATACATTGGATTTGCACCCGGTGCAAATGGTTCACCAATTTTTCTACCATCTGGAGTTGTACCGGTCTTTTCACCATATACCACATTAGAAGTAATAGTAAGAATAGACATTGTTGGTTCTGAATGTCGATATGTTTTTTGTTCGCGAATCTTATTCATAAACATCGTTTGAATATCAATCGCAATCTGATCTACTCTATTATCATCATTACCAAAGCAAGGGAACTCACCTTCTACTTCAAAATCAACAATAATTCCTCTTTCATCTTTAATTGGTTTTACTTTAGCATATTTAATAGCACTTAAAGAATCCGCTACCACTGATAATCCAGCAATACCACATGCCATAGTTCTATGCACTTCTTTATCATGCAAAGCCATTTCTAATCTTTCGTAAGCATATTTATCATGCATATAATGAATAATATTGAGTGCGTCTACGTACACTCTTGCTACCCAATCAAAGATTTCTTCTAGATTCTGCATTACCTCTTCATAATTTAGGTATTCGCTTGTTATTTCAGGTAAAACAGGACCTACTTGTAATCCACTCATCTCATCTTTACCAGAGTTTAACGCATATAGCAAAGATTTGGCAAGATTACATCTAGCGCCAAAGAATTGCATTTGTTTGCCCGTTCTCATAGGAGAAACGCAACAAGCAATAGAATAATCATCACCATAATATTGTCTCATCAAGTCATCATTTTCATATTGTATGGAACTTGTTTCTATGGAAACTTTCGTAGCGAATTTTTTAAAACCGTCTGGTAATTTATTTGACCAAAGAATCGTTAAGTTTGGTTCCGGTGCTGGCCCTAAATTAAATAGTGTTTGTAGTGTTCTAAATGAGTTTTTGGTTACTAACGTATCGCCATTATTACACATACCACCAATGGATTCTGTTACCCAGTTGGGATCACCAGCAAATAATGCGCTATATTCTTTCGTTCTCATAAATCTAACAATTCTTAATTTAATAATCAATTGGTCCATTAATTCTTGCGCTTGTTCTTCAGTTAGTTTTCCCTCTTCCATATCTCTTGTAATATAGATATCTAGGAAAGTAGAAATCCTGCCAATACTCATCGCAGCACCATTTTGTTCTTTAATGGCACCAAGATAACCAAAATATGTCCATTGAATGGCCTCTTTAGCACTCATAGCCGGTTTTGAAATATCGAAACCATAAGTTGCTGCCATTTGCGTTAATTCATGCAGTGCATTGATTTGTTCCGACATCTCTTCTCTTCTTCTAATATTTTCTTCATCCATGAAAGCAAATTCAAGTTCTTCTTTTTCTTTTACTTTTTCTTCTATTAACTTTTCCGTTCCATACAGAGCTACTCTTCTGTAATCTCCAATAATTCTCCCTCTACTATAAGCATCTGGAAGACCTGTAATAATACCATTTTGTCTACATGATCTAATCTGTTTTGTATAAGCATCATAAACACCTTGATTATGTGTTTTTCTGTACTGCGTAAATATATTTTCTGCATCTTTATCCACATGATAACCATATTGTTCTAAAGCTTTCACTGCGGTTCTAATACCACCATTTGGCATAAAAGCACGTTTTAAAGGTTTATCTGTTTGTAACCCTACAATAACCTCTAAATCCTTATCAATATAACCAGAGGAATGAGATACAATGCTAGAAATGACAGAGGTATCTGCATCTAATACTCCACCTTTTTTATTTTCTTCTTGCAAGAGGTCAGAGATAATGGCCCATAATTTTTTTGTTTTATCTGTTGGTCCCAGTAAGAAATGATCATCACCTTCATATTTTGTATAGTTGTTAACGATGAAATCTCTTACATCAATTTTATTACACCAAAGCCCAACGTTAAACTTTCTCCATTCTTTTATTTCTTCCATAATCTTACCTCCTACTGCGTTATTAAAAGTATATAATATATTATGACAAAAAGCAACAAATTTTACAATATATTTTAGTAATCATTCCTATTTTTATCTATTATGTTAGGTGATTCATACCTTATTTCATAAAAGGTAGCATGTTTACTTCTAAAAAATATTAGGCATTAATTTAACATATTCTTATCTTGAGCATTGCTACTTGATAATATTTTCTTACCAGATTCTTTTTCAATCTGTTCTTTTGCTATTTTAGCTACATTGCCTCCTTTGATGACTGTTTGTTTCGTTTCGTCAAACCCTTGCGGATTGACGCCTTTGGATATTTCAGTAGAAGAGGTTTCCGCAAGCATGTTTAGCACCAATTCCAAATTAGTCATATTATCTCTCAAATTTTCCTTTTTTAAGCCTTTTATTTCCTTGTATTCTTTTACCGTATAGCCACTCCAAACTTGTGTAAGAACATTCGTTAAGATAGCAAAGTCTTTACTTTTATTTATTCCTGTACGTTTTAATTCATCTGTAAATTCTTTCCTAATGTCTATTGTTTTTAATCTTTGATTAATCCACTCTTCAGAATAGCCTTTTTTTCTGTATGCTTCTAATGCCCTATTAATTGTTAGTTCAGGGTCATAAGTTTCATCTATTCTTTCAGCTCCTACCTGTGCAAGCCATAATTTAAATGGTTCCGCTTTTTTAGAAGGAATCGTTTGAATGAGTCTTAAAATTTGCTCTGTATTCATTACATCTGTTTCTCTTAATTTTCCATCACTGGCTACAAATTTCAACTGGCTACAATTTGTAGGCAGTTGACTTCCCTCTTCTTTAAGCCTAACTTTCAGCACGCTCCAGTACCTTCTTGCTTTTTGGTAATCATTGTCTGTTAACACCGAAACAATATCAATAACAGAAAAATACCACTTTTCTTCTTCTTCATTCCAAGCTACTCTGACATCTTTATCTTCAAATAGCTTGATACTGTTTTCATTACCCATATACATTTCCCCTTTCTTTTATTGTTAGTATTTTACATCAGTATAGAGGTAATGTCAAGAAAAATAAGAATATTTGTTCTTTTTCAAAATGAATTTATTTTTATCATAAAAAATCAACTGGCAGCAGTTGAAAACCAGTTGATTTATCCGAATATTTGTGGTATAGGATGATATTTTATTTTCTTTACATATTATACTTTCTTTTCATTTTTTTCATTTGGTATTTACCATTTTTTAACATACCCATTATATTATCTTTATTCATAGCACCTACTACAGTACCAGCAATCATTCCCATTATCATTCCCTTTGCAAAGTTCATTTCAATCACTCCTTTCAGTATTTATTTTCCCCTTTTTTCTTGATTTTAAACTTGAAATAATTTCATAAAACCCGATAAGTAGCATAAATCCATAAAAAATATAGGTTAATATTTTTTCATCTATTCTTTTTACTAAAATGATTCCAATAATACTTCCTATTACTACTGGAATGATTAATTTTTTTAATAAATCTTTATCAATATTTTTATTTTTAAAATTGGATATGGTAGCAAAGAGTCCCACCACTACGAACATAATTAAGTTATAGCTTTGTGCCTCTTTATGTTCAAAAATTGAAAAAATAGTAGTTAGTAAAATAAAAATACTACCGCCACCAATTCCCATTCCAGCAATAATCCCACTAAATGCTGCTATTACTACCAATAAAATCCATGTTCCCATTTTTACTTTCCTCCAAAGAATATTTTATAACATGTTAGTAATACAATCAAAATACCAGAGGTAAGGTTTAGTACAGTAGCTGGTATTTTTTTCATTAATTTTGCTCCTATAAATCCAGAAATAGCAGCAATCATACCAAGCACGATTACTTTTGTTATATCATATTTAGCAAAACTGCTATATCCAATAATGGCAAAAATACTTGACGTTGCTAGAACAGCTACGCTAACAGCTCTTACTAAATGTGTCTCTTTTTTCATAAAAAATATTAAATAAACCACTAAAATTTGTCCTGCACCACTGGCAAAAAGTCCATTTAATATTCCACATAAAATTCCAATAAAATAAATCATAGTATTATTATTTACTTTTTTTATTTTTTTATTTAAAAAAGAAAAAAGCTTCTATGTTTTCCATAGAAACTTTTTATTTTGTTATTTTTTTGGTATTTTCTTTGTAACTTTTTTTGCTGTAGATTTTGCTTTTGTTTTCGTCGTGGTTTTCTTCTTTGTTACTGCTTTCTTTCTTGTTGTCTTTGTTGCTTCACCATCTTTTCCCGGCTTATTCCAAGAAATATAATCACATTTGCTATCTTCTTTATTGGTATTATTTTCACAAACATAGAAATTTCGTTTTGCTTTTGTTTTTCTAATTAAAACTTTGCCACCACATTTTGGGCATGGAACATTACATTCTTCTACAATTGGTTTTGTATTTTTACATTCTGGATAACCAGGACATGCTAAAAACTTTCCGAATCTACCTTGTTTTACTACCATGTTTTTTCCACATAATTCACATACTATATCGCTCACTTCTTCTGGTAATTTAACTCTTTCTATTTTGTTTTCTACTTCGTTTAAGTTCGTGATAAATGGTGTATAAAACTCTTGCATCATTTGCACATAGTTTTCTTTATTTTCCGCTACCATATCTAGTTTATTTTCCATATCTGCCGTAAAGGTGACATCCACAATATCCTTAAAGTACTCTTCTAGCATATTATTTACGACTTCCCCCAAATTAGTAGGTACTAAAAATTTTTTGTCTTTTTCTATATAGAATCTATCTAATATAGTAGATATTGTAGGAGCATAGGTACTTGGTCTACCAATTGCTTTTTCTTCCATTGCTTTTACTAAACTAGCCTCTGTATACCTTGAAGGTGGTTCTGTAAATTTTTGCTCTGGTTTTAATTCTTTTTGCTCTAGGATATCTCCTATTTTTAAATCAGGTAAGATTCCCTCTTCGTCTTCTTCACTTACTTTTGTATCGTCTCTACCTTCAATATATAGTTTCATAAATCCATCAAATTTAATCACACTACCATTGACATGGAAGATATAATTTTCAACTTGTATTACAATCTTTGTGGTATCATATACCGCAACAGACATTTGAGATGCTAAAAAACGATTTAAGATTAGACCATATAACTTTCTCTCATCACCATCAAACTCTGTTACTGATATATCAAGTCTACTTGGTCTAATCGCCTCATGTGCATCTTGTGCTGTTTCCTTTGTCTTGAAAAAACGGTTTAAGTAATATGATTCACCAAAGTGAGATACAATATATTTTTTTGCCATTTCTCTTGCATCATCAGATAATCTTGTTGAGTCTGTTCTCATATATGTAATATGTCCCGCTTCATATAATTTCTGTGCTACCATCATTGTTTTCTTTACACTAAATCCAAGTTTTCTTGATGCTTCTTGTTGTAAAGAAGAAGTGGTAAATGGTGGTGGTGGATTTTTCTTTCTTTCGGATTTCTTTACGTCGATTACTTTATATTCTTTTTTATCAATTGTTTGAATAATGTTGTCCACTTGCTCTTTGTTTGTGAGTTGAATTTTCTTTTTTGTATCTCCATAAAATTTAGCAAATACAATATCACTTTGTTTTTGTAATTTAGCAGTAAGTAGCCAATATTCTTCTGGCTTAAATTCTCTGATTTGTCTTTCTCTATCAATAATAATCTTTAGTGCAACAGATTGTACACGTCCAGCACTAAGACCTTTTTTTATTTTCTTCCACAATAACGGAGACAATTTATATCCAACAATTCTATCTAGAACACGTCTTGCTTGTTGTGCATCTACTAAATGATTATCTACTTTCCTTGGATGCTCTACTGCACTTTTTACAGCAGTTTTTGTAATCTCATTAAATGCAATTCTACACTTGTCATTTTCTTGTATATTTAATACATTTTTTAAATGCCAAGCAATTGCTTCCCCCTCACGGTCAGGGTCAGTAGCAAGAAATATTTTATCTTTATCTTTTGCTTTTTCCTTAATTTCTTTTACAATTTTTGCTTTTCCCTTCATCGTTTTGTATTCGGGTTTGAAGTTATTTTCGATATCTACTCCAAATTTACTAGATGGTAAGTCGATGATATGTCCTTGAGATGCAATGACATCATAATCATTACCTAAATATTTTTTTATGGTTTTTGCTTTTGATGGAGATTCCACGATTACTAATTTATTAGGCACTTTAATCCATCCTTTCTTTTCAAGTGTTCATTATACCATATCCTTTTTAACATAGTCAATCTTTATACATGATATTTAATAAATTGGCAATACATCTTGTAGAAAGCATTACTTCCTCAATGGTATTTCCTGTAGCACCAAATTCCATTAATAATGAGTATTTATTCATATCTTGATTGTAGACTGAATTTCTTACATACATAGGTTTAAATAGTCCAGGATAGATTTTATCTCCTAGTTGTTGTAGTTTTAAGGCAAGTTTTAAATTATCTTCCCAGTTAGCATTTGGTACAGAAGAGCTACCAACACCCATGACTAACATCACTTGTGCTACTTGAACACCTTTGATATTTACAATAGGTCTATAAGCTAGATTGGCTGCAGCATCTCTATGTACATCTATCATAATGCCTGCTCCATTCATTTGAGTAAGTGCATCCTTTACTGTTATTCTTGATTTTGCATAAGCACTCGTATAGGTACCATAATCGTGTGGCGTTGTATTTTGCACACATTCAAAGCCTTTTGCATTTAAATTTCTAGATAATTCTTTTGCGATAGCTAACATGTTATAGCTTGCATCTGTCGTTCTCATGGTTCCTGTATAATCAAATTTATATTTTTCACTATTCGTATAGGATTCAGAAGTATGTGTGTTATATAACAAGATTTTGTCACTCTTTTTGGTAAGAACAATATCTGATTTTAAAAGAGCTGCAAAGTCGATATTCCTCTTTCCCGATTGATTGAGTATTTTGAAAGTATCTACATTTACTCTTTGAAGGGTATTAGTTTCATCTGTTACCTTGACAGTAATATCCTTCTTTGAAAACACCTCTATTGTCTCATTTTCTTTTGCAATACTATCTAATATAGCAATTTCATCTATTTCTTCATCTGCCTTTTCTATTTTTTCTGTATTAACTTTTTCAAATATATAATTGTCCTTGTTATAAACATTATACACGGCAAGCAAATCAGCAATTTCCATATTACCGTCGTCTGCTTGTCTAAAATTAGTAGCTAATTTTAGGATCTGACTTTCCCCTCCTAATCTTGCCACGAAAGCAAAAATAGCAACAGAAAAAATTGTACCAACAATCACATATTTTAGTTTAAAATTCAAAATCGATGATTCATGTAGAATGTGGTAATTTTTTTCTTGTTTATGATGATTTTCTCTATGGAATATATTAGTAATATTTGAACCCATATTAGTAGATTCAAACACGGGATTTTTTATTTTCTTTGCACTTGATTTATGGTAATTATTTTTTTCAAGAAATTTTTCAATCGAATGATTTTGTTTTCTTTCTTTTGCCAAGCTACTAATTCTACTCTTTTGTTTGTTATTGCCTAAAAAAGCAACCATAACTTTCATAAAACATTCTCCTTTGTTTTATTTTATTATGGTTGTTTTTGATATATGACTAATCTAATAGATTATTAATTTCCTGACTGTACTTATCTAATAATCTGACAGTTTTTTCTTTTAGGTCAATGACCTCTTTTTTTATATCCAACAATTTTTCTTTTTCCATTTCGATTAATTGTTCAATTCTTTCTTTTTCTTGTAATGCTTCTTCTCTTGAAATCTCTACAATTCTCTTTGCCTGATCTTCTGCTGTGATTAATGCATTTGCTACTTTTTCTTGTTTTTGAACATAATCAACTTCATATCTTTCAAGCTTTTTCTTTACAATAGTAAGTTCATTTGCTATTCTATTAGCATCTGAACGTTCTGCTTGTATTCTACTTTCATAATCAGCTTTTAATGCTTTTATATAATCTTCTACTTCTCTTTTATCAAAGCCAAACATTTCACTGCCAAATTTCTTATCGTTCTCCATTTAATACTACCTCCACTACATCATTTGTCTGCTATTATATCAGAATTTAACTTGATTTTCAATAGTAAAAGTAAAATTCATGTTGATATGCAAAAATCAAGTTCTACTCAAAAAATAGAACTTGATTTCTTATTTGTATTTTCTTTGTATTATGCTACTATTATGTGATATCCCTTTTGTTAAAGCTATCAAACATTGTAACAAACATTAAAGTGGCACATACTCCAAGTAATGTTAGTTAGAAGATAATTGGAATTGTTCCTAATTTCCCTGACATATTTTACATTGATATAAACAATGTTTCATTGTTAATTTTTTTTGTTAAATTCATGTTATTAAATAGTATAAATTTAACCCATTCTGAAGTAATAAATTAATTGACAAAGAAAAAAATAACAAAATTAATTTTTCTTTATTGTTTTTTTATAAATACCATTTTTTTGCAAATACTACTATTAGGTGATGAAAAATGAATTCAAATGTAAATATGTCAAATCAAGAATATTCTGATTTTGTAGATACAAAAGCAAAAAAAAGTAATTTAGGAAAAAATATTTTACTTGCTTTTGTTGTTGGCGGTATAATTTGCTCCATTGGTCAAATTATATCTGATATAGCGATGAATTATGGTGTTGCTAAGCAAGATGCCACTTGTATTACTACTATTGTATTAATCTTCTTAGGAGCCTTTTTAACTGCTTTAAATTTATATGCAAAAATTGGTAAATTTGCAGGAGCAGGATCGATTGTACCAATTACCGGATTTTCCAACTCGATTGTTGCTCCTGCTATAGAGTTTAAAACAGAAGGATATATTTTGGGACTTGGTGCAAATATGTTTAAAGTAGCTGGTCCTGTTCTTGTATATGGTATTACTACTTCTGTAATTGTAGGATTTGTCTACTGGCTCATTAAGTTATTTATATAGGAGGGTTTTATGAAAATAGGAAAACAAAGTATAAAATTAGAAAATACACCAAAATTGTTAAATACGTCTAGTATTGTTGGTCCAAAAGAAATGCAAGGTCCTCTTGCCATGTATTTTGAAGCACATACAGATGATATATTCTTTGGTGAAAAAAGTTTTGAAAAAGCAGAAAGTAAATTAATGAAAACATGTATCAACAATTTACTTGGAAAAGTACCCACTGATAATGCCAATATTGATTATATTTTTGCTGGCGATTTACTCAATCAATGTATTTCATCTGGATATTGTATACGAGATTTAAATATTCCTTTCTTTGGACTATATGGGGCTTGTTCTACTTTTTGTGAATCATTGATGCTCGCTAGCCTCTTTATTGATGCTGGTTATGCTACCAAAACAGTAGCTGCTACTTCTTCTCATTTTTGTAGTGCAGAAAGGCAATTTAGAATGCCACTAGAACATGGTAATCAAATGAGCACTACTGCTCAATGCACAGTAACCGGTAGTGGAGCAGCTATTGTTGTTCCAAAAGATATATCAATACAAAGTCCATATATTACTCATGTTACCCCTGGTAAAATCGTAGATATGGGTATTAAGGATATTGCTAATATGGGAGCAGCAATGGCTCCAGCTGCATTTAATACAATTGCTACGCACCTAACTGATACTGGTAGACGATCTGATTATTATGATGCCATTATTACTGGTGATCTTGGGACTTTGGGTTCAGAAGTATTAGTAGATTTATTTTCAAAGGAAGGTGTCGATATTTCTACCAATCATTATGATTGTGGAGCAATGATTTATGATTTAGAAAATCAAGATGTAAAATGTGGTGGTAGTGGATGTGGCTGTATGGCTAGTGTATTTTCTAGCTACTTTTACGAACAACTAAAAACAAAAAAAATGAACCGAGTTTTAATTGTAGCAACAGGAGCCTTAATGAGTCCTCTTGCCTGCCAACAAGGTGAGACCATACCATCCATAGCACATGCTGTTGCTATAGAAAACGAGGTGTAATTATGGAAATATTTATGATATATTTAAAAGTTTTTTTAACTGGTGGTATCATTTGTTCCATTGGGCAAATATTAATCGATAAAACAAAACTTACACCTGCAAGAATACTTGTTATATTTGTCACACTTGGTACTATATTAACCGCAATCGGAATTTATGGACCAATCGTTGAATTTGGTGCAGCAGGTGCTACAGTTCCAATCTCTGGATTTGGTTACTGTCTTGCAAATGGTGTAATGAAAGAGGTAGATGCAATAGGATTTTTAGGTATCTTTATTGGTGGTGTAAAAGGAGCAGCAGCAGGAATTGCCTCCGCCGTTGTATTTGGCTTTATTGCTTCACTTATTGCAAAGCCTACAATAAAATAAAAAAATTTAAAATCTACTAGTATAGTTCTACTTATTTTGTTCATAATAATAATGTATGATTTAAAAGGAGGTTTTTTATGGATAGTTTAAATCAAATAGAAATACAAAATATTAGACACATTTATGGTCATGCTTCAAATTTTTGCGAAAAAATCGCATACTACAAAACATTAACTCAAGATACACAAGTTACAGATGCTCTTGATAAGGTTTGTACAGAATGTACAACAATTAAAACAGAGCTAAGTAACTTACTTTAGGAGGTGTTATGATGACTGAAAAAGTTGCAGTAAATGACGTGCTTTCTTCTGTAAATTCACTAATTACATTATGTGAGTATTCTATAGAACAAGCAAATAATAAAAATTTTAGAGATACTTTAATAGATGCTAGAAATAATTTAGAAAATCTACAATGGCAAATCTATTTAATTAGCAAATCAAAAGGTTACTATGTTCCTGCTGCTCCAGCTGGAGAAGCAGATATTGAACAAGTAAAAACAGCTATTTCTAAATAATCTCATTAAATAATATGAAAAAAGACCGTATTAAAATTTATCCTTTAATACGGTCTTTCCTTATGATATTATTTTCCTTTATGAATCTCATTCCAATTGATATTATTATAATCTCTTGTTTCAACTTTCAAATTTTTAGGGCCCCTAAAATAAGTAATAATTAAAATGCTTAATGTCACTAAAACTAATATGGAAACAATCCAGAATAACCTTTCATTTTTCTTCATATCAATACCTCTATCTTACTAAATCATTATTATTTTCTTTTTTCACATTTGTTTTTTCTTCTTTTTCCATTTTCTTTGGTGTAATTGTTTTTTCTTTTTTTACCTTCTCTTTTACTTCAGGTTCTTCTTTTACCCCTATTTCTTTTTCATGAGCAATACTTTTTACCATGGTATCCAAAGCATTTTTTTGTGCTATTTTATTTAATACATTTTTGATAAAATACTCAATATACATTTCTCTTGCTTCGGATCTTTTTTTCTTTTTCTTTGTTTTTGTACTATCAGCTGTATCTTCCAAAAAAAATTCACCATTATCATAGACAAGCTGTTGCGCACCATCCGTAAATACTACATATTTATCTTTTGGTATTTTAATTTCTTTTATTTTTTCTAAAAAATTTAAACTCTCTTTTACTTCAGCCTCTAGTTTTCTAATCTCATCTTTCGTTAACTCTCTATTTTTATTTGCCTTATTCATAATCTCTTTTAAGTTATCATCTATTTTTAACTCTTGCGATGCATTTCTTTCTTCACTATTATTTTCAGCCATATTTCTCTCTCCTATTCTTTATCAATTTCATCAATACAGATTTTTATGATTTCTTCTAATCTTTCATTTTGTTTATCAATATATAAATAACCAATTAACGCTTCAAATCCTGTTGCTTTTTTATATTCAATTGTCTCAGCATGTTTTGAAGTAATTATATTTGTATTTCTTCCTCTTTTATAGATGTCTACTTCTTCGTTTGTTAGTTTCTCTATTATTGCATCCATTGTTCTACTCTGTGATTTTGCACTGACAAATCGGATCGATTGTTTATGCAAAAAGCCTGTTTTTGCATTACTACGTGAAGCTAAATAGCATCTAATGTAAATGTTATATACAGCATCACCAATGAACGCTAAAGTTTGCATTGATACAGTCTGTAAGTCTATATTCTTTATATATTTTTCCATTTTTTTCTCCTATTATTTATTATATATTATTTAATTTGATTTTGCAAGAGAGCAAAGATTTATTTTTTATAACAAATGTATTGATAATTGTTTTGTTTTATTGTACAATTTAAATATAATAGGTTAGGGGGTATAAATATGGATGAAAAAAATGAAGAAGTAAAACAAGAAGAAGTAAAAGTTGATGAAACTCCTATTCAGGAACAACCTGTAGTAGAAGAGGTAAAAGTAGAAGAAAAAGTGGAAGAACCTGAAAGAGAAAAAGCTACAGCCAATGCTTTTGCAGTAGTTGCTCTTATCATGGGTATCTTTACTTTGTTTGATTGGATTCTACCAATATTTGCATACATTACTGGTGTATTTGGATTAGTATTTGGTATTGCAAGTAAAAAAACATCAAAATCTTCAATGTCAACTATTGCAATTGTAATGTCCATTGTTGGTCTTGCTTTAGCAATCGGTAATTCTGCACTTGGTGTTTGGTTTGCTTTAAGATAATACCAGTAAATCTTTTACGATGAAAATATTAAAATAACAAATTAAAAAAGAGAGTATAGGAAACGATTTTCTATACTCTCTTTATCATTGTCACATTTTTCTATTTCTTTATCTAATAACTGTCTTTTCTTTTTTAAACATTTTAATAATAAAGAACGTTATGATACAAACAAATACGATATTAACGATTACACCAGTGATTAAGAATCCATAGTTTGTTACACCTGATAATACCATTTTAAGTGATGCTATCGTATTAAATATTGGAATATACGCCATAAATGGTTGCATATCTCCTACTCCCATAAACATCGTAGCAAAACCAAGTATCATAGCTGGGAACATCATATATGACAAATAAGTCTGTGCCTCTTTTACTGATTTTGCCCATGTGCTGATTCCTATTTGTATGCCAGCAAAAGCAATAGCAAGCGTAATAGCAGAAAGTAAAGCAAGTAATAAAGGTCCAACACCCATATTCATGGTTGAAAAGATAGCTGCCATTGTAACTTCCTGAGTGCCATTAGAAAACATCTCTGGATTCATGACAATACCCAGTAATAACCCTATAAATGACATGATGATAGCAATGATTGAGAATACCAAAATTGCCATATACTTACCAATTAATATAGAAAGTCTATTGGCTTTTGTTGATAGTAACGCTTCAAAAGTATTTCTTTCTCTTTCACCAGCAAGTACATCAATAGCAATTGGTACACCAGCAGTAACAATGACAATGACTAAATACATTGGAATGATCATAATCAGCATATCATTTCTTGCAGCACCATCTGCATTATCTTCTAGTGATACATCATTACCTGTTATATTCACAAGATTTAATATTTCTGGTGAAACATTCATTTGAGCTAGTTTTTCAGTTGCTAATTTTTGATTTAACACCATAATTTTACTTTTTAACATTTCAGCACCAATTTGTGAGGCACTCTTTTGAGAATTATATTCTAATTTAATATTTGACATAATTCCCTTGTCTAAATTAGCAAAGAAAGCCTCTTCATAAGTAATAATACAATTAATATCACCGTTTTTTAAAGCAGCTTTTGCTTGCTCATAGGTATTAGATACAATCTCTATTTTATCTCCACCAATAATGTTTTCTTTGGTAAATTGATTTGCTTCTACTCCATTATCTGTTGAAACAATAGAAATTTTCATGTTTTCTTCTACTTCCTTATTAGTACTTTTAATAAAAAAGTTCATACAATAATAAATTAATGGAATTAACACAAGTGGCAAAAAGATATTGCTAAGTACAGATTTTTTATCTCTAAAAGCATCTTTCATTTCTTTTTTAAATACAATCCCTATATGTTTAAAGTTCATTACTCTTCACCTCCATTTGAGACTAAAGTAGTAAATATTTCTTCTAAATTTTCATTATGATATTTTTCTTTTAGTCCTTTTAATGTACTTACTTCAATTAGTTTTCCTTTATGTATAATCGCTACTCTATCACATAATTTTTCAATTTCAGACATGGTATGTGACGAAAAAATAATTGTTTTTCCTGCCTTTTTACAATCTTTTATAAAGTTATGAACTTCAACAGCTGCTGTAACATCTAGTCCAGAGGTTGGCTCATCTAATAATAACACTTTTGGATTATGGATGATTGCTCTTGCAAAAGCAACTTTTTGTTTCATTCCCTTTGAAAAAGTGCCTACTCTTTTATCAATATATTCTTGCATCGATAAAGCTTTAGATACTTTCTCTATTGCACTATTTAACTCTTCTTTTGACATATCATATAGTTCACCGAAATATTCGATATTTTCTCTAGCAGTGAGTCTATCATATAGTCCAGTTTCTCCACCAAACAGTATCCCAATATTTTCTCTTACTTTAGCATCTTCTTTCACAGTATCATAGCCACCAACGGTAGCTTTACCAGATGTAGGTTTTAACATAGTAGCAAGCATTCTAAGTGTCGTTGTTTTTCCTGCACCATTTTCGCCTAAAAGCCCAAAAATTTCACCTTCAGATATTTCTAAATTAAGATTATCTATTGCAGTAAAATCATTGAACTTTTTTGTAATGTTTTCCATTTTAATCATATTGACTCCCCCAATTTGTAATAGTTTAACACATATTAAAAAAGTTGTAAAGAAAAAGTAAGCGATGTGACAAAAAAATAACACACATTCATGTATGTTATTTTTTCTATTTATTTCTTGGTATGAGCTGTTATAATGGTATAACTATAGGAATTTACTGTTATGACTACTTCACTTGTAGCAATATACCAGTTCTTACCTTTCTTTGTGATATGATCCCTATTTTCTAGTATTTGCTCTTTACACCATTTTACAACGTCATCTGTGTCAAGTGATAGATTCTTCTTAATTCTACCGACTCCCATACTTGTTGTATGTATGTTATCTATATTTTGTATTAGAAGTTTTTCTACTCTTACTTCCATTAATACATACCCATTCCTGGATTTGGTTCATGAGCACAGTTACAACCATCTTTTTCCTTTTTATCTGCTACTAGTGTTTCTGTTGTAATAACCATTGAAGCAATGGAAGCAGCATTTTGCAATGCAGTTCTTGTTACTTTTGTTGGATCTACAATGCCTACTTTTTTCATATCCACATAAGTATCATTTAATGCATCATAACCCATTCCTTTTTCCATCGACTCAAGTTTATCTATAACAACAGCTCCCTCTACTCCAGAGTTATATGCTATTTGTTTAATAGGCGCCTCTAATGCTCTTTCTACCATTTTAGCTCCTATTTTTTCGTCACCTTCCAATGAATTTGATACTTTCCTAATACTTGGTAAAATATTAATATAGGCTGTACCACCACCAGCAACAATGCCTTCCTCAACAGCAGCTTTTGTTGCATTAAGAGCATCCTCTATTCTTAATTTTTTCTCTTTCATTTCTGTTTCAGTAGCAGCTCCCACTTCAATAACTGCTACGCCACCTACCATTTTAGCAAGTCTTTCCTCTAATTTTTCTTTATCAAAATCAGAAGTAGAATTTACTATTTCACTACGAATTTCTTTTACTCTTTGTGCTATTTTTTCATCATCACCGTATCCATCTATAATAATAGTATTTTCTTTTTGTATTTTCACTTGTTTTGCACGTCCCAGTTGTAATATATCTGTATCTTTTAGTTCCATTCCTAAATCAGAAGCAATTACTTCACCACCAGTAATAATAGCAATATCTTGTAACATCGCTTTTCTTCTATCGCCAAATGATGGTGCTTTTACTGCTACACAAGTAAACGTTCCTCTTAGTTTATTTAAAACAAGTGTAGCAAGTGCTTCCCCTTCTACATCATCAGCAATAATCATCAGTTTTTTACCTTGCTGTGCTATTTGTTCTAGAATTGGCAATATTTCTTGAATATTTGATATTTTTCTATCGGTAATCAATATATATGGCTCTTCTAAAACTGCTTCCATTTTATCTGAATCAGAAACCATATATGATGATAAATAACCTCTATCAAATTGCATTCCCTCTACCACTGTTAAATTGGTATCCATTGTTTTAGACTCTTCAATTGTAATAACACCATCTTTTGAAACTTTCTCCATTGCCTCTGAAATAAGCTCACCAACTGTTTCATCATTGGCAGATATGGCAGCTACTCTAGCAATATCTTCTTTACCATTGATTGGTGTAGATATTTTCTTGATTTCATCTACAGCAACTTTAATAGCTTTTTCTATCCCTTTTTTCACAATAATAGGATTACTACCAGCAAGAACATTTTTAAGTCCATCCCTTATCATCGCTTGTGCAAGAACAGTTGCTGTTGTAGTTCCATCTCCTGCCACATCATTAGTCTTCGTAGCTACTTCTTTTACTAGTTGTGCTCCCATGTTTTCAAATTTATTTTCAAGTTCTATCTCTTTTGCAATAGAAACCCCATCATTTGTAATAAGTGGTGAACCAAAAGATTTATCTAATACTACATTTCTTCCTTTTGGTCCTAGTGTTACTTTAACAGCATCTGCTAAAGTGTCCACCCCTCTTTCAAGAGCTTCTTTTGCTTCTCTCCCAAATAATAATTCTTTTGACATAATTATTCCTCCTTATTCTACGATTGCTAAAATATCACTTTGTTTTAATATTGTATATTCTGTACCTTCATATTTAATTTCTGTTCCTGTATATTTTGAGCAGATAACCTTATCACCTACTGTAAGTTCCATTGTCACAGTTTCTCCATCAATGATCCCACCTGGTCCTATTGCTACTACTTCTACAACGGAAGATTTCTCTTTAGCTGAAGATGGAAGAACAATACCACTTTTTGTAGTCTCCTCTGTTTCTACTGCTTTTACAATAACCCTATCGCCTAAAGGTTTTAACATAAAAAAACACCTCCAATTATATTTAGCACTCAATTATTTCAAGTGCTAAATCATTATATCACAATTATATTTGCCTTTCAATATTTCATTCTCATTTACACAAAAATTTCACAAATATATAATATATTTATGATTTAACCTATAACATTATATCAAATATATTATGATTAGAACTTACCTTACAAAACTAGTCAATTTATGCATAGAAGAAGTAGTATGCTATGATATATTTTGGTTCTATAATAAATGTGAACTGAACCCTAAAAGTTAGACACTTTTTGGGTTCAGTTCACTATTGACAAAGAGACTCGTTACTTTATCATAAGAAGTATTTTTTGTTCTTATTTCATATAATTTTTTAATAATTTTGTTCTTCTTAAAGCGCAAACCCCACGGCAAGAACGGGACGGAACCCGAGATTGACGATGCCATAACCGTAGTGTGAACCAGCTGCAAACACACCCGCATAATAACCATAGCTGAAATAGCTACCACGTAACAGGAAAGGTAGATAGGCATGACCCACTAGCATGTAGTCTGAGTTCCATCCTCTGGCACACTGACTGCCACTTGCAAAGTCTCTTGCAGTATCCTGTAACCATTCCCAGTTTCCTGTTCCTGATGTATATTTTCCATAATAACTATTTCCATTTGATATTTCCCATAGTGCATCACCTTTTTTGCTTGCAAAATTAGCATACGTTGCTGCTGTTAATCTTTTTCTAATGATATTTTGTGACTCCGCATTTCCTGAGTTCCAAAGATTTATTCCTCCTTGGTCGTAATACGTTCCGCCTTCTTTTTCTTCGTCTCCTGGTTCATATACATCATAATATTTCGCATATTCTGTTTTTACTTTGTTACTTTGTACATGCTCTACTTTCATATATGTTCCTATATTTGAATTTCCATTATTTAATACAGATGCTACATATTCATATGCT
>JAQUWH010000021.1 GCA_028692955.1 Clostridia bacterium
AATCATTGCTACAACGCCTTCAATAATCATTGAACCATAAAATATTTTTCTACCATCTATTTCGTTTTTCATGCATCTTGCAACTAATGGAGATTGAGTCGCATGATATCCTGATACTGCTCCGCAGGCAATTGTAACAAACATATTTGGCCAAATTGAAATGTTTTTTGGATGTAAATTAGTTAATGATAATTCTGGAATATGATAACCTTGAAATAAAATTCCACCAGTTACACCTATGGCCATAAACAAAAGTGCTACAGCAAAAATTGGATAGATTTTACCTATAATTACATCAATAGGTAGTAAAGTTGCTAGTAAATAATACCCAATAATGACAAATATCCAAAATGTTTTATTAAAAACAACTGGAGTTAATTGTGCTAATAAACCAGCAGGTCCTGCAATAAACACAATACCTACTATCATACAGAAAAACACAGTTAAAACTCTCATTATCTTTTGTGCAGATTTTCCTAAATACATTCCATGGATTTCCGAAAGACTTACCCCACCATGTCTTAAAGAAATCATTCCTGATATATAATCGTGTACTGCGCCTCCAAGTACACATCCAAACATAACCCAAAGGAATGCAATAGGACCAAATAGAGCGCCTTGAACAGCACCAAATATAGGTCCAAGTCCTGCAATATTCAAAAATTGAATTAAAATGAGTTTCCATGTAGGCATGGCAACATAATCTACACCATCTGATTTAGTATATGCAGGAGTTTTTATTTCTCCATCAACTCCAAATTGTTTACCTACGTACTTTGAATAAAATAAAAAGCCTAATAAAAGTATTAATAGACCCACTAAAAAAGTATACATAAAAGTTCCCCCTTGAAAAAATAAATTTAAATATAAAAAATCCTATATATGTATATAGAATTATATTTAACGCGTACCACTCTAATTTTCTCCTATATCACAATATTCTTACAGTTCTAACATAACTTGTCCAAAATGTATATATACTAGAAGACTTACATATAGTTCATTGTTGATTTTATCAATTTTATAAAATTATTAACTTAATTTTAATATGTTATCATAAAATATTATTTATTCAATTAAATTATATAAAATTATCGATACAATATTACCATATTATCATAAATTTTTCAAATAACAATTACTTATTAGGAAAATATTGAAAAAAGGTGATGTCTCAGAAGTATCTGCGGGGAAAACAAAAATTATTTAGATTGTCACAACAAGCACTCTCTACATCTGATCCTATTTGAATGTTGAATATAGATTATTTTTTTTCAACATATAGTATAAAATAAAGAAGTTTGTTCATAATTAAAAATATACTTCTTTATTTTGCATAAACTATAAATTAAAGGAAACTATTTGTAATAAGTTAATCTATACTCTATAATATAGATATAGATATAGATATAGATATTATACATAAGAAAGTATAGGTGCATAATATGGGAAAAATTTTGATTCAAATTATATAAGGGAATTAGCTGAGAAAATATATAAATGTAGTTCGGTTTCATCTGATAAATTGAATAATTCACTGTATCACTTGCAACTTATAAGTTGTATCAGTATATATTATATAATAATAATACATTAGCGTAAGGAGAGAATTAATGAAAAAAGAGTCAATATTAAAATTTAGTGATGAAAGAAAAGATATAGTTCTAGAGCTGGAAAGTAAAATCCAGTTAAATGAAGTTATGAATAATCAAATTAATACATTAATAGAACTTCAAAATAAGTTAAATGAAAATGATGAAAATATAATTGATTTTAACCACGTAAAAGAGACTATTTTTAAAACAGAGTATTTTTTGTTTAAATTAAAATCAACATTGTAGAGAAGATAAAAGGCATGGACCAAAATAGTAATAAAGATAATATAATTATCCTAAAATAAGGGTGACCTGCAGTAATTCTGAAGGTCATTTTTATTTCTCTCGAAATCCTTTGCTCTAAACAAAGCACTATGAGCTAAACATGCCTCCTTGTCTGACGCAAAATATACATCGCATCTTTGACTTGTTATTTTCTTTCACCTCCCTTACCAAATGGGCGTAATTCTCCCTTCCTCTTAGGAGGGAGATGGATGGCCCTTGATGCTAGTCAACAATCGTAGTATTCTAAGTTCAGTAATATTACTGTAAAGTGAGGAAATATAATGGATTTAGATACTAATAATCATTCAGTATTCAAGCTAAATTATCATTTGGTATTAGTTATAAAGTATAGGAGAAAAGTTGTTGATGATGAAATATCAAATAGGCTAAAAGATATATTCGAGTATATATCTCCAAAATACAATGTTATTTTAGATGAATGGAATCATGATAAAGACCATGTGCATTTACTGTTTAGAGGTGAACCAAATACTGATATATCAAAGTTTATTAATACTTATAAAAGTGCTAGTAGCAGACTTATAAAAAAAGAATTTCCACATATAAGAAAACAGTTATGGAAAGAATATTTTTGGAGTAGAAGTTATTGCCTTCTAACAACTGGCGGTGCTCCTATAGAAGTAATCAAAAAATATATTGAAAATCAAGGGATGAAATGAGATGAGAAAATGCTAAAAGCTTATAAGTACAGACTTTATCCAAACAATGAGCAAAAAATATACCTAGGAAAAACTTTTGGTTGTACTAGATTTGTATATAATAGAATGTTAGCAGATAGAATTAAGTCTTACGAGGAAAATAAAGATTCAGATATTAAAGCAATAAAATATCCCACACCAGCACAATATAAAAAAGAATTTCTTTGACTCAAAGAAGTTGATAGCCTTGCTCTAGCTAATGCACAAATGAATTTAGATAAGGCATACAAAAATTTCTTTAGAGATAAGTCCGTTGGATTTCCCAAATTCAAGAAGAAAATGAATACCAGTAATTACACGACTAATAATCAGAATGGTACTGTATACATTGAGAATAACCATATAAAAGTACCTAAATTAAAATCTATGATTAAACTAGAACAACATAGAGAGTTTGTAGGGATAATAAAGTCTTGTACTATTTCAAAGGTTCCTAGTGGCAAATATTATATTTCTATTTTAGTTGATACTGAAAATATTCAATTGTCTAAAACAGATAAAAAAATAGGTGTAGATTTAGGAATTAAAGAATTTGCAATAACAAGTGATGGAGAAATATTTTCTAATCCTAAACACTTAAAAAAATCAGAAAAAAAGGTTAGCTAAACTTCAAAAGGACTTATCTAGAAAACAAAAGGGAAGTAATAACAGAAGAAAAGCTAGAATTAAAGTAGCGAAGATACATGAAAAAATAGCTGATCAAAGAAATGATTTTTTGCATAAAGTAAGCACTCAATTAATTAACGAAAATCAAGTTATAATCATTGAGGACTTAAAAGTTAGTAACATGATAAAAAATCACAAATTAGCTAAATCAATAGCTGATGTTAGTTGGTCAGAATTCAGACGAATGTTAGAGTATAAAGCAGAATGGTATACTAGAGAAATTATAATAGCACCATCCAATTATGCGAGTAGCCAACTATGCTCTAATTGTGGCAATAAATCAAGTCAAACCAAAGACTTATCTTGTAGGACTTATATATGTCCAGTATGTGGAATGATAATGGATAGGGATATCAATGCAAGTAAAAATCTACTAAAACTAGCAATATAATAAAAGATATATTGACTAGAGAGGTCGGTGCGACCTTAATAGCTTGGGTAAACTTGTCTCATTAGAGATATTGACCAAGAAGCCATCCACTTCTATAAGTGGTGGTAGTTCACGAGTTCATAAAGCAGAAATTAAGACTGCAGAAGAAAAAGGTAGAAAAAAAGGAACTTTAGAAATAGCTAAAAATTTATTAGATGTTTTAGATAATGAAACAATAGCTATAAAGACTGGATTAACCTTAGAAGAAATAGAGAAATTAAGATGATATCTCTGCAATATAAAAAAAGATGCATTAACTTATATATCACCTATTAACATTTAAATATTTACTGAATATTATATATTGGAATAAAAGTCCTAGTAATGTATACCAGAAAATAATTCTTAGGAGATGTAATTAATGTTACAGAAAAACAGTAATCATATAGTAAAAAGCAAAAATACTAAACCACAAAAGGTAGTTAGTATTCCAGTTTCTTTATTTAAGTCAATGCAAGGAAAATACTTTGTAGGTCAAACAAAAACTTTGTGGGTAGGTAATGGATCAATTGCCTGGGCTGGTTTAGTAAACCCACGTAATTCAGGTGTTAATTTATATACAAATGTATTTACTATTTCAAATTTCTCCGATGACTATTTAACTGCTGAAATATGGCTCAATACTAGCCTTCCTGAAAAAGGGAGTATATCTCATAAGATATCTCCAACCAATACTACTTTAAAACCACTTCCAAAAAACAAGGTAGATATTCGATTTGTAGAATCCACAACTATTATTCCTCAAAATGGAGTTAATGTATATGAAAGATTAGTACCACCTAACACAACATTAGTATCTGAAGAAGATGGAAAATTTATAGAGTCTCCAGGTGGAAACTATGTCGTTGTTATAAAATCATCAAGTTCACAATGTGATAAGGTAATAGTTGCATTTGGATGGTGGGAAAAATCAATTTTTTTAAGAACTACTTAAAACTATAAAAAATAGAAGCTTATCCTTTAAAATTAGGACAAGCTTCTATCTTTGAAATTTAATACTAAGCTACTTCATACTTAGTGATTTTTCTTTCAGTCAATTGAGCACTACTTTTTCCAGTAAAAGCACCAGCATTTGGTAAGAAAATATTCTTAACAATTATAGTATCCATTAAAGCGTTAGCTTGCGCTTGTGTGATAGTAGACTTAACACCACTTATACTTAAAGTAGACTTTTCACCATATTCAGTTAAAAAAACCATTGATAATACATATTCCATTTAGATTCACCCCC
>JAQUWH010000014.1 GCA_028692955.1 Clostridia bacterium
AATTAATAAAGTTGCAATGAAGGAGTGATTAATTATGGATATGTATCAAAAAAGAGAAGAACGAAAAAATAAAAAAATGAATGAGGATGGAAAAAGTTTTTCTAATGTCTCCATTAACTGGTATCCACGGTCATATGGTGACAGCACAAAATGAAATAAAAGAGAGTCTTAAATTAATTGATATCGTGGTAGAAGTATTAGATGCTAGGATTCCTATTTCAAGCCAAAATCCATTAATTAAAAAGTTAGCAAAAGATAAATCAAAAATCATTGTTTTAAATAAATCTGATTTAGCAGATAAAGTTATTACTAGTTATTGGAAGAAATATTTTAATGACAGGGGTATTGTATGTTTAGATGTCAATAGTGCCGATAGTAATTGCATTAAGAAAATCATTCAGGCAATTAAGGAACAAGGGGAAAAAGTATATTTAGAAAAAAATAAAGAAAAATCACAAAAAATAGCAATCAAACCTATTTATAGAGTGTTAATTGCTGGTATTCCAAATGTTGGAAAGTCTACTATTATCAATAAAATAGCTGGTAAACAATCTGCAAATGTGGGAAATAAACCAGGTGTGACAAGAAAAAAACAATGGATTAGGGTAGCTGACAATATTGACTTATTAGATACCCCTGGCTTGCTATGGCCAAATCTTGATGATAAAAATGCTGGTGTAAAACTTGCACTAACTGGTAATATCAAACAAGAAATACTAGATGTAGAAGAATTAGCCTGTCTTGGAATAGATATGCTGTGTATTGATGATAAGTATCAAAAGATGTTGCAAGAAAAATACAAATTAGAAGATGAGGACTTTGATATGATTTCTTATGATACCCTTGAAGTAATCGGTAAAAAAAGAGGATGTGTTGTGTCTGGTGGAAATATAGATATGACAAAGGCAGCCATATGCTTTTTAGAGGATTTAAAGAGTGGTAAAATTGGTAATATTTCACTTGATTTACCAGACAATACAATTTAATAAGTATAATAAGGGATTTCCTTATTATACTTATTAACTATCGTTAGAAAGGAGTGACACTATAAAAGAAAAAATATATCTTTGGTTTTCATTAATAGAAGACTTTAATTATTATATTTATATACGACTACTTACAGTATTTAAATCTAGTTTGGAAATTTATGAATTATCAAAGCAACCATATTTATTTAAGAAAAAGCTAGAAAAACATCATATTATTTTATCAAATAAATTTTTTAATATTCTTACAAGTAATAAAATAAAAGATAAAGCACAGACTTTATTCCAATTTTTTTCATCCAATCATATTAAAATTATCCCTATTCATTCAGAAAATTATCCCAAAGAATTGTATCATATTGATATGCCACCATTATGCTTATTTGTATATGGTAATATACAAGAGATTCACAAAAAAATGGTATATATTTATGATTCGAAAGAATTTAGTCACTATGCTAGAAATATTTATAAAATAATGAGTGATTATGTGTTATCAAAGAATTGTAACTTGATTGGCTTATCGGATGATAATAGTAATTCTAAAGTAGTAATTAAGAGATTAAATTATTTTAATGTATCTTCAACGATTCAATATATCAAGAATTTATCTAGTAACAAAACAACTATTTTTTTGTTCCATCACTCCACCTTATATGAATTTTATTTTCTTTCTTGTTTATCTAAAATTGTTATTATCCCAGAGGCAAGCTATGAACAGGCAAAAACTTTAAAAATTATCATTGATTCTATGATAGAACAAGGAAAAGAAATACTTGTCATTCCCGGAAATATTTACAATAAAAATACATATTTTTCCAATTATTTATTGAAAGAGGGAGCTAATATTTTATTAACTAAATACGACATTGATAACTATTTATAAGATTACGAAATAAATATTGAAAAAAGATTTACAAATCATCAAAACTATTATATAATATTTCTAGAAATAACTAAAGAAAAGGAGGCTCCTTATGCAAAGATTACAACTTGATCCTGAAGAAAAAATAACAAGAAAAGAATACTTAAAAAGAAAGAAAAAACAAGCAAGTGGACTTAAGACAAGAAGCAAAATTACATATATCATCATAGGTCTTATGGCACTTCTTAGTATATATGTATTTACACAATTTTATGTGTATAGCAAAGCAAATAATTTTAAATATGTAGCCGGTGATGATGTTGAAAAACAAGAGGTGTTTAACGTATATTATGTACTGGAAGGATATACCTATAATCCAGTATATTCATTAAATACCATTCATTCGAATGGTTTTAATGATAAAACTTTGTATTACAATAGTGGACTTACTGACGTACAAGTAGGAAAAGAATATGTTTATGGTGTTAAAAATGATGGCATCTATCGATTAAAAAAAGGGACAAAAGAGCTTGAGACTTTAATAGAAAAAGATGTAAGCAAATATACAGTAATTGATTCTAAAATTTATTATATTACAAAAAAGGAAGGAAAACTTGGTATAATTGATTTACCAACAAAGGAAATAAAAGTACTGGATATTTCTGGTGTTTGTGAAGTAATTGCAGATGAAAACAACCTATTCTTAGTACAAGATAAAAAGACAAAGAAGATACTGATAAGATGTGATAAAGATGGTGGAAATAGTAAAGAATTAGTAACGAATGAAAATGTTTCTTATATTATACAATCAACTGACAAGATATTTTTTGTCAATAAAAAAGATGGTAGCAAAATCTATTCTATTAATAAAACAGGTGAGAATCTGCAAAAAGTAGATGATATTTCTAGTGTTTCTGATAAAGGTAGTATGAAAGAAATTGATGGCAAAAAATATATGTTTGTTAGTGAAAATTTCTTGTACTATATTAATGTAAGTGACAATAACACATTATGGAAAATTAATATAGATAATAAAGAAAAGGAAAAAGTTATCTCTGTTAGTGTAGAAATATTACAAAATGTTAATAACACAGTATTTTATAAAGTGAAAGATGAAATGGGTGCTTATTTATATAATTACGATACCAAATTTATGTCACAAGTGACCAAAAGAAAAATTAAAGAATTTATTGTTGATCCTTATGAAAAAGTGGTTGTGGATACCACAAATAGTAGTGGATTAGTAAAGAACTAATAAAGTTGGCCTATGCTTGAAATAAGTATATGGTCAATTTTTACAAGTATTGTATTTAAATCAGGTTTTTATTACCCCTACTAGAAAAAATAGTACTGTTTAACCTTAACAATAGTTGTATTTAAATACTAAATTCTTTTTTATTACGAATTTTTAGTATAAGGTTTAACTTTAACAATAATTGTATTTAAATTCTTCGCTTTATATTATTTTCATAAAGCAATATAGGCTTTGATTTTATGGATAGCTGTTTTTTGTTAACAAAAGCGTGGCTATCTGTTAATTTTTGACATTTTTCCTTGAAATTTGAGTATTTATATAATATAATATACCTATTAAATATGCCATGAAAGGTGATTAAAATGAAGAAAGTAAAACTAATCTATAATTCTGTAGCTGGTCAAAGTAAATTCAAATATTTTCTCGATACTATCATAGAAAAATTCATGCAAAATGGAATAGAGGTATCCGTATTTAGGGCTGGTAAAAAAACTAACCTTTATGAATATTTAAAAGATTCCGATGAAGAGGATGTGTATGGAATCGTAGTTGCTGGTGGAGATGGTACTATTAATAGAGTAGTGAATGTTATTATGAAAAATAATATAAAAACACCTCTAGGTATTATACCTGCTGGGACATCCAATGATTTTGCAAAACATATTAAAATGCCATACAATTTTTCGGATTGTATTGATAAAATACTTGCTGCTAATATTCAACCAGTTGATGTAGGTCTTGCAAATGATAAATATTTTATCAATGTTTGTTCCGCTGGATTATTTAGTAATGCTTCACAAAAAGTGGATACAAATCTCAAAAATATATTTGGAAAATTATCGTATATTGTTACTGCTGCAGATCAATTATTCAAATTCAAACCTTTTGAGGTGAAAGTGGAAACAACAAAAGAGACAATACAAGAAAAGATAAATCTATTTTTGGTCTTTAATGGAAGTAGTGCAGGTGGAATTGATAAATTTACTGATAATTCAAGCATACATGATGGATTACTCGATATCTTAATTATAAAAAACTGTAAAATGTTTGAAGTACCACAATTACTTGGAAAAGTATTAACAGGTAAACACTTTGATGATAGTCATGTGATTTATTTAAAAGAAGATTACGTGAAAATATCTAAAGTAAAAGGAAAATGTGATGCTCCCGATGTTGATGGTGATGAAGGACCACGTTTCCCATTGGAAGTTAGATGCATTAAGCATGGTTTAAATATGTTCTTGTAATCAAAATAAGAGGGTGAATTGATTGAAAGAAAATAAGATAGAAAGAATAAAGCAACAAATTTTAAAGTCAGAAGCAAATTTTAGTCAATACGCTGCAAAATCAAGTGATGCGATTCGATTACAAGAAGAGGAAAAAGATATCCGTTTAGAATATGAAAGAGATATTGATAGGATTATTCATTCACATTCCTATACCAGATATATTGATAAAACACAAGTATATTCCCATTTACAAAATGATAATATATCAAGGAGAATAACACATGTTCAGTTTGTCAGTCGTGCAGCAAGAACTATAGCAAGAGCATTAGGACTCAATGAAGATTTATGCGAGGCAATTTCACTTGGGCATGATGTAGGACATGTTCCTTTTGGTCATTTTGGAGAATCAATTTTAAATGAAATATCCCTAAGAAGGACAGGCCTGTGCTTTGCTCATAATTTAAATAGCGTCAGAGTGTTTAAGGATATTGAAAAAAGAGGTCATGGCTCTAATCTTACTTTACAGGTATTAGATGGCATTATGTGTCACAATGGTGAAATGGTAAAATCAAAGTATACTCCTAGAAAAAAGGATGTAGAAGAAGTGTTAAGAGAGTATGAGGCTTGTAGAAAAGATGCAAAACAAATAGCAAAGTTGATTCCTATGACAATGGAAGGATGCGTTGTTAGAATATCTGATATTATTGGATATATTGGCAAAGATATTGATGATGCTAGAAAATTAGATGTCTTTGACATTGATACAATACCAAAATCAGTGCGAACAACACTGGGTATTACAAACGATGAAATCATGCATAATATTATTATGGATGTTGTAACAGAAAGTTATGATAAACCATACATTCAGATGTCTGACAGAGTATATGAACAAGTACAAAAATTAAAAAGTTTTAATTATGAAAATATATACGATAAAGCTATGGAGAGCAAAGAAAAAAATAATGTAAGAAACATGTTTGAAAAATTGTATGACATGTATGTTATAGCATTAGAAAAAGAGGATAAATCGAATAGCGTTTATACTGTATTTTTAAAGAATATGAGTCTTCCTTATCTTCAAAATGCTTCTAATGATGAAAAAGTAATCGACTTTATCGCCTCTATGACGGACAACTATTTACAAAGACAGTTTGAACAATATATATAATAAGGAGAAAGAATATGTATAACAAAGAGATAGATAATAAATGGCAGAAAATATGGGATGAAAAGAAAAGTGCTTCTTTTCATAAAGAGAGAATAGACAAAAAGTATTACTGTTTAGAAATGTTTTCTTATCCTTCAGGTGCAAAACTTCATGTTGGACATTGGTATAACTATGGACCAGTAGATACTTTTGCAAGATTTAAAAAAATGCAAGGGTATGAAGTGTTTCAACCGATGGGATTTGATGCTTTTGGATTACCAGCAGAAAACTATGCGATTAAGACAGGTATTCATCCCTATGATTCCACTATGAATAATATTGATACTATGGAGAAACAATTAAAAGCGATGGGAGCTATGTTTAACTTTGACGCAGAGGTGGTTACTTGCAAGGAAGATTATTATAAATGGACACAATGGCTGTTTTTGAAATTACTAGAAATGGGTCTTGCTTATAGAAAAAATGCGAATGTGAACTGGTGCCCAAGTTGCAATACTGTTCTTGCAAATGAACAAGTCATTGATGGTGAATGTGAAAGATGCAGTAGTGTTGTAACAAAAAAAGATTTGACACAATGGTTTTTCAAAATAACAGATTATGCAGAAGAACTATTAGATGGACTAAAAGAGTTAGATTGGCCTGATAAAACAAAAAAAATACAAACTAATTGGATAGGAAAATCTACTGGTTCAGTTGCTACGTTTAAAGTAGAAGGAAAAGAGTTAGCTTTTGATGTATTCACAACAAGAGTAGATACCATATGTGGTGTTTCCTATGTGGTTATTGCCCCAGAACATGAAATGGTAGCAAAAATTACAACAGAGGAACAAAAAAGTAATATAGAAGAATATATTGAAAGATGTAGAAGAATTACAGAAATTGATAGACTTGCTGATGACAGAGAAAAAACTGGTGTCTTTACTGGTAGCTATGCCATTAATCCTGTGACTGGCGAAAAAATTCAAATATGGATTGCTGACTATGTTCTTGCTACTTATGGTACAGGTTGTGTAATGGCAGTTCCAGCACATGATGAAAGAGACTTTGCTTTTGCTAAAAAATATGATTTGCCAGTAAAACAAGTTGTTACATCTACGGATGGGGAAAATATTGATATTAAAAAAGAGGCATTTACAAAACCTGGAATACTAATCAATTCAGGAAAATTTAATGGACTTACTACAGACGAAGCAAAAAATAAAATAACAGAATATTTAAAAGAAAATGAGTTAGGAGATTTTAAAATTACGTACCGTTTACGTGATTGGTTAGTATCAAGACAAAGATATTGGGGAGCTCCTATTCCAGTTGTTTATTGTGATATTTGTGGTATTGTACCAGTTCCAGAAAAAGATTTGCCAGTGAAATTACCATATGATGTAGAATTTAAACCAGATGGCAAAAGTCCACTTGCTAAATCAGAGGAGTTTGTTAGCACTACTTGTCCACATTGTGGCGGTAAAGCAAAAAGAGAAACCGATACACTAGATACCTTTGTATGTTCTTCTTGGTATCAATTTAGGTATCCAGATAACAAAAATACTGACAAGATATTTGATACAGAATGGATTGATAAAATGCTACCTGTAGATAAATATGTTGGCGGCCCAGAGCATGCGGCAATGCATTTACTCTATGCAAGGTTCGTTACCAAAGCATTAAGTGATGCAGGTCTTACTAAAGTCAGAGAACCATTTAAATCTCTTGTTCATCAGGGACTTATATTAGGACCAGATGGTAACAAGATGAGTAAATCAAAAGGAAATGTTATTTCACCAGATGTTTATGTAGAAAAATATGGTTCTGATGTCTTTAGAATGTATTTAATGTTTGGCTTTAGTTATATAGAAGGCGGACCTTGGAGTGAAGAGGGTGTCACTGCCATGGTGAAATATTTTGGTAGACTAGAGAGATTACTAGAGAAAATGATATCTTTAAAAGATACTAAAGTATCTGAAATAAGTAAAGATGAAAGCGAGTTGTGCTACTTGTTTCATAACTTACTAAAAGGTATTAATTATGATCTTGAACAAATGCAGTTTAATACTGCCATTGCTAAAATTATGGAAATTACCAATGCTTTTTACAAATACGACCAAGCAGTAGAAGATGATAAGAAAAATACGAAGTTATTGAAAGAAACGATATCTCAATTTATACGTATCATTGCACCATTTGCACCGCATTTTGCTGAAGAAATGTGGGAGAGAGCAGGTAATGAGTTTTCAGTATTTGATAATGTATATCCTCAAGCAGAGGAGAAATGGTTAGAAAAAGATGAAGTTGAAATTCCAGTTCAAATCAATGGCAATGTTAAATTTGTTATATTATTAAATAAAGATTTAGGAAAAGAACAAGTAGAAAAAATAGTATTGGCAGATGGCAGATTAGAGAGTTATCTAAATGGTAGAGCAATTAAAAAGATAATTGTTGTAACAAACAAAATTATTAATATCGTAGTAGGGTAAAAAAAGAAGGGTGATTGAATAAGTATGAATGAAGGAAGCGTAACTTTATTAGTTGATTTAATTGAAATAGGTATTTGTGTACTAGCAGGTTTCATTATCTATTTTTTATTAGATAGGAAGAATAGAAGACAAAGTAATATTGTGAAAAAACAGGCCTACACAGACCAATTGACTGGCAGGGGTAATAGATACCTATTTCTATCTATCCTTGATAAATTAATTGCTAAAAAGAAAAAATTTGCAGTATGTTTTATGGATTTGGATGGCTTTAAACATATTAATGATTCTATGGGACATGATGCAGGAGATGAACTTTTAATTGCGCTTGCTAATACTTTTGATGAGAAATTACCTAGTAATGCGACTGCTTACAGATTAGGTGGAGATGAATTTGCTATTGTAGTTGAGGGAGTTAAAACAACAGAAGACATTACGCATTTACTAGATGAATTGAAAAACACTTTTAAAACTCCTTTTATCATAGAAAATACAAGTATATCATTGGAGTATAGTTTGGGTATTGCCATCTATCCTGAAGATGCTGATAACAGACAAGATTTGATTATGTATGCGGACGATGCAATGTATTATATAAAAGAACATGGTAAAAATGACTACTATTTCCATAACAAAGCTCTAAAAGCGAAAATGGAAAATCAAACCAAAACACAAATGGCTTTGAAAGAGGCTTATGCAAATGATCAATTTGGTATTTCATTACAACCAAGAATTGATGTAAAAGAGACAGATAAAATATGTTTTGAAGCGTTACTTTATTGGAATCACCCAA
Source organism: Clostridia bacterium (assembly GCA_028692955.1). GTDB lineage: Bacteria > Bacillota > Clostridia > TANB77 > CAG-465 > CAG-465. Next base: position 8,765 of record JAQUWH010000014.1, read on the forward strand.
CACTTGGTAAACTACCATCTTCATATTTTATCAAGCAAGCAGATGATATGGCTCTTACGATTAAACTAGATAATTATGTTCTTGAGAGAGTATGTAAAGGTATTAAGATGCTAAGAGAGAAAGGTATTACAGATGGAAAAATTGCAGTTAATATTTCTAATAAGCATGCAACAAAAAAAGATTTTGTGAACAAATTGTGTGATATTTTAAAAGAATATGATATTCAACCTGGTGTTGTTCAAATCGAGATAACAGATACAATTGAGTTGGATAAAATAGAAGATTACAAGATAATGTTTGAAAAATTAAAAGAGCATGGAGCTGAAATTATTGTCAATAACTTTGAAATCAAATATGAAGCAATTAAATTGTTTAGCGGTCTTTCTATCGATGAAATTAAATTATCTGCAGATTATTTAGATGAAAATACTAATATTAATCCTAAAATATTAGTGGATGTTATAAAATTATGCAAGGAATTAAATTACAAAGTTGTGATTAATTCTATTGATAATGAAATGAAACTAAATAGTGCTATTAGAAATGGTGCTGATAAAATACAAGGAGATTTCTTATTTAAGAAAATGGATCTTGATTTGGTAAGTGATTTCGTATCTGAATATAGCAGTTTTATCTATAAAATAAATAACATCATTTTAACAGCAAAGAATACAAAAAAATAATAAATACGATAGTAAAACTTGAAAAAATTATAAAAAACTGTTGACAAAGAATATATTATAGGTTATAATAATACTTGTCAACAAGATGTGGGCGCTTAGCTCAGTTGGGAGAGCATCTGCCTTACAAGCAGGGGGTCATAGGTTCGAGCCCTATAGTGCCCACCACATTTTTTGGCCTGGTAGTTCAGTTGGTTAGAACGCTAGCCTGTCACGCTAGAGGTCGTGGGTCCGAGCCCCATCCAGGTCGCCATTTTTTTTATCTTATTTTGATAATAAAACGGCTTGATAGCTCAGTAGGTAGAGCAGAGGACTGAAAATCCTCGTGTCCGTGGTTCGATCCCACGTCAAGCCACCAAATAAATTGCGGGAGTAGCTCAGTTGATAGAGCGCCGCCTTGCCAAGGCGGAGGTCGCGGGTTTGAGCCCCGTCTCCCGCTCCATTTTTTTATAGTTTTTGTTCTAAAACATGAAATTATAAATATAATGTAGTAATGGCGCCATAGCCAAGTGGTAAGGCATGGCTCTGCAAAAGCCTGATCATCAGTTCAAATCTGATTGGCGCCTCCATTAAGTAAAATCGTCGCACCAGACGAAAGATTTAATCAACTGTAAAAGGTTGATTTTTTTGTGGCATTTTATTGAAAAAGAAAGATGGTGTGATATGATAAGGATATTAAAAAAGAAATTGATTATTTACGAGTATTTAAAAACTTATAGCAAAATATCATGAAATTCTTTAAAAATAGTTGATAAAGATTATAACCAATATGGAATGATCAATATAAGCATTTACTTTTAATATCTGCACAAGTAATGGGATTAGCTAAAAAATAGCAAAGTATTTTTGTGTATGATATATATAATATTATTTATATTCTTGCGTTTTATGTTAACTTATGCTATAATATATACGTAGCAGACTTTTATTTAGTCAGTAAAGCCATATAACCAAAAAATATTTTAGGAGGAATTTAATTATGGCAAAGGCAACAATAGTTTATTTCGAGGAAATCGCGCACTACGATAACACAACACGCATTTTTCGGACACCAAGCCGAGAGTCTTTGTGGGTAAAATCTTTTGAAAATGGCATTGCAGTAGCAGACCCTATGTGTGGTTGTACCATCACATCGTTTGCAGAAATGATTGCAGGTTGTTTCGACAAAGATTCTAACTTTGCAAGTGAGCTTTTAATAGCTTTTAACTGCAATGAAGATACCGCTTTCACAGGCATTCAGTTTGAATTTAACGGTGTAACTCTTTTGGTTACGAAAGAGAACGCTGATAAAGACAAAATCTATGCAGAGTGGGATGCAGGTAGGAAAGCGAATGCTGAAAAGTATCGTCTTGAAAGGGAAGCTTATATGAAGACTCCAGCATACAGAGCAGAAAGAGCAAAACAGCTCAAAATCCAGACTCGTAGAGAGCAAGTCGAAACAGAAGTCCTTATCATTGATGAACAAACACGAATTGAATTCAAAGATGATGAGGCAAAAGCAAATTGGGAGAAATGGGTTGAGTTATATTCAAAATATTATTACAGCTATGGAGTTGTAAAATATGCATGCCGTTGGGCAAAGTATATGCAACATCTAATGAAGAAACACAACAAATCAATTTTCCAAATCGCCGATAAAGCTTCTTGCTTAAGCGACACGGAAGGTATTACTGGATTTATGCACGTATGTGCAGTCAGTATGCTTTCAGAGTGTTGGAAATACGGAGATGACCTTCGAAAGTGGCATAATAAAGAATGTGGAGATGAGGATGCAAAAGGCGTTATCAATCCTGCTGTGCTGACTATCAATGTAGGTTAAATAACTCGCATAAAAAGAAAATTTTTTTCTTTTCCTCGTAAGAGGTTTCTTTTTTTGCAATTTTTCTAATATAGTATACTTTTTCAAAAACTTATGTTAAAATGTATATACAGTTGATTAAAAATGAAAAATATTGGAGTATTTTTCGCATATAACTACGATAAACGCTCCAGAAAGTAGCATCTCATATTTTAGAATATGAGGTGTTTTTTGTTGTATCTATTACATGTATTAAGATATATCAAAAATACCATTGATTTTCTTTTTGCGTTATTATATAATTTAAGTACAAGAAAATGAGGATTTTGTTATGTATCACATTGTATTAGGAAGCAAAACTGTTGAAGTAAAAGTGATTAATAAAAGTAGAACGAGTAAAATGGTGTTAACCGTAAAAAATGGTAAAGTTATTGTGACAAAATCATGTTACACTAGTATGAAGTCTGTAGAAAAATTAATCTATTCACATCAATCACAGATACTAAAATATATAGATAGTACAAGCAGTAAAATTCGTTTTGCTGATGGTGAAAAACTGTTGTATTTAGGAAAAGAATATACTTTAACAATTAGGCTCTCAGACAACAAAAAATGTAATCTAACGGTAGAAGATGACAAGATAGTTATATTAGTTAACAAAGAACAAGCAAAAGAAGAAATATATGAAACAATGTATAAAAGGTTATTAAAAGATACAAGTGAAAAAATAGTGGAAGAGAAACTCCATACTTTTGTTGCTCTTACTAATATAGAGTTTAATGGTTATAAAGTAAGATACATGATAAGTAGATGGGGAAGCTGTGTTGCAAATAAAAAAACACTGAATTTTAATACTAAACTTGCTATGTTGCCAGATAGAGTAATCGATAGTGTTATTGTACATGAGTTATGCCATATTGTAGAGCCACATCATCAAGATAGCTTTTGGAAATTAGTGTATCAATATATACCAGATTATAAAGAATGTAACAGATGGCTTAAAGATAATTATCAAATGATTATTTTATAGGAGGGATTGTATGAAAAAAATAATATTAATAATTACTATTATCGTAGTTTGTCTATTTGGAATACTTATTGTGTATAAAATTTCAACTCATTCTAATGATAAAGTAATACAGACAAGTATTACAGATGAAGACAAAAAAGAAATGTTATTACTTGACGTCATATTAAGAAATAAACAAACTAAATATAAAGATGAAATCTATGGAGAATACGAAGTAGATCAAATTGTTGAAACAGAATATTTTGAAACATTTTGGGGACAAAAAGTACGTGCTGATATTATTCATCGTGATGATAATGACAGCTATATATATTGTAGTGTATTAATGCATGATCCCAAATTAGGTGAATATGAAATGCTAAAAGATTTAAGAACCAATATGTGTGTATTTTCGTATATTAGCAATGAAGAGAGTAAAGAAAAGTATCGATATTATTTAAAAGATGAGAAAATAGCTTTTTATCAGGATTTAACATCTGGGCTATATCAAAAAATAGAGGATAAAAAAGATTCTTTAGAAGACCATAAGTTAAATATAGAGCAAGTGTGCAATTATTATATTAATTTTAATGTTCATTAGTGATTAAATATATAAAAGTTTACATAGTTCTCACTAAATTATCACAATGTTAGTATATAATTGGTGTAAATGTAGTATAAGGAGGAAAAAATGAGAATTTTAGTAGTAGATGACGAAGAAAAAATAAGACACGTTATAAGAGAATATGCTGAGTTTGAAGGATATGAAGTCAAAGAGGCAAAAGATGGGATGGAAGCAATCTCAAAATGTAAAGAAGAAGATTATGACATTATCATCATGGATATTATGATGCCAAAATTAGATGGATTTTCTGCTATAAAAGAAATAAGAAAAACAAAAAATATACCAGTATTAATGCTTTCTGCCAGGGGAGAAGAATATGATAAATTATTTGGTTTCGAAATAGGAATTGACGATTATGTTGTAAAACCATTTAGCCCAAAAGAAGTAATGGCACGTATTAATGCCATCCTTACTAGGGTAGTCAAAAAAGAAGATGAAAAATCAACTGAAGGTAAATATATATATCAAGGCTTGGAACTTGATATGCTTGGTAGGAACGTCTATGTTGATGGTAAGAAAAAGGATTTGACACCAAAAGAATTTGAACTATTGCAATATCTAATCGTCAATAAAAACATAGCTTTATCAAGAGAGAAAATTCTAAATGAAGTATGGGGATATGACTTTTTCGGTGAGGATCGTACCGTTGATACACATGTCAAAATGCTTAGAAACAGTATTGGTAAATACAGAGATAATATTATAACAGTAAGAGGAATGGGGTATAAATTTGAAGAGTAAAAAAACGAATACACTTACCTTTAAGTTATGGGTTTATTTCGTTTCGTTTGCTATTGCGTTATTTGTGATACTATGGTTTATGCAAGTTATTTTTTTACAGAGTTATTATAGTTCTATGAAAAAAACTGAAACAATATCCCTTGCAACCGAAATTGAGGGTAAAGTAAATGATGAGGATATCAAAGATGTTATTGATAATATTGCGTATAAAAATGCTTCTTCTATCTGGTTATTTGATACGAATGGAAATTTAAGATATGTCTCTAACAACTCTTCTGGTCAAGGAAATATAGCGCAAGTACCATCGAGACCAATTAATATTGATACGACAGGAATTGTTGAAAAAATTTTAGAGAGTCCTAATCAAAAAACAAGCTATACTTTAAAGATAGATCGATTTAAGACAGAACTGTTTGTATATGGAAAGGTAATCCCTGATACCAATTTATGTTTAGTAATGGTTACTTCAATTGATCCAATTGATGCAACCACATCGGTATTACAGAGTCAATTGGTGTATGTAACGATTATTGCGTTATTAATCTCGTCTATCATATCGGTATTCTTATCCATTAGAATTTCTAAACCGATTACGGATATGACAATATCTGCTCAAAAACTTGCCAAAGGTAATTATGGTGTTAAGTTTGAAAAAGCTGGCTATAAAGAGATGGATGATCTGGCAGATACATTAAATTTCACGGCTAGTGAATTTTCTAAAACGGATAAGATTAGAAAAGAATTGATTGCAAATGTATCACATGATTTAAGAACGCCACTTACCATGATAAAGGCCTATTCTGAAATGATCAGGGATTTATCCGGAGATAACAAAGAAAAAAGAGAAGAACATATACAAGTTATCATTGACGAAACAGATAGATTAACAAGACTAGTCAATGATATGATGGATTTATCAAAGATTGAATCTGGATTTGCTACATTAACAAAAGGTAAATTCAATTATACAAAAGTAGTTGAAAAAGTAATTGATAATTTTAAGGTAATTAATGAAAATGATAATTGTAGAATAACACTTGATGCAGTAAAAGACATTTATGTGATTGCTGATAAAACAAAGATAGAACGAGTATTATATAACCTTATTTCGAATGCTATTAATCATAGTGGTGACAGTAAAAATATAAAGGATATAAATGTAAAAGTGACAGGTAATGGAAAAATTGTAAGGACAGAAGTCATCGATAATGGTATTGGCATAAAGAAAGAAGATATTGCGCATATTTGGGATAGATATTACAAAGTAAATAAAAACTATAAAAGATCAGATGCTGGTTCTGGACTTGGCTTATCTATTGTAAAGGATATCTTAATTGCTCATAATGTAAATTATGGCGTCAGCAGTGAAGAAGGAAAAGGAGCTGACTTTTGGTTTGATATAGAACGTAGCAATAAGCCAAAAGAACAAAAAGAAAAAAACAAAAGCAAAGAAGAAACAGTAAAAGAAGAAAAAATAAATCATGAAAAGGGATCTAAAGAATAATCTTTAGATTCTTTTTCACATAAATCACTTTAACATTTTACTTTCTACACATATTTTATTCACATATACTTTGTATAATAAGGTTATAGAAAGAAAGGAGTAAAATATGTATGTATTTAAAAATGCATTAAAGAGTATTACTAGAACAAAATCAAGGAATATATTAATTGCCCTTATTGTTGTTGTTCTTGCGGCATCTTGTTGTGTAGCATTATCTATCAAAAATTCTGCCACTAACCTTATTCAAAGTTATGAGGATTCATATGAGGTGGAGGCTTGGCTTGGTTTAAATAGACAAGAAATGAGATTTGATATGAACCAAAACAAGACACAAGGTAATGAGGAATTAGGAAATCCACAGGACTTTATGAAAAACATTGCGGAGCTAGATGTTTCATCCATCAAGACATATGGGGATTCTGAATATGTTAAAAGTTATTATTACACCATTCAAACTAACTTAAATGGAAGTGGTATTGAAAAGGTAAGCATGGAAGATAGTAATGTCAAATATATGACTGGTGGAATAGGTAAAAACGGTGAATCCAAAAATGTTGGTGATTTTTCCGTTGTAGGCTATAGTAGTTTAGATGCTATGACAAACTTTGTAAATGGAACTTACAAAATAACAACTGGAGAAATGTTTGATCCTGTAAGTAATGATAATAATTGTGTTATATCTGAAGAGTTAGCGGAGCAAAATGAATTGTCCATTGGTGATAAAATAACATTAGTAAATCCAAATAAGGAAGAAAAAACATATGAATTCATCATTACAGGAATTTATTCGGATAATAGTGAGAGTAGCGAATTTTCTATGTTTTCTAATGCAGCAAATCAAATTCTTACTAGTTATAACGCTTTAAATGCAGTAGTAGAAAATTCTTCACAAGAAGAAGAAAGTACTTTAATGATACAAACAGATGCAAGATTTAAACTTGTAAGTACTGATGTCATTGAGGCTTTTAGTAAAGAATTAACTGAGAAAGGTTTAAGTAGTTATTACACTGTGTCTACTAATTTAGATTCATTGGAATCAACATTAAAACCTATTCAAAATCTATCCACATTTGCCACTACTTTTTTAATAATTGTACTTGCCATTGGTGGAGCAATCCTTGTTATCATTAATATGATTAACATTAGAGAAAGAAAGTACGAAATTGGTGTTTTACGTTCTATTGGTATGAAAAAACACATGGTACTTGGACAATTTGTTATAGAAACATTTATGGTGACATTATCAGGCATTATTATTGGTGCAGTCATTGGTTCTACCATAACAGTACCAGTTGCAAATAAAATGTTGGAGAGTGAAATTACTTCTATGGAAGAAGAAACAAATGAAGTAAACTCAAACTTTGGCTTTAGTGCTAAAAGTGTTAATATGACGCCAGGAGCAAATGAAGCTACACCAGGTAGAGGTAAAAATGACATCAAAGAAGTATTTGGTGGGGAAAATGTAAGTTATGTCGATAAACTTAATGCTATCATTGATGTAAAAACAATAGTAGAATTAATTTTAATTGGTGTACTACTTACCATTATTAGTAGTAGTGTATCAATGGTATTTATATCAAGATATTCACCACTGAAGATATTAAGTAGTAGGACATAGAAAGGAGGAAATATGAGCTTATTTAAGTTAGAAAATGTTGATTATTATTATGATAATCATGTTAAAGTATTAGATAATATAAATTATGAATTTGAGCCATCTAAAGTTTATGCAATCACTGGAAAATCAGGTAGTGGAAAAACGACTTTACTATCTTTAATGTCTGGACTAGATAAACCAAAGAGCGGAAAAATTATATATAATGATAATGATATCTCAAAAATAGATGAAGATAAATATCGCTCACATCATGTTGGAGTAGTATTTCAAAGTTTTAATCTATTGCCACATTTAACAGCTATTGAAAATGTTGTACTTTCTATGGACATTGCAAATTTAAAGGTAGGAAACAAGAAGCAGGTTGCACTATCGTTATTAAATGAGGTGGGATTAGATGAAGAAAAAGCAAATAGAAGAATATTAAAGTTATCAGGAGGTGAGCAACAAAGAGTTGCCATTGCAAGAGCTTTATCATTTCAACCAGAGGTAATATTGGCTGATGAGCCAACTGGAAATTTAGATATGCATAATGAAAAACAAATTACTGAAATATTTAGGAGACTTGCCCATGAAAAAAATAAATGTGTGATTATTGTAACACACTCAAATTCAGTTGCAGCCAGTGCTGATGTAGTTTATGATTTGGAAAAAGCAAAAGAAAATTTGGCTTAATAGTTCATATACATTTTACATCTTTATCATATTGCTATCACAAATAGGTTATATAATATAGTTATAAAAAGAAAGGGAGGAGATATAGATAGGTAAGAGGATAAAAAGAGTAACTTTGAAAACAATTAACTTAATATAGATAAACTGTACAAATAGGTTAAGGGGGTGATATATGAGATATAATAACTAGAATCTAAAATTTAAATTTGAAATAATAAATTTTTAGGTTATCCATAATTTTAAAAATATAAAAGCAATTCCTATACATAAAAATGGCCGGTCAATTGACTGGCCTTTGTTGATGTTTATAATGGTAAACTGCGTGGCTTTAATTCTTTGTCACTTGTAGAAATATAGATTTTATCATGGTAAATAGCAGTGTAATCTTACTTTATAGGTATAATTTTAGAAGCGTTTGCTTGCTTCATGTGAAAGGGTTTATCAAAAACATAAATTTTCTCTACTTCCAATACGTTTTATTTATATTACTTCCAACAATAAATTAATAAAATATATTAGCATATTTCTAGGTTCAGCTAAATAACGTTATGTCTTTATGAACAACTATTTATTTAGAACGTAATATACAATTTATTTAAAATGAAGAAATTGTATATTTTTTAAGAAAAAACAGAAACACAATTGATAAAATAAAAATTATATGATATATTTTGTATCAGAGTAGTAAATACTATTATTAAGTTTTTATGCTAAGACATAGGAGGAAAGATATGTTTTTCAACATATTTCTAATTATAATTGGATTTGTTTGTTTGCTTTTTGGAGCTAACATATTAGTCAAGGGCTCAAGTAATATAGCAAAAAAATTCTATATACCTGAAATCATTATTGGGCTTACCATTGTTTGTATTGGTACATCGCTTCCAGAATTGATGATAACCATAACATCTTCTGCTAAAGGGTATACAGATCTTATAGTAGGAAATGCTATAGGAAGTAATTTGTGTAATTTACTTTTAATTCTTGGATTAATTAGTATGATTAAACCTATGATAATAGATGAAGAAGTAAAAAAAATACATATTCCTGTATCTATTATTGTTACAATATTAGTGTTATTACTGGGAAATGGAATTATTGGTAATGCAAGTGAATCTATTAGTAGAGTAGAGGGCCTGGTTTTGTTAATTGTCTTTATTGTCTATTTTTCATTCCCCATCTATACAACAATAAAAGATATTCTTAAAACAGAGGGAAATAAAAAGAAAGTAAATGCACATAAAGATATTAGTATTATAAAAGCTGTACTATATATTTTAATTGGTATTGTGGGTCTAAAGTTTGGCAGTGACTTTGTTGTAGATAATGCAATTGTAATAGCTAATTACTTTGGTATAAGTGAAAAGATAACGGGACTTACGATTATAGCTGTGGGAACCGCGCTTCCGGAACTTATTACTTCTATTGTAGCTACTATGAAAAAAGAAGAAGGATTAGCAATTGGAAATTTAATTGGGTCATGTATTCTAAATTTGTGCCTAATTCTTGGTGTAGGTGCAATAATCAGACCTCTTAACTTTTCATTAGATTTTAACTTTTCATTTATATTGTCCACTTTATCGTTATTGCTATTATGGCTTTTTTGTTATGTTGGAAAAGGAAAGAATAGAGTATCACGCATAGAGGGGGGAATATTATTTTCACTATACGCTTTGTATATGGCTAGCTTATTCATAACATAAGGAATGGATTTTTAATTCATTTCTTTTTTTGTATCACTTGTCTGTTTTCTTTCATATTATATATTAGCGTTAGATACGCTAATATATAATAAGGGGGGAAATTAGGAATGTGGAATCATAATAATAATTCATGTTGTGGTAAAGAAAATGAAGGCTTCTGTCAAAAACAAGTATTTAAATGCTGTAAACCAGTAATGCAATGCTTTGAAATTGTAAAAACTTGTGAATGCAGACCATGTGAATGCAAACCATGCTGCAAATGTGAATGTTGCGAATGCAAACCATGCTGGGAAGAAAAACATGAATGTTGCTTTGAACATGAACAAGAAAGAGGACCAGATTGTTGTTGCTAGATAAAAAATGAAAAGCGTAATCGCTTTTCACTACATATCACATTCCAAAAACCCTACCGAGTTGCACCAAAAATGCTTGCATTTTTGGTGCAGTGTATCTATGTTTTAATTTCTTATCTTCAACAGCGGCAATATATTTTTTTATGATAGAATCAAATTTTTTACTTTCCATCATATTCCATAATTTATCTTCTTTATATTTCATATCTTGCCATTTATATTTGAAATAGGATTCATATTGCATCCAGGAATATTTTTTATCGTTGTTTTCTTTGTTAAATCCGGTAGCATATGCTCCTGGTTCAATAATACCAATTTGTATATTTGATTCATCTAATGATTTCATTTCTTTTCTAAGTGAAGAAGCAAATCCCTCAATAGCAAATTTTGATGCACAGTATGGAGCAAGAAAAGGGAAAGTAATTCTGCCAGCAAGGGATGACAAAAATATAATTCTGCCATCATTTTTTTGCATTAATTTTTTAATTGCAATTTGTGTTAATTTTATATTCGAGAAGACATTTGTTTCAAATACATTTTCAATTCTATCTACTCTTATTTCAGCTAAACTACCAGAATCTCCAATAGCTGCGTTATTGATTAAACAATCAAAATCAATGTCTAATATCTTGTTCCTATCCTCATCAAGTAAAATGTCTAATTTAAAGGATTCTAGATCTATATCTTCTTCTTGGGCAAATCGGTTTAAAGTGTCACATTCATTTTCATATTGTGTTGTGGCATATACTTTATGCCCTCTTTTTGCAAGTGCGATGGCAGCTTCTTTACCAAGACCTGAACCTGCACCAGTTATGATTACTGTTTTTTTCATACGATCACCACTATTAATATGTGTTTAATTTTAATATTATATAACTAGTTACCATAAATTTCTAGCACTATTTATGTCGAATTTAGCATATTAGGTTGACGGTATACATAAGATAGTGGTATAATAAAGATATATGGTAAAGGAATCTTTTATACTAAATAGTAAAGGAGGCGAACATTGTGAAGGAATGCAATGTAAAAAAACGGAAATGGTATAGAATGATTGGCACTGTTACTTGTATCGTGATATTATGTGTTGTAATAAATCACACTATGATATCGGACTTTTTTTGGGCATTTTTTCGCGACTTAATTTCATTTGCAATGCTAGGAGCAACAGCACATTGCGTCAAAAAGTTTCAATTTGAGGAGGTGACATTACGTGATGCTATGACAGGACTCTATCAAAAAGAAAAACTGGATGCAGACTTATACGTTCGGTGTGAGCAAAAGAAATCATTTGTATATATCCTGATTGACTTAGATAATTTTAAAGAAGTCAATGATCAATACAATCATGAAAATGGAGATATTGTATTGATAGAATTTGCTTCGAAATTGCATTGTATTCAGGAAAATGCACATGGAGACGTGATATGTTATCGGCGAAGTGGAGATGAATTTGCACTTATAGCTGATGCTCATTTTAATCGTTATATTAAACAATTAGAAGCGATTAAAAGCCAAATTTCTTCCCATAAGAAAAAACTGGGAATTGAGGATGCTACAATTGGGTTTTCATTTGGTGTGGTTCAAAGCGATGATATCTATAAAATGAGATGTCGAAAAGAAGACATTTCAGACGTCATTAAGACTACGGCAGATGCACTTATGTATCAGAATAAACGTCGTAAAAAAGAAAGCTAGGTTGTTATTATAACCTGGCTTTTGCCGTTTAAAGTGTCTAAAATGTAAGAATACTTATGTGATAAATGATTGACTATTCCTAAATTATCATGTATAATATAGTATATAAAAATATATTAGATATTTTTAGGAAGGATGATCAATATGAAAAAATCTACTATCGTAATTTTAGTTATTGTTGGTATATTAGTACTTGCAGTGATATGGGGTATTTCAACTAATAACAGTCTTGTAAGATTGGAGGAATCTATTGTTCAGAAACAATCTGAAATTGATAACCAATTAAAGAGAAGAGCTGATTTAATACCAAACTTAGTTAATTCTGTAAAAGGTTTAACAAAGCAAGAACAAGCAATTGTTGATTCTATTACAGCTTCAAGAGAAAAAATGTCTACAGGAAGCACTCAAGATAAATTAAATGCTAATACAGAACTTAGCAAAAATATTACTTTCCTTGTAGAAAACTACCCAGAAATTAAATCTGACGCAGCATTTACATCATTAATGGATGAACTTTCTGGAACAGAAAACAGAATTAGTGTAGCAAGAAAGAATTACAATGATGAGGTAGCTGTTTATAACAAGCAAATAAAAATATTCCCAAGCAGTGTAATTGCTGGAATGTTCAATCATGAAAAAGCTGAATATTTACAAGTAACTGAAGAGGAAAAACAAAACCCTGAAGTTAAATTCTAGGAGTAAACTATGAAAAAAACGATAAACTTTTTAATTGCTTTTGTTTTAGTTTGTTTTACATTTTGCACTAGCATTTTTGCAAAAGTAGCGTACAACCCTACTAATGAATTCTTCGTCAACGACTTTGCTAACGTGCTTTCAAGTTCTACCGAACAACAAGTACAAAGTATTGCTGTAAAAACGCAAGAAGCAACGAATGCACAAATTGTTGTTGTTACAGTACCTAGTTTAGATGGTGGTGATATCGAAACTTATTCTAATGAACTATTTAACAGTTGGGAAATAGGAAACAAGGAAAAAGATAATGGTATCCTTCTTCTGATTTCCACTGGAGATAGAAAAGTTAGGATTGAAGTTGGCTATGGCTTAGAAGGTGCTATCAACGATGCTAAAGCAGGTAGAATTCTAGATGATGTGGCTTTGCCACATATGAAAGATGGAGACTATGATACTGCAGTGAAAAATGTGGTAAATGAATTACAAGGAATTATATACAATGAATATGGAGTGGAAGGTGGATTCGATAATTACAAAGAAGATGACACAATGGAATTCATTGGAACTTTAGTGAGCATAGGGGTACTTTTATTCTTTATTTTTTTAAGAGTATTTTTAGCAAGCAAAGGTATCTTTATATTCGGAGGCCATGGTGGCCGGAAGAGGTGGCTTTGGTGGCGGTTCTTTTGGCGGAGGTGGCGGTTTCTCTGGAGGCGGTGGCTCTTCAGGTGGAGGCGGCGCATCCCGTGGCTTCTAAAACACAAATTATGTGTTGATATGTGGGGTTGCCCCCGCATATATTCTGTATGCTGTGCCTTAACGATAAGACTTCTGGAACCGTGCACGGGCACCGCGTCCATGAGGCTTCTTCGCTTCTTTCTGACGG
>JAQUWH010000006.1 GCA_028692955.1 Clostridia bacterium
AATTGTCATTGGTGAGACTAGCAAGATAGGTGATGATTGTACCATATATCATGGCGTTACATTAGGCGGTACGGGTAAAGTGCAAAAGAAAAGACATCCAACATTAAAAAATAACGTGATAGTTGGATGCGGCTCAAAAATATTAGGTAATATTCTAATTGCAGATAATGTTAAAATTGGAGCTAATTCAGTTGTATTAAAAGATATTCCAGAGAACTCTACTGTAGTTGGTATTCCTGGAATCGTAAAGAATAGGACAATAGACATCTAAATAAAAAAGTACCAAGGTAGATAACTTGGTACTTTTATTATGATTGAGCCTAACCAATAAATTAATTATGTATTATTAAAATATAGATGGATACTATTTTTTACTTAATTGTTTTAAACATTTCATGCAAACATTTTTTCCTTTAAATATTTCTGTATTCTCTGCTTCGCCACAGAAGATACAAGACGGAAAATATTTCTTTAAGACAATAGAATCACCACTAACATAAATTTCAATGGAGTCCTTAATTTCAATGTTTAAGCTCTTTCTAAGCTCAGATGGTAATACAATTCTTCCTAATTCGTCTACTTTTCTGACAATACCTGTTGATTTCATATCTATTCCTCCTCATTAATGATGATATGTTTCATTATTTTGTATTTTAAATGCTCTAAAAATTTGTTCTAGTAGGAAAACTCTAAATAGTTGATGGGGAAATGTCATCTTAGAAAAACTGATTCTATCATTACTTAATCTTAATAGTTTATCACCAAATCCCAAACTACCACCAATTACAAAAACAAGAGTAGAAGTGCCATAGGTGCACATTGTACTAATTTTATTTGAAAATTCTTCAGAGGTATATTGTTTTCCGTTTAAATCTAAAAAAATAACGCTACATTTACCAATTTTATTAATCTTTTCTTCAATTTTTGTAGCCTCTTTAGCTTTAATAATTTGTATATCTGCTTCAGATAATACTTGAGGAACTTTTTCATCCTCCAATTCAATGATCTCTAATTTAGAGTATTTAGAAAGTCGCTTTTCATATTCTTTTATTAAATCTTGTAAAGACTTTTCTTTTACTTTTCCCACACATAATATTTTAATATTAATCATACTTTAAAAACCTCTGTTGTTAAATTTTTAGAAGCAAAGGAAATATTAGCATTGTTAAAGTCAATATCATTTGCTGTTAGTATATCTTCAAAAGTACTTCTTGCAATATCAGGTGTATTGTTATTTTCACTCAAATGGGCAAGAACAAAATTACAATCATTTTCTTTTAATAATCTTGCTACTGTTTGAGCACTATCCAAATTAGATAAATGTCCTAGATTACATTTAATACGTCTTTTCAGTGGATATGGGTATCTACCAAAATCAAGCATTGTCTCATCATAATTAGATTCTAATACAACAAAATCAGCATTTTGTAAATTTTCAAATACTTCATTTGATACATAACCTAAATCGGTAGCATAAGCAAGTGTTGTAGTATCAGATTTTAATCTAAATCCACAAGGCATTAAAGCATCATGTGAAGTTTCAAATGCTGTGATGTCGATATCATGTATTTGAAAAGGTTGTCCATAGGAAATCTTAAAAATATTAGAAGAAATATTTTTCTCATCTAACATATCTTTAATATAATCAGCCGTTTTACCACAAGCAAATATAGGGATGTTATTGTTACGACATAGAAGAGGAAGTCCCTTAATATGATCAGTATGTTCGTGTGTAATTAAAACAGCTGATATATCATTTATATTTTTATCAATACCAGATAATGCATTTGTAATTGATTTATAATTAACACCAGCATCAACGAGTATATCTGTTTTGTTAGTTCCAATATGAAACATATTGCCTGAACTGGAACTATATAGTGGGTGTATATCAATCACAAGTGTTCACCTCGTCATCAACGACATATTCAATATTTGCTCCCAAACCACTAAATTTTTGACAAATATCTTCATAGCCTCTCAATATATGGGCAATATTGGTTACTTCTGTATCACCTTCAGCCACAAGACCAGCAATAATCATAGCAGCACCAGCTCTTAAATCATGAGATTTTACTGGGGCACCATATAATTTATCTACTCCCTTTATAATGGCAGTGGTACCATGAGCAGAAATATCAGCTCCCATTTTTGCTAGTTCATCTGTATAAAGAAATCTAGATTCCCAAATGCTTTCAACAATCATTCCAGTACCATCACAAAGGCAAAGTAAAATGGACATTTGTGGTTGCATATCGGTAGGAAAACCTGGATATGGCATTGTTTTGATGCTAAATGAACTAGGTCTTTTATTCATTGAAACTCTAATACTCGATTCAAATTCTTCAACAGTAGCACCAGCTTCAATTAATTTAGCAGTAATTGGTTCCATATGTTTTGGAATACAATTTTTAACTAGAACATCACCTTTTGTAACTGCAGCAGCAACCATAAAAGTTCCTGTTTCTATTTGATCAGGGATAATACTATAACTAGAAACTTGTTCTAATGAAGTAACACCTGTTACTTTAATAGAATCAGTACCAGCTCCTTTTATTTTAGCTCCCATTGAGTTTAAGAAATTAGCCACATCGACTACATGTGGTTCTTTTGCAACGTTTTCAATAACGGTAATTCCTTCTGCTAGGGTAGCAGAAAGGATAGCGTTGATGGTTGCCCCAACACTCACTACATCTAAAAAGATAGGTGCACCCTTTAATCTTTCTGTTCTTGTTGCGTAAACATTACCACTTTTTACTTCTATAGTAGCGCCAAGCTTTTCAAAAGCTTTAATATGTTGGTCTATTGGTCTTGCACCAAGATTGCATCCACCGGGTAAACTAATCTGAACTTTATCAAATCTACCAAGTAAGGAGCCAAGTAAGTAATAGGAAGCTCTAAATTTACTCGTTAATTCATAAGAGACAATAGCAGAATTAATTTCTGAATTATCTATAATTACTTCATTTTTACTAATATAGGTGATTTTTGAACCAAGAGATTCTAAAATTTCATAATATGCTCTTATATCGCTTATATCAGGAACATTTTCTAAATGGCATTTCCCCCTTACAAGTAATGTAGCAGGTAGAATGGCAACAGCCGCATTTTTTGCTCCACTTATATTAACTTCACCTTTTAAAGTACAAGGTCCACGAACGATAAATTTTTCCATATATTTCCTCCAAATTCAGCAGTTTCAAGCTATTTATATTTCATTAATCAGTATAACATAATTTAATTTAAAAAACAATATAATACTACTTTTTTTGACAAATTGTTCACCTTTTAAGACAGTGTTTACATTGACATATATTATTCTTAAGGCCACATGTAAAATTTGCTAATGTATTTTCAATACATGCTAGATTAGAGAAGGTCCAAATACCTTTCCCTGTTATGTAGTGACATTTATCCATTGGAAATTTAATATTATTGCTGCAAAGAAGTGAATTAACAATTCTATTAGGATTAAAGTGCATAAAATCACCTCCTATATTAATTATATGATTTCAAATCATAAAAAGAAACAAATTGACTATCTATCTTGTCTTTATTTTGATAAATATTGTTTTGAGTGTTATATCTATTCTACTTTAAACTTTCATTTTTCATTTGATTTCATAAAAACTTATATAAAAATGCTCAAAAGTCTTGTGTTTTCATTCATCTTATGTTAAAATAATTAAGTAATGTTTTAAACTATATAAATAGGAAGGTGAATTTAATGAAAACAGATATACAACCAAAATATGGGAAAGCAAGCATCAGATGTGTTTGCGGGAATGTTATTGAAACAGGTTCTGTAAAAGAAGAGATGAGAGTTGATACTTGTAGTGCATGTCATCCATTCTTTACTGGTCAAAAACAAACAATGTCTAGCAAAGGCAGAGCAGCGAAGTTTATGGAAAAATATGGAGACAAAAAAAAATAATTAAGTAAAGGGTGCTTTTGTGGCACTCTTTATTTCTATTTAGGAGAAAGTATGAAAAACAAGAAAAAAAAAATAGGTGGAATGGCACTGTTTAATGGACTTTTACTAAAAAGTACCGATAGAGAATGTATGGTACAAGAAAACGATGTGATCACTATAAAATCTATAGCAACAAATCATAAATTTTCTTTAACGGATATCCCTATTATCAGAGGAATTGCTAGAATCATATCGACGATTCAATCTTCTGTGCCCTATATAATGAAATCGGCAAGAGAAATAATAAATGATATCACCAAGAATGAAGAAGAGGAAATTGAGGTAAATAATTATCAAATTACTATCGGTTATGTTATTGCTATTTTATTGTTAATTTCACTGTATATTGTAGTACCAAATGTGATATCGCTATTATTTGCTTCCTCTTTACAAAGTATCATACAAGTGCTTTTACAGGTCATTACATTTGGTATCTATTTGTTAGTATTAAAAAGTACAAGGATGTTCAATACATTATTTGAGTACCATGGTGCAGAACACAAAGTAGTGAATGCATATGAAGCGTTAGGAAACTATGATTTAGAAGTGGCAAAAGTAAAGAAATGTTCAAGATTCCATAGAAGATGTGGTGGCAACTTTGTGATATATTTTGTAATAGGTCTCTTACTAACAACACTATTTATTCCTTCTAGTAGTATTTGGCTAAAAACAGTTATCCAAATGTTACTTACTCCCGTTATACTAGGTGTAGCGTATGAAACCTTATTTTTATTTTCTATGTTGCCTAAACCATTAGCATTTTTATCTTATCCTGCTATGGCGATTCAATTCATAACAACAAGAGAGCCTAGTGATGATAAAATAAAGATTGCTATTACTGCCTTAAAAGGTTGTCTTGCTAGTAATAAGAAGATTACTTTAAAAGAATATATTAACCATTACATTACTAAAAACTTGAATAATATACCATATGAAATGAGTGATATTTTAAGAATTGTTGGCTTTTATAAAAATACAACCAAGGATGAGATATATACGAAATTGGATGAAATTTCTATTGATCTAAAAGATAGTATTCTATTAGATAAGCTATTTGATAAACTTTATAAAGAAAATATTCCACTTCAATATATTCTTCAAAAACAATCTTTTTATAACGAAGAATATTTTGTCAATGAAAATGTATTAATTCCAAGACAAGATAGTGAAATATTGGTAGAAAAAGCAATTCAATATATTAATAATGAGAACTTAATCACGATGATTGATATGTGTACTGGTAGTGGATGTATCGGTATTTCAATTACGAAGCACACTGCTTTAAAGATTACTTTTTTAGTGGATATCTCTAAAAAAACATTAGAAGTAGCAGAAAAAAATATTTCTATTAATCAAATAGCAGATAGAGTAAAAACAATCCATTCTGATTTATTTGACAAGTTTTTAAACAAAACAGAGAATACTTATGATATAATAGTATCAAATCCACCATATATTCCTACAGAAGAAATTAATAAATTAGACAAAACAGTCCAAAATGAACCTTTTCTTGCTTTAGATGGCGGAATCGATGGTATGGATATTTATCGTAAAATATTTATTCAGTCAAAACAAATTCTAAAAGATAAAGGATTATTGTTGCTAGAAATTGGTTTTGATGAATTAGATAAAATAATAAAAATCATTGAACATGATAAAAATTATGAATTAGTGGAATCTGTAAAAGATTTAGGTGGAAATGATAGGGTGATAGTATGTCGTTTTCTTCAGATATAAAAGAAGAAATATTAAAAAATTTTAAAACTGCAAAAAAGTGTTGTATTGAATCAGAAAAATTTGGTGAGTATATTACACAAATACATTTAAAGCAAGAAATAGAAGAGGAATACATAAAATACTTTGTGATTGGTATTTTAAATGAATGTTGTATAAAATCTATTTTAAAGGGATGCTTTTTATCGAGTGGTTGTATTGTAGATCCTAACCTAGATTATCATTTTGAAATTGTCTTTCGAAATAAAGCGTGCGCTGAGTATTTATATGATTTACTTTCTGTTCTTGATTTTACGCCTAAACTATTAAAAAGAAAGAAAATGAATACCTATACGGTATATATGAAAGAAGCGGAACAAATCTCTACTTTTTTAAGTATGATAGGAGCAAATAATGCAGTGCTTACTTTTGAACAAATTAGAGTCATCAAGGATGTAAAAAATAATATTAATCGTTCTGTAAATTGTGAAACAGCTAATTTAGCAAAAACGATTCAGACGAGTGTGACACAAATTGAAGCAATTGAGAAATTAAAAAAAGCAGGTAGGTTTGAACTTTTAAATGATAAGTTAAGATATACGGCCGCTTTAAGATTAAAATATAAAAATGAAAGTTTAGATGCAATATCTAAAAAAACAATAGGTGATGATTATATTTCTAAATCTGGTCTTAAGCATAGACTTGATAAAATAATAGAAATCGCCAATACTATCTGAAAAGGGGGGAAATGGAAATGGAAGGATTTATAAACTTTGATGCATTTAATTTTAATAGTTATATAAATATTATACATAATAAATTTATAACAGAGGAATTATTTTTATTACCTTTATATAAAAAGATATCTGATATACCTATTTCAATTTCAGAATCTCTTCCAATAGGAGAAATAAGGTTAGAATTATATTGTTATGAATGTAGAAAAAAAAGAATATATACTTTTGCTATAATGGGAACCGAAGATTTTTTTAGAGAAAATGGCCAACTAAGGTCTAATGAAGCTCCAAAGGCTGACTTAAGTATGATGAATAGCAATGACTTTTTCTATTTTATTGCAAAAGCAGATTGTGGACATAAGTTAATTATATTATTTAAAATTATTGATAGAAAAACTATTATGAAGGTTGGCCAATTCCCATCAATATATGATATGAATGAAACTATTAATAATAAACCCTTTATGAAAGAATTAGGAGAAGAATATTCCAAGTATTATAAAACAGCTTGTTCACTTAATAGTTTTGATAGTAATATTGGTGCTATGACATATTTAAGAAGAATTTTTGAAAAAATATTATTAGAATGTTTCAATGAAAATAAGTGTGAAATTACAATGGAAGAAAAAGAATTTTTTAAGTTGAGAATGGAAGAAAAATTAGCTATTCTAAAAAAATTTTTGCCCAAAATAATATTTAATGATGGCTATAATACAGTATATTCAAAAGTTAGCAATGGGATTCACAATTTATCTGAAGGAGAATGTGAGAAACTATTTATTCCGCTAAAAATGGCAATTGAGGAAATATTAATTGAAAAAATTGAATTAAAAAATAAAGAAGCAAGACAAATAGATTTAGGAAAAAAATTGAGAAATATATAAAGATAAGAGGTAAGAGTATGTCAAAAAGAAGAAAAAAGAAAAAAAGTGGCTTTTTAAAGAAATTTTTAATCGTATTGTTCATTGCCATCCTATGTTTTGGGGGTTGGTTTACGTATGCTACAATTAAAAATGGTGGTGGTATTTCAGGTGCACTTGCTACTATTGCGGGGCATAATGAAAAAACCTTAAAGGATTTAGATAATTTAGAAATTTTAGTAATGGGTGAAAGTGGATCAGATGGTTATAAATTAGCAGATACCATAATGGTAGCTTCTTTTTGCCCTAAAACAAAAAAAGCCTCTTTATTATCGATTCCAAGAGATACTTATGTAGGAACAAAAGAGGCAAAACTAGCTACTACAAGCTATCTTGCTACTTACAAAATAAACTCTGTATATAGAAATGGAACAAAAATAAATGATGCAGTAGAATCTATCAATTATGTGACAGGGCTCAATATTAAAAATTACTTGATTATTGATACAGATGCTTTAATCAAACTAGTGGATGTAATTGGCGGTGTTACTTTTAATGTGCCAATTGATATGAAGTATGATGATCCTACTCAAAAATTGCATATTAATTTGAAAGCAGGGGAACAATTAATTGATGGTAAAAAAGCTGAGCAATTATTACGTTTTAGACATAATAATGATGGCACTACTTATCCAGCCAAATACGGTGTACAAGATATTGGTAGAATGAGAACACAAAGAGAATTTATTATGGCTACAGTAAATCAATTGTTAAAGCCAGAAAATATATTTAATATGAATAAAATTATTACGATTTTACTAGAAAATGTAAAAACAAACTTAAATTTTGATACTATTAAAGACTATTTACCTTATGTAATTGGTTTTGATACGACTAATTTAAAAACTGGTGTACTACCAGGTGAATCAGTATATGTTAATAAAGCATGGATTTATCAGCATGATAAAGAGGCGACTAAGACAATGATTGATGATTTATTTGTTGACATCAGCCATGTGGAAGAAGAAGTCGTAGGTGAAACTTTATAAAATAATGTATTATTTTGAATAATAAACGCTCATAGCGTGTTTACAAATTCTAACAATGTGGTATAATAGATTTAAATTGTTTATAACGCATTGTTTCAGATTAGAATTAAGATGAAAAAGAATCCATCATCTGGTAGAAAATCTACACAGGGAAAGTGTTGTATTCACTTATTTTCTATGTTAAAATATATTAAATAGGCAGGTGAAATGATTGAACAAAAATATTGGAATCTATATACATATCCCATTTTGTGCTAGCAAATGTTATTATTGTGACTTTACATCTTATTGCAATAGGGATGAAGTAATACAAGACTATATCAACAGTGTATGTAATGAAATATTAAAAAATGTAGAAATATTAAGTTCGTATCATATCATCACAGTATATTTTGGTGGAGGAACCCCTTCGTATATTAATAGCAACTATATTGTACAAATTATGGAAGTATTAAAACTTTTACAAAAAGATGAAGACGAGTTTAGAGAAGTAACAATAGAATTAAATCCAAACAGCATAACGGAAGAAAAACTAAAAGATTACTTAAATTGTGGTATCAATCGCTTTAGTATTGGACTTCAATCTACGCATAATGATATACTAAAAAATATAGGAAGAAAGCATACATTTGATGATTTTAAACATTCATGTTCACTGTTTAAGAAGCTGAACATAACGAATGTTTCATTAGATATCATGTACCCATTACCTGGACTTACAATTGAAAGATTTCACGAAACCTTAAACCAAGTAATAGATATATCAAAAGAATACGCTATTGAACATATTTCTAGCTACAATTTAGAAGTACATCCTAATACCAAATTAGATTTTCTATTAAAAAATGGCTTTTTATCTTTACCAAATGAAGATGAAGAGTACGAGATGAGGAATTTATTAATTAACACTTTAGAAAAAGCAGGATGGAAGCAATATGAGATTTCTAATTTTGCCAAACCAGGATATGAATCACTACATAATTTAAATTATTGGAATCAAGGAGAATATTTAGGATTTGGTGTTGCTGCTAGTAGTTTTTTTGATGGTTCAAGATATACTAATACTAATTCTATAGAAGACTATATTGAAAGTATGGCTACTAGTACTTCTACTGTGATTGAAAAAGATGATCTGGATAAATTGGATTTGATGAAAGAATATATCATTTTAAAATTACGATTAAAAGAAGGAATTGATATAGATAAATTTAAAACTAAATTTAATAGTGATATTTTTGATTTATTTGAGCAAGAATTAGATTATCTGATTTCAAATCGTTTACTGATACATGATGATAAACAAATCTATTTATCGGATAGAGGAAAAGAAGTAGCCAATCTTGTTTGGGAAAAATTTATCTAGTGCGTTATAAACTTTAACAAATTAAGGAGTGTTATTATATGGAACAAACAAATGTTAAAGTTTTAGATACGATAGAAAATATACTAAAAAAATTATGCAAACACAAAATTACATTAAATCATTATCATTATGATATTAAAGTATATATGGTAAAAAAAGAGTGTGATATTACGAAGATTAATTCTTTTGAGGACTTAAAAGAATATGCATTAGTAGATGATGTAAATGGGGATAGAAATGTAACGTTATATAGCGATAAAAAATTAACTTCGAAAATATCTAATATTGATGTTATGGTTGAAATTTTAAATGGATTGGATTACAAAGAGCTATTATATATCAATCAAGATATCTACGATTTTACAAAAAATAACTTATCATTTCAAATAGTAGATGTTAGAAATCAAGGCGTTTTTTTGCAATTTGATGCTACATTAAATGATACAAAGAAAGAACAAATCATCAATATGTTTCAGCATATTGATATTAATTTAACAAAAAGTGAAGAAGTAATCAATCATTTTAACACCGCTTTAAAAGATGCAAAAAAATAATAAAATAGAGGAGAAAATATGAAAAAGTTTTTAGTAATTGATGGAAATAGTATTATGAATCGAGCTTTTTATGGGCTTTCTGCCAATATGACCAGTTCTTATTTAGGGATCCATACCAATGCAGTATATGGTTTTTTAAATATTTATTGGATGATAGAAGATAAAATAAAACCAGATTATATTGCTGTATCCTTTGATCTAAAAGCTCCTACTTTTAGACACAAGATGTATGATGAATACAAAGGAACTAGAAAAGGTATGCCAGAGGAATTAGCAGAACAGATGGGACCTATAAAAGAAGTATTAACTGCTATGAATATTCCTATTTTAGAATTAGAAGGATATGAAGCAGATGATATATTAGGTACTGTTGCTAAAACTAATATGAATAAGGGTATCTTTACGTATATACTAACTGGTGATAAGGATTCTTTTCAATTAATCAGTGATACTACCTCTATTATCATTCCAACAACTAGATTTGGTAAAACAGAATATACGATTTATACTCCAGAATTACTAAAAGAAAAGCAAAATATCGAACCCTATCAAGTCGTTCATATTAAATCATTGATGGGAGATAGCTCAGATAATATTCCTGGTGTCAAGGGAATAGGAGAAAAGACCGCATATTCTTTAATTGAGAAATATACAACTCTTGAAAATATTTATACTAACATAGAACAGCTGGATGCCAGTCAGAAAATAAAAGAAAAATTAGTAAATGATAAAGAAATGGCATATTTAAGCAAAGAGCTTGCTACTATCGATCAAGAAGTACCAGTTACTATTGATTACGATAAATGTATTGTTTCTTCAGTCAATTTAGATGAATTATTTAAATTATTTAAAAAATTAGAATTCAATAAATTTATGAGCAAGTTTGATTTTACAAATATATCTAATGATGATAATCAAATTACCTCGAAAATAGAAATTGAAGTCTCAAATTTCTATCTATTAAATAGCAATAATATTCATCAATATAGAGACGAATTAAAGGCCGTTTTTTCAGAAGATAAAATAGCATATATTTTAAATTACAATTATGATAATTTTGTACCTAATTGCTATTTAAATAACAAATCTATTTTTGGTGTATATTCAAATGCAAAAGATAGTATATATGTAATAGATATAGAAGAGGTATCAAAGAAAACTCCAGAAATACTAAAAACTATCTTGGAAGATTTTGTCACAGCAGATGTAGTAAAACTTGGTTATAACATTAAACAAGATTTGTTGTTTTTCTTTCGCCAAGGACTTAGCCATTTAACTCATTTTGATTATGATTTAATGATTGCTTACTATTTAATGAATCCTAGTAGGAACAATTACCTTATGGATTACATTTTAAATGATTTATTTGAGCTTAGTATCGAAAAAGAAAACCTAGCAGAAACAAAACAATTATCTATGTTTGAAGAAAACAGTGATGATGAAGAATTGTTAACTGCTATACAAATGAATAATATAAAAATGTATCTAAAGGGGATTTACTTATCACATGATATCATTACTAAAAAATTAAAAGAGCTAGAGATGTTAACGCTATTTTTGGATATTGAAATGCCACTAACAGAAACGCTTGCTAGTATGGAATATCATGGTATGTATATTGATTTAACCAGATTAAATGAATTTGATGCTATGATAAGCACTACTTTAAATCAATTAGAAGAGGAAATCTATCATCTTGCAGGTGAAACCTTTAATATTAACTCTACACAGCAGCTAGGTGTAGTATTATTCGAAAAACTATCTTTACCTACTGTAAAGAAGAACAAAACCGGTTACTCAACGGATAAAACGGTGCTAGAAGAACTCAGTGAACAGCACCCTATTATTGATAAAGTATTAGAGTATAGACAAACAATGAAGTTAAAATCTACGTATGTTGATGGATTAAGAGATAAGATTGCAGATGATGGTAGAATTCATACTACTTTTATGCAAACAGTAACAACAACTGGTAGACTAAGCAGTATTGAACCAAATCTACAAAATATACCCATCAAATTGGAACTAGGAAGCAAAATAAGAGACTTTTTTACTGCAGAGGGAATGCAACTGCTTGTAGATTCTGATTATAGCCAAATCGAACTGAGAGTACTCGCTCATATTTCAAATGATGAGGTAATGATTGATTCTTTTAAAAATCATATTGATATTCATAAAGTGACAGCATCTCAAGTATTCAATATACCATTAGAAGATGTAACTAGTACGATGCGTTCTCATGCTAAGGCTGTTAATTTTGGTATCGTCTATGGTATTAGTGAATTTGGCCTCGCAAAAAATATTGGTTCTACTCGTTATGAAGCCAAACAATATATTGAAAATTATTTAAACAAATACCAAGGCATACATTCATTTATGACAGAGATTGTAAAAAAGGCAAAAGAAGTAGGGTATGTGAATACTATTTTTGGAAGAAGAAGATATATTCCAGAACTAAATAGCAAGAATAAAAATATCATTCAATTTGGAGAACGTATTGCTATGAATACTCCAATACAGGGTAGTGCAGCGGATATAATTAAATTAGCCATGAATAAAATATACAAAGAAATTAAAGATAGAAACCTTAAATCTAAGCTCATTATGCAAGTACATGATGAATTAATTATAGAGACACATCAAGACGAGATAGAAGTAATCAAAGAGATAATGAAAGATTCAATGGAAAACATAGTTAAATTAAATGTTCCACTTGAAGTCGACTTGAACATAGGAAAAAGTTGGTATGAAGCCAAATAAAGGATGGTTTAATGAATAAAATTGCAAAGAAAAATAAATTATTACCAAGAATATTACTGATAGCAACTATATTAATTGCTATTCTATTATTAATATATAATATCTTAAGAAATTATGTTTATCCGCTAAAACATTTTGATATAGTTAAAAATGAGGCCGCTATTAATAACATAGATCCTTATTTAATCATGGCAATCATCAAATCAGAAAGTGGTTTTAATAAGAATGCCGTTTCTAATAAACAAGCTAGAGGTCTTATGCAAATAATGGAATCGACAGCTAATGATATCAAAGATAAACTTGATATAGAACTTGAAACAGATAATTTATATGATGAAGAAACTAATATTAAAATTGGCTGCAAATATATGAAGTATTTGATTGATCGATATGATGGAAATTATTATATTGCAATCTGTGCATATAATGCAGGGTTGGGTAACATAGATAAATGGCTAGAACAAGGGATTATTCAAAAAGATTTAGATACTAATACTAATACACAAATTCCTTTTAAGGAAACAGCTAAATATTTAGACAAAGTAATTTCATCATATAAAATGTATCGTTTGTTATATTAGTTTTAAAGTACATCTTAATTTAATATTAGGGTGTATTTTTTAACTTCTGATTGCAATTTTGCTCATTATTTGTAGTTTGAATAGACATTTAGTCTAGACAAGAATAGATAGATTGTGGTATAATATATATTAGTAATTCAAAAAATGGGGGGATTAATTATGAGTGGACATAGTAAATGGGCCAATATTAAAAGAAAAAAAGAAAGTACTGATGCTAAAAAAGCCAATATATTTTCTAAACTTGGTAAGGAAATTACTGTTGCAGTTAAAATGGGTGGTAGCCCTGACCCCAATGTCAATGCAAAATTAAAAGATGTTATTGCGAAAGCTAAATCACAAAACATGCCAAACGATAATATTAATAGATGTATTCAAAAAGCCGCCGGGGATGCCAATGCTGCTAATTATGAAGAAATAACATATGAAGGATTTGGACCATGTGGTGTTTCTGTTATTGTAGAATCAATGACAGATAACAAAAACAGAGCTGCAGCCGATATTAGAAGTATATTTTCAAAATCTGGTGGCTCAATGGGTCAAACTGGTTCTGTTGGATATATGTTTAATAAAAAAGGATATATATTAATAGAAAAAACAGATGGATTAGACGAAGATACTCTAATGATGGAAGCATTAGACAATGGAGCAGAAGATTTTATCTCTGAAGAAGACTATATTGAAATATATTGCGTTCCAGAAAACTTTAGCAAATTAAGAGAATATATGGAAGGGTTATCTCTTTCTATACTGGAAGAAGATATACGACAAATTGCAACATTAAAAAAAGAATTAAATGAGGAAGAAGAAGAAAAATTACAAAGATTTCTTGATAAATTAGATGATTGTGACGACGTTCAAAACGTTTGGCATAATGCTGATATATGATATTTTACATTTTCGTTACAAAATTATGTAATTAATATTGACTTTACATAAAAAACGTGTTATAATATTTATGTAGGTATGATTATGAAAAAGGAGGTAGTGTCTTATGTATTATGATAGCAAATCTTCATTTTATATGAAACAATACGGTTTTCCAGCATTAGTAATCTTTATTTCTGTATTACTAATAGGTGGTGGATTATTTATTTATTTTGCAAGTAGTACAAAAAACGCTACTGAACAAGAAATGGTGATTGCAAGTAATGAGTTAAAAGATGTTGATTCTAAATCTGCTACAGTTTTAACGAAAGAATTGAATGGTTTAAAACCATTACAACAATCAGATTTTGGTATGATATCTGAAATTCAAGATGATGGTAAAATAATATTTATATTTGATCATAAATTAATTGAATTTTATTTATTAGGAATTGATATACAAAACTCTAAAGGAATCATCAGTAACTTAAGAGCAGACCTACAAAGTAAGAATGTAAAAATTGCTTTTGATCAAGAAAAAGTGATGGATTCGAAAATATATGCTTATGTATATATTGATAATACATTATATAACGAAACAATATTAGAAAATGGAAAAGCTATATTAAAACAAGATACAAGCAACATTACTCTCATATCTGATTTAAAGCAAGCACAAGCTTATGCTAAACAACTTGCAAAAGGTGTTTGGAAAAAATAAAGCATGCCAAACTAGGGAAAAACCTTAGTTTTCATATATCAACCTCTTATGATCGCCTCTATAGCAATGTAGGGGCATCTTTTTTTGTCTTTTACTTGGCATATATAACAAAATATGATATAATAATTAAGTTATAAGGAGAGGGAAGAATATGATGGAACCTGCGATTGAAGAGGCAATAAAAACAATAAACAAAAACTTTGGTGGACCATTTGGAGCAGTTATTACCGATAAAGAAGGAAAGATAATAGCTATATCCTCTAACACTGTCTTAAGGGATAATGATTCGACTGCTCATGCAGAAATAAATGCTATTAGAGTAGCGGAAAAGAGCCTGAAGACTCACAATTTAGAAGGATGCATCCTATATACAACATGTTATCCATGTCCCATGTGCATGGGAGCGATTCTATGGGCCAATATACAAGAAGTTTACTATGGATGTGATGCAATAGATGCTGCTAAAATAGGGTTTAAAGATGACTATATTTACAAGTATATTGAATCTGGATGTCATAATGAACAAGTGTTAAAGATAACGCAAATAAATAGAGATAAATGCATAAAATTATTTGAAGAATATGATAAGAAAAATAAAGAAATTTATTAAACAAATAAAATAGTATAGATCATTTTCTATACTATTTTTAATTTATTCTTGATTTCAAGTAGATTATTTTCAATATGATTGATATCTGTTCTCATGATTTCTATACCAACTCTACTTAAAATGTAATTTTTCTTAACATCATTTTCTTTGTTTTTAGCTCTTTCATGAGTGGAATCATCCAGTTCTATAAATAACAGTGGTTTTGTATTTTTATCAGTAATTAAGAAGTCAATATGTTTGCCACTCACTTTATTTAGATGCTTATTACTATATGTTTTAATGATATCAGCAAGTCTAACTTTAGAAAAAATAATATATTCTGTATTTTCTAATAGCTTTCTTAATGAATGATAATATTTCCTTTCATTATATGTTAAGATAACATCATTTAGTTTCCCGTTAAATTTATATTCCTTTTTGCGTTTTTTAGTATACATTTCCGATAGTTTTATTAATATACCTAGAATTAATATAATGGAAAGTACTAATATTAAATTTTGCATTCAATCACCATAATTATTATACCATATTTTTATATTTTTTCCATCTATAGAATAAAAAATGTAAAAATTATATCAAAAATTCGCATGCTGGCTTGACATAACAGCGCATATATATTATAATGTTAACATAATATATAAAGAAGGTGAATAATGGACTTTGAACTTAATGAACGTGATCTCATATATCTTTTAAATTGCATGAGTTTGACTTTAAATTTTATGAAATGGCACAATCCTAATGAAAAGTCGTATGTTGAAATGTACTTTTATAATGAAAATTATGCAGATGATTATAACAGTATTATGGTATTGCACCGTTTCATGAGTTTAAAAGGGAATAGGGTGTTGTACAATTTAGAAGATGATATATTTTTTAGAGGTCAAGCAAAATATCTCATTCATAAAAATTTTGATTTTTTAAAAAGTAAATATAAACATAAACATATGATAAAAAGAAATGTTAAAAATATAAAATATAAAAAAGAAATAAATTCATTCATTGTAAAACTAAAAGTAGTGTTATATAAAATAATGAAAATAGTATAATAAGAGGTAAGAGATAATTTTAGTAGGGAGATACCCTATATTAAAATTATCTCTTATTGCGCAAAATAATAATTTTGTAAATATTAGGTGGGGATTCATTGACTAATATACGAATATATGATAATATTAATATATATTAAAATACTTGTTCCTATACATTAACCCATATACAACTATGTACTTATATTATAATGTAGATTATACTTATTTTATAATTATACTAATCTTATATTATAATTTCATTTGTACCATTTTCTATTTTCCTCGTATATTCGATTTTAAAGCAATTGACTCTTTTTCAAGGTATGTAACTATATGCCTTAATTAACAAAAATGCCTTAAAATCGATTTTAGAGCGTCGTTTTTTGGAGGTAATTTACTATGTTTGACGATGTACCAATTTATATACAAGAATTCCTAGAATACATGTCTGGAATCAAAAATCGTTCAAAATCTACTATAAAAGAATATTATTATGACTTAAGATTTGCTTTTAAATATTTAAAACTTTTGGATGCTGGATATAAAGATTCTAAAATAAACAATGAACTAATTGAAAAAACTGACATATCCAATTTAAGTTTAAAATTTATTGAAAATATTGTTTTAGAAGATTTACATAAATATTTGAATTTTTTATCAACGACATTAATTGACAAACCAACAACACGTGCACGAAAAGTTGCTGCCTTAAAATCTTTTTTTAATTATATGACACATAAAAGAAAATTATTGGATAAAAATCCTGCAGTTGAATTAGAAACTCCAAAATTACCAAAAAGATTACCAAAATACTTGAGCTTAGATGAAAGTCTCTCTCTCCTCCACTCTGTTGATGGTGAATTCGAAAAAAGAGATTTATGTATACTAACATTGTTTTTAAACTGTGGCTTGCGTTTATCTGAACTTGTTAATATTAACCTTTATCATATGAGAGGAGATATCTTAACTGTTATTGGTAAAGGCGATAAAGAACGTTCTATCTACCTAAATGATGCCTGTCAGAAAGCAATTAAAGACTACATTGCCATACGTCCTAAAGATATTAAAGATAGAGATGCTTTGTTTATTTCAAAGCGTGGCACTAGAATTGGCAGGCGTACCGTTGAAGTGATGGTGAAAAAATATATTATTGCTGCAGGTCTTGATCCAAAGAAGTATTCTCCACACAAATTAAGACACACTGCTGCTACTTTAATGCATAAATATGGTGGCGTGGATATTAGAGCTTTACAGCAAGTATTAGGACATGAAAGTATCTCAACAACAGAAATCTATACACATGTAGATGATGAACAAGTAAAGGATGCCCTTTCAAAGAACCCTTTAAATAGAAAGAATATATAGACATAAAAGACACCTAGAACTGTAATGGTTCTAGGTGTTTAGTTATATTGTATCGAAATAAGGTAAAATGGTATCTACAACTGTATCTACAGCTGACTTTACTATAATACCCTTTGCATAGATGCTAGGGGTATAAGGCTGTTGAATTAACGCATCAATTAATGCCTTCTTGCTATTTCCAACATTAGTGGCAACGCCAAGATTAGCATAATATTCTGCATTGTCCGTCTCTTGCCCCTTAATTGATTGATAAAAAATCTTGGAACCGCTTTTGGAGACCAATTCTGAAGACATATTACCACCTGCCTTTGCAATAACAACCTCACAAGCCGTGATAAGATTTTTCAGATCCTCTGAAGCAACATAACTAAACAATGAAAGAGTAGTTTTGTATTTCTTCTGTATTTTCTTAGCATAATGGTATGCCTTTCCAATACCTGAAACACAGATTAGTTGCTTCGATGTGAGCTTGCAGTACCGTGCAATAATTGGTAAGGCATAAATACCCATTCCTAAACCTTCAGCACTACCTGGTACAAAAAGAACGGTATCTTTGATAGCATTACTGCAATCTGCTTCACCATCAAAGAAACAAGGATTTGTACCAATATAAATCGGTCCCATAGAATCTTTAAGATAAGGATATATCCTAAGTCCATTATTCCAGGTTTCTTCAGATGCAACAAAATAGTGTAACTTACTGACATCTCCATAGGCGGACATAGCAAAGCCGAGCATTTCCGTATCCGTAACAACAACACCCGCAAATTCAATGCTAGAGTTATCATCTGCTATCTTTGAAAGAATAGCGTTGGAATACGGATAGGTGGAAAGAACAATTTTAGGTTGTATGCTCTGAATAAAACTCTTTAATCTCTTTGTATAGAGAACTCTAAACAAAGGGGCTATATCAAAGCCTGAGTTTTCAATGTCAATCTCACCGCGTATAAAATCGTTCCAGATATCTTGTCCTCTAGATGTTTGTGAAAGCCGTACCCATGCCTTATCGTTAAAGTTTGCAATGTTTTTGGAAAATAACGATAATATATCAATGATAATCACATTTTTATCGCTTTTTTCAATAAACTTTTTAACGATTGCACGTGTAGGTGCTCTATGGCCATTACCAGCATGACCAGTAAAAAGGATAGCATCAATTGTAAGTTTCCTATGTAAAAGAAACTTTTTTAGACCTTCAATACTTTCCCAAGTAGTATATACACTGTTGTTATATACCACGTCAAAATTAAGATTGATATTAGCAGTTTTCTCCTTTGCACCAAGATCACGATTGAGTGCAAAATCTAAAATGCTGATACCTTTCCGACTAAGCTCTGAAAACTTATCAGTCACATCAGGGCGAATCCAAGCCATGGTAACTCCTCCTTAAAATTTTAAGTTGATAGAATATTTTTTACAACATTAATTATACCACCCATTTGATTTATTGTCAAATGGGTGGTTCTCTACACTACTAATATACAGGTATATCTAATACTTGTCCAACATATATGTCACTATTTTTTAAATGGTTAATTTCTTTTATCTCTATAATGATATTTTGTATATTTAGGCCTTTTTTCTCACTACAAATACCACTAGCTATATTCCATATAGTATCACTATGTGATACTATAAATTTATCTGTAATAGCCGCTTTTTTACCAAAGTCGAAACTAGTTCCTATACCATATATACAAAGTAATACAAATATAAATATAATGTTTGTTACCAACCTTTTACTATTTTTTTTATGATTTCTTCTTTGATTCACTTTCATATAAAACAACTCCTTTGAACATAGGTTCTTTATTATCTATATTATAATATAGAAACAAACGTTTGTCAATAGCTTTTTATATAAAAAGTGAAAAAATGTTCTTTTTTATTTTAATTGCTCTATAATTTTTTTATAGAGATCCTCTCTTATATGGATATCAATTTCTACTTTATCCTGATATAAGATATTTTTTACTATTACCTGATTGTTCATGACATATTCATCTAGCTTATCCTTAATTTTAGAAAAATCAGTATATTCTAATAAAGTATGATAATGGATATATTTGTAGATTTGTTCCTTTTTGCACTGCTTTATAGAAAGTCTAGCACAATTGAGGTAAGCGCGAGATAAGGGACCAGCACCAAGTAAAATACCTCCAAAATATCTTACGATAATAATACAAATATTAGTTAAAGTTTCTTTTGTGATAAGTTCATAGATAGCTTTGGTTCCAGTTCCTTGTGGTTCTCCATCATCTGAAAATTTAATATTTATCTTTCCATCTTCTAAATAAGAATAAATATAGACACAATGTCTTGCTTCCTTATTTTGTTCTTTTATATCATGAATATATTTTTTTGCATCATCTGAATTTGCAATTGGATAGATATAAGAAAAAAATTTAGATTTTTTCTCATATAACTCCCCTACTCCAATTTCTTTTGAATCCGCTTTATAATTATTTACTAATGTATAATATTGCATTCACAAATCTCCTTAAGAAAAAATAGCCATTCTTTCAAATAGCTATTCTTTATTTATATTTTGTTATATTGCCTTGCTTTGTTTAGAAAACGTATAAATTGGTGAAGCTTTATTACAAACAACATCCTTTGTAATTACACATTTTGCAATTTTTTTGTTAGATGGCACTTCATACATAGCATCCATCATAACATTTTCAAGAATAGCCCTAAGACCTCTTGCACCAGTTTTTCTTTCTAAGGCAAGTTCAACAATTTCAAGTAAAGCATCTTCCTTTATTTCTAATTCTACATTATCCATTTTAAACAATTTTTGATATTGTTTTAATAATGCATTTTTAGGTTTGGATAAGATATCGATTAAAGCTTCTCTTGTTAATTGATTTAAGTTAGTAATAATTGGTAAACGTCCTACTAATTCAGGAATTAAACCAAATTTAATAATATCGTGTGGCTGTACTTGACTAAATATTTTACCAATATCTATTTCTTTTTTAGATTCTACCTGTGCCCCAAATCCCATTGTTTTTTCTTCTGTTCTAGTTTGAATTACCTTTTCAAGGCCGTCAAAAGCGCCACCACAAATAAACAATATATTGCTAGTATCTATTTTAATAAATTCTTGCTGAGGATGTTTTCTACCACCTTGTGGGGGAACATTGGCAACAGTACCTTCTATGATTTTTAGAAGTGCTTGTTGTACACCTTCACCGCTAACATCTCTTGTAATAGATGGATTTTCAGATTTTCTTGCAATTTTATCCAACTCATCAATGTAGATAATGCCTTTTTCCGCTTTTGCTACATCAAAGTCGGCAGCTTGTATTAGCCTTAACAATATATTTTCTACATCTTCTCCTACATAACCTGCTTCTGTAAGGGTAGTAGCATCTGCAATAGCAAATGGAACATGCAATATTTTAGCTAACGTTTGAGCAAGCATTGTTTTACCACAACCAGTAGGTCCTAGTAATAATATATTAGATTTTTGTATTTCAACATCATCTAATTTGTTCATATTTCTAATTCTTTTATAATGATTATATACAGAAACAGAAAGTACTTTTTTAGCCTGCTCTTGACCAATAACATATTCATCTAAAACTTTCTTGATCTGTTCAGGAGATGGTAGTTCACCAGAGGTAATTAATTCTTTATTGCCAGTTTTTTCATCTTTTACAACTTCAATCTCTTCATCTGCTATAATCTTATGACACATTTCAACGCATTCATCACAAATAAGGATACCATCTGGTCCTTCAATTAGCTTATTTACTTCTTGTCTAAGCCTACCACAAAATGAGCAGAAGATGATATCATCATTATCAAAACTACCTTCTCCGCTTTTTGTTCTTCTTCCCATGAATTATTTCTCCTTACTTATATTTGAAATATTAGCCATAACGTCGTCAATAAGCCCATATGCTTTTGCCTCATCAGCAGTTAAAAAATTATCTCTATCTGTATCTTTTTCAACAACTTCTAAAGGTTTACCTGTTCTTTCACTTAATATTTTATTTAATTGTTCTCTTGTTTTTAAGATGTAATCAGCATGAATCTTAATATCACTTGCTTGACCTTGTGCACCGCCTAATGGTTGATGTATCATAATTGTTGAATTAGGAAGAGCAAATCTCTTACCTTTTTTTCCAGCAGCAAGCAAGAATGCACCCATACTAGCAGCCATACCTACACAAATAGTAGATACATCTGATTTAATATATTGCATTGTATCAAAGATACCCATACCAGCAGTTACACTACCACCAGGACTATTAATATACAAGAATATATCTTTTCCTGGATCTTCAGCATCTAAAAATAACAATTGAGCAATAACCAAAGAAGCAGTGACATCATTGACTTCATCGGATAAGAATATAATTCTTTCTTTTAAAAGTCTAGAATAAATGTCATAAGATCTTTCACCTTTACTTGTTTGTTCAATTACCATAGGTACTAAACTATTATTAATCATACAAAAATACCTCCTCTTTTATATTGTTACTTTATAACAACATTATCTAAAACAATTTTTAACGTCTTATCTTGTAAAACTCTATCACTCATATATTTTTTTATATTTTCATTATTTTTTAATGAATCAGAATTTTCATTACCATACTCTTTTGCAAGTTCATCAATCTTTGCATTAATATCTTCTTCAGTTGCTGTAATATTTTCGGTTTTAGCTATATACTCTAATGCAAGTTTTAATTTTACATCCTTTTCAGCTTGTGGTCTTAAAGTTTCTTTAAAAGCATCAACTGTTGTATTCACATACTGACAATATGTCTCAAGATTTAAACCTTGGTAAGAAAGATTAGCATTAAATTGTTCTACCATTTGTTCCATTTGATCATGAATCATAGAATCAGGTATAGTTACTTCTGTATTTTCAACTAATTTTTCTACTGCTTGTGCTTCTTTATCAGCTTCAGCTTGTTTTTCTTTATCTTCTTTTAATTTACTTTCTAAATCTTTTTTGTATTCTTCCAATGTATTAAATTCAGAAACATCTTTTACAAATTCATCATCTAATTCTGGTAATACTTTAGATTTGATACTAATTAATTTTACTTTAAACATAGCATCTTTATCAGCAAGATTTTCAGAATGGTACTCTTTTGGAAATTTTACAGTGATTTCTTTTTCTTCTCCAATTTTCATACCTACTAATTGTTCTTCAAATCCTGGTATAAATTGTCCACTTCCGATAGTAAGCTCAAAGTTTTCACCTTTACCGCCTTCAAAAGCAACTCCATCTACAAAACCTTCAAAATCAATCGTTGAAATATCTTTCATTTCTAATGCTCTATCTTCGATAGTAACAGTTCTTGCATTTTTATCTCTTGCTTGATCTAAAGCAGCATCAACATCTTTTTTCGCTACTTTAGTATCAAATTTTTTAACTTCTAGTCCCTTGTAGTTTTTTACAGTAGCTTCTGGTTTTACAAAAACAGTTACTGTGTAAATTAGGTCTTTATCTTTTCCAATTTGTTTTATATCTAATTCTGGTTTAGATACTACTTCTAATTTATTTTCTTCGATAGCTACTCTATATGCTTCATCTACAGTATCTTCAATAACAGAATCAAAAAGTACAGTTTCACCATACATTTTTTCAACAATAGCTCTTGGTACTTTACCATTTCTAAAACCAGGTACTTTGAAATATTTAGCATTTTTAATAAATGCTTTATCTAAATTTTTGTTAAATTCTTCCTTTGACATTGTGAATTCTAAAACTACTTTTGAATTCTCTTGCTTTTCTACTTTTACACTCATTTTTATTCCTCCAATTTAATATCTCATTTTAAGTTTAACTATTATATTATATCATAAAATATGGATTTTTCAACCAATTTCCATAAATTGTCTAAAAGAAATCTTAATTTATTATATGTTATTCATCTTTTCTTACGACAGGAATAAATCTCTTTGCAAAAGCATGTTCATCACGATTTTTAATGTATACTAATCCAAAGATAGAGAAAATAATCGCACCTGCAAAATTGACACTCAAATCTTTCATTGTGTCAAGTAAGCCTATATCTAAATAACCACCATCAATGACTGTTTCCTTCATTATATTTGCCTCTTTATCATAGCTATAGATAATAGTATAGTCAATATCATTAATGACAACAGGTACATTTTTCCCTTCTGGATTTAACTCAACGGTGGATATAGATTGTACAATTCTATCTTTTTGCATATCAGTTTTTAGAAACTGATATGCAGAGAACTCAAAGAACTCCCATAAAATGCCAACTGTCATAGAGAAACAAAAAGCCACTAACGCAACGAATTTTGGAGATAATTTAAAATGTACTTTTTCATCTCTATTTAAGATATCGATTAATGAAAAGCCAATAGCAGCACATAGAAATCCATTGATAGTATGTAGCATTGTATCCCACTGTGAAAAGATTCCATAGAAGTTTTGTATCTCTCCTAAAATTTCAGCTGAAAATATAAATAGGAGAATAATAATTTCCAAAGTGTTTGGTAATGTTATCTTAAGCTTTCTATCAATAAAATATGGTATTGTTAAAAGTACTAATGTTAAGACACAAAAGAATACGTTATTCCAATCCTGCCTTAATATCTCAGCTACCATACATACTATTACTAATATTCTTAATATTACGTATACAACAAATGTACTTTTCTTGTTTTGTTTATAAAATTCTTTTATTTTACTTGCCATAGTATCCTCCTATTTTTATATGACATTTAATATCTATTCTGTTTCAATATATTTCCTTTAGTATCATATTCTATCCAAATGTTCTTATCTTTCATATCGACATTTTTATTTTCAAATTCATAGACAAGTGGTGACAACATAGATGATTTTGCCCTTTGTTCATAGGCAGTGATAAGACTAATATAGTTTTTAGTATAATACTCTTTGGACATAGTATTAATAGTATATGAAATATTAAAATAAACAACAGGATTTTTTTCATCATAACTTATACTACCAAAAATATCAAGTATAGTCCCCTTTGATATATCAACACTATTCCTTATTAATTCAAGTTCTTTTTTAAATTGATTAATTAGCATTGATTCTAATGATTTTACTACTGGAGACGAATCATCACCTAATAAACGTACCATTTCAAACAAAGAATCATTTACCTCTCCATACCTATCATACCAAGAATTTGATTGCCAATAAAAATCGGTAAATACAAAACGATCGTCAGCATTTGATTTTGTTTCTTCATATAAGTTTTCATTTGATTTAAAACGCTTATAAATAGCAATACTATCCATAAAATCAGGCATGTTAATAGAGATATCATATCCAACACCTTCAATAATCAAAGATATTTTTTGTGGTGTAAAATAAAATTTTCTCCCTTTATCTTGATTAAATAATGATATAATGCGAAGTGCCTCATCATCAAAATCAGACATATCAATTTTGCCACTATCAATTTCGCCCATTAATTCATCATCGGTAAGACGAAGTTCATTACCTCTTTTCCAAAGTAAATCTTTATAAGCTGAATCAGTAATGATAGTATTGATTGGTGCGTCAGCAGTAAACATTTCTTTGAATGCAAGGGAAGTACCATCTTTTAGTTTTAAATTAAGTGATTCATTTAATGTTTTGTATTCATCTCCAAAACCAAATGTGGAACTAATATTAACTGAAATGATATCACCAAAATTAGAAAGGATATGAGCATTAACACCATAATGTTCATTGCTTTTAATCTTATTATATAATTCTATTGTTTTATCTTTAATTTGGTTATTGATCTTTTCTTGAATACTTTTATCTTTTAACCCATTAATCTGGTCATATTGTACTATTTTTTCTTTAAAACCTGTATCATACTTTTCAGCGGTAATAGTAAGTGGATTTTGGCTATATTTCTCTGAAATACCAGTGATTTTTAAATTATCTTCATTTTTCTTGTTTTTGTTTTCTTCAATTTGAGGAGGAGGAGTGCTTTTCTCCTCTTCCTTGTTCTTTATATGATTTGTATAGTAAATTAGCCCCGCTGTTGCTAAAGCACATACAATTATCATAATGACGATATAGATGACAAAGCCTTTCATTCCCTTTTTGACTTTTATTGTTTTAGGTTCATTATTTAACTGGGACATAGCCTGCCTCCTTTGCTGCTTTTTGACCTCTTGGAGAAAGCAATGTATTAGCTAATTTCCTTGCAGCACTATTTTCATCATCTGCTTTATTAATGACAATATAATAAGAAGTAGTAAATGGATAAGTACCGTTTTTGATAGTACTTTCATTAGGTTCTACCCCATTAATCTTAAAAAATTTTATATTCTTTGTTACTTCTTTATCAATATCCTGATACATAGTAGTCGCATAATAATAATACGAATAACCAATTGACATCTTGTTGTTATCATATGAGGCTACTAAATTCACAATTGCTTGCATAGTAGATATTAGATTATCTTTTACAGCTTCTTGTATCTTTTTATCTTTCATAACAAGTGATAACATTCCTGTTTGGCTTCCAGAATTGGTTGGTCTTTGATAAGCAAGAATTTCTTGATTTTCTCCACCTACTTCTGACCAGTTTTTAATATCACCAGTATAAATATTTTGTACTTGTTCAATCGTTAAATTGTCTACTTTATTTTTAGCATTCGTAAAGAAGACAAAGCCCTCTCTTACCACTGGTATTACTTCTAATTCCATACCTGCTTTTTTAGCCATCTCTAATTCTTCAGCAGATGGCTGCGTTACAACAATTAAATCAACTTCATCTTTGATTAATTTTTCGTATGCTTGATGAGTTTTACTAAAGTTTAATTTACTAACATCTGGTTCATTACCAGTTAAATTTTTTATTTCAGCTAATACAAGAGGTTGTGTTGCAGTAGATGCATCTACTTTTGGAAAATTATCAAGTGTATAAATTGGTTCCGTTGAAATAACTTCCTCTTCTTCTTTTTTTGCTTCTTCTACCTTCTGGTCCTTTGTAAAATACCAATAAGCAAATACACATCCAGCTAAAATAATAACGGTAATTAAGATTCCTAAAAAAACATGTTTTCCATTTTCCATAAACAATTCCTCCAACTTTAATATGAAATAATTGTATCAAATTATATAACTTTATTCAACTATTTTAACTAATATGATAGAAAAGAAGTAGTATAAACTATAATGTTATTTATACTACTTCTTTTATTTATTTTTTGTCAGACAAGTAATCCTCTATTACTTTATACATCCAAGCTGCTGAACCAGTATACCACGTCCAACCACCACGTCCAACGTGTTCGGGATTGGTATAAATATCTGCAGCAATGACATAAGGTTCTACCATATAAGTATTCGCTTTTTCCTTCGTGTCACTATGAGAAATTGGACTTAACATTTTAAGTATTTCCATACCATTGGCATCGTCTTTTAAATCAAAATATGCTTTTGCAAGCCAAGTGGCTGCATGTGTATATTGGCCACCATTTTCTCTAGTTCCAGGAACATACGCTTTAATATAACCAGGATTATTTTTAGGATTGTTAAAAGAAGGGTATAATAAACGAATAATTCCATGTTCTTTATCCACTAAATATTTATCTGCCGTTTTCATACATTCCTTTAACTCTTCTTGCATATCAGTGTCATTTTTCATAGATATAACAGCCCAAGTTTGTGAAATCAAATCCACCTTACATTCATTGTTACTATACGAACCAAGCACGTCTCCATTTTCAAAAAATGCTCTGACAAAATGGTCTTTATCCCAAGTATGTTCAACAATACTATGTTTTAACAAATGTCTTTGTTTTTCACATGTTTTAACCATTTCTTCATCATTTTTAATCTTGGCCACTTTTGAAAATTTATCTAAAATATTCATCATAAACAGTGTAAGCCAAACAGATTGACCTCGTATATTACTAAAGCCATCATTCCAGTCTCCATCACCTATATCTAGCAATCCATTTTTCAAACTTGTTCTAGATAGTCCATACAAAATAGCACGTTTAGCATGTTCATATACTGTAGCTTTTTCCTCAGAATAGGAATAAATATCATATAACTCTCTTTTATCTCCCATTGCTTTATCTTCTAGGAAATTTGTTTCTACATCGAGTATTGAAATATCTTGTGTTTTATCAATATATTCACATAGCACATATGCAAGCCATAAATAGTCATCACTAAAGTAGGTCCTAATACCTGCATTATTGTGTTCATGCCACCAATGCAGTACATCACCTTTTTCAAACTGTTTACTAGCATGCAAAATAATTTGTGATCTGGTTTTTTCTGGCCATGAAGAAATGAGAGCAAGAGTATCTTGCAGTTGATCTCTATACCCAATTGCTCCACCAGATTGATAAAATCCAGACCTTGCATATAACCTACATACAATGGTCTGATATAATAGCCAACCATTTGCCATAATGTTTAGGTACTTATCTTCTAATTTAAAGTTTCTTACTACTTTACTTCTCCAGTACTCTATCATTTTGCTATATTCTTCTTGCACAATATTTCCATTGCTATATTTTTCATAGATCTTTTTTGCATAAGCGTCTCCCGAGTCAGAGGCTCCTAGTATAATAGAAAACTCTTTCTTTTCACCGACTTTTAGATGAGTAGTCACTTCTATCAAATATTCTTCTGTATTAAAATTAATATCAATATTTTCATGATTGGTTACTACAGTACAAAAAGCAGAGCAATTAGAAAAATCAATGATATATGGATTTTTAAAGTATAACGCATTCTGATCTTTTTTGCACAAAATATATTGCTGATTTGCCTCTTTAGCAACACCTAAAACAGGATCAATTTGATAAGTTATCGTAACATCTCTATCGTCTCCATAATTGTTTTCAAGTACGATATTTTGAATTTTTATCGTATCTTCTGTTGGAACAAAGATTGTCATTGTTTTATCTAAAAATTCATCACTCTCTAGTACTTTAACATAACCAAAGCCATATACTAGGTTGTAATGATTTTCAAAAATACCAGTAAACTTTTCACCAGGTTCAAAAGTAATCCAATCATTGCACCAATTAGTCAGTTTAAATCCCTGTGAATTTTTGTAATAGGAATAAACAGTACCATAGCTAGAGATGATAGTGCCAAATTTTTCATTTGCCATAACATTACACCAAGGAAGAGGCGTTTTTGTGTTTAAAATATGATATTCATCACCTTGTTCATTAAATCCACCATATGAATTAAAGGCAACATAGTCTAAATATTTATTTAACATTTAAGCGTCCTCCCCCTCAATAAATTCATTTTCTTTTTTCTTTACTAGTTCTATTGCTGTATCTTCGTCATCACTGACACATAAAAACTCATTGACGTTTTGAATATATCTCTTTGATAGAAATGAAAGTAAAGTAATTTCTTGTTTTGTTAAGTTTTTAACATTTAATACATAGATATTACCTTTTGTATAGTCCATATAGACAGCTCTATCGATTCTAGATTTTACGTAGGTGTATACTGGTCCATATTCCTTTTGCGTTTCATCGATTAATATCACAATATCAAGTTCCACTTTTCTATTTTTAACATAATCCATAAAACTAATTACCTCATTGATAATACCAGCATCTTCTATTTTATTGACATAAACTAGTATAATTGGTAAGTCACCAGAGATAGAATATTTCCAAAGTAAGGACTGTGAAAGTGATTCATCCCAATACTTTTCATCATTGTGTGTATTCTTTGTAAATAACACATCTTTTACGATATTATTATATACTTCCGCCCTAGATGGTTCTAATTTTAAATATCTAGCATCAACACTATTCATTTCATTAGACAATCTAAACTGTCTCTCAATTTCTAGTTTATCTAAATTAACAATGGTATTAGAAATCTTGTATTTTGTATCAGCCACACCAACAATATAATAAAAATCCTGTCTTTCATAAGGGTCTAATATAATCGCTGCACGATAAGATAACATAGGCCATAATGGGTATCTTACTATATTTCCATCATATGCACTCAAATCATTTTTAGCAATTTTTGATTTCTCAGTTTCAATATCTTTTTCTAAGTCAATACCAATTAATTTAGAATAAACAAAAATATCTTCATCATTTTCATTTTTCTTTCTCTTACTTGCAATCATAACATCTAGCTCTTCATCATAGTAGGTTTCGATTTGTAAGTTACTAAACGCAGGATGAACAACATTTGTCATAAAGTCAGTCATCGCTGGTTCGATATATGTATTTATACGTATATCTCTTCTTATATTGCTATTGTTATATACACTAACCCTCTTTATCT
The DNA here is from genome assembly GCA_028692955.1 of Clostridia bacterium. Classification (GTDB taxonomy): domain Bacteria; phylum Bacillota; class Clostridia; order TANB77; family CAG-465; genus CAG-465. Next base: position 30,453 of record JAQUWH010000006.1, read on the forward strand.
CTATATTATATTCTGGTGATAAAGATATTACAGACGTAATCTCGAGATTTTGACCTTCTATATAACATTCAACGCTATTTAAATTACTAATCCAATTACACCTTGTAATATTTTTACTGTTTGGACTATAGATATTGCAATTAGTTACATCAAATGCTTCTCCAGTTACTGTATCTGTTAAATATATATAATTTCCACTGTTTAATACATCAGTATATCTTTGACGATTTACTATTTTATCTTTGTATCGTAAATAATCAGCACCAGTATTAGTAATCATAGTAGAAAGCTCAGCGCCTTTTAAAAATGCAATATTAGTATCATGAGGAGTCTCATCATTTAGTGTTTCTCTATCTGCATAATTACAACCAACATATGTAGTATACATTTGTATATTTTTTTGTTTAAATTTACTTTCTTTATCTTTGATTCCTTTTTTTATATTTACTTGTATTCTTTCTCTTTCTTTTAATAAAATCTCTGTTGCTTTTATATCAGGGCTATTATGAAATCTTCTTTGAATAATACCTTTATTAATATAGTTATTGATTGCAGAAAGTATCATTCCCTGGTGATGAGCCATATACGTTTTAACGATTTCAAAATCTGCTTCAGAGCTAATATGTTGCTTTGTATAATCTATTGCTTCATAAAAGCCATAAGAAGAATACATACCAGCATTCTTTAGTAATTTAATATTTTTGTATACTCTTTCTGGATCAAATTCAATCATTAATAGTGATGAATAAGGTGAAGTAACTAAATAGTCATTCAAGCCTCTTTTTAAGCCAAGCCATGGAATACCAAAAGCTTGATATTGATAGTTTAATTCATTATCTTTTCTTGCAAAAGCAGATTCTGATATTCCCCAAGGGACATCATTTCCTTTTGCATATTTTATCTGGCTATATTCACAGAAAAATAATGATTGATCTATTAGTGTATGTTCATATGATTTATTAAATATATATGGCATAAAGTACTCAAATGCTGTACCAGTCCAAGATATAAGTCCCTTGTAGCCATCTGCTTTTACCATATTTCTAGCAAGCGCAAACCAATGTTTAGAAGTTACTTGCCTAGAAGCGATTGCAATTAAACTTGTAATTCTACTTTCAGACATTAACATATCATAATAGCTATCAATTAATTTACCTGACTCTTGATCAAAACCAATAGTAAATAAGTTCCTAGAAGTATCATAAAGTGCTTTAAAATCTGTATTTACAATTAATTCATTAGTATACTCTAGTAAAGCATCAAGTCTTTTATCATATTGAATGGTTTCTTTTTTTCCATAATCCTTAGAACCCATCATTTCCTTAAAAAATTCTTTTGCAACATATAGACAGGCAACAAAATTACCGCTATCTACAGTTGATATAAATCTTGGTCTAATTGGCAATAATGTTTTGATGTTGTACCAATTATATAAATGACCATTCCATTTTTCAAGTTTATCAATTGTAGAATATGTATTACAAATTTTGTCAATTGCCTCCGCTAAAGAAATGAATCCTAAATCATAAGCATTAATAATAGAAAGTATTCCAAACCCAATATTAGTTGAAGACGTTCTATTTGCAATTTTGTATCTTCTGTTTTCTTGATAGTTATCAGTAGGCAAATAATTATTAGTAGCGTTCATCATTGTATCAAAGAAAAACCAAGTTCTTTTTGCAACATCTAGTACTTCTGCATCTTGTTTCTTATCTAAACGTTTCTTTCTTCCTACCAAATGGTCTTTGCCAAGTAAATAAGCAAGTATTGGTGAAATCACAAAGCAAAGTGCAATATATATATTAAAATTCATTGTAAATACATTCATTGTTTGAAAGAATGATATAGAAATCAACGCAATAGCAAAAATTACGCTAGGTAACATATTATATAAATAATATTGTATATTATTTTTTGAATTCTTTTCCAGTACTTCACCAGTTGTCCATTCTAGTAAATGTTTCTTTGAAAAAATCATCCTATAAATAGATAAGCAAAATGCTGAAATACAAATCCATGCTCTATATGGCATTGTGACAAAGTTAAAGGACATTGTTAGTAAATCGGCTGAAATACCATGTATGATTGGTATATATTGTAATTCTTTAGAATGTCTCATTTTTCCATATAATATAGTATCAATAATGGATAACAAATGACCAAAGTTAATACTTAAAAATGTAACAAGACATGTTCCTACAAAGATATTTGGATCAATACAAAGACTAGCGAGTATAGCAATACAACCAAATATATAAATGAATGGTCTTCGTATATTATCAAATATTTTCCATCTAGATAATAAATTAAGATTCGATTTTAATCCAAATAACCATTTTACAATTTGCATATCTCCACGGTGCCATCTATGATTTCTTTTCATATAAGCAATGTAATTATTTGGAAATCCATCTTGTGCTTCTATATCCGATGCAAGCCCAGTCCTAATAATAGATCCCTCTAACAAGTCATGTGATAATACTAAATTTTCAGGTATTTGGCTTGAAACTAAATCGTTAAACAGTTCTATGTTATAAATACCTTTACCACCAAAAATAGCTTCTCCCATAACATCTTGATATACATTAGAAATAACGTTAGTATAAATATCTAAACCGCCAAATCCACCAAATATTTTAGAAAATATACTTTTATTGGCTGCTTCAATATCAAGTCCAACAGAAGGTTGTATCAATCCATAACCTTTTTTTACCGTTTTGCCATTTTTTGAAAGAACTGGTTGGTTTAATGGATGTGCAATAATAGCAACTAAATCTTTTGCAGTATTTAATGATAGTTGTGAATCTTCATCTAATGTAATCGCATATTTTGCACTTACAATATCTTCGTGTATTAAGTACATTTTTTTATTAATTTCGTCTTTTGTGTATTTCCCAAGTATTAATTCGTTAAAGTGATGCAAAGCACCTCTTTTTCTCTCCCATCCCATATAACATTCTTCACACTTAGAATATACACGTTTTCTATACATAAAATTAAATATTTTATGCTCCGATTCATATTTGTCATTTAACAAAGCAATTTTTTCTCTTGCATAAGCAACAATTTTATCATCAATATCAATATGTTCTTTATCACTAGAAATACAGTCACCTAGCAACATATAATACATATTCTCACTACGGTTAGCAAGATATGTAACTTCCATTTTACGAATCATATCATCTAATTTTTCAATAGAAGATATGATAGTTGGCATAACAACATAAGTTGGATATTTAGCATCCACTGTTTTTGCAAAATCAAATCGTGGTAAAATTTTTGCCTTTACTAGTTTTCCTAGTATATAGTTAACAAGTTTATCTGCAATTTCTAACGAAAAGGAAAATACTGTAACATATGCAATCAAATTGTACCATACGTTATTAAAATCAAGTATGTACTTTGCAAATAATATTGTCGTTATTATTGCTATTAAGAGTAAAGCCGCTATAAATAGGAATGGTCTTACAGGCACTAGAACTTTATAAATTAAAACATCTGATAAGTAGGCTTTACCAAGCTCTTTTTTTAATAAATATTTTTCTTCACCAATTAAAAAAAATCCTATATGCTTTTTATATTTAATAGAACATTCTACTGCCTTTTTAGCAACATATACTTCAGAAAGGTTATACTTTTTAGCCAGTTTTATAATATACTGTCTATACCTTGTTTTTGTTTTATAGTCACATTTTTTAAATTCTTTCGTATAATCATCTTTTAATGTTTCATCAATTTTATTGACTTTTTCAAAAATTTCTCTAAAATTAATACCTTGTAATTGTTTGTATGACAAAATCGCTCTTCCTATATATTCAGTTGTCTTAGCAATTTCCATATGTTCTTTAACAATTGCTTCTTCTATCGTAAAACCAATTTTTTCGGCTTCAGAATTTAATATTTTATAATATTTTTCGCCCCTAGCACCCATTTCTTTTAGTCTATAAGCCATATATTCTACAAAGGCAGTATTGGTACTTTTAATCTTTTTTGGATCTTGCATATATTCTTTAAAGTTTTTTAAATACCTTAATTCAGTATATAGCTCTTTTGCTAAATTATTGTTATCATATTCAGTTGAAATAATAGCTTCAACATCCATTTTTCTAAGTTGCGAATTAGATATATTAAGTGATATTCTAGAAATAAATTTTAACAGTGCAATCTTAATCATTAGCAAAAACATGTCTAATTCTTCAGAAGTTAAATACGATAATTTTTGATGTTCTTTTAATGTATGTAAAATTACATTTTGATCAACATAGCCCGTATTCTTATCGACCATTTCACATGCTAAATAATAGATTGCAATATGTTTAGAATCATCATGAAGTTTAATAGTAGGTAATTTCTTTCTATGCATTCTTCTTGAATCTTCTTTTATTGTGTTATACTCTTGTTCAATGATATACATATTATCCAGTAACCATTGTCCAGCTGAGTGAATGGATAATTTTAAATCATAAGATTTTTCTAAAGTTTTATATGTTTTCATAATAATATTATAATATTTATTTGCCTCTTTAAATAATACATTGATTGAATTTGCCACTTAAGTTCATTCCTTTCATATATAGTCTCTTAAATTTGATTATATAATAAAATACGATATTTTGCAAGCAAAAAAGGTAAAAAATAGTTATATGTTAATTAACAGAATATGTCTTAAATTTATATAAATATGGTAAAAATATAATATATATTATTAGCCAAAACAAATAAAAAATTCAACATATGATAACGGTAAGGAAAAACTATACGTCAAAAACATCAAACTTGCATTTCAAAAGATCCCAATAAACTATTACATGCCTTCAAAGTATTTCCAATAGTTCTTTTTTTATGTCTAAAAGTCATGATTTTAAAGTATTTTAGACATAGTAAAGGAGATGACTTCAATATCATCTCCTTTACTGCTCACTCTTATCATTTTTTAGAATTTACACTCCAACTATTGACAAAGAGCCTGTTTTATCTTCAAATTTAAATATATCTTTATAGTATTATTTGTTTGTTCTATATCTTTGTGTTGGATCTAATATCTTTTTTCTAAGTCTTATATTATCAGGAGTTATTTCAACAAGCTCATCATCAGATATAAATTCTATTGATTGTTCCAAAGATAAATTCCTTGGTGGAACAAGTTTTAATGCATCATCACTACCAGATGCTCTTGTATTTGTTAGATGTTTTTCTTTGCATACGTTAATTGTAAGATCATCACTTCTAGAGTTTTCACCAACTATCATACCAGCGTACACTTGGGCCCCAGGACTAATAAATAGTGTTGTTCTTTCTTGAGCTTGGAATAGACCATAACCAGTAGCTTTACCAGTTTCAAATGCAATAACGGTTCCTCTTGTTCTTGTTACTAATTCACCCTTATCTTTTTCATAACCTGCAAAGGTATGATTCATGATGCCATTTCCTTTTGTATCAGTCATGAATTCACCTCTATAGCCAATAAGTCCACGTGCAGGTATTTTAAACTCAAGTCTTGTAAATCCAGCTTGTGAGCTAGATGGTGTCATGTTAGTCATTTCACCTTTTCTTTGACCAATTTTTTCTATAACAGAGCCAACAAATTCATCTGGTACATCAATGGTAAGATTTTCTATTGGTTCACATTTTTCCCCATCAATTGTTTTGTAGATAACTGTTGGACGTGAAACTAATAGTTCAAAGCCCTCTCTTCTCATATTTTCAATTAGAATAGATAAATGTAATTCTCCTCTGCCAGAAACTTTAAAAGCATCCGCTGTATCAGTATCTTCAACACGTAACGATACATTCGTTTCTAATTCTTTATATAATCTATCTCTAATATGTCTAGAAGTAATTAATTTACCTTCTTTACCCGCAAAAGGTCCGTTATTAACACTAAATGTCATAGATACAGTAGGCTCGTCAATATCAACAAATTCAACTGCTTCAGGAGATTGTACATCAGCAATTGTTTCGCCAATTTCTATTCCTTCTACACCATTTACTGCAACAATATCACCGCAGTATGCTTCTTCTGATTCTACTCTTTTTAATCCAGAATAAGTAAATAGTTTCCCTATTTTTATATTTTGAATAGAACCATCTTTCTTACATAAAGCTACTTGTTCACCGTTCTTAATCGTTCCTCTTGTAATTCTACCAATACCAACTCTACCAGTATATTCATCGGCATCAATGTTAGTAACTAGTAATTGTAATGGTTCATCCTTATCACCAGCAGGCTCTGGTATTGTATCTAGAATAGTTTCAAATAATGGTTGCATATTGTTACTTTCTTCATCTAATGTAAGTTTTGCAAATCCATTCTTACCAGATGCGTATACTACTTTAAAGTCAAGTTGTTCATCACTGGCATCTAAATCCATGAACAGTTCTAAAACTTCATCTACTACTTCTTGTGGTCTTGCACCAGGTCTATCTATTTTATTAATTACAACGATTGGTACCAAATCAAGTGCTAATGCTTTACTAAGCACAAATCTTGTTTGTGGCATTGGTCCGTCAAATGAGTCGACAACTAAAATAACGCCATCAACCATTTTAAGTACACGTTCTACTTCTCCGCCAAAATCAGCATGCCCAGGCGTATCAACAATATTAATTTTTGTATCTTTATACATAATCGCTGTATTTTTAGATAATATTGTGATACCTCTTTCTTTTTCAATATCATTTGAATCCATAACACGTTCTGCAACTTGTTCATTATCCCTAAATGTACCACTTTGTCTTAAAAGTGCATCCACTAAAGTTGTTTTACCATGATCAACGTGAGCTATTATGGCAACATTTCTTAAATTTTTCATTAAAATTCCCCTTTTCAAAAATATAAAGTTTTTTCCTTACGTTATGATATTAAGCAAAATATGTCTAAAAAACACATAACTTAATATACGTGACCTATATATTATATATTATGTGACGTAAAATGTCAATAAATTAACATAAATTCTCTAAATATATTTTTAGGGCATCTTTGCATAAAAAAAAGAACGCATTATAATTAATACGTTCTTTTTTTATGTTACAGTTATTGTTTTAACTTAAAAGCAACATCGAAATTCTTATTTCTATTTTTGGGAGCTCTTTGTTAACCCTTCGATCAACAAAAAATTTAAGTTCACTGCAAGTCATTTCCGGCAACGAAAAGACAAGTTTGTTTTCGCCAGTTTTCAAATCGCATATTACAGGTACTTTATTAGTACCTACAAATTCGATTTTAATCCGCACTGGGTTAGTCACAGTAATCATTGCGTCCACACTATTGTTCGCTGACAAAACAGCATCTATGCCATTTCTAATTGCCATACCATACCCTGCTGCCTGTTCCTCCGGAAAGTCAATCACCATACGGCTATTGATAGGACACACCTCACCAAAATCTGCATTTCCCCCAAAAGAGAAACCGAAAAAAGTTTCAACACAAATACTCATAATACAACCTCCTAATTATAATTGGAATTCATATATTTGCTATGAAGTATTATATCACAAACTAAAAGTTATGTCAAGTATTATTTTCTAACTTCACTTAATGTAAAAGCAGTTCATCACATAAGGACAAACTGTTTTAATATTGTACGTAATTATTCTATTTTATTTTAATAATCATCTTTGTTTTATAAATTATGTTTTAGTGTATTGTTCCAAACTTCAAATAGTCTATCAAATGTGTAAGTGGCATTAGCAGGACTCGTTGATGGTAATACTGATATAGTTATCTGTTCTGGTATTTTGAAAGTAACATGTTTTGTAAACAACTGATAACTTGTCTTACCATTAAAAATAATCTTTTGTATATTCGCGCTTTCTATTATTTCTTCTATAGGATTTATCATAACATCTGTAATAGAAGAATCTGATGAACCATTAATCTCACAACTTGCTACACTATCCCAAAGAGCAATATGATGTTCTAATAGAAATGCTTTCTTCCTATCAATATCATTCAAAATCTCTTCACCATATATTCTTCCTATCAATTTCCAGAATCTATTCTGTGGATGTCCATAATAAAAGTTTATCTCACGTGATTTTACAGACGGAAAACTCCCTAATATTAATAGCTTGCTATTGCTGTCATACACTGGTTCAAAAGTGTGATATACTCTCATTACTTTTTACCTCTTTTGATATATTCTGCTCCCATCGCATAAATATCATCCATCATCCTATCTGCAAATTGTTGTAATTTTTCTTTATCTTTTAGCAATTCTTCTGGTACCGTGATTGGATCTCCATAAATAATATTTACTCTAGAAAATAGTTTTACGTTTTTAGTAATAGATACTGGGATAATTGGCACATTTGCTTTCATCGCAATATATACTGGACCAACTTTAGCTGATATTCTGTCTATATCCTTCTTTAATCTTTCTCCTTCAGGAAAAACAAGTAATTTTCTTTTCTCTACATTCTTAAATAAATTAATAGCATGCATGATACTACGTATATCATGCTCTCCACGATTAATAGGAAATACATTAAAATATGTAAAAATTTTAGCCCAAAATTTCTTCTCAAATAATTCAGCTTTTGCCATGATGGTGATATCATCATTTCTAGCATAAAGCCAAGCTGGTTCTACTGTATTAGAATGGTTTGGACATATCACACATCGATTCATATCTTTAATTTTATCTGCCCCGATGTATTTTACTCTATAGAATAAATGGCACAAAAATATTTTAATTAACCATTTAACAATTTTCTTCATTTATGCTTCAATCCTTTTCTTAAATAAATCTAACACGATACTTACATTTTTATCGATTGTATTATTTGTTGTATCTACTTCTATTGCATCTTTTACTTTAATAAGTGGAGAGTCTTTTCTATTACTATCTTCTTCATCTCTTTTTAATAAATCTTGTTTGATTGTTTCAATTGACAAATTTTCTCCTCGTTTATCAAAATCGATTTTCCTTCTTCTTGCGCGTTCGTCTAAAGAGGCAGTTACATAGATTTTAAGAGTAGCATTTGGAAAAACAACACTTGTAATATCTCTTCCATCCATCACAATATTATTTTCTGTTGCAAACTCTCTTTGGAGCATTAACATTCTTTCTCTTAACTTGCTTACCTTTGCCACTATTGGTGTAAGGGAAGAAATTTTCGAACTATGTAACTCATCTGATACATCGTTTCCATTTAATATTGTGTGTAAATTACCCTCTTTTATTTCAAAAGCAATATGGATCTTTTCAATGTGTGAAATAATGTTTTCTGGAGTTAATTCAATATTATTTTGTACAAAATATAGCGTAGCAGCTCTATACATAGCTCCCGTATCAATATAAACAAAATTTAACTGCCTTGCAACACCTTTTGCAATAGTTGATTTGCCACTCGCTGCTCCACCATCGATTGCAATTATATAATTTTGCCCTGTTTTCTCCATAAATTATACCTCTTCTCTTTATTTTTAACATAAAATATGATATCATATAAGTGAAAATTTGTAAAGTGAAAATAGAAAGAAGGTAATGTCATGACAAGTGATTCAAAATTATTTGATAGCAAAATAATCGTGCTCTATATACTCGATATATCTGGTAAGTCTCTTACTATCAATCAAATAGTAAAATTTTGTGAAGAGTTTGATGATATCACCTATTTTGATATCTGTTCCTATATCGACAGTTTGAAAAAAAGCAATTATATAGAGGAAAATTTAGAAGATAATGTGATGACATACAGCCTAAATTCTCTTGGAAAAGCTACCCTAAAAGAATTACTTGAATTAATACCAGGCGTTAACTTGCATACCATCCGAAAAATGATTAGTAAAAATATCACAAAAATTAAAACGGATTTTTCAATAAATACAAATGTAGTTCCAATTAAGGAAGATGAATATAAAGTTTCTTGCTATATCAAAGATGGCAATGATGAACTTGTAAATATTACCTTATATGCTGGTAGCAAAGAACAAGTAAAAAACATCTCAAAAAACTGGAGTGAACATGCTGAAGAAATATACAATCAATTACTAAATGCTATGACAAAAGAAGAGTGACAACGAAATATCGTTATCACTCTTTCTTTATACATTTTTATAAAATTTCTTATATGTAGCTACTAGTTCCATATAGTGATTTGGAATCTGTTTTGGACATGTTTCTGGCAAAAAAGCCTTAAGATATGTATCAATATGTACCCCTCTTGTTATTTGATCTTTATACACAAATGGATACTTTTCAAATACATATGCTGAAGCGTTTTCTGCATATATCAGAACAGGAATCTTAAATTTATTTTTGTTAAGAAAGTCTAAAAAAATCAAACCCGTTCCAAAACTTCCATCCGTGCTTTTTATAGCTGGATTTAAAATAATAGCAGAAAAGTTCTCTCTTGAGGTCTCAACTTCCTCTATAGCCGCTTCCAAACTTTCGGTTAAAACAATGTCAATATCTTTTCTAAATATTGCAACTGGACTTGCGATCATTTGTTGCCGAAAAGAATCACTTTCAACGATAAGTATAGTCATACCCTTACCTCTTTCTTTTACATTTGTAATGAAATACAAATTATATTTTATATCATTATATAACAATTTAATTCATTTGTCAATATTATGTAATCTTTATGTTCTTTTAAAATTGTATAAAATTTGAGATATATCTTGAAATTTATGGAAATATATAATATAATTGTACTATTCGAATTGAAGGAGTTGGATTTATGTTAGATATAAAATATATAAGACAAAATAGTGACATTGTAAAAAATGCTGCTAAAAATAAGTTAATAGATATTGATATTGATAGATTATTAGAAGTGGATGTAAAGCTTCGTGAACTTAATCAAAATCTAGATGCTTTAAAAGAAGAAAGAAACAAACTTTCCGCTTCTATTCCATCTTTAAAAGCAGAAGAAAAGCAAAAAGTAATTGAATATGTAAGAGAGTTAAAGGATAAAATAGCTCCTTTAGAAGAAGAAATATCTCCTTTAAAAGAAGAATTTGATAGTTTAATGTATCAAGTACCTGGTGTTCCTTTAGAAGAAGTACCTATTGGTAAAACTGATGAAGATAATGTGGAAATTAAAAAAGTAGGACAAATTCCTACCTTTGATTTTGAGTTAAAAGATCATGTTGATTTAGCAGAAAGTCTAGATTTGATTGATATCCCTAGAGGTGTTAAAATTGCTGGTTCAAGATCGTATTACCTAAAAAATGAAGCTGTTTTATTAGAAATGGCTCTTTGTAGATATGTGATTGACAAGTTAATAAAAAAAGGATTTACACCAATGACAGTTCCTACTCTTGTTAAAGAAGCACCAATGTATGGTACTAGTTATTTCCCAGGTGGACGTGATCAATCTTATGCCGTAACAGAAGATGATTTGTATTTAGTAGGAACATCAGAAGTCGCTCTTGTATCCTACAACAGTAATGAAACATTTGAAAGCGCTGATGTATTACCTAAAATGTATTGTGGCTATTCAAGTTGTTTTAGACGTGAAGCTGGTACTTATGGTAAAGATACAAGAGGATTATATAGAGTTCATCAATTTACTAAAATAGAGCAAGTGATTATGTGTGAAGCTGATTTTGATAAACAATATGAATTACACAACTTCCTATTAAATAATGCAGAAGAAATTATGCAAGAATTAAAAATACCATATAGGGTAGTAAAAGTTTGTACTGGTGATATGGGAGTCGGGCAAATTAGAAAACATGATATTGAAGCTTGGATGCCTAGTCGAGGTAAATATAGCGAAACACATTCTTGTTCTTCTTTTAATGATTTCCAATCTAGAAGAAGTAATATTAAATATAAAGATAGCAACGGAGAATTGAAATATTGTTTTACATTAAATAATACAGCAATTGCCTCTCCTAGAATCTTAATTCCATTACTAGAATTAAATCAAAATGCAGATGGTAGTGTTAATATACCAGAAGTACTAATTCCATATATGGGTGGTATGACTAAAATAGAAAAGAAAAATAAATAAAAAGATAAAAATAGTCTATTGTATGCTACAGTAGATTATTTTTTATCGGTTGACAGATATTATGTAATATGGTATGATATACTGTATTGAGGAGAAAATGAAATGATAAATAATATAAAATATGAAACTTCTGTATTTTCAAAAAATAAAATACTAAAAACAGATAAAAAACAAATTGTGTTAGTAGGAAAATCAAATGTTGGTAAATCTTCTTTTATTAATGCAATTGCCAATCAAAAAAGACTTGCTAAAGTAGGTCAAACTCCAGGAAAAACAAAATCACTCAATTACTACAATGTAAATGATGAATATTATATTGTAGACTTACCTGGTTATGGTTATTCTACGATGACTAAACAAGAAAAGCAAACAACTTCAGAAATGATTAATGAATACATTCATGATAGTGAACATATTGCATATATCTTTTTTTTAGTAGACATACGTCATAAACCAACGAATGATGATAGAACAATGTATGAGTGGTTACTAGAACAAAGCATTCCTTTTACCATTATTGCAACAAAAGCAGATAAAGTAGCAAAAACAAAAACAGAGGAATATCTACTGGAAATTACAAAAGCACTATTTGCTAAAGAAGAAATTATCGCATTTTCTAGTGATAATAAATTAAATGTAGATAAAATAGAAAAAATCATACAAGAAAAAATCAAGTAATCATTGGTGTAAGCATGAATCAAGTGTTTACACCATATATTGTTATATAGATAAGAAAGGTTGTGTGTCTATGTTATTTCAAGGTTCTGGAGTTGCGCTTATTACTCCATTTGATCCATATGGTAATGTCAATTATGCAAAATTAGAGGAATTAATTGAATTTCAGATTTTAAATCAAACTGATGCAATTATTGTATGTGGTACTACTGGTGAATCTTCTACCCTATCTACAGAGGAAAAGAAAGATGTTATCTCTTTTGTGACAAAAAAAGTAAATAAAAGAATTCCTGTTATTGCAGGAACAGGAACAAATAATACCAAAACGTCTATAGAGATGTCTAAATTTGCTGAAAGTGTTTCTGTTGATGGATTATTACTGGTAACCCCTTATTACAACAAAACAACACAAGAAGGATTATATGCCCATTTTAACGCCATTGCAAGCAGTGTTTCTATCCCTATTATACTATATAACGTACCAAGCAGAACTGGTCTTAATATATCAGTAGATACTGTATTAAAACTGTCTAAAATTAAAAATATTGTTGGTATTAAAGAAGCTAGTGGTGATATCTCACAAGTTGCTCAAATCGCATCTAAAGTTGATTCAAGCTTTGCCATCTACTCTGGTAATGATGATCAAATAGTCCCTATTTTATCACTAGGAGGTGTTGGCGTTATTTCTGTACTTGCCAATATTTTTCCTAAAGAAACACATGATATTTGTAATAGTTTCTTAAATGGTGATATTACCAAGTCAAGACGATTACAATTTCGTTATTTAGACTTAATCAAACAGTTATTTATTGAAGTAAATCCAATCCCTATTAAAGAGGCAATGAATATCCTAGATTTTGGCGTAGGTAGTTGCAGATTACCTCTTTGTAATATGGAGACTAAAAACAAAAAAATACTTACAAATGTATTAAAAAACATATAACAAAAGACCGCAAGAAAGTGCTAAATGTAACCTATCTTGTGGTCTACCTTTATTTAAGAAAGAATGATGATAAAAACACTAAGCTCATGCTATATGCAAGAATTGTAATAGGTTTACAAATAACTAATATAGCAACAAACTTCTTGATTGTCATTTTGGTAATACCTGCCAAATAACAAAGAAAATCATCTGGAGAGATTGGAAGCAAGATGGCAATGGCAAAGAATTTCTCAAATTTTGTTCCTTTATCTAACCAACCAATGTATTTGTCAATTGTTTTTTGTTTAAACATTTTTTTGATGAGAGGCATGCCATATTTCTTAGAAATCATAAACACAAGGATAGAACCAAGTACAATACTAATATAGTTATATATAAATCCCCAAAAAGGACCAAATACCAATACCCCCACAGCACAACTAACACCACCTGGTATAATTGGTATAATTACTTGAATGATTTGTATTACGAGAAATAAAACTGGGCCCCAAACTCCAATCATTTTTAAAAATTCACTTAATTTTTCTTGTGAAGTAAAAATTTGTGAATTAATCGCATAATATAAAAAGACACATAACAATATTGTTCCAATCACTGTAGAAATTTGCATTACTATTTTTAGGCTATTGTCTTTTTTAACATTAACTTGTATATCCACGGTTTACCTCCTGACTGACATCGTGATAAAATTCACGCCATAAAGAGGACACATGTTCTCTACTGTAGAAATCTCCACCGCGCTTTGACATCTCCACTCCTTGATTATAATAGTAAGTATTATTCTTTAACTGATTAATTTCATTGATAAACTCTTCATTATTATTTCCCTTGATATAATAATTGGGTAATATACTATGATAAATATCAAGATCGCGTAATAAAATAGGAATATTCACACACATTGCCTCTAATATACTCATTGGAAACAATTCTTCATAAGAGGGTAAGAACATGACATTAGCAATATTATATAACTCATTCATATGTTCTCTTTCCACTAAACCTAGGAAATGTACATTAGATGGTAAATCATTTGTTATTTTTTCTTTTATTTTTTCATATCCAGCAGTCATTTTTCCAAAAACAGCGCCTCCAGCCCAAATAAATTCTATATTAGGCATATTTTTGGCTATTTCTATAAACTCTAGAACACCTTTTCTTGTTTGGAGTTGTCCAACTCCTAGTACCGTAAATGAATTCTTCTTTATGTTATACTTTTCTCTTATTCTGTCTTTTTCTTCTTTTTCTAATGCATAGAAATGATTTGAAGAAACAAAATTGGGTATAAATGTTATCTTGTTTTTGTCGATACCATATTTTGCTAATACATCAATAAAGTACGGATTGACAACCACTAAATGGTCTACACTTTTGTAAAAACTTATCATATATTTATAAAAGAGCGTTTTAAAAGGCTCTATCAAATTAATACTTTTTTCAAGTGTCTCTGGCACAAAATGTACATAAGCAATTGTTCTTGCTTTTCTTCTTACGAACGGAATCGTAAAATAATATTCCGGATTAATCGTATGATAGTGCATAATATTACAAAATTTTATTTCATTTTCCATTACATCATATTCTAATAGTTCGTTTCTAACTAAATCTACTTGTTCATCATGTGCAGATAATACCCCTTGCCCCTTTATTTTATCAGCTTTTGAAAGCATATTAATTGAAATCATATACCCATCTCCTGTTTTTATAAAACTCTATACACGATATATAACGACAAAACTATTAGATAAGTAACAAAAATAGATGCTATTTCTAACATCTATTTTATTTATATCTTTTATATTACATGTTCAAAAGAAAATTTTTGTTTATCAACTATCTCAAATATTGTTTTATTAAGCGTCTTAGTAGCAATGACCGAGTCTTCTGTATTTTTTGCTTCTATATATGACTTAATATCATTCATATCATTTTCTAAACTATCGATTCTTTCATGATTGACAAAAATATTCCATGTAAATCTCATTTTTTCCCATGTGTGTTCTACATTTTTAAGATTACTTTGTGCAACATCAAAATTATTATTTTCAATTGCATTTTTGACACTATCGACATCTCCCATTAAATAATAGGCAGTCCTTTCTAAATAGTTTACTTCCCATAGTCCACCTACTATAAGTATAAGAAGTGAAATAACTAATATGGAAATTTGTTTAGCCATTTTCCTTCACCTCATCTTTCAATTGATAAATAAACTGCGAATTTTCATCCATGGTTCCTACTAATACATTTTCTAATTTTATATTCTTTTTACTAAGTAACTTATCTACATCAGTAGTATTCATATTTAATATTTTCATGTTAACATCAGAATATTTACCTTCTTCAATGATGTTTAAAGGAATAAAATCCATCTCATCTGTATTTTTAATCACAGTTAAATTACCATTTGTTTCAATAATAGCACACTTAACATCTTGTACCTTAAATACATCTTTATTTCTAAGTTGATTCATGATATCTGACATGGTGTATTGTAACTTAGAAAGTTCTGACTCTACAATTTTTCCATCACGTATAATGACTGATATGGTACCACATACCACATCTTGTACTTTATTACTAGATTGTATAATAAGAGTAAAAATAATATAAGCTACTAGCAATGTGATAATAGGAACAATTCCATCAAAAATAGAGATACCTCTAGAGGACATTGGAGCTGAAGCAAGGTCAGAGATTAATATAATGATGGCAAGTTCAAAAGGTTGCACCTTTGATAATTCTCTTTTTCCCATCAATCTGATTACTAAAAATACCACGGCATATAAAATTAATGCCCTAAAAAAAACGATTAACATTTAAAAATCACCTAACAATATTTTTTGCATAAATACAAAAATTATACAGATAATATTACAAAATAGTTTTTTAGGAGGATTTTATGGAACAAGCAAGTACATTTAGGGATAAATTTGAAAGTTTAAGAATATCACAAATGGTAATTCGATTAATTGCATCAATGTCGATATTTACCATTACGGTCTTCTTTACTCCAAATTTTAATATATCTTCATTTCCTATCTTAGTTTTAAGTAGTTTTACTATTACAATATTTGATTACTTAATGTCTGTTATAACAGGGATACATGACATGCCACTTGGCAGAGGTTTTGTTGGATTTACATGTGCCGCTATCATTATTTACATCACTCAATTTTTCGTTGATGGTTATTATATTAGTATCATGAGTAGCTTAATTGCCGCTGCTATCTATGGTGTAATAGATAGCTTACTGCCAAATAGGATTGTTTAAACAACAAAACCTCATTAACATTAAGATGAAGTAAAACACTTATTTATTATCACTTCAATTCTTAATATTAATGCATTTCCTGACATATCGTAGATATTACTTAATTGGATTATTGTTGTTTAGAGTTAATATCACTGCTGCTAATATGCTTGCAGCAATAATTATAATAACTAGCCTAATTAGCGATATTCCTTTCTCGTTTATTTTGTTTTCATTGTTCATTTTCTCCTATTTCATATTATATTTTTCATAATCATCTTATGTGTTTTCGATATATTATACAAAAAATAGAAACGAAATAATTCGTTTCTATTTTAAAAATGATTATATTGTATATTTTAATTACTATCTTCTTCTTTTACCTATAAAATACCTTTTCTAATAGCCGTTATATTTTGTATAGCACTTTCTTTTAAATCAATATTTCTAACTTGTTTTACTAGTCTCATCACACAGTCCATCTTGTCCGTAATGATATGATATTGATAACCATAGTCATCTTTTAGATAATAGTTATCTTTTAGACAAGGCATTTTGCAATTGATACCCTCTTTTCTATCTTCCAACATACTACCTAGTAAGCAGTACCTAGATGTCATCACTGTAATATAGTCTTTGATGATTTCTATATTTACGTATTTTGACATTATTTCAATATCACAAGTGGAGATATCATAAGCAGGGGTAATTACATCAAATCCTTGTTTTATTAAGAAAGTAGCTGAATAAACATTCGATACATTTAAGGAATCATCTGCTACTAATACAAAATTGTATTGTTGTTTCAGTTTTAAAATTATTTCTAAAAAGTCAAAACTACCAAGTAATACCCCAGCAATACTATCCTTGAAAATATCATTGATATGCTCTACTATATATTTCTTTTTCTTGTTTAGTATTACATTTGAAAAGAAAAGATATAGTTCTATATTGCTATATTTTTGTTTGATTTCTTCTCTATACTTGATATAATCTGCAACATCAATATACAATCTTTTGATATCAGGTGTTGTCAGATAATTGACTTTGCTATTATATTCATAAATATAACTAGCTTCTACCGTATTTGTATTTTTTATCTTCACACAGTCTGAAATACTATTTCTTAACAAAGAATCCAACTTACTTTCTTGTTCTGTCACATCGATATGAACTTTATAACTATCTGCTATATCAGCTAATACTTTTCTTCTTAACTCATTAAGAATAGAAACAGGAACAAATAATCCATCGTCGATTTCAATAGTATGGTAAATAAACTCAAAAGGTACCTCTTGCGTCTTTGAAAAAGCAGCTTCAATATCCATTTTGCTGACTGATTTATTATGGGCAGTTGGTGGTAGATAATCAAGTTCTGTTGTTATTTTTTTACCATCTACATAGCTTATTGCTATTATATTTTTATCTTTTTGAATGACAATATCTAATGCTACTTTACTTTTTACATTTTCCACGTTATTGATATACGACATTCTATATTTCTTATTTAAGGTATCGCTTGAAGTTTTGTAAATAGTAGAACCAATTGCAACATTCTTCTTGATGTCACCAATCCAAATCGTTTCTCCTATATTTTGATTACAATTAATATTTATAAATTGATCATTCTTAATACACGTCACAATATTAGATACCACTGTATTTCCATCATATATTTCAAATCCATCATGAATATGCATATCTGCTTCTAATTTTAATTTTACATAAACGCCCTTTTTGTCTATTACTTTACCAAGATAGATTCCTGTATTTTTAGGGGAAAGTATACTAATACTATTTTTGTATTTTACACCTTCAAAATAACCAGTACTTTCCCCACTTCGGTTAAATAATTGCAGCAATTCTTGTTTTGTATTCTTTTCTACTTCTACTTTATCAATCGCTTTTCTATAATTCTTGGTAACACCAGCAACATATTCAGGATTTTTGTTTCTTCCTTCTATTTTTAGAGAAGTAACGCCAATCTCTTTTAGTTTTTGTACATATTCAATGCCAAAGATATCTTTTTTACTTAATAGATAACTTTGTTTGATAAGTTCTTTTCCACTCTTATTGTACAAGCTATATTTCATTCGACAAGGCTGCGCACATTTACCTCTATTGGCACTTCTATCCCCAATGGTACTACTAAGTAAACATTGACCTGATACACTCACACATAAAGCACCATGTATAAATACCTCAATTTCAATGTCTGTATTCTGACAAATGTATTCAATCTCTGAAAGTGTCAGTTCTCTTGCAAGAACAACTCTTTGAAACCCAATACTTGCTAAATAGTTGACTTGTTCTAAAGAATAAACACTCATCTGCGTACTAGCATGTAATGGTAAGTTAGGTAGCAACTGATGAATTAGCATAGCAAGTCCTATATCTTGTATAATAACAGCATCTAAGCCTCTAGCATATAACGCAAGTACAATTTCTAATGCCTCTTTGATCTCATCATCATACATCAAAGTATTTAGCGTAAGATGTACTTTCACATGGCGAAGATGAGCATATTCAATACACTCTATATATTCTTCCATTGTAAAATTGGCTGCCATTGTTCTTGCATTAAATTTACTAACACCCATATATACGGCATCAGCACCATTTTGACATGCCGCTTTAAAGCTATCCATGCTTCCTGCTGGTGCTAGTAATTCAATTTGATTATTATTTTTCATTTTTACTCCTACTTTTTAGAACTGTTTTTTTGCCTTACAATCTCATAAATAGAGATAGCAGTACTAACAGACGCATTCAGTGAATTGATTTTTCCTGTCATTGGAATATTTACCATCACATCACAGTTTTCCTTGACAAGTCTAGTGATTCCCTCACCTTCATTGCCAACTACGATACCAATTGCTCCGTCAAATTTTGTATCATAAATAGTACTTTCACCATCCATATCAAGTCCATAAATCCAAAGCCCTGCCTCTTTTAATTTCTTAATACTCTCTGTTATATTAGTTACTCGTGCTACTTTCACAAATGAAGTGGCACCAGCAGCAACCTTTTCTACCGTATCAGTAATTTGACAAGCGTTTCTTTTTTGGATAATAATACCATGTACACCCATACATTCTGCACTACGTATAATTGCACCAAGATTATGTGGATCTTCTATTTTATCAAGTATGACAACAAGAGGAGCTTCTCCCTTTTCTTTGGCGTAGTTTAAGATATCTTCGATTGTAAAATACTCATAATCTGTAACACTAGCAACAATTCCTTGTGAGTTTTTAAAGTCAATCATTTTATCTAGTTTTGGTTTATCTGCCTCTACCACAACGATTCGTTTATCTTTTGCCATTTTTATAATGTCATAGACATCCTTTGTTCCCTTTGCTACATAGATTTTATTAATTGTTTTCCCAGAAGCAATTACTTCTGTTACTGGATTTTTTCCATAAATTAATCCCATATTCTCTCCTTACTATTCATCTAATTTTAATACGCTCATGAAAGCATCTTGTGGTAATTCAACACTACCAATTTGCCTCATTTTCTTTTTACCTTCTTTTTGTTTTTCAAGAAGTTTTTTCTTTCTTGTAATATCTCCACCATAACATTTGGCAAGTACATCTTTTCTCATTGCTTTTACGGTTTCTCTTGCTACTACTTTACCACCGATTGATGCTTGAATTGGCACTTCAAATAACTGCCTTGGAATAATGTCTTTCAATTTTTCAGCCATTTTCCTTCCCCTTGCTTCTGCTTTTTCTCTATTGACAATAAAAGATAACGCATCAACCACCTCGTTATTTAGTAGAATATCTAGTTTAACAAGATGCGATTTTTGATATCTGTCTATTTCATAATCAAAAGAAGCATAGCCCTTTGTTCTAGATTTTAGACTATTAAAGAAATCATAGATAATCTCATTTAATGGAATGTAATAATCTAGTGAAACCCTAGACGCATCAATATACCTCATGTTGATATATTCGCCTCTTCTTTGCTGGCATAATTCCATTATATTACCTACATATTCCTTTGGTGTAATAATCTCTGTTTTAGTAATTGGTTCTTCCATATACTCTATTTCATTTAGTGTAGGTAAATCAGAGGGATTGTATAATTCAATAACTTCACCATCTTTTTTATGTACTTTATATATAACAGAAGGTGCTGTTGTAATAATATTTAAATCATATTCTCTTTCTAAACGCTCTTCAATAATTTCCATATGAAGTAATCCAAGAAAACCACATCTAAATCCATGACCAAGAGCACTAGAAGATTCAAGTTCAAATTGTAAAGAGGCATCGTTTAGTTTTAATTTTTCTAATGCTTCTTTTAACTCTTCATAGTCACTTCCATCTGCTGGAAAGATACCAGAATACACCATTGATTTTACTTCTTTGTAACCATGTAAAGGTGTATCTACTGGATTTTCTTTTAACGTGATAGTATCTCCTACTTTAATATCTGATAAGTTCTTAATACTAGCAGCTACATAACCAACTTCACCTGCTACAAGTTCATCTGCTTTAGTATAACCGCCTGGCTTAAAATGACCAACTGATACTACTTCATATTCTTTATGGTTTGCCATCATCAAAATTGTATCACCTTTTTTAAGTTTACCATCCATAATCCTAACAAAGGCAAGTGCCCCCTCATAATTATCATAAATAGAATCAAACACAAGTGCTGAAAGTGGTTTTGCACTATCACCACTTGGAGCAGGCACTTTCTTTACGATTTGTTCTAACACATCCTCTACATTTAAACCAGTTTTAGCAGAAATACAAGGGGCGTCACTTGCATCAATTCCAATGATATCTTCTATTTCTTTTTTAATCTCTTCCGGTCTTGCACTTGGTAAATCTATTTTGTTAATGACTGGTAATATTTCAAGGTTGTTATCTAGAGCAAGGTATACATTAGCAAGTGTTTGTGCCTCTACTCCTTGTGCTGCATCTACAACAAGAATAGCTCCTTCGCAAGCAGCAAGAGAACGTGATACTTCATAATTAAAGTCCACATGTCCTGGTGTGTCAATTAAGTTTAAGATATACGTATTACCATTTTTTGCTATATAAGTCATTCTAACTGATTGAGATTTAATCGTAATACCTCTTTCTCGCTCAATATCCATATTATCTAGTAGTTGTTCCTGCATTTTTCGCTCATCAAAACTACCCGTCATTTGTATTAATCTATCTGCTAGCGTCGATTTTCCATGATCGATATGCGCTATAATACTAAAATTCCTTATATTTTCTTGTTTATTCATATATTACCTTTCATTTTTACTGTTCTATTATTTGATTGTCAGTTATAAATTTTCTAAATATTCAGCAATATTATACTATATTACGCCTAAAAAATATATAGTAAATCACATTTTTTCAATTAAATGTTATGGTTTTAGTTTCTATTCACTTACTTAGATGCGCTATTTTTCTTGTTTATATTCTAATTTTACGCCTAAAATAAAGAAAAATAAATTCTTTTTAAATTAACTAGTCAAAAGTATAAGAAAGCATTTTGAAACATATAAAAACAAGTTGGAGAAAAAATTTGATAAATTAGAAAATAACGAACTTACGCAATATGATCATTATTACGAGTGTTTAATCATTTATATTAAATCTTTTTAGCATGCAAAACGACTCTATAGTTGTTATTATCAGCACAAGTAGATAATGTCAAAATACTATCTTGACTTGTTATCTCAACTTTAAAATTTTTAATACTTCTTGATTTTATAGTATTTATAAATTCACTAAATTTGTTACCATAAAATCTTGTTTGTAAATAATAATCTTCTTTTTCGATTTGATATACTGAAAACACTTCATAAATTGCATTTTGAGTTTCTGTTATAAAAGTAATATACTTATTTTCTTCATTATCATACCAATCTTTGTTTATAACATTTTTTAAACTTCCAAACATGTTATTATCTCTCATATTATGACCATGTATCACAATATTTTTATCAGTTCCATCAAACTTATTTCTATAATCTGCAAATATCCAACCCGCTCTATTAAATTTTTTTTCAAAATTATGTGTTAAATAATAACTATTATTGTTTGTTTTTACAACAGGGTATTCTATTTTTGTATTGTTAACTTTTATCCAAGCTACTGTTTCATTGTTTATTTCTTTTAACTTTGAAAAATCAACTTCGTATTTTTTTTGGCCATCTTCTTTTTTATTGGAATTAACCTCTTTGTCAACAACAGTTACAGTTTGTTCAATATTATTTAATATCTTATTATTAGCATTGCTATCAATAAAATATTTTATTATTACAATTCCGGTAATTATTAAAATTATTAAAAATAATATTTGTATAATAGATATTATTTTGCTTCTAAGATTATTATTTAATTTAGTATTTATTTTTTTATCTAATGAATTATTTGTAATTTTGTTCTTTTTTTCAAAACCATACTTTCCCAAAACTAACTGCCTCCTTATACAATAATAAGACTAGCAACATTTTAATTACTAGTCCTATTTTTATTTAGTATTAATTATTTTCTTCCTTCTTCATTTTTAACATTATTACTATTCCTGCTAGAGCTATAACAAACATCATTGTAACAAATACAATGTTATCTCCTGTTTCTACTATATTGGAATTTAACTTATCTTCATTTTTAATTTCTTTAAGATTATTAATTGCTTCTTCTATTTGTATTATCATCAATTATAAAAGTTGCTGTATATGTATTTTCTTTTTTTATTATCTTAGTTCCAGCTTTCAAAGTAGCATTAGTTCCTTTTATTATAAATTGTTCTGCTGTTGGAAGCCCTTCTAATCTATTAAAGGTATTAGTGATAGTTGCCGTAACTACTACTTCTTCTTTTTCGAATTCTCCATTTTTCGCTTCTGTTTTAACGGTAATAATAGGTTTTACTTTGGTAATATTCACATTTGTTTTAACATTTAATAATACTGTTGATATTTCATACCATCCTGAATCTTCTCCTGTTAAAACTATATCTACTAATTTAATTATATTATAATTTCCTACGTCTGCTGAATCTAATATTCCAGTTGCCACAGCAGAGACATCATCTCCTTCAAATACATCTTTAAATATTACGTCTGTAACATCAACTGTATTTGTTCCGTTATATTCTCTACTTGTTGCAGTAGCAATATTTTCTGTACCTACTGCCATAACTAAACTTGGCATTTGTATCATACCTAATATTAGTAGGACTCCTAATATTAATAACGTTTTTTTTGCTTTTTGCATCATTTTATTCCTTCTTTCTTTATTCTTAACTTTTTTATTTAATAAAAACTTTATGCATTATATCACAATTTTATGTAAAATTCAAGTTTTTTTATATTTTAAACGCAAAAAAAATACTATGTATTGCAAAACACATTCATGATTACAGAACTCAAAAGATTCAGCATATCTACATTAATGGGGTTACTTCTTTTCTTTTCCTTAAAAAACGCAGATATATTTGTACTCACTGTGGTAAAAAAATTTATGAACACTATGACTTCCTTCAAAAATTCTTTAGAAAGTCTAACTCTGTTTTATCTCCTTTTGCCATGATCTTTCTAAGCTTAAAAATTTTAAAACAATTGCTTCTGATAACCATATCTCTATTCCTACTGTTGTCAGATACATGCACTATTCTATCTTGCTTAACAACAAATTTAACGTTACTCTTCCTCACTCTATTGGTATTGATGAGTTTAAGGGTAACTGTGAACATACTAAATACCAATTCCATATCTTTAATTTAGTATTAGTAAAACTATCGATATCTTAAAATCTAGAACTTTTGATTTCCTCGAACAATATTTTTCTTCCTTTTCTCTTTAGCAACGACTCAACGTTAAATCCGTCTCTATGGATTTATACTCCTCTTTTAAAAATATTGTGAAACAAAAATTCCTTTCTACTTCCATTGTAGCTGATTCTTTTCACTTTACTAGGATCGCAATTATACCGCTTGATTAGTTAAGACTCAACCTTTGGAGAAATGCTCAAGGTAAGGAAAAACTATACTTCAAAAACATTAAAGAGAATATCTTTTGGTTTTAGAAATTTAAACAATTTTAGAAGTCGTATCTTAATGTCTGAACTTTAAACTAGAATACATTTATTCTCTCATTTAAGCTAAATCTCATTTAGCTCTTTTGTCATGCCTAAAAATAATGATTTTAAAGTATTTTAGGCATAGTAAAGGAGATGACTTCAATATCATCTCCTTTACTACTCGCTCCTATCATTTTTTAGAATTTACACCCAAACTATTGACAAAGAGCCATCTTTACTGTTACAAATTAACACAATTATGCCCTCTTATGTTACATTTATTATGACACTGGGGATAAATTTTATTTTTTATACTGAATAGTAACTGGTTTTATCACATTTTTGGAACAAAGCTCTTTGTTATTCCCCCAATTTATCTGATTTCACTTTAAATTTTTTATACCTTTGTTATTCTAGTAATTTATTTAATTCATCTTTAAATTCACTAATATCTTTAAACTGTCTATAGACAGAAGCAAATCTAACATAAGCAATTTCGTCAATTTCTTTTAGTTTTTGTATCACCAGATCACCTATTTTGCTAGCATAAATTTCCTTATCCAATGAATTATTAAGTTCCATTTCAATTTCATTGGTTGCTTTTTCAATTTGTTCTAAAGAAACAGGTCTCTTTTCGCACGCTCTAAGCATCCCATTAATGATTTTATCACGATTAAATTGTTGCCTTACTCCATTTTTCTTTATAATAATAATGGGTGTATATTCAATTTTTTCGTAAGTAGTAAAACGATTCTTGCATTTTAAACATTCACGTCTTCTACGAATCGAGTTTCCCTCTTCTATTGATCTGGAATCAATTACCTTACTTTCTTCATAACCACATTTTATACAATGCATCGCATACCTCTCTTAAAATTCATGTAATATAACATTACCACTTTCCATACTCTCCTTGCATTTAATTGATCTTTGATTAGAACTTCCTCTAAATAGTAAATGTTCATTCATTAGTTCTTCTTCAAATTTACCATCAATTAATATATCCGTTTGATTTAGTAATTCTTGGTATCCATTTTCTTCATTTGCATCTTTTAACAAATCTTCAAACAAATAACCAGTATATACAATGGTTGAAAGTTTTTCTCTATTAATTTGAGATAATAATTTAGCAACTTGTTTTGCTTGTATGAATGGTTCTCCGCCACTAATAGTAACTCCCTTTAATAGAGGATTTTTCTTAATATCTTCTACTATGTCCGATATGTTTGTAATATTACCACCATTGTAGCTATGTGTTTGTGGATTATGGCATCCTTTACAATGATGAGGACAACCTTGTGTAAAGACAACATATCTAAATCCAGGGCCATCCACTGTAGATTCTTTTACAATTCCAGAGATTCTTAAGGTATTATCCTCTTTGTTTTCCATCTCAGTGCCTCCTATTAACATGCACAATCTGATAATTTTTCAACATTATGTTTTACTCTATCGTGCTCTTCTGCTCTCTTTCCGTTATTAAATCTATCAACAGTACCTACTAGATATCCTGTAATTCTTCTTATTCTTTCAAAAGGAACAGACTCAAATTTGTAATTCATATCTACAAATTCTCCATCGATCGTAATATCTAAAGTACTTAATAACTTTCCAGGATTATTGTCTTGTATATGTTTTACATAAGCATTGATTTCCTCTTGAGACATTTCTCCACCGATTACATTAATTTTCATATATTGATTCCCCCTATTATCTACTACTGAATACCATAACCTACATTATGTTTTACCCTATCATGTTCTTCTGCACGTTTTGCATTATTGAATCTATCTACAGTACCTACTAAGTAACCTGTAATTCTTCTTATTCTTTCAAATCCCACATTTGTTTCATCATCATCTGTTCTACCACAATGTGGGCATTTTGATTCAATGATTCCTGTATATCCACAAATTGGATCTCTATCGACCGGATGGTTAATTGCTCCATAACCAATACCAGACTCTTTCATACATCTGACTACTTGTTCAAATGCATCCAAGTTTTTAGTTGGATCACCATCCAATTCAACATAGCTAATATGACCACCATTTGTTAAATTATGATATGGTGCTTCTCGTGTGATTTTGTCAAATGCACTAATCTTGTAATAAACTGGAACATGGAATGAGTTTGTATAATAATCCCTATCTGTAACACCTTCAATAATCCCAAATTTTTTCTTATCAATCTTTACAAATCTACCAGATAATCCTTCAGCAGGTGTTGCAATTAATGAGAAATTAAGGTTAGTTTTTTCACTTGTTTGATCCATTCTATCTCTCATATAGCCAACGATTCTTAAACCAAGTTTTTGTGCTTCTTCGCTTTCACCATGATGTTTACCAATTAACGCTTTTAAACATTCTGCAAGCCCTATAAATCCTAATGTTAGAGTTCCGTGTTTTAGTATTTCTCCCACTTCATCATTTGGATTTAGTTTTTCAGAGTCTAACCATACGCCTTGGCCCATTAAGAATGGATAGTTCATTACCTTTTTATGTGATTGTATGTTTAATCTATCTAATAGTTGATCTACTACCAAATCAATTCTTTCAGACAACATTTCAAAGAATTTATCAACATCACCTTTTGCCAAGATGCCAAGTCTTGGTAAATTAATAGATGTAAAGCTTAAATTTCCTCTACCACAAGTAACTTCTCTTGTAGGATCATAATTATTTGCCATAACTCTTGTTCTACAACCCATATACGCAATTTCACTGTTATAATCTCCTGGTTTGTAATATTGAATATTAAATGGTGCATCAATAAATGAGAAGTTAGGGAATAATCTTTTTGCAGAAACCCTACAACCTAATTTGAAGATATCATAGTTTGGTTCCCCTTCGTTATAGTTAATACCATCTTTGATTTTTAATATTTGAATTGGGAATATTGGTGTTTCACCTTTTCCAAGTCCTGCATCTGTAGCATATAATAATTGTTCCATGACAAGTCTACCTTCAGGTGTTGTATCAAGTCCATAGTTAATAGAAGAAAATGGTACTTGAGCGCCAGCACGTGAGTGCATTGTATTTAAGTTATGGATAAAGCCTTCCATTGCTTGGAATGTATCTCTTGTAATTTCTTTATCTGTATATTTTACACAGAATTTTTGAATTTTTTCTGCTAAAACTTCACCATATTTTTCTATTAATATCTCTTTTTCATATGCTAAATAACCAGTGGTATCTTCTAATGATGGAATCACACCATGTTCGTTATATACTTTACTCATAATCGCTTTTGAAATATCTTCAGAACTCTCAAGTTCAGCAAGTAATTCAATTGTTTTTTGTAAAGAAGGAATAATATCTGTTTGCTCTCTTAACTTTGAAATAATTGATTTTGCTATTTCTTTTGAATATTTTGCATCCTTTAAAACATCAATTGCTCTTTCTAAAGCAGGTACTAACATTTGTTCTTCATTAATCTTATTGATTACCTTTTTAGAAGTATCTTCAGAATTTTCTACATCTGTTAGCAATTCTAATGCTTTTTGTAAATTCTTTAAATATAACTTTTTGTATGATTTTCTAACACCTATTGCCATAGCATACTCAAAGTTTGGTATTGATTGTCCACCATGTTGATCGTTTTGATTCGATTGAATTGCAATTGCTGCAAGTGCTGCATACGATCCAATGGATTGCGGTTCTCTTAAATGTCCTTCACCTGTTGAAAAACCGTCTTTAAATAATTTAATAAGGTCTATTTGACAACAAGTTGTTGTTAAAGTCAAAAAGTCTAAATCATGGATATGAATATCTCCACTTGCATGAGCATCAGCATGTTCTTTCTTTAAAACAAACATTTGATAAAATTTTTTCGCACCTTCAGAACCATATTTTAACATTGTTCCCATTGCTGTATCCGCATTAACATTTGCATTTTCTCTTTTAACATCATTGTCTTTTGCATCTTCAAATGTTAATTTTTCATATGTTTTCATGATTTCAGAGTTCATTTCTCTTTGTTTTGTTCTTTCAGCCCTATAAAGAATATATGCTTTGGCAGTTGCAGCACAATCTTCATCAATTAAAGTACGTTCTACTACGTCTTGAACTTGTTCAACGGTTGGACAAGTTGTACTTGTATCTCTTTCTAAACGTTCGCATACTTTTGCTGCTAAATCCTCCGCCTCTTTATAGTTGTTTCCACCAACTGAAACAGCTGCTTTGTAAATTGCCTGTGCAATCTTTTCTACATTAAAAGGAACAGTTCTACCATCTCTTTTAATAATTTTAGTAACCATAAAAATACCACCCCTTGTATTTGTCTTAAAAGTAAAACACTATATATTGTGTTTTCTGATTGTGATTATACCACCCCATTTTTTTAATGTCAATACTTTTTTGAAAAAAAACCGTTACATTTTTATTACAATATTACTTTAATATTAATCCATTTTTTACCATACATGGTAGGTGGTAAATTTGGTACTTTTCAAACGACATAAACAGATTACTTTTTTGTAGAATTTTATTGAATCATGCTTGAAGAAAATTTCTCATTTAACTAAAAAATATAAATACATCTCCTAAAAATGACATTGTAAAATATTAAATACAATATGATAATTGGTAATTACGAATCTGAACAATATTACAATCAAGAATGATACGATTGATATATGTGATGATTTACATGATATTCTTTTCGGCAATATAAGAATAAAGAAAAAGAGTAAAAGCACTTCATTTTAACATGAAATACTCTACTCTTTTTCTTTTCAACATTTTAGTATTGCTTCTTACTTACTCTCTGTGCAATGGCGTTCTGCATTTGTACAAGTACAATTAGTATGATATCTATTAGTACATTTCTCTATGCCAGTATATTTTCATCATACTTTCCATATATTTTCTTCCTTTAGCCATTGTTTATTAGATCATTATAGTTTATTCGGTGTAGTGTATGCTACTCCATATGTATCTACAGTAACTTTTTTCATTACTGGTGGATTAACTGGCCTATCTTTTCCTTCTGAAGAAGCATTTCTAGATATAACTTTAGTATTTACAATTTTATCTACAACTTCCATTCCTTGTATAACGCTACCAAAAGCGGCATATTTACCATCGAGAAATATGGCATCATCCGTAACAATGAAAAACTGTGAACCAGCACTATTAGGAAGCATACTTCTTGCCATAGAAACAACACCTCTAACATGAGAAATATCATTTTGTACTCCATTTTCTCTAAATTCACCTTTTATGCCATATCCAGGTCCACCCATACCAGTTCCAGTTGGGTCTCCCCCTTGTGCCATAAAACCTGGTATTGTTCTATGAAAGATTAATCCATCATAAAATGATGCTTGTATTAATGATATAAAATTATTCACAGTCTCTGGTGCTTTACTTGGATATAACTCCATTTTTATCACGCCACCATTTTCCATTTCAATGGTTACAATTGGTTTGTTATTTGCAATTTCCATATAACTATTCTCCTTCCACAATATTATCTATTTCATTGATATGTTTTTTCTTTTTGCGTTTAAAAGCACTTCCTGGTATTAAGAATAATGAACCTATTAATATTGGTAAATAAAAAGTGTAGACTCTCCAAAATAGTATTGACATATTAATGGTGCCTTTTTCAAACATGCTATTAAATAGTAATAAAAAGCCACCTTCTGCTGCAATCCCTGCTCCTGGTACTGGAGTAAATGCCATAATCATCATCAAGAAAGCTTGCGCTGGTATAATACTAAATACACTCACACCACTATTACCAAACGCTCTATATACTGCATAGGTAATGTAATAATAAGCCATAAATTGTATCATCGAGATGAGTGCCATTTTCACTATCATCCATTTTTCTTTTTTCATCAAAGCAAATTGATTACTAAAATCATCAATACTAATGACTAATTTTTCAATGCGCTCATCTACATTTTTAAATATTTTTAATCTGCCTAGCAATTTATAAATAGGTTTTAACATTCCAAGTACTAATTTTTTGTTAATACCTATCATAAAAATAAAAACAATTGCTGCAATATTAACAGTAAAACCAAATATTGCTAAAAACAAAAAATTACTCACCAAACTTGCAAAGTATTCAAATTGAAATATCAGTACAATCGCCGTAAATACCACAAGAGTTGTTTGCGATATAATAAACTTCATTACAAGTATGGAAAGAGAATCGCTCATTTTCTTTCCATCTTTACTCATCTCATAAGCTTGTATTGGTTGCCCACCAGATGAAAATGGTGTTATATTATTAAATAGCTGACCAAGCATTGAGATTCTAAAAGTATTCGCAAATTTTTGGCCCTTAAACATCTTTTTAAACGGGATATGAAGGCATAAAGCTTCTGTCATCCAATAAATAATGATACAAACAAGTCCTACTCCAACCCATCTATAGTCAGACGTTTTTAGTAAGTTTAAAATATTATCTATTCCATCTACACTTATCATATATATAAACATTCCAATAAAGATAAGTAATATAATAATAATATTAATCATTAAACTTTTTTTATTTGCAGGCTTTACTTGTTGTACCTCTTCTACATTTTCCTTTTCCATATTTCACCTAAAAAATCATATGTGATTATTATAACACAAATGAACCTATTATACAATTAATAGATTCATTTTATATATTTTCTCAATTTACTATTACATATAACTATATTTGCATATTAAAAATAACAGAGGTGATAAAAATATATCACTCTGTTATTTAATTATATATATAAGAGTATTATTTGATTACTTCACTAGCATAACTGTTATTCACTATTTTATCATAAGGTGCTTTTACTTTTAATTCACCAGCTTCTTCCATAACCGTTTGTAATAAATCAAAAGATTCTTCTTTTAATACAGGAGTATCACTCCATACGTCTATTCCTTTATATCTTTCAATTACAGTTTCAAGTAATGCTAAATCTGTATCTGGGAAGAATGAAACAATAGCCTCGGCTATTTCTTTACTAGAATGCTCTTTTACCCAAGTTTGCCCTTCATATACTGCAGTAACAAACCTTTTTACCACATCACTATTGTTTTTGATATAGCTTTTTTTAGCAAAGTAAGCAGTATAAGGAATTTCTCCAGATGCTTCCCCTACAGATGCGACAATATATCCCTTTCCAGCATTTTCTGTCATAGAAGCGGTTGGTTCAAATAATGTTACATAATCAGCATTTCCACCTGTGAATGCACCTGCCATTAAGTCAAACTTAATACTATCATCTAGTACTAAATCTGTACTTGGATTTAATCCACTTTGTTTAATGACATATTCTAATGTCATATAGGGTACGCCACCCTTTCTTCCAGGTATAACGGTGCCTCCTTTTAAATTTTTCCAATTGAAATTATCTTGTTTTGTTTTACTAACAAGAAAAGAACCGTCTTTTTTGGTCATTTGAGCAAATACTTGTGTGTAATCTTCTTTTCCTTCGTTATACACGTAAATAGAGGCCTCTGGTCCAGCAAATCCGATATCAGATTGATTAGCAAGGACAGCAGTCATTACTTTATCTGCTCCTTGACCAGTTGTTAATTCTATTTCTATATTTTGTTTCTCAAAGAAACCTTTGTTGATTGCTACATATTGTGGTGCATAAAACACTGATCTAGTTACCTCACTTACTTTTACTTTTGTCATATCATTATTTATTTTATCATCCTTAAAATAAAAGAATGAAAATACGCCTAGTCCTACTACTAATATAGCGCATATAATTGTTATTATGTACTTTTTCAAAATTAATCTTCCTTTCTAATAATTAGGTCATTTAGTGACATCACTAAATCTTTCCTTACGATAAGTTATTCTTCTTTTTTAAGAATCGTTACAACTAATTCATAATATGAGTTTTTGTAATTAACTTTTCTAGTAAGACAACACTTTCATACATGATAGCTGCTACTAAGCTAAGTATAATAACACTCGTCATGACTAAATCTAGCTGGAATACTTGACCACCATAGACAATCAGATAACCAAGACCAGCTTTTGATACTAAAAATTCTCCTGAAATAACACCCACAAGTGATAAACCAATATTAACTTTTAACGAGTTGATAAAAGTGGAAATATTAGCTGGAATGACAATTTTAGTCAATATTTGCAATTTACTTGCCCCAAATGTTTTTACCATTTTTATCTTCTCTTTATCGGTATTTAAAAAGCCATTTAAAATTTCAAGGATAGTAACAATTAAAGAAATAGAAAGAGCCATGACAATAATTGCTGGCATACCTGCCCCTACCCATATGATAATGACAGGACCTAATGCTACTTTTGGCAAACTATTCAAAACGACTAGAAATGGCTCTGATACTTTGGAAAGAAACTTTGACCACCATAGTATAATAGCAATAATAATACCAAGTACGGTACCCGATAGAAATCCTATGATTGTTTCAAAGCATGTTACCCCAATATGTTCCAGTAATCCATTTTGTGATAGATTCATAAAAGTATTGAGTATCCTACTTGGCTGACTCGTAATGAAAGAGTCAATGATATTGGCATTTGCACATATTTCCCAGGTAGCAATAAAAGCAATTAAAACAAATATCTGTGTTAAGATGACAGTTACTCTATTTCTCGTTACTTTTTTTAGATACTTTTTTCTTTCCATTGATATATTTTTTTCACGCATTGATATCAAGCTCCTTCCATAGATTTTCATAATATTTACTAAATTTAGGATTTTCTCTACAATTCATTGGGTCTCTATTTTCCATATCAAATTCTATATCATGTATAGTTTTAATATGAGATGGTCGATTACTAAGCACTACCACTCTATCAGCCATACTAATTGCTTCTGATAAATCATGAGTAACCATTAATACCGTTTTATTCTCATTCTTTAAGATTTGGTACACATCTTTAATAACTAGCATTCTTGTTTGATAATCAAGAGCAGAAAACGCTTCATCAAGTAACAATATTTGTGGTCTTATGGCAAGGGTCCTAATTAAAGCAACCCTTTGCCTCATTCCCCCTGATAACTGTGACGGGAACTTATTCTTAAATTCATAAATATTATATTTTTTTAATAATTCATCAACATATGCTTCATTTTCTTTATTTTTAATACCTTGTATTTCAAGCCCAATCATAATGTTTTGATATATATTTCTCCATTCTAGTAGACTATCTTTTTGCAGCATATACCCAATTTTTCTTGATACTCCTACGATTTCTTCCTTGTTTATATATATCTTCCCAGATGTTTTTTCTTCAAGGCCAGCGATAATGGAAAGTAAAGTTGATTTACCACAACCACTTGGACCAATAATACTAACAAACTCTCCTTCGTTAACTGTAAGATTAATATTTTTAAGTGCTTCTACTTCACCATTTTTTGCTTGATATATTTTACTAATGTTGCTAATCTTTAACACCTCATGTATAGTAGACATTTCTTACTCCTTTCTTTAGCGAATTTTATATTTTGACAAATTAACGCTTGCTATATTATATTAATTTTTATTTAAAAGAGTTAAGAAAAGATGTAAAGATAATTTCTTTACACCTTCATTATTTTAATATTCTCTAAATGGTGGTCTTCCTGGAAAAAATGGTGGTCTACCTGGGAATAATGGTGGTCTTCCTGGAAAAAACGGTGGTCTTCCTGGACGTCTATGTAAAAATTCTCTGATTAATAGCACACTTACTAAATCATTTAAAAATCTATTTCGTTGTCTATCTTCAGCTACACTTTCTTGTGATTCCATTCTTCCATCCATTTCCATTTTATTGCATATATCATCTGTCATTCTCATTATCATATCTCTTGTAATACGGCCTTGAACCTTATCGCATGCATTACATACCATTGGGTATATTCTTCTATATGATTCTGGATACATAGATTCTAAATCTTCTTCATATTCATTCATATCCCACATTTGATTTGGCATCATCATAGGCATATTTTGCATGGTTTGATTTGGCATATTCCACATTGGATTTGGCATATTAGAACAACTTTGCATATTTCTTTCTTGTTCGTTATAATCTGGATAATACATTCTGCTGTCCTCCTTCCTCCTATACTCTATGCAAATTTATATTGTATTGCTATTATATATTCATGAATATGTAAAATAACTTTTATATATTGGTGCAAAATAGTGTTACAAAATGTTAGATCAGTACATAAGATATAGCATGGAAAGGAAATTGATTATGAGAAATTATATTAATAAATCATTAGAACTTCATTTATTCTTCGGAAGAATTATGAAAGAACATGCTATTTTTCTACAGGGCGGATTTATGCAAAAAAATTGCGACTACATAAAAGAAGGCGAATGGTATCAAAGAGAGTTTGAAAAACTACTATGTGAAGTTGTAAGAATGAGTAATTGTATGATTGACCCTAAAATATTAAGGTCAAATGAAATTGTAACAGAATATACCTATAAAGCTGAAATGGAAACACAACATTTAACTGGGATTTTAATTGATACAAACATCACATTACTAGAGAAAAAACTTAAAGATAATACATATTCTTGTATGCCAAACAACATGTGTGATATTGTTTGTACACTCAATAATTACGCACTTGAATTACTAGATGGTTTTATTTGTTTTAAAGAGAAAATATTAAGTAATGTAAATTGCTGCAATTTATTTACTGCAAATTATCCATTGCTAATAGAGCACATCTTAAGAGAAGCAAAATTATACCGTTACTATGTCGCTAAATTACTAACTTGCCATGATATAGACGACAAAGACCAAAAAGAAATAGAAATGTTTTGGAATCAAATTATGATGGAACATGCCCTATTTATACGTGGATTACTAGACCCAACAGAGGAAGATTTAATTCACACTGCAGATGATTTTGCTAAACAATACAAAGAATTAATTGAAGAAGCAAAAATGATGAGTGACAAAACTTTAGAAGATCTTACAGAAGAAACAATCGAAAAAACAAAGAAATACAGGGATTTTAAAGAGGCGGGTACAAAAGGAATCAGCGATTGCAAAATACGTTCCATTATACTCCCCCTACTTGCTGACCATGTATTAAGGGAAGCAAATCATTACCTTAGAATATTGGAGCAATAACAAAATATTAGTCTTATAGATTAGTTAGTTGGTACTAGTTGTCTATAAGGTTAATATTATTTAAATGATGATGTTATAGATGATTGGCCAATACATTACTTATTTAAATACAACTATTGTTAAAGTTAAACTTCAGATGGTGCTTATAAATTACCGTATAATTTTTAATTTAAATACAACTATTGTTAAAGTTAAACCTTTACACTTAAAGAACCATCATAGCTCCCCTTTAAATTTAAATACAACTATTGTTAAAGTTAAACAACACAAAATTGGACTGTGCAACAATCTACTGCAAAATTTAAATACAACTATTGTTAAAGTTAAACAGAAGTAAAACAATGTACTAAATTAAAATTACCAGATTTAAATACAACTATTGTTAAAATTAAACTCTGATGCAATGGCGTTAGTTGAAGATTCTGGCTAATTTAAATACAACTATTGTTAAATTTAAACAAGACAATCAAATATAACAGGTGCTAACGATTTTAAATTTAAATACAACTATTGTTAAAGTTAAACTTAAACTATGTGGTACAAGCCACTCTCCATATAATCTGATTTAAATACAACTATTGTTAAAGTTAAACTTGTACTACATTGCCAGCAACTTGCATTGTATCATTAATTTAAATACAACTATTGTTAAAGTTAAACATCAAAATGTCTTATATTTATATCAGATTCTTTTTCATTTAAATACAACTATTGTTAAAGTTAAACCTAAATTTTATTTTGACTTTGATAATTATTGTTAATTTAAATACAACTATTGTTAAAGTTAAACCATTGAAAAATAAGGATTCCATTATAAGTATAATACCATATACCTATTGATAATTCAACATTTTATCATATTTTTTCCAGCTAAATGTTGTTTTTTTAATTTGTTGCTATCAGCGGGTTTCAACGATTTGGCTGGAAATTACAAGAATATATCCTCTGTATTTTTATTTATATTGCCAATGGTTGTTTCACCAATTGTTTTAAAATTCATTATTTTTATAATGGAAATAAAATCCTCTTCTTTGTTGATGACCTTTTTTAATTCATTTTCAAGTTCAATGATAC
Source organism: Clostridia bacterium (assembly GCA_028692955.1). Taxonomy (GTDB): domain Bacteria; phylum Bacillota; class Clostridia; order TANB77; family CAG-465; genus CAG-465. The sequence goes on from JAQUWH010000006.1 coordinate 67,492, forward strand.
TAGAAGGAGATATGGCGCCCCTAAATACAGATTTTTGCCAATGATTTAAATATTTTTTACATTTCTTAAATACTTTTCCTACTCTTTTTTCTTTAACATCATAAAATAAAAATACATAGTTATAATTAAAATTATCTTTCGAACTCATTGTTTCTCCTCTATATTAAAAGGCGTAAATTCTTTGCCTTCCATAATATATTTAATTAGCTTATAACCATCTAATTTAATGGCATGTTGATATGAAATTTGCCTCTTTAATTTTGAGTGCATAAAAGTTTGATTTAATCGCTCCTCAAAAGAATCAATAAACAGTTTTTTTCCCTCCTCATTTAATAAGGCATAATTATATTTTTTCTCAAAGTGTTTGTCAACCTTTATTTTTTCATTATTCACAAGTTCAAATATTGTTTTATACACAATAATTGGCTTAAAAGCTTCACTTAAATCTAAAGAGAGTGAAAAACGTGCCTCACTTGGTTCATGTAAAAAAGATATAGTTTGATTAAGATGGGTACGATAAATTTGTGCTATTGTTTTTGTATATAGTAATGTATTACCAAATGATACCAATGCGTTCATAGGATTATCAGGAGGTCTCTTTACCCTTTTATTCATTAAGAACTCTTCTGGTAAAAAATATTGAAAGCTTGAATAAAACTCTGACCATATTCTGCCTTCTATAGCTAATATTTCTTTTATATCAGTTACTTTATTTAATAATTTTGGTACTTTCTGCTTATAGAAATCAAGTATATCTTTTAGTTCATTTGTACCATGTCTATAATAGTGATATAGTGTAAAATATATATTATTTGCCATTCCCATAACAAATACTTTTGCAATTTTTTCTCTATTATTGCTATAAGTAAATGCTTGATTTACTACTAAATTTCCACTAATTAGTGATTCTTTTGGATAAAATGTTCCCACATAATTTCCATAGTAATTAAAAAAATTTACAGTAATCCCTGCCTTTGAAAGTATTTCTAATAATTTCGTGGAAAGTGTTATATCATTAAAACAATAGAGTTCCCTTACTTTTTCAATCGGAAGGTAAAAATTACCTTTTTCATTTTTATATTGAATAGAGAAATCCTTTCTACTTAAGTCACCTTTTGAAAAAATATATTTGCTTTCTTCTTTCATATATTCACCTCAAATTATAAATAGCAATATTCATAATAAGCACATTTTTTACATCCTTTTAACCATTTGCCATCTGGTACTGTTTTACTTTCTAATAGTTTTTCTATGTTTTGCATACATTCTTTTAATTCTTTGATTGTTTCTTCCTTTAATAGTATGATCGTATTTTCTTCATTACTATTTTTTTCGTTAAAAGTAAGTTTCCCATCACGGGTAATTCCTTTCTTATTTAACTCATATAAGTATAACAAGACTTGCATTCTAGCAGCTTTTATATCAGAGTCGCTCTTTTTTAGCTCTACCACATATTTATCAGTAATTTTATCAATTGCTATAGCATCTAATTTTATCTCTGTATTGCTTTTATCCATATTTTTAATTTCATGCAACACTTTACCAATTCTCACATCTTCTGAATTGTCCTCTAAATTCATTCTATTAGCATATAAATAACACTGCCTTTTGCAATGAAAATAATAATTGATTATAGTTCCTGTTATTCTCATAGAAAAATACCTCCTGTATAAGAAATGTATTTCTCTCTATTAAATTTTCCATCTTCCATAAACTCTTTTCCATTTTGTATATAATAAATATTACCGAATTCTTCATCATAATAATTTGTATTACTATTCTTATATTTATATATTTGATAAATGAATAAGTTTAATTTTGGTTTTATTTTTGAAAGTTCTATTTGTTTTCGAGCATAAGAAATATCATTATTGAATACTATATTTTTGTATTGTCTCCATATTTCCTCTCCGACTATTTTCTCATCATGTATTGTTATAGTATCATTCAGAAATATTTGTATGGTATTACTATCAATTAATTTTAGTTTATTACTCATTTCTTTAAAATTTAAACTGCCACAATATTCATATAAGTTAGCTATATTGTTATTAGTATATTTTTCAGTATGAGTGTATATTTTTTCCATAATAAGTTTATAATAACTCTCAAAATCTTTTGTTTGCAATATCTTTCTTATATACTCTTCCTTTATGGTATATTCACTTCTATAATCATTTTTGTAAATAGCATCTTCATTGTCTAAATTAAAAAAGTAAGCAACACAATCTTTCTTTTTAGAAGAACGATTAATTCTTCCCAAAAATTGTTCTTCATTATCTAAATAAGAAATATCTTTAAATCCTATATCCATATCTATATCAACGCCAGCTTCAATCGTTTGCGTCGCCACTAATAGTAACGGTTTATCTTCTTTCGTTAGAGTAATAATTTGTTCCCTTGTATAAACATTATCGTCACCTGTTAATTCATACACATTTTCAAGATGACTCTCTTTTAACAATTTATAAAAAGCAGAAGCAGATTTTTTAGAGATAAATTCTACTAATACTTTCTTATTTTTATATTCTTGTATTTTTTTAAATAATGCTTCTTGTATATTTTCTACATTAAGCAGTGAAAAGTCAAGTTTTACTCTATCCTTAAACAAACTGTTTTCAAAATAATGATTTCTATTTGCCATTAAAGAACAAATTTCTTCTTCGCTGTTATCCTTTAATAATACATTTAACTTTGGTAACGTTGCTGACATGATAATGATCTTTATATTCAAGTAACTTGCAAATTTTATGAGTAATGTAATCATTTCTCTCCATATTTTGTTAGAGTATGCCTGAATTTCATCTAACACAATGATACTATTTACTAAATCATATAGGTTATATTTCCCTGATTTAGAAGTACCAAACAGTATATCAAATAAATTTACATGTGAAGTGAGCTTAATAGCAAACTGTCTAAACTCACTTTTTATATATGCCATTTCATAGTTTAACACTTCTTTGCTTTCCTCTACCATAGGGGTACATGAGTTAATGACTATGAAATCATTATATTCTTTAAAATACTTTGCAAGTGTTTCTTTTGTTTGATCGATCAATGTATTAAATGGAAAGATATAATTAATGGATTTAATCTCTTTATGATTATTATATAAAATACGTGAAAGATTAATGGCCATATTTGTTTTACCACTACCAGTTGGTGCTTCTAGATAATAAATCACCTTATCTAAATGACTTAACATGTTCTCTTCTGCTTCTATGAACATATCACTTCTTAATTGATTCATTCCGTTTAGATTTATTTCCTTCTTTTCGTATTGATGAATCTGCTGATATAACTCACTAGTCTCATAATCTGAAAATAAATTTTCCTTCTTTTGCCTTGTTATCAATATTTTTTCACCTGTCATAAATTCACAAGTAGATAAAAAATCAGAGGTAACCAAACAAGAATAGAGCAATTCATTTAATAGATATAATAAAATTTCATCTATTTGGAATACTTCCATAAACTGTTTCATTCTTCCATTGGTATAGCTACTATTATTTTCTGATTCTGGATATTGAATTTTATAAGTATCATATAATTCCACAATAGAAAGTTTAGTAAGATAATGGGATAAATCTGTTAAATTTGAATGATGTCTTGATATAATATAACTAAAATAATAAATGATATACTCCAAAAATTTCGTTTCCTTTTTGTCATATTCACCTAATTCTTGTTCTTCATATATTTGTCTCTTAAAGGCATCCAAATAAATCCTTGCGGAGATCAATGAATGCTCTGTACTTCCTTTTTCATTTGCTTTAATATCATTTTCCATATTTTCTCTTTGGAAATTAGGATTAATTTTACCAATATCGTGATAGTAAATAGCGGCTTTAAAAAGTTCATATACCTTTTGTATTGATTTATCCCCCACTTTATTCGCACGTGCTAAATCATTGATGATTTTAGTCACTACTTTATCTAGTCCTTTGTATTTTTCCATTTGTAAATAATAGTCATAGGTTAATTTCATATGTTCAAAGAGCAACTCTTTTTGCAAGTTGCCCTCCTTTTCTTTTTTATGTGCATAAATAGTATCTTTTACTAACTCATCTATATATTTGTTATACATAAACTCCTCCTAAAAGAAATATAGCTTTTTATTGTTTACCTCAAATAGATTTTCCGAATAATCCGTGTTAATCTTTTTATTTGTATAGGTGAATTCTTTAAAATGATCATACCCAATTTGTGCATCTAATGCAGTTGGCATCATTTCCTTGTATTCAAAATATATCGTATCATCAGAATATAGCTGCGCATCGAAATCAAAGAAATCATCTTCTAACGAATAAGGAATATCGGTAAATATAGAGTCAATAACACCATTTAATTGTTTACACTCATTTGCTTGCAATACTTCAACATCACAAATGTCTGCAAAATGCTCATTTTTCCCTATATATGGTATGTATTCACATTTTTTATTTAGTAAATATTCTTTTAGTTTAAAAAATATTTGTGTATGATCTGAAAGAATATAGATATCCCAATCTGGTTTTTCTAAATATTGTTCTGAAACAATTAGATTATTTCCCTCTTCAAAAGAAGCATATCCAACGCTATTATTGAATTGTTGTATCTTCTTTGTAAACGTACCTACTTTTGAATTTGGTACAATAGCTATTTTTAGTTCCTTTAAATTTTCATAGAATTCAGGTAGTACATTACCTTCTTGTTTCAATTCTTGCAATAATAGGTTATAATTGTAACCATTTTCTCCAATAATAGCACCAAGAAGACCAAGTAACATAATTTTATGGACGTTATTATAAGTAAAATAAATATGATTACTTTCTGGTTTTCTAATAATAGCATTGGGACCTTTTAATCTAAATTTTATTACTTCAGTCATAAAAAGTCTCCTTTCTAGAATAAGAATTTTTCAATATACTCTTCTTTCATTCCTTTGATTGTTAACGTATACTTGTTGTAATATACTTCAATAGTAGCAATTTCATCCTGATGATTTGTTAATATATCTGACAATTCAGTAATGTCAATCGTATCTTTTCCCTCTCTGTTTTTGCTAAAAGTAATATATTGATCTAGATTAGCAAGGTATAACTTACTATCTTCTTTACATTCTACAAAAATTGCAAATTCATTTTCACAACCCATTTTGCTATTGGTATTATACGCAGTAGCAGCAACAAGGCATCCATGTTTAAAACTCTCATATGCCTCTTTTGTATAACATGCAACATCTCCAAATACGGCTTGATACATATCATAATTTTGTGGATTAACAGTAAATGGATACATATAATGGGCTTCATCAGATACTATCTTTGTACCAATAGTACTATTTTGTGCATCATCTTTTGTTGAATCTCTAAACGGAGATAAAATATCTATAACTTCAACATTTGAATTTTCATATTTATTATATCCTTGTCCCACTTGTACTGCACCTGTAATGCTAATATTATTTTTTTCCTCTGCAAAAGTTGCTCCAAAGTTTAAAACGTCAATAGCACTAAATAATTTTTTAAATACTTCTTCTTTTTGTTTCATTCCTTTTAAATCTGTATCAAATATTTGATTAAATCTTTCTGCCAAATTTCTTGCTTGTATATTATCTTTTGCATTTTTATATGATTTTACATACAGTACTTTTTCCCCTTCCATTTCCCACATCTTTTTAATAGGAAACTTAAAGGCTTTATCGCTACCGAATATTTTACCATCTGATGTAGTCTTTGGATTACCGGAAAAATCTGCATTCCAATTTGCTAAAGTACTTTTTATACCAACTACACCATATACTCTATTTTTCATTTCACTCATCATTTATTCCCCCTCAACTAAACAATTGAATCTAAATTTTCAGTATCATTCTCTTTTTTACTCTTTAAGTAAAAAAGGTTATTCTCTAAAAATCCAGCCAAAATATACTTTCTATTTTTAACGACGTCTTTTTCAACAGTATCTGTTACTATTTGTTTTAAAATATTATCAAATTTTGGATTTACTAATCTTAACTCATGGCTATATTTATCTCTTAATAGTAAAATAATATGAATAAGTTTTTCTTGTGTTCCAGCTTTCATAACAGAATCAATCATGGATTGTGTCTTGTTACTTGCCTTACTCTTATCTAATAAATACTTCACTACTTGTCCCACAAAGAAAAAATACATTTCATCACTGTCTATTGTTCCTTCCTGTAAAACTACTTCTTTTGATCGTGTATATATCTGATTTTTTATCATTTTAAAATCACCTCCAAAATATTCATCAAAAGCAAACCAAAGATTCATTGATTTCATTGTATGAAAAATTTTATCCTCTTTTATCTCATCAATTAAGTTATTTAGTGTAATGTGGTAGGCAATACTATCTAAATTTTGTTTGATAGGAATATCATTTGCCTTATGAAAGAATTCAAAGAATATTGTTGCTTTTTCTTTTAATAATTCTTTCTTCCAATTTGGTATCATTGTTCTTTTGGACACGATATCTTTAAACCTATAATATGAATCTTTAAGGCTATTTGCAAACCAAATTTTACTAACTCTATTCTCGAGTTCATAACTATCTTTTGTGACAAATTCACTTTCTTCTAAATTTACTTTAGTATGAAAACAATTCGTACACTTGAATTCTCTAATGGTGTTAGTGTAAAAAGGAATAAAAGAAAAATCGTCTATTTTAGCACTGCCATTATCATTCAAGACTCGTAATAAATAAATCGCTTTTTGTTTGATATCAATTTTATCTAGTTCACTCGTAAAGTTGTAATCGACTGGAATTTTAACAAAATCTTTTGTTGATACATTTTTGAGTAACCATATGTATAGATTTCTAACCATCTTTATTTCTTCTAAACTTAATTTTGACGCTACTTTAAATGGAGTGGATTTTAATTCAATAAATGGTTTCTTTGCGGTTGTATAACCAAAATTGTAATTATTAATTCCATATAAATTTCCATTTTGTTGTATATTTGCATCGTTTTTATTAAAAATTTTTGTACATAAATATTTTAAGGTAGCTCTTTCATATTCTATTTCCTCTGCTTCTAAAAAGATTTTAACCCAAATATCTTTTGTAAGAGTTTCATCTTTTACAATTTCTACTGCTTTAAGAAAATTTTCTTTTAGTAATTCTTTTTTCTCTAAAATTTCTTGCTCTGATGAAACAATATCTTTTATCTCTTCCATAATGCTAGTTACTTTTCTATCATTCTTACCAAGAGAAATCATAGAATCAAAATATTTGTCTATCCCTTTTAGGAAAATAGGGACAGGAATAGTTTCTTTGTTATCATTAATCAAACCTTCTACAAACCTATTTTTAAAAAACAAAGTATATTGATTATTACTACAAATCTTCTTTACCATCTTATACTCTTTACCATTATATTCTTCTATATATGAAGTATCTAGTGCTTTATTAGAATCCATATAATTACTATAAAAATCTCTTATTTTTAAATACTCATATAGCGTAGTGGTAGTATTGGTATCTTTATCTATTTTTAACATCTCATGAGTGCCATCATTTTTAAATAGCAAGTAAATCCCATTTTGCAATCGGTAAGAATCCATTACCACTTTTGTATCTTTGAAATACTCACCAAAACTATTTAATAGATCAAAAATCATCTCTTCACCCCCTAACGTGCTTTACAAAAACCATATCCTTGACTATTTTTTTCTAAAAGTCCTGTTGCTAAAGCAAGATGTGCAAACTTTTGTGATAATTCATCCTCCTTTACTGTTATCTCAAATTTATTTCCTAAAAAGTGTATATTCTTATATGGTAGTTTAATAGGTGTTCTATTAATTTTTGCAATGGATTGTATAAAATCACATGTCACTTTTTCACAATAGACTAATTGATATTTCTTTTCAATCCCAGCAATCATTCTACTTTTTACTAGCTCCATATCATTCTCTATTTTGTAATCTCCTTTATTCGTTGTTAAAATACATGGTGTAAGTGTAATTAATTTATGAATTGTTTGATACTCAAATGTTTTAATATCTGACATAATGACTTTAAAATATTGACTTGAAATTAAATTTAACAATTGTTTTATCTTCATAGCAAAGGCTAAACTTACAAATTTAATGTCAAAAGTATACATCTTATCCCCTTTGTATATCCTGTCTTCTTCTAAAGGATATAAGGAACAAAAGTTGTACATTTTATATGTATTTTCTTTATGAAATTGTTTTGTTTCTTCATCTTGTAACATTGCATAAGCAATAAAATCAGATATTTTTTGATAGGTATCCTCATATCTAACATCCTCTTTTAACATAACGACAATCTTTAAATCATAATATACCACATAACCACCCTTTCTATTGTTGCATTAATAGCAAATATTTTGTAATAAAATGTAACTATTTGTCAATGATATTATACATTATTCATATGACGCATTTTGTCGAAAGCTGTAGAATTTGATTAATAAACAAAAAAATACCTACTAAATTTCTTTAGCAAGTATTTTATTTATCTTTGATATATTTTTATTCTTGATATAACTCTCTTTAAACTCATCTGACATGATATCCATATATATATCATCATAATATTTTCCATTTAAGAAATAGGCTTCTCTTCTTCTTCCAAATTCCTTACTTCCTTGGATATCTAAAATATGTGTTTCAAGTGGATCATAAAATACCCAATCATCTTCCCAATCCCAATTGTTTATTGTATGTTGAGTTATGTCTCCATAAGCATTTTAAAATCTATGATCTGTAGATTCTATCTTTTTATCATAATAACCACTAGTTAATAAATATGCTATATCTTGTCTTGTATATTCTGTAATTATATTTTCTACCATTTTATTTCCTCTTTATTGACTATTTTACTATAATTACTTTATTTTAAAAAGTACTTTATTATATTAATATATTGATCTTGTGCATTCAAAAAAGTATCTATTAAATATCCTTTTTCTTTATTAGTTTGATATTGATTTAATCCTCTATAGTAAAATAATTTTTCTTTATCTAAGATAATAAATGGTACTATATTATTTTTTAAGCATTCCTTAAAAGCAATTATCCTTCCTACTCTACCATTACCATCTTGAAATGGATGTATTTTTTCAAATTTTGCATGAAATTCTATTATTTCATTTATTGTCACTTGTTTTAAGTTCTCATACCATTCTAATAATTTTTTCATATCTCTCTCAACATTTTTTGGATCTGTAGTTTTTAATCCCCCTACTTCATTGGATAACTTTTTATAATCTCCTACAACAAACCATTCTTTTCTACTATCTGATGTTCCTTCTTTTAATATCTTGTGAAATTCTTTTATCATTTCTTCTGTTAGCTTTTTATCTGCTATGTCTAACATATAATCAACTAATTTAAAATGATTGACTGTCTCCAAAACATCATCTAAATCTATTATTGAGTCTTTTTCTGCTAATAATGTATTCGTCTCATAAATATATCTAGTCTGATCTTCTGTAAGCTTACTTCCTTCAATATGATTTGTATTATATGCAAATTTGATTTGAGTATTGTGATATAAATTACCTTTTAATTTCATATTTTTTTGTTCTTGTAATACTTCTAAAATATTTATTTTAGATACATCAAATTTATCTTCTTTCAATAACTCATCTATAGAAACCTCAAATAATTCAGCTAACTTTTTTAATGATTCAATATTTGGTTCTATTGTTCCTGATTCATATTTTGATACAGTTGTAGATTTCACTCCTAATATATCTGCAATCTCATTCTGTGTCATATTTTTGCTTTCTCTATATGATTTTATTTTTTCTCCTAACATAATAAAAACTCTCCTTTTTGTTTATAATAATATTATACCATATTATTGCCAAAAAAGAAAGTTTTTATTTAATCTTTATATAGTTATTTTCAAAAAAGGATTTATCATTAGTTAAATTTTTTAACTTTATACCATCTTTATTCTTCCATTCATTATATCCGTTAGAATTTCTTCCTAAAATAATTACTGCCGCCTTTTATGGAATAGAGCATAAGTAAGTGATTGTTTACAAATACATTATCCTTTATATCTTTAGAACTGCGTTCTCTTTCAGAATATTTTACTAAACTTGTAGATAATGAATTAGCAATTTCATCCTTTATTTTTGAGCCTTTCAACATAACAAATCTTTTACCAGTCAAAATGCCTTTTTCATATTCTTACTTAATTTAATTAATGCTTGCCCAACTATAAATCTAGTAATTCTTACTTTTCCCCCTTAATATATTGAATTATTTTCATCTAAACTGCTAACATATCTTTGATACATTTCCTTGTTGTAATATCCTTGATTCTTACAGATATAACAACTATAATCACCCTCATCTTCTATCCTTAATTGAATTAATTTCTTATCATTATCCCAACAGCAAGAGCAATACATGAGCCCATCTTTATCATTTTCTAAAGTAAGATATGTTTCCTTATGTCTAACAATTCTTTTTGTCATATCTTCTTTATTTTTTAATTCTTTATTTTCTTTAGTCAATTCTTGAATTTTATCTTGCATATCCAAAGCTTGTGCACTCAAATCAATTAATTGTTGATATAATTCTATATTATTAGCTTTTTGTACTATTTTTGCTACATCCTTTATTCCATCATATAATTTCATATTTCTTCCTCCAATATGAATATAAACTAGTTTTACGCCAACTTCTCCACATTTGCATTTATTTGTTCAATATCATTTTTTATGTTTTTAAATGTATCTATATTATCTTCAAATAAATCTCCTAATTCCCCTAATGCTCTAAACGGATCCTCTGTAAGAGCAATCATATCAATAGTTCCATTTTTTATAACATAATCTATTAGTAATTTTACAAATTGAATTTGTTTCATGTTAAGTCTATTGTTATTTATATATTTTGAAAATATTTCACTAGCCGTATTTGGGTCTAATCCAACTATATTTCTTACAACTTGTGTAACACTCTTATCTCCATATGCTTCTTCAAATTCTTTATTACTTCCTAATTCTTCAAATAATATTCTTTCTAAATCTTGCTTTTCTGCATTGTTTAATTTCTGATTATGTCTTATTTTCCATATAACAATATTTTCTAAATTTGCACTAAAATATTTTTCTAATTTCTTTTTATAGTTTCTAAAGTCATTTCCTATGCTAAAAGGTATATCATCCTCATTTACTTCTAATAATGTATCTTCAAAATCAGAATATATTGGTGTTCTCATATATGGATCTATAAACTGAATTAGTCCTCTTAATTCTTCTCTTACTTTTTCTATATCAAAAAATCCAGCTTTACTTAGATAATCTGTCTCAGCTACTTTAATAATAAGATCTTGCTTTTCTACTACCTTTGGTATCGTTCCTAATCTTTCCAATTCAGAAGCCAAACTAGAAATATTATCTTCTATCTTAGTAGTTCTTTGATTATTTATCTTTTTAACTTGTAATCCATATAATAGACTATCAAATCTTTTGGCTTCTTCATTTTCATCTGAAGGTATTAATATAGGTGTTAAATTTTCTTTGATATTTGTTGTATCTAATATAGATAAATAATTCCAACCTTCTTTTTTTGCAAACTGTTCAACATAGTATAATTTAGATTTTACCATAAAGCTTTCTCTATTTAATTTGTTTACTTCTTCAATAAATTCATTAATTAAAGATTCTCTATACTCTACAAAGTCTTCTTGTGCTTGATATTTCATATGTTGTAGTTCTACTATTAAATCTAATTTATAATTAAATATCTTTTCTGTCAAACTAACTTGTGATGTGCTTTCTATTCCTTTTTGGTTCTCTGAAAAGAATTCAAAGTTTTTACAATAATCAAAGATATAGAACTCCTTTTTATCATCTCCTATTGCAAATAAATTTTCACATAGTCTAGTTCCTCTTCCTATCATCTGCCAAAACTTTATTTTTGACTTTATAGGTTTGAAGAATACTAAGTTAACTATTTCTGGTACATCAACACCAGTATCTAACATGTCCACTGATATTGCAATTTGTGGGAATTTATTTTGAACTGAAAATTCATCTATTAAATTCTCGCTATATTTAATCTGATTATCTATTACTTTTGCAAGCTCACCTTTATATGAAGGATATAGTTCATTAAATACTTCTTCTATTTTTCGTGCATGTTTATGATTTTTAGCAAATATAATTGTTTTACCTAATTTATCTCCCCCCTCAACTTTTATTCCTTTTTCCATTAATAACTCTATTAGTTTTTTTATTGTATCTCTGTTAAACAACCAACTATTAATAGCTGATGAATTTATTTCTTCTGGAGCTTCATCTTCTTCAAATAGATTATCATATTCTTCTTTTTCTTCATCAGGAAGCTCATCATATTTTATTCCTCTATCCATAAAGTCTGTACTTGTTCTGATTGTATGATAATCTACTAAATATCCATCTTTTACTGCTTGTTCGTATTCATATGCATATGTTGGAACATTGTTTTCTATTTCAAAAAATCTATATGTATTTCTATCTACATCGCTTCTAGGAGTTGCTGTAAGACCAACAAGAAGTCCATCAAAATATTCAAATATTGCTTGATATTTGTTATATATGCTTCTATGTGCCTCATCTATTATTATTAAATCAAAATGTCCAGGAGTAAATAATTTATCTCCTTTTTTAGATTTCATATCGTCTATTGCATTTATCATTGTTTGATATGTTGAGAAAACTATTCTAGATTCCTCTGGATTATCTTTTGAATTCAACAAATTACAACAAGACATATTAGGCAATAGTTTTGTAAAATTATTCTTAGCTTGTTTTACTAATACAGTTCTATCTGCTACAAATAAAATGTTTTTAGCCCAATTTTGCTCCGTTAAAGTTTTAACAATGGAAATAGCAGTTCTGGTTTTTCCTGTTCCTGTTGCCATTACTAGAAGTGATTTTCTATGACCTTCCTCAAAATTTTCACATACACTTTTTACAGCTTCTAATTGATATTCTCTTCCAGCTATACTAGTATCTATATATGAATGAGATAAACTTTGTTTTGTCTTTCTTCTATCTACTAATAACTTTAATTCTTCTTGTGTATAAAATCCACTTACTCTCCTTGGAGCATATCCTTTATCATCCCACATATATATTTCATATCCATTAGTATAATATATAACTGGTCTTTGATGATATTCTGTTTCTATACAATCTGCATATAGTTTTGCTTGATTTTGTCCTACCCTTGCATCAACACTTGTTTTCTTTGCTTCAACAACTGCAAGTGGTAATCCATTTTCTCCAAACAGTACATAATCTGCAAATCCAATATTTTCCGTATTAGGCATTCCTTGTACAGGTAATTCCTTTGTAATATTTGTATCAAAGTTCCAACCAGCTAATTTTAATTCTAAATCTATATACCTTTTTCTAGTTTCAGCTTCTGATATGTTTTCTATTTTAAAGTCATAAACATTTTTCTTATTTTCTCTACTTTGTGTTATTTGCTTTCTTAATTCTTGATTTTCTTTTATCGCTTCTTCTACTTTCTTATCTCTTCTGCTTAATTCTTCATATAAGTTTTCTTTTTCTTTTACAGCTAAAACATTTGAAGATTCAGTTGGTAAAATACTTTCATCAAATTTTAATTCTTTATAATTTTGCCCATAACAATATGATATCCATTGCATAAAATTAAATAGATATCTTAAAGACATTACTGCTTCTTCTCTTGATATTTTTCTATTATTATGTACAGCAAAATTTCCTAATTTTATAACATATTTAATCTGTGGAAATAGTTTTTCATCTAGTATATTTCTAAACGATATTTCATGTATTAATGTTGAAATACTATCTTGATATGGCATTTTCAAATCCATATCATTAGCATACAACCACTTTACAGCAAGTTCTAAAGCTCGTCTGCTTAATATACTGCATGTTACCGTATTTAAACCTATTCCTTTTTCCGCTTCTAACGAAGCATCTGCAAAGCTATTAAATATTTGTGTTTGCTTTAAAAAATCAAAATTTGACATATTTTACTCCTTTACTTCGTTGTCACTTTCATTTCCATCTGACAAAAGCATTCTTTTATTTTCTTCTAAATACTTGATTTTTACATCACCATTTAATTCATGCATTTGATCATTCACCCTAATCTTAGCACTTTTACTAGCTATATTTAATAAATGTTTTGTTGAACATAAAAATGCTTTTTGTATATCTTCATTAGAGTCATTTACATTATAACCCATATTTTTTAAAGTTTCATACATTTCTAAAGACTCTTTTATTGAACTATTAATTACCTGTTGCCTTGATAATTTTCCTTCTATGGTAAATTTATTGAAAATGAAATCAACCGTCTTATTCAAGAAATTGGCAAAAACTGATAATATGTTTTCATCTCCGAATAGTTTACTCCAAATTGAGCCAGATTCGATTTTTACAATTTTCAATTTTTCATATTTCATACCACCAATATTTGGATACATTATATTTCCTAACTCATAATATATTTTATTTATGGAATTTAACACAGAATTAAATTCTTCTAAATCCAATTCCACATCTAATAATTGAATGTCTATAGCTTTTTTACTATCTACTCCTTCATTATCAGTATATAAATCTAAGAAATTATTATATACATTTTTACATGTTACAAAAAATCTTTCATATTTAACAAATTGCTTGCCAAGTCTTATTGCATATTCTTTATCATTCAAATTTTGGATCCATTCTTGATAAATTTGCAACATGTTATCTGTATATTCAAAAAAATTTTCTATGTAATCTGTTTTTATTTTATTTTTAATTTTGTATGTTTCTATTTCTTTCTTTATTTCGCCATATTTTATTGTAACTGATATTACATTAAAACTTTTTTGTAAGACTTCCATAGTTTCATCAAATTTTTTTACAAGTCCCCCATTTGGTACAACATAGTGTGTTCCATCACTTGCTGCACTTGCTTTAGCTGTTAAAACTTTGTTTAAAACTTCTTTACAAGTACTATTATAGCTTTCTATCCAATCAAATGCTATTTTAAATACTTCTTCAAGTTCTTCTAATTTATTGTTGATAAACAAATAATAATTATAAACTTCATATGATAACATTTTATTCCTCCTATTCAAAATATTTATTCATTAAACTTTTTTGTATTTTCTGCATTTCATCTAAACTCTTTTGTATTTCAAATTTCTGTTTATCGATTTGTTTTACTATCTCTGCAAATTGGTTTTGTAGTTCTATTGGTGGAAAAACAAATTCTAATTCTGATAATTTTCCCTTGCTTAATATTCCTTTTAAAGACATATTTATTGTGCTTTGAATATATTGCTTTGAAAGAATAAATTGTATATACATAAACAAAGTATTATTATTTAAAGTTTCAATTCCATTTATCTGCTGATTAAAGCATACTTTTCTATCAGTCATTGCAACATTTCCTATACAACTTATACTACCAGCTATACAAGTCATTAAAATACTATCTTCTTTTATGCTTCTTCCAATTTTTAGTCCTTCTTTAGAAAGATATTCTTCAGCTTTTGTAATATAATTACTTGGAGTATTTATATTATCTGATTTTATCCATTCTATATAATCTCCATAATATTCCTTTTTATTTCTAGATGGTGTATTGCCTGTTATTATATTGCATTCATCTGCTAATCTTTTTTTCTCCCAGCCTTTTTCATTGATTATTGGATTTCCAAACATCTCTACAAACTGAGATTTGATAAGCTCGTCTAATTCCTCTAATTGTTTTTTCCTTATATCAATTATATTTTGTACTTTTTCTAATTTTTTTACAATTTCATCTTGCTCTGCAATGCTAGGCATTTTGATTTTTATCTTTTTCAAATGGCTAGGTCCAAAATTCAATTGTGCTGACCCTGTTATTAATTTTTGTAATTGTATTTTGAATTTACTTGACTTTAGAAACCACATAAAATAATTTATATTAGTTGCCTTTTCATTTTTCACTTTAAATCTAATTGTACTCGTATTCATACACAATGGCAAATGCTCTTTTGTTGCAAACCCCATCTTTTTATCAAAATAGTCAACTTGTATTCCTGAACTTGCTATTATTAAATCCCCCTCGTCAACCAAAAAATGTTTGTATTTCCCACTAGCTTCGTCTACAGATATGCATCTTTTACTTGTAGATAAATCAATTTTTCCATCAACTAGATTTGCTACATTCAATAATTTCACGCCATCTATAGTATACTGATTTTTTCTGACTCCTGGGCCTTCTTGATACCAAACATAATCATCTATACACTCCATTATAACATTTCCTCCAACTCTTTTAATTTTTGTTGGATTTCATCCTCCATATTCATTACTCTTTTTAGTATAACTTTAGAATTTTCATATTCTTTCTTTTCTACAACTATTTCTTTATATTTGTTTATAGATAAATCATAGTCATTTTCTACTATTTCTTCTTTTGATACAAAAAATGATTTTTCTGTTCTACTTCTTTCTTGTTCTTCTTTAGATGTTTTATTGTTAAATCTTGCTATTATATCTGGTATATCATTTTCTTTTATCGGTTGTCTTTGATCATCTAAACTAAACCCATCTGCAGTCATATCATAAAACCATACCTTATCGGTTGCACCATCATTTGTTTTAGTAAATATCATTATTGCTGTTGACACTCCTGCATATGGTTTAAATACTCCACTTGGCATTGATATTATTGCTTCTAATTTCTGATTTTCTATTATTTCTTTTCTCATTGCTTTATGTGCATTAGAGCTGCCAAATAATACTCCATCTGGAACAATTGAAGCAACTCGTCCACCCGTTTTTAATATTTTTAAGAATAAAGCTAAAAATAGCAATTCTGTTTTCTTTGTTTTTGTAACTGCTAATAAATCCTTAGATGTTCTTTCACTATCTATTGAACCTTTGAAAGGTGGATTTGCAAGTACTAATGTATATTTATTACTATCTTCATTATCTTCTGACAATGAATCTTTATATAATATATTTGGATTTTCTATACCATGTTGCATTAAATTCATTGCACCAATTCTAAGCATAGTCCTATCCATATCAAATCCATAAAACATTGAATTATTAAAATGTTCTTTTAAATTTTGAGACATAAATAAATCATTTTTATTATCCCTCAAGTACTCTCCGGCAGCAACTAAAAATCCTGCGCTACCACAAGCTGGATCTATCACGACACCATTCTTAATACAACAAACTTTTTAGAGTGAATACAATTTAACATATATAATAATATAAGTTTTGTAAGTGAATAGGATTTAAAGGCACAAAAATAAGAGCCTTTTGGCTCCTATTATCTTTACCCTATAAATTGTAATTTGTTGCCCTCT
>JAQUWH010000015.1 GCA_028692955.1 Clostridia bacterium
ATAATGATAATTTCTAAATGAAACAGGAGGAAAGATAATGAGTAAAATATCGATTATCGTACCTATGTATATGGAACAAGATGTGGTAAATAGTTGTTATGATAGATTAACTACTGTACTATCTTCTCTAAAATCATATACTTATGAGTTAATATTTATAGATGACGGTAGTACAGATGAAACGTTGTCTATGTTAGAAGAAATTGCAAATAAAGATTTTAAGGTAAAGATTATCTCATTTTCTCGTAATTTTGGGCATCAAGCTGCTGTAACTGCTGGATTAAAGGAGGCAAATGGCGATGCTATTGTCATTATTGATGCAGATTTACAAGATCCACCAGAATTAATACCGGACATGCTTATTTTATGGAAACAAGGTTATGATATTGTATATGGCAAAAGAAAAAGAAGAAAAGGTGAATCAGCATTTAAGCTTTTTACTGCAAAAGTTTTCTATAACACACTGAATGCTTTATCTGATGTAGATATACCAAAAGATACAGGAGATTTTAAGCTAGTAGATAGACGAGTGGTAGATGTTGTAAATGCTATGCCAGAACATAATAAATATTTGCGCGGTTTGTTTAGCTGGGTTGGCTATAAACAAAAATCTATTGAGTATGATAGACAAGAAAGAGTAGCAGGAAAAACAAAATATACTTTAAGTAAGATGTGTAAACTTGCTTCTAATGGAATTATTGGATTTTCTTCCAAGCCACTTAAAATAGTTGGTGGATTAGGAGTGTTCAGTATACTTGTTTCCGTTATTGTATTAATTTATTCTTTGGTTTCCTATTTCATAGGTGGACCGCATTTAAGTGCTGGGTGGACTTCGATAATGGTAATAATTACTTTTTTTTCTGGTATTCAACTATTATCATTATGGGTTATTGCAGAATATATAGGAAAAATATATGACGAGTCTAAAGCAAGACCACAATATATTATCGACAAAAAAATTAATATTGATGATAACAAAACATAAAATTTTAAATGATAAAAAATATTAAAGGGGTATAAAATGACATGAAAAAGATAACATTTTTAATGTTACATCTAAATTATGGAGGAATTGAGAAACAAGTCACAACACTTGCCAATAGTTTAGTAGATAACTATAAAATAGAAATCATATCTTTGTATAATATACTTGGAAAGTCTTTTTATGAGTTAGATAAAAAGATTAAAGTTAAGTATATTTTTCCTTATGGTCCAAATAAAAAAGAATTAAAGGATAGCTTAAAGAATAGAAAGATAGGAAAATTCTTTTCTGAGTTAAAAAAAGCAATGAAGATGGTTTATACAAAATATTTTGGTATTAGAAAACTAACAAAAAATTTGAATACAGATGTCTTAATATCTACTAGAATAGAGTTTTCAAAACAGATAAAAAGGCGTGACATTGTGACAATATCTCAAGAACATTCCTATATTGATACAAAACGTTATGCTTCTAAAGTAAAAAGAGCTTTTAAAGATATCAACTATTTAATTGTAATGACCAAAAAAGCAGCAAAGGTATATGATGAATGGTTGCAAAATTCATCTAAAAAGCCAAAAATCATAGTGATACCAAATATGATTCATGAGCCAAACCGATTTTCTACCTTAAATAATAAACAAATGCTTACTGTTGGGAGATTGGAAGAAGTAAAAGACTTTGAGTCTGCTATTCGTGTATTTGAGAGAATTCATAAGAAATATGAGGATTGGACATTAAAAATTGTCGGAGACGGTAGTCAGAGAGAAAAATTAACATCTCTCATTCACGTATTGCATCTAGAAAATTCTGTCATTTTAACTGGGAAATTAGCAGGAGAGGAATTGGAAAATGTATTTTGTGATAGTTCTATCTTTCTTCTTACTTCCAAAAGTGAAAGTTTTTCTTTGGTTCTTGGTGAAGCAATGTCGTATGGATTACCTTGTGTTAGCTTTGATATTGATGTAGGACCACGTGAGATTATATCAGAAAATGAAGATGGATTTTTAGTTGAGGAAAGAAGTATCTTACAAATGGAAGAGAAAATAGAACTATTAATAGAAAACACCGTAAAGAGGCATGAGATGGGCGAAACAGCGAGGAAAAATGTAGCACAATTCTATGTTGGCACTGTCAAAGAATCGTGGATTAATTTACTAAAATAGTTTTTTGCTAATTACCAATTTTTTGAACAAAATTTCTTTAAAAACTCTAATCTTTATAAAAAGTTTAGAGTTGACTTTTTATAAAGAATGAAATATAATAAATTTAAAGAATATCAATTCTTTGAATTTATTGGAGGTAAAAATGAAAAAAATTTTAGTAACAGGGGGAGCTGGATATATAGGTTCCCATACTTGCGTTGAATTATTAAAGAGTGGAAGAGAAATTGTTGTGATTGATAATTTCTATAATAGTAAGCCAAAAGCAATTGAAGCAATCAAAACTATAACAGGAAAAGATTTTAAGTTTTATGAAATGGATTATTTAAATAGAGAAAATTTAGAACAAGTATTTGAAGAAAACGAGATTGATGCTGTTATTAATTTTGCTGGATATAAATCAGTGGGTGAATCAGTACAAAAACCAATTGAGTATTATATGAATAATGTTTCAGGAGCGCTGGTTTTACTTGATGTGATGAAACAATATGGTGTTAAAAAATTCGTATTTAGTTCCTCTGCAACCGTGTATGGGGAACCTGAGAGAGTACCAATTACAGAAAATTGTAGAACTGGTGGTACGACGAATCCCTATGGAACATCAAAACTATTTATTGAACAAATTTTACAAGATATCTATGTAGCAGATAATACAATGGACATTTGTATTTTAAGATATTTTAACCCAGTAGGAGCACATGAAAGTGGATTAATTGGGGAAGAACCACAAGGAATACCAAACAACTTAATGCCTTATGTAGCAAGAGTAGCATCTGGCACTTTAGCAGAATTATCTGTATTTGGTAATGATTACAATACCCCAGATGGGACTGGTGTGAGAGATTATATACATGTTGTTGATTTGGCAATTGGTCATATTAAAGCAATTGATAAATTAGACAAAGAGAAAAAAGGTCTTTATATCTATAACCTTGGAACAGGTGTTGGTTATAGCGTTCTTGATATGGTAAAAGCATTTGAAAAAGCAAATCATGTAACAGTTCCGTACAAAGTAGTAGCTCGTAGGTCAGGTGATATTGCAACTTGTTACTCTGATCCTACTAAGGCAAAGGAAGAACTTGGATTTGTTACAACAAAGACATTAGAAGATATGTGCAAAGATGGATGGAATTTCCAGCAATCACTAGAAAAATAAGTAAAATAAATACAATCGGAGATAGATTTATGAAAATAAAAATGAAAAAGTTAAATTCTAATGCTATGATGCCCTCACGTGGTTCAGAAAAAGCTGCAGGATATGATTTATATGCCTATATAGAGAATGAAATAATAGAAATAAAGCCACATGATACTATTAAAGTTGGAACTGGACTTTCTTTTGAAATACCTGATGGATATTTTGGTGCTATTTTTGCAAGAAGTGGATTGGCAGCAAATCAGGGAGTAAGACCTGCTAATTGTGTAGGTGTAATTGACTCTGATTATAGGGGAGAATATATCGTTCCTTTGCATAATGATACTAATGAATCAAGAATCATTACAAACGGTGATAGAATAGCCCAACTTATTGTGATGCCATATCTTGATAGTGAGATAGAAGAAGTGGATGAATTGAATCAAACAAGTCGTGATGTAGGTGGATTTGGCTCCACTGGTAAATAGTAATAAAAATAAACAGAGCTGTATGGTAATAGATGCAAACTCTGTTTATTTTTGCATTAATCTACTTTTTTGTGCTTTTTGCTTGAAGAATGATGGAGATTATAGTATAATAGATACGAAAATAGAGGGGTAATTGTAGTAATAATTTGTGAACTTTTTGCAACAAATAAAGTTTAGAAATTATTATTACAACCTTTGTTTTGTAATAAGGAGGAAATTTATGTATAAAAAATTTGAAACTACCTTTGCTGGTAAAAAGCTTGTAGTAGAAACAGGAAAAATGGCACCGCTTGCGAATGGCTCTTGTCTGGTAAGATACGGAGAGACTGCGGTATTAGTTAATGTAACAATGTCAAAAGAGCCAAGAGAAGGAATTGACTTTTTACCACTTTCAGTAGATTATGAAGAAAGACTATATGCCGTTGGTAAAATACCTGGTGGTTATGTTAAAAGAGAAGGAAGACCATCTACAAAAGCAGTTCTTGTATCTCGTGTTATCGATAGACCGATGCGTCCATTGTTTCCAAAGGATTATAGAAATGATACATCAATTAATGTGCTTGTTTTAGCAGTAGATCCAGATGTACTTCCAGAAATACCAGCTTCTGTTGGTGCTGCGATTGCACTTAATATTTCAGATATTCCATTTGATGTATTAGTTGGTAGTGCAAAAGTAGGATTAGTGGATGATAAGATTATTGTTAATCCAACTCTTGCAGAAAGAGAAAAATCTATACTTGACTTAACAGTATCCGCTACACCAGAAAAAGTGTGTATGATAGAAGCTGGCGCATCAGAAGTACCAGAGGATAAAATGTTAGAAGCAATCAAACTTGCTCATACAGAAATCAAAGAACTATGCAAATTCATGGCAGAAATCAAAGCAGAAATTGGAAAGCCAAAAGCAAGTTATAAATCTTTTGCTATTCCAGAAGAATTAAAAGACTTTATTGCTAGCATTGCAACAGAAAAATTTAAAGAGGCTGTTCAGACAAAGAGTAAAATCGAAAGAGATGATAATGTTAGTAAAGTAAATGAATTTGTCAAAGAAGAATATAGCAAAAAATTCGGAGAAGAAGCATATACTGCAAATAAGTCTATGATTAATGAAGCGCTATATAAAGCAGAAAAAACAGCTGTTAGAAATTTAGTCATTGAAGAAAATAAAAGAGTAGATGGACGTGGTAATGACGAGGTAAGAGAGTTAAGTGCAGAAGTTGGATTATTTGAAAGAGTTCATGGTAGTGGATTATTCTCACGTGGGTTAACACAAGTATTATCTATGGTTACATTGGGTTCTGTATCAGAAGAACAAACTTTTGATGGGATCGATGAAGAAGTAACAAAAAGATACATGCACCATTACAATATGCCACCATATAGTGTTGGGGAAGCAAGAGCATCACGTGGACCAGGTAGAAGAGAAATTGGTCATGGAGCATTAGCTGAAAAAGCGCTAGAGCCTGTGATTCCTTCAAAAGAAGAATTCCCATATACCATCAGAGTAGTATCTGAAGTGTTAAGCTCTAATGGTTCAACATCACAAGGTAGTATTTGTGGTTCAACACTTGCTTTAATGGATGCTGGTGTGCCTATTAAAGCTCCTGTAGCAGGAATTTCTACTGGATTGTTTACAATGCCAGAGGATTCAACAAAATATATCATGGTAACAGATATTCAAGGAATTGAAGATTTCTTTGGTGACATGGACTTTAAAGTAGCAGGGACAAAAAAAGGTATCACTGCAATACAAGTTGACATTAAAATAGATGGTTTAACATATGAAATAATAGAAGAAGCTTTTGCAAGAACTAAAAAAGCAAGAGAATATATTTTAGATGAAGTAATGTTAAAAGCAATTGATAAACCAAGAGCAAATCTATCTAAATATGCACCAAAAATTGAGATTATTAAAATCAATCCAGAAAAAATACGTGATGTGATTGGAACTGGTGGTAAAGTAATTAATAAAATTATTGAAGAAACTGGTGTTAAAATAGATATTGAAGACGATGGAACTGTTTTTGTTGCAGGTGTTGACCAAGAAAAACTAGACCAAGCTATTAAAACAATCGAAGACTTAACTACTGATGTTGAAATTAATAAAACATACATGGGTAAAGTTACTAGAATTCTTCAATTCGGTGCATTGGTTGAAGTGCTACCTGGAAAAGAAGGCTTACTTCATATTTCTAAAATATCCAATGAAAGAGTTAATAAGGTAGAAGATGTACTTAGCGTTGGTGATGATATTTTAGTCAAAGTAATTGATATTGAAAATGAAGGCAAATTTAGTTTAACTGCAAAGGACCTTATGAAAGTATAGAGGTGAAAGAATGCAAGTTTATGCGTTTGTAGGAAAGACCGGTACTGGCAAGAGCTATAATGCTCAAGCTGTTGCAAAAGAAAATGACATTCACTATATTATTGACGATGCTATTTTAATTAAAAATACAAAAGTAATTGCAGGAAGATCAGCCAAAACAGAAGCAAATTTTATTGCTTCTGTTAAAGCTGCTATATTCCTTGAAAAAGATAGACAAGATGAGATGAAACGAGTATTAAAAGCAGAAAAACCAGATAAACTACTCATACTTGGTACATCAGATGATATGGTTGAAAAAATTGCAGCTAATTTAAGTCTTGGAACCATAGAAAAGTTTATCTATATTGAAGATGTTACAACTGAAGAACAAATTGCAAAAGCGAGAAAATCAAGAGTAGAAGATGGCAAACATGTTGTGCCAGTTCCTACTTTTGAAATCAAGAAACAATTTTCAGGATACTTTCTAGATTCACTTAAAATGTTTAACATTTTTAACAAAGATGAAGAAGAAAAAGAAAATGAAAAAACAATTATAAGACCTACATATAGCTATTTAGGTAAGTATTACATTTCAGATAATGTGATCAATAGCATTGTAATGCATTCTGTTTCGAAAATAGATGGTGTGACAAAAATATTTAAAGTAAGTACTCAAAAATTTAATGATGGTATGAAGTTAGATATTGACATAGAGATAAAGTTTGGCAAGAATATTCCAGATTTAAGTTCTAAAATTAGAAATGTAGCAATTTACGCTATAGATTTTGCTACTGGAATTAATTTGTTTGGTATTAATATTAATGTAAAATCCATACAAAAATAATTGTTGCAATGTATGAAATATAGTTGTTAAAATGTTGAAAAATGTGTAATTATGTAGTAGAATATATACGAGGGTGATTGATATATGGAAACAATGAGGTACCAAGAAAATAAGAAGAGCTCAAAAGCTCCTATTATAGCGTTTTTTTCGTTCGTTATTATTGGTGGAGCACTAATATTTTTAGCTCTTACTCATGAAAATGAGCCAACAGTAATAGGACAAGACAAGTCAGATGTTCAAAATCTACTTGATTTATCACAAGATGAATCTGTACCAGTGATTAATTTAGCTGATATTGAATATAGTGTGGCAGATAATAAGATTAGTGACACATCAAATGCTAAGATTAAAGCTGATATAACAATACCTGTGGTAACTCTAGGCAAAGAAAAATTAGAAGAATTAAATAAAAAAATAGATGATCAATATACACAGCGATATGTTAACTTAAAAGATCAAATGAAAAGTGCTGATCATAAATATACATTTACTGTATCCTATAACAATTATGATAATACAGTAAATGATAAAAGAATACTATCTCTTACTTTACATCAAAGAATAATTGATGATGCTGCAAAAAAATCTACCACAGAAAAGATAGAGTGCTTTAATATTAATCTTGAAACAGGAAAAGAAATAACAGAAAAGGAAATATTAGTTTCTATGCTTGGTAAAGATTACAAGATGATAGTAAAAAATTCAGTAAAAGGTTATGTTGTATCTAAAAAATTAATGAATGAATCTGATTTTACATATGCATTAACTGGTCTAGAAAACTTCTATATTAAAGATGAAAAAGTTCATATTATTTTTAATGAAGGTGATTTAGTAGATAAAAAGCATGGTGTATTAGATATCACAATTGAGGAGGAATAATATTGGTTGATTCAATGGAAAAAATAGTAAGTCTATGTAAAACAAGAGGATATATCTATCCGGGATCTGAAATTTACGGAGGACTTGCCAATACTTGGGACTATGGTCCGTTAGGCATTGAACTAAAGAATAATGTAAAGCAGGCTTGGATGAAGAAATTCATTAGAGAAAATAGATATAATGTTGCGATAGACACAGCTATTTTAATGAATCCTCAAGTTTGGATTACAACTGGTCACGTTGGTGGTTTTTCAGATCCACTAATTGATTGTAAAGAATGTAAAACGAGACATAGGGCTGATAAATTAATAGAAGAATGGGCTACAAAAAATGGAAAAGATGTTATAGCAGATGGTTGGAGTAATGAACAAACCATCGGTTATATAAAAGAAAATAATATTGTGTGTCCTGCTTGTGGCAAACTAAATTTTACAGACATTAGACAATTTAATATGATGTTTAAAACATTTCAAGGTGTTACAGAAGATGCTAAATCTGAAATTTATTTAAGACCAGAAACAGCACAAGGTATGTTTGTTAACTTCAAGAATGTATTACGAACAACTCGTAGAAAATTACCAATTGGAATTGGTCAACAAGGAAAATCTTTTAGAAATGAAATTACACCTGGTAACTTTATCTTTAGAACAAGAGAATTTGAACAAATGGAATTAGAATTCTTTTGTAAACCAGGTGAAGATTTAAAATGGCATACTTATTGGAAAGAATACTGCATCAATTTTTTACGTAATCTTAGTGTTAATGATACTAATTTAAGATTTAGGGATCATACCAAAGAGGAATTATCTTTCTATAGTAATGCAACCGCAGATATAGAATATAAATTCCCATTTGGTTGGGGTGAGCTTTGGGGTATTGCTGATAGAACCAATTATGATTTATCAAGACATATGGAAGCATCTGGTGAAGATATGACGTATTTAGATCCAGATACCAACGAAAAATACGTACCATATTGTATTGAACCAGCCGTTGGTGTAGATAGAATGATACTTGTGTTCTTATGTGATGCTTATGAAGAACAAAAAATAGCTGAAGATGATACTAGAGTAGTATTACACTTACATCCGTATCTTGCTCCTATTAAAATGGCTATATTGCCACTTTCAAAGAAGCTATCAGAGGATGCAATGCAAGTATATGACCTATTATCTAAAAAATATAACGTAGAATTTGATGAAACAGGAAGTATTGGGAAAAGATATAGAAGACAAGATGAAATTGGAACACCATTTGCTATTACCTATGACTTTGATTCACAAACAGATCACTGTGTAACTATCAGAATGAGAGATAGTATGGAGCAAGTAAGAGTGAACATTGATGATTTATGTCATTGGTTTGAAGACAAGTTTGATTTTTAATATGGGGGAATAAATATGAAGAATGGAAAAAAAGGAGCAGCTAACGTTGCAAAATATGTTATTATCGGTATATTGTTGTTTTCAATGGTATTTTCAATGTTTGCTATCTTAATATCTGCGATTCAAAGTGTATAATTAGTGTTACAAAGGAAGAGGTGATCAAGTGCAAAATATAATCGATAGTTTTGTATCTATGATGTATGATTTCGTGAAGGCATTAGATTTAACAAGTCCAATGAGAGTATTAATTTTAATTGCCGATATTGTGATTGTTTCTTTAATTATCTATTATTTTTATCGATTTATTAAACAAACAAGAGCACAGCATATTTTTAAAGGAATGCTTTTATTAATTGGGTTATTAATCATCGCTAAACTATTTAATATGGTTATCCTTAATTTTATATTAACTAATTTCTTGACATATGGTATGTTACTACTGATAGTAGTATTTCAACCAGAACTTAGAAATGTTTTTGAAAAAATTGGACGTAGTAAAATAGTGGATGTTTTTGATATGGATGATAATATTTTGGTCAAACATTCTATTGGTGAAATTGTAAAAGCGGTTGAAATTATGTCATTAAAGCAGATTGGTGCTTTAATTGTTATTGAAAAAAACACTAAAATACAAGATGCCTTAAAGGAAGGAATTCCCTTGTCTGCAAAAGTATCGTCTGAACTAATACAAAATATATTTATGCCAAGAACACCATTACATGATGGGGCAATTATAATTGACAAAACGCAAATCCTTGCTGCAAAATGTATTTTGCCACTTGCCTCTGAAGTAACAGTACCAAAAAGTTTAGGAACAAGACATAGAGCAGCAGTTGGTATTACTGAAATTTCTGATGCACTAGTGATTGTAGTTTCTGAAGAAACTGGTATTATATCATTAGCAGAATCTGGTAAACTAACAAGAAATTTAAGTGGTGATGAATTAAAAGCATTGTTACTAAAAAAGTTGGATAGAACAAAAAATGCTTCTATGATTAAAAATATTGTCAAAAAGGATGATAACAAAGAAGAATAGTAATATGAGATGAGAAATATTCATATATATATGTTGTAATTTATGATGTAGGTGATATATATGAATACTCTTTTTATCGATATCTCAAATCCTGTTAGTAAAGATAAAGGCAAAAAAAAGTTTAGTTTAAACAATATAACATACAAAGCAAAAAAGAATATACTGCAATATGAAATGATAGAAGATTACTTAAAGCATGGAAATGTAACTAATAACTTTAGTTTGAAAATAAGCAAAGAAGAGCTAAATAAATTAATCAATAATAAAAAGAAGATAAAGAAGTTATACTTTGAAAAAGACTTAAAGAATAAAGTAAAAAAAGTAGATAAATTAAATATTGTGTTTAGTAAGTATTTCGATGAAAACAGTCATACAAAATACAAAGAATATATTGTAAATACTTTAAAGAAAAAAAGAGAAAATTTCGAAATAAAAGAGATTGTGGCTGAAAATAAAATGAAAGAACATGTCATCAAATACATCGATGACTATGTAGAAAATTTCAACATTAGTCTTAATAAATTAAGAATATTGTTAATCTTAAATGATAGTAAAGATTTTTCTAAAGAAAAAATAACAGAATATATATTAAAGTATAAATTTGTAGATGTGCTTAAAATGAATGGGATTAGCAAATTGGAATATCAGAAGTTATCGAGTATGATTAACGAATTAAATGAAGAATTTGGTTCTACCATTGATATCATACAAAAAAGAAATATTCAAGAATATCACATTTATTTAATGTGTAGTCGCGTAGTAAAAAATGATTTCTATTCGCATTATATCGTTAAAAAGGATTCTAAATATATTGACTTAAATAATGAAGATGAAGATATCGATAATAATAATATGAAACAATATAACAAGTGTAAATATGAACTTGCAACTTTATTTAATAGACTAGAATTAGTAGATGATAACTTTAGCAAAAATAAGTTAGGAGCCTTGAGTCTAGAGGATATGAACTAAAACTTGACAAATAGTGTATAATAGGTAGGAACAATTTGTTGTATAAAATGTAATAAATTTTTGGAGGTAATAAAAATGAGTGATAGAGAGATTATCCTGACACAAGAAGGATATAATAAGTTAGCAGAAGAGTTAAGGGTTTTAAAAGGACCTAGAAAAATGGAAGTAGCAGAAAGAATTAAAGTAGCAAGGGAATTTGGAGATTTATCTGAAAACTCTGAATATGATGATGCTAAAAATGAACAAGCATTATTGGAAGCAAAAATCATAGAGATGGAAAATACATTACGAATTGCCAAAGTAGTAGATGATGAAGAAGTATCTACTAGAAAAGCTGGTGTTGGTACGCTTGTAACAGTACATGACTATGAATTTGATGAAGATATTGCGTATGGTATTGTTGGTGCTACTGAAGTGAATATGGATGAAAACAAGATATCAAATGAATCACCTGTTGGAAAAGCTTTAATGGGCAAGAAAAAAGGTGAAGAAGTGAATGTTGAAACTCCAAGTGGAGTTATTAAATATAAGATATTAAGTATACAAAAGTTATAGTATTGTTGGGGGAATTATGGATTTAAAGAATGATTTAATTAAGATACGTCTTGAAAAAGAAGATAAACTAAAAGAATTAGGGGTTAATGTAAGACCAGAAAAATTTGCAATAACACATACGATTAAAGAGGCAATGACTTTACCAGAAGAAACACAAGATGTATGTATTGCAGGAAGAGTTATGTCTAAAAGGAAAATGGGTAAGATATCTTTTATGGATTTAAGAGATGTAGAAGGTCGTATCCAACTTTGCCTTAAAAAGGATGAAGTGGGAGAAGATTTGTACAAGCTTATTCATGAGACATTAGATGTTGGTGATTTTATTGGTGTAAAGGGCGAGATATTCAAAACACAAACGGGAGAACAAACATTAAGAATAAAAGAATATACATTCCTTGGTAAATCATATAGACCTTTACCTGAAAAGTTCCATGGTGTTACAAATCAGGAAATTTTATATAGAGAAAGACATCTAGATCTAATCATGAATGAAGAAACAAAAAAGAGATTCTTACTTAGATCAAATTTTATCAAATATATGAGAGAATTTTTAGATAGCAAGAGCTTTATAGAAGTAGACACTCCAATTTTACAAAATACTGCATCTGGAGCCACTGCTAGACCATTTATTACTCATCATAATACTTATGATACAGATGTATTTTTAAGAATATCTCCTGAATTAACACTAAAGAAATTAATTATTGCAGGTTTTAATAATATCTTTGAAATAGCAAGAGACTTTAGAAATGAAGGAATTAGTGTTAACCATTTACAAGACTTTACCATGATTGAAGGGTATAGTGCCTATTACAATTATGAAGATAATATGAAGTTGATGAAAGATATGATTGTATATATCATAGGTAAATTATTTGATGGTAATTTAGATGTTACTATTGGAGAGCAGGTCATTCATTTTGGCGGTGAATGGGGACAAGTTTCTTTTAGAGACTTATTGATAAAAGATTGTGGAATTGATATTGATGAATACAAAACTGCAGAAGAACTACTTGCTAAAATAAAGGAATGCAAGATTGAATTAGAAGATGAGAATATTGAATTACTAGGAAGAGGCAACTTAATTGATTTATTATATAAGAAAGTAAGTAGACCAAAGATAGTGAATCCAACTTTCTTAATTCAACATCCAATTGACTTATCACCTCTTGCACGTGCTAACGATAAAGAATCTTCTTTAACAGATAGATTCCAATTAATTGTAAACGGTCAAGAAATAATTAATGGTTACTCTGAACTTGTTGATGCTAGAGAACAAGAAAAAAGATTTATGGAACAATCAAAATTAAAAG
This sequence comes from Clostridia bacterium, assembly GCA_028692955.1. Taxonomy (GTDB): domain Bacteria; phylum Bacillota; class Clostridia; order TANB77; family CAG-465; genus CAG-465. The sequence continues at coordinate 13,055 of JAQUWH010000015.1, forward strand.
AAAATGGTGATGAAGAAGCCATGAGTATTGATTATGAATATATCAAAGCAATGGAATATGGAATGCCTCCAATTTCTGGATGGGGTCTTGGAATAGACAGATTCCTACAATTCTTAACGAATAGTTATAACATACGTGATGTTGTACTTTATCCATTACTAAAACCAAGAACAAATGTAGAAGTAGATGATGATGAAGCTGAAGAAGTGCAAGAATAAATATAAAACAAAAATAGAACCTAACGATGAAGTTGGGTTCTATTTTGACGTGTAGGGATATAACACGTTTGAGTACAATGGTGTTAAAGTTAAACGTGTAAAAAAGATAGTAGACTATAAAATTGAGATTGAATTTAAATATAACTATTGTTAAAGTTAAACGGCTCTTACGTGCTTACCGTACTGTTTGACATCTAGATTTAAATACAACTATTGTTAAAGTTAAACTGATGTACAAATTTTTGGCGATTTGAAAATAAAAGAATTTAAATACAACTATTGTTAAAGTTAAACCATTGAAAAATAAACATTCTGTTATATGTATAATACCATATACTTGTTGCTAAATCAACATTTCATCATATTTTTTCCAGCTAAATACTCATTTTCGCATTTCCTGTTAACAGTGGCTTTCAGCGATTTAGCTGGAAATTATATTTTTATATTATTAATTCGTAGTCACTACTATTACAGTTATATGTGCACTATATTAATTGCAGTTGGTATAATTTGTGCAGATATTTTTTTATCGTAATGAACTTCACCATCAATACTAATAGGGAATTCTTTATTGGAAACAATTTGTACTTTGTTTCCTTTTGCAATATGTACAATAGATAAGTCGGTGTGCTTTCCTTTGTTATATTTTGGAAGAAATTTTATCTTGTGCCTAATTCTTGTAGAATTGATACTACACACATTTAGTATGCCATCTTGTGTATTAGCCTCCGGGCATGGACAGACACCGCCACCATAATATTTACCATTTGCTACCGCAATTAAGGTAAAACTTTGTTTTACTATTTCATTATCTACTCTTAATTTAAATTGGTAGTTTCTATTAGTAAGTAAGCTATAAAAGATAGATAAGTTATATTTTGCTTTACCAGATATAAAAGGGATTTTTCTAAACATATCCACATTTTTAGCAACCATAGCATCAAAGCCACAGTTTAATATATTAATACAATATCTGTTTTTGTTAAGCTTTAATATATCAGTAGGTGTCGCTTCCTTATTGATTGAATGAATAATGATTTTCCTCATACTCATATATTGTGAGATGCTTTTTACAAAATCATTACCAGTACCGCATGGAATAACGACAACATCAGAAGAAGTACCAATCATGCCAGTAATAATCTCGTTTAATGTTCCATCTCCACCAACACTGTAAAATCTACAAGTATGTTTATGTGAAAGTTCATAGGCTACCTTTGTTAAATATCCAGGACATTCAGAAACAACGATGGTTGCTTCTATGTTATATTTCTCTAATAGTTTTTTTATTGTTATACCTCGCTTTAAACCTCTTCTGTTACCAGAGACAGGATTAACTAGTATGTAATGTTTCATATAATCACCAAGTATATTTTACCATTAAAGTGTTAGTTATTCAAGTAAATTAAATACAGTTCTAAAGTAATCTGAAAGTAAATATAATGTTATATAGGAAGGTGTAAAATATGAGAAGAATGAGTTATAATAATAGAAAGAATATGATGAATCATATGGGAAATCAATATATGATGAAAAAACCCAATAATACACTAAACGATAAAATGAAAATGAATACGTTATATGAGGGAGATAGTGGAAGAGATGTAGAAAAATTACAGCAATTGTTACTGGAGGTGGTAACACTATTTCCAAGCTTACCAATTGTCACAGTAGATGGGATATTTAATAGTTCTACAACAAATGCAGTAAAAGAGTTCCAAGAGTTAAATGGATTAACTGCAAATGGAGTAGTAGATAGTGATACATGGAATAAACTGCATTATTTAAGTAATCAAAATGCGACTAGAAAAGATATATTAGTAAATGGAGTTGATTTCTTAGATCAATCAGAAAATATTATAGCAGAGGGTGATTCTGGAGAATACGTTACTGTTTTACAAGAATATTTAAATAAAGCAGCAGATAAATTCCCTAATATAGCAAAATTAAAAGTAGATGGCATATTTGGACCAATTACTAAAAGAGCAGTGTTAGAATTTCAAAGACTAAATAACTTGGAAGTAGATGGAGTAGTAGGAGCTGAAACTTGGAAGATATTAGCTGAACTATAATCTGATTTGACATTACCATGGCTAAATGATATAATTCTACCTGAAAAAAGGAGAGAATATCATGTCAATTAATGTTGTATTAGTAGAACCAGAAATACCAGAGAACGCTGGGAATATTGCTAGAACTTGTGCTGCCATTGGAGCCAAACTGCATTTAGTAAAACCATATGGATTTGACATATCAGAGCAGTCTGTAAAAAGGAATATGAAAAGAGCTGGACTTGATTATTGGGATAAGGTAAGTATTACAGAATATGAAAATTTAGATGATTTTAAAAGTAAAGTACAAACAGATAATTTCTATTTACTTTCTACTAAATCACAAAACTGCTATACTAATGTAAGCTATACAGATGATTGTTATATTATTTTTGGAGCAGAAACAAGAGGACTACCTGAAAGCTACCTACTAGAAAATATGGAACATGCGGTAAGAATTCCGATGAGAGAAGGAATACGTTCATTAAACTTATCCAATAGTGTAGCTATTGTAGCCTATGAAGTAGAAAGACAATTAAACTTTGCTAACTTACAAGAAATTAGTCATTATTTTAACTAACAAAAAATAAATAGCAAAAAACCAAGATGCACTCTTGGTTTTTTTGGTAGCGGCAGTAGGGATCGAACCTACGACCTTTCGGGTATGAACCGAACGCTATAGCCATCTAAGCTATGCCGCCATTTAGTTGTAGTATAACACTGACAACAATAATTATACACTATGTAACAATTTTTGTCAACATTTTTTAGTGGTTATTTTTCTTTTGATTGACATTGAGGGCATATTCCACTAAGTTCAAAAATATGACTTGTTAATTGATAACCTGTGCTTTTTTCTATTGCATTTTCTAGTTTTTTTAAAGGGCAATCTGAAATAATAATATCGCAGTGACATTTTGTACATATGACACGATGTTTATGGATATAACTATTCATTTGATAATATGATTTTTTATCGTTCCTAATTTCTTTGAGTAGTATATTTTCCTGGCAGAGTAACTCAAGATTTCTATAAACAGTAGATAAATTAATGGAGGTAGTAGGAAAAATAGCATCATAAATCTCTTGTGCTGTCAGTGGTTTATTAGTATTTTGTATAATCATTAAAATTTCATTTCTTTTTTTTGTATTCTTTATCATATCATCATACCAACTATTTCAATTAAAATGCCTGCTACAGTACCAATACCATATAACAAACCTAGTATTTTCAAATTTTCTTTTAAGTTTTTGTTTGTTTTAAAGAGTATCACAAGACCAAGACCACCACCTGTAGATAATCCCGCTATAATAGAACCAAAACTAATACTTCCTGCTAAATACAACTCTGTTAAAAGAACAGAAGAAGCACAATTAGGAATTAGGCCTATGAAAGAGGCAATGAGTGGTTGGAATATACTATTTGACATTAATACTTTTGATAAATTTTCTTCGCCAATTAAAGTAATGATAACGTTTAATATAAATGTTACAATCATTATAAAAAGAAAGGTATTCATAGTATGTTTGAGTGTCGAACGAAGTATGCCATGTTCACAATCACAATGTTTACACATATCATGAATATGTTCATGTGTTTCATGCTCCGTTAATTGTACTGTATGTTTCCTTCTATAGATAAAATCAATCACAAAACCCGCAATCATACCAATGACCAATTTAAATAGTAATAGCTTTAATATTTCACCCCAATTGTCTGGATGAGATAATAGCACAGGTATGGCCTCATCTGATGTTGACAAGAACACTGCAATTAATGTTCCAAGGGTAATGACTCTACCTGAAAATAGGTTAGAGGCCGTAACAGAAAAGCCACATTGCGGGAAACAACCAAGTAAAGCACCAACAGCGGGGCCATATTTCCCAGACTTGCTAAGTGTTTTCTCGATTTTTTTTGATGATTTATGTTCTATGTATTCTATTAGTAAATATGATAAGAATAGAAAAGGTAAAAGCTTCACACTATCGATTAACGTTTCTAAAATGATGTCTAACATGTTTCCTCCAAATGCAAATCATTTGCATTTTTAATTTTAATATATAATATATCGAATGTCAAGTAATTATGAATAATCCGACAATATTTTACAACATTTGACAGAAATGATAAAGTATTGTATAATAGCACAAAATAAGTAGGAAACATAATAAAATTTTAGGAGGTTGTTATACTATGTCGAGTCGGACTGTAATTTTTGATTTGGACGATACCTTGATAAGGCACGACCGCGTTGACGAAACTAAAAGATACGCTGAATATCTTAAATTTGGATATACACGTTCTTTCCATTTTGAGTTTTATGAGTCACTTGGTGGAATGAAGAAAGCTTTTAAAGATATTAAAATTACAAGAAAAAATGTAGGGGAATACTTTGGTGAAACGATACCTATGCTTGAAAAGTATCATGTAAGTGGTCATCAAATGGTAGATGCAATTGAAGAATGTTCTATCTATATTCGTGATAGTAATGTAGATCTTGCATTAAAATGTTTAAAAGAGGCAAATACTAGGCTATATGTATTAACGGATTGGTTTGCCAGTCAGCAACTGAAAGTTCTTAAGGACTTTGGATATTTTGATTATTTTGATAAAATTTTTACTTGGGATTCTTATTATGCTAAACCAGATAAGAGGGCTTTGTTAAGATGTATACAAAATGAGAATCATGATGATTTTATCATGGTAGGAGATTCACTTGAAGCGGATATACTTTGTGCAAAGATGTCATGTGTTTCTTCTGTGTGGTTTAATCCAAAAAGGTTAGATAATAAGTTTGGTTTTCGTCCGGAATATACAATATCTAGTATGTTAGATTTACTTGATATTGTTAAGTAGGTATAAAGAGGCGGGTTGAATAGATCTGCTTCTTTTTCATGAAAAAACTAAAAACAGTGTGAATAAAAAGGAAATTTAAGAATATACTATATATAGATAGTTTGTACATTTTTTTACAAAATACCTAAAAAGTATTGACAAACCAATATAGAATGTATTATACTATACACGTACAATAAATCGCGGGGTAGAGCAGTTGGCAGCTCGTCGGGCTCATAACCCGAAGGTCACAAGTTCGAGTCTTGTCCCCGCAACCATAAAAAGCCCTCTATTCTAGCTTAGAATAGAGGGCTTTTTTAAAACGTCAGTAATTCATTAAAGTGCATTGCAATCCATTAAAAAACATTAAAGTTCATTTTATAAAGGGAAAGAAGTATAAATAAAAAAACTTAGTGATGGCAAATGTAAAATAATGTAATCATAAATAGTTACAAAATGATAAAAAATTAAAATAAACTAATAGACAATGAGTTAGTGGGAAAAACATGAACTAAGAATATATTACTAATGATAATTTTTAAAACATTATATCTATTTGCATACTGTATTATATAATTTTTATATATTATGTTATGTAATTTTTCAAAATTAACATAAAAATATTCAAAACAAAGTGAAATTGTGTTATAATAGTTAATAGATAGTAAATTTTATTTAGGCTGTCCGTTAATTCGGAGGTATAAACACTCCGAAATCAATTATTAATTAGGAGGAAAATTATGATGAAAACAGTAAAAATTACACACAAGGAGTTTGCTATTGAAGCAATAATCAACAACAGCGATGAAATCGAAGTTAGAGAAGGTGAAAATGGTCGGTTTTATATAACCGTAGTAGCGAAGAAAATCAAGAAATCAAACGCTGTTCCGATTTTACCGGGTTTTAAGCGGGTTTATGAAATTTCGCTTGAAAATGGAAAAAAATACATATGCAAGACTAACGAATGTATTATACAAAACGAATCTGACGGCAGTTATTTCACATGGTGTCCAATATCCGATACGATAATTGAAAATGGTTTTGGCAGACTAAATCTAGATAATGCTGTATTTAATGATGAAAATTTTCACGAGGAAGTCACTCCTGAACTAGAAGCGATTCATGATTTCATTCGACTATATGGTGGTATTTACATGGTAACATTTACTGCTTCAAAAGGAAGTGATGGGATTGCAAAATTCGTACCTAATGCAAATCCTTGGGTAAATATTTGCTACGAAAATTCATCAGATGATACTGATGCAGTTAGAGAGAGTAAGAAGTACGCTGATACACTTAAAGAAGGTGCAAAATTCTGCATAGAGTATGGTGAACTTTGGGATTATATCTGCCAATCTTTAATTGACCGAGAACTCGCAACGTTTGACGAGGTGGTAAAGGACTCAAAGCGTTTGGGAACTTATTGCAACAATGATGGGGAAAAATTATTAGAGACAGGTACAAAACTGGAATATATGATAGGCGGTTTATATGGTCTGGCTGGATGTGTCTGGAGATGGACACAGGAAAGTTGGGGAACAAAACAAAAAGTCTGTCGTGGTGGTTCGTTAAACAATCCTAGTTTCAAAACTCCACTTTTCTATCGCTATGATATTTGTACTACTAGTAGCGGTCACAGTATTGGCTTTGGTGGGGTTCTTTATGGTAGCACTGACATCTGTTACCCAACCCAGATGATTGATATGGCAAAATAAAAAACAAAGCTTAAAATTGCAATCAAAAAACTTTTCAAAAATCTGAAAAGTTTTTTTGCGGTTACATTAGTAGATTTTATATAAATATTTCTGTTAGTGTAAAATAATATAAGGTTTTAGAATAAAAAAATAAATACCCTTTTATAATATAATAAGGTTGTGAAAACCATAATCATAGGAGGGGATTTATTAATACAATTATACAATGTTTTTAGAATAAATTATTAGTTTAGAGGGAAAAAGTTTAGAAAATTTAAATAATATAGATTTTCTATCAGATTATATAGATAAATTAAATGTAAATTTGATGAAGTTAGGTAGAAAAATGTTAGTTAGTTACATTAATGGATTAGAGAAAATGATATATGAATCAGTTGAAAGAAAAGAAATTATTTAGAAGAAACAGATGCTAAAGCAAAAGATATGGAAATAATTTTAATTAATCATATGATAATGAATTAAATAATATTATCCTAGCTAGCACTGAATTTGTATAGCCATAAATTCAAATATGGGGTAAACCCCAATCCCCAAGAAAGGAGAAAAATGAGAGGAAGGGAGTATCAAATAAATATACGATTAAACTTCAAATAAGAACAAATGTTAGAAAATAAATCTAAAAAAGTCGGGCTAGCAAAATCCGAATTATTATGAGGTTTAATAACAGGATTTGAACCTAAAGAAAAACCAACAGAATAATTTTATGAGAATATAAATTCAATAAGAAAAGTTGGTAATGTGTTAAATAAAATTACAGCTAGAATGCATTATTTATGTTATGTTGAAGATGAAAAGTTTTGTAGAAAAACAATTGATAATTTAAACGATTTAATTTTAGATATTAAAAGAAAATATTTGTTGCCGGAGAAGAAATAAAAGGTGAGAAAACTGTCGAATTTTGCAAAAAAATAAAATTCGACAGTTTTAGATTAAAAAGTAGCAAAAGTTGGAAATATATGATAAAATATTAAATGTAAAAATAGGATAGATGGAGGCAATTAAAAATGGAACAAGAAACTAAAAGTTTAATAGATAGAATATGGACTAACTTTTGGGAAGGTGGAGTTACTAATCCACTAACAGTAATAGAACAAATAACATACCTTTTATTTATAAAAGGATTAGATGATATAGATATTGCAAATGAAAAAAGTGACAATATGTTAGGAATACAGAGAAAAAGAATCTTTGACGAAAAACATCAAGATTGTAGATGGAGTATATTTAAGAATTACCCAGCAGAAAAAATGTATAAGATAGTTCAAGAAGATGTATTTCCATTTATTAAAGCATTAAGTACAAATAAAAATTCAGGTTATGCAAAATATATGGAAGATGCAATATTTATAATACCAACTCCAATAATGCTACAAAGAGTAGTAACAGCTTTAGACAAATTAAAGATGAAAGATAGAGACACTAAGGGTGATGTATATGAATATTTACTTTCTAAATTATCAACTGCTGGAACAAATGGTCAATTTAGAACACCTAGACACATTATAAAAATGATGGTAGAACTTATGAAACCAACACCAGAAGATATAATAGTAGACCAAAGAACTCCAATTATGATACAAAGAATAAGCCTTTTATTTGCAAGAACCCCTTTGATATTAAAGGAAATATAGCCTTTTCTAAATTTTAGAAGATTTAGGAGAGGCTAATTTTTTGTGCTCTAAAATAATTGAAAATGAGATAAACGGTAAAAAGTCTAATAGTGAAATTTTTATATGTTACCCTTTTGAAAAAAATGTTATAAAATAATTTTAATATACAAACTTTTATTAATTGACTTTATAAATGACTCTAAGAAGAGAGAAAATATAATATGAACAAATATGTAATAAATATAAACAAATATCACAAAACAACTTGAAAATTACGAAGATTAAGTGTATACTTTATATGTAATTGTAATAAAGCATAGAGGAGGAATTTTTATGATGAATGGATTATATGATAGTTATATTAGTATAGAAGAGGCTGCT
>JAQUWH010000022.1 GCA_028692955.1 Clostridia bacterium
ACGGTAATGTAATACATAGAGGTAGTGAAGTTGGACAAGAAAATACTATTCAGTATACTATTCAACAACCTCTAGGGGTAATGGTAGCAATTATACCATTTAATTTTCCAAGTGATATTTTTATTAATAAAATACCACCTGCACTTATAATGGGAAATGCTTGTATATTAAAGCCGGCAAGTGTTAATCCCTTAACATTAACAAAATATGTTGAATTGTTAAAAGAAGCAGGCGTTCCAGATGGTGTCATTGAAGTAGTGCATGGATCTGGAGCAGTTGTAGGTAAAGCTTTAACTTCAAATCCAGATGTTTCAATTGTATCCTTGACCGGATCAACTGAAGCCGGTATAGATGCAGCTAAAAAAGTAGTAGATCATTGTGGACACTGCTCATTAGAGTTGGGTGGAAACGATGCATTCATCATTTGCGCAGATGGTGATATAGATTTAGCGGTAAATGAGACAGTTTGGGGTAGACTTTATAATACTGGACAAGTATGTTGTGCCTCAAAGAGATTTCTAGTTGAAAATAGTGTAAAAGATGAGTATATTAACAAAATGGTTGAAAAAATAAAAACACTAAAAGTTGGTATGCCTTCAGATATGACTACAGACATTGGTTGTCTTGTTAGTGAACAAGCTGCCATAGAAGTAGAAAAACAAGTTAATGAAACAGTTGCAGCAGGTGCTACAATTGTAATTGGTGGTAAAAGAAATGGTGCTTTCTATGAGCCAACAATTCTAAATAATGTAACTAAAGATATGGATGTAGCAAAAGACATGGAAATCTTTGGACCGGTAATCTCCGTTATAGGATTTGACACTTTAGATGAAGCAATAAAAATTGCTAATCAGTCTAAATATGGATTAAGTGGATCAATAATTACTCGTGATATTAGTAAAGCACTTAAAACTTCAGAAGTTATGGAGTGCGGTGGTTTTGTTGTAAACGGTGCTAGTTTCTTTAGATCGTTTGAACAACCATTTGGAGGATGGAAATATTCTGGAATTGGAAATGAAGGAATAATGACAACCTTAAAAGAAATGTCTCGAATGAAAACAGTCATATTAAAAAATGTAATTAAATAATTAAAAGGTTCTTAAGTTAAGAACCTTTTTTGTGATATAATATATATGGTGATAATATGAAAGAAAAAGAAATTAAAAAACCAGAAAGAAAAAAAACAAAAAAAGAAATAGTTAAAATGCTATTAAATAATGGCACAATGAATGAAGTTGAAGATGAAAATGAATTATTAGATGCATTAATAGACAATCCTATAGCTATTGATGTCGATAAAGAAGAATTGAAAAATTTAAAGACAGGCGATAGAATAGCCGATAAAGTAACAGAAGGCGCAGGAAGTTGGACTTTCATAATATGCTTTATTTTGTTTTTAATAATCTGGATATTACTTAACTTGTTTGTTATTAAAGTAGATGCTTTTCCATTTATTTTATTGAATTTGATGTTATCTTGTATAGCTGCTCTTCAAGCACCCGTAATTTTGATGAGTCAAAATAGACAAGCAAAAAAGGACAGTTTAAGAAACCAAAATGATTTTAGAATAGATTTAAAAAGCGAATTAATTCTTGAAGAATTACATGACAAAATGGAAAAAATATTAGAAAATCAAAGAAAAATAATACGCGAATTAGACAAAGAAAAAATTGAAAATAATGAAATTAATGACTAGACATTTTTAATAAAAATATTATACATTTTATTTAAAATAACAGTTTTTAACAAACCATTTATTGAAAAAAACAAAATTTACGCAAAATAATTTGCTTATTTATAAGACTAAAAAGTAATGTTTTTGAAAAATATATGCAGTTGGAGGAAATATGAAAATAGGAATAACAAATGACCACCGTGGTGTAAATAGAAAAAAAGAAATAATAAAATATTTAAAGTCAAAAGGACATGAAGTATTGGATTATGGTTCAAATTCTTTAGAATCAGTTGACTACCCTATTTTTGCTTTTGACATTGGAAAAAGAATTAGTAATAATGAAATTGAACTGGGCATATTATTATGTGGAACAGGCGTAGGCATGTGTATTGCAGCCAATAAAGTAAATGGAGTTAGATGTGCAAATCTAAATAATATAAAGGATGCTAAATTAGCACATCAGCATAATAATGCCAATGCAATAGCACTTAGTTCAGATATGAGTATGATTAGGATAAAAGATATTTTAGATGTTTTTTTAAAGGCTAAATTTTCAAGTGAAGAAAGACATGTGAGACGCGTTAATTTAATTGATTCGTATAAAAATGAACCTGTTATAGAAAATGATGCTTCTTTTATGGATAAAGATGTAATAAACGTAGAAAATAATACAAAAGAACCATCTACAAGTCAGGAAAAAGAAAATGACAATTAAAGCTATATTATATATTCTTTCAGTTCCTTGTAGTTTGTATGCTTTACAAAGTATTAATTTTGATAAATTTTTAAAACCGAACAAAGTTGTACAAGCTAGAATTTTAGTTTTGATTTTATCTTTAGGGATATCTTATTTAGCAGTAAATTTTTTATATGATTTTTTTGTAAATACAAAAGTAATGTAGTATTAGTAGTATGATTTACCAAAGGTGATGAATATGAAAAAAATGCTACTTTTTTCTTTAATAATTATTTTAATTCCAACCATAGTAGTAAATATATTTATTAAAGATGAAGAAATTAAATTTGAGTATCATGAAAATATGGTGATCCGAGTAAAAAGAAGTAACGGTAATATTGAAAAGATACCATTTGAAGATTATATAGTAGGCATATTAGCAGGAGAAATGCCTGTTTCTTTTCATAGTGAAGCATTAAAAGCTCAAGCTGTGGCCGCACGTACTTACGCTATGAAAAAAATGGCTCTTAATATAAATAATGATTATGATGTTGTTGATACAGTTTCCAATCAAGTATATCTTGATATTGGATATTTGAAAGACGCGTGGCAAGATAACTATGTTAATAATATAAACATATTGAAAACGGCTGTACTAGAAACATATGGTGAATATTTAGAATATAAAGGAGAAGTGATTGAAGCCTTCTTTTTTTCTACAAGTACAGGAAAAACAGAAAATAGTGAAGATATATTTGGTACTTATCTTCCCTATTTACGCAGTGTAGATTCAACTTGGGATAATATTTCTCCAGTATACGAAGAAAAAAATTATTACACATTAAAAGAATTTTACGATGCACTAGACTTACAGTTTTCCACTGTATTAAATATCTCGATTAAAAAAACGACATCTACTGGTCGTATTAAAGAAATAGTGATTAATAACAAAAAATTTACAGGTTCAGATATTGCTACTTCATTAGACTTACGATCTTCATATTTTGAAATAATTCAAGATAATAATACGGTAATAATTAATACAAAAGGATATGGTCATGGTGTAGGAATGAGTCAGTATGGAGCGGAAGCAATGAGTGATATTGGATACACATATGAACAAATTTTAAAATATTATTATCAAGGCGTAGAAATAAAAAAAATTTAGTATAAATTTCTTTAAAAAAGCTCACACTTATAATAGAGGTGAAAAAATGAAGAAATATAGATTTAAAAAATCTGCTGTTTATGTTATGTATGGATTGGGGTTTGCTTTACTTATAGGAATATTAGTTATAACTGATTCTTATTTAACTGTTGATGACTTGGAAGAACCTGATTACGATTATGTTACAGAAACTGTATTAGATAAAGATGAAGATGTTCCTGTTGTTAATACTGATACAATTATCATAAAACCTTATAGTGATCAAAATGTAAAAATTCTAAAAAATTATTATGATTATACTGCTGAAAAAGAACAACAAGAGAATTCTATTCTATACTATGAATCTACTTATATGCAAAATAGTGCTGTAGCGTATGGTGGTGTAGATTCATTTGATATTGTTTCTATTCTAGATGGAACAGTTGTTAGTATAAAAGAAGACGAACTTCTAGGAAATATTGTTGAAATAGAGCACGATAATAAAGTTATAAGTGTTTATCAAAGCATAAGTGAAGTTCTTGTGAAAGAAAATCAAGCTGTAAAACAAGGCGAAGTCATTGCAAAAAGTGGTGCATCAAACTTAAACAAATCATTAAATAGTCATTTGTTGTTTGAACTAATCATAGATAGTAAAATAGTTAATCCTGAAGAATACTATAATAAAAATATTAATGAATTATAAATATCATAAATAAATATAGAATTTATATACTTTATTAGGGGTGTATATGAA